>DASTYG010000033.1:0-45164 GCA_035765105.1 Glycomyces sp.
GGAGGCGATCAGCGCGTGCTTGACCGTTTCCGGCATGTTCGCGGGGTCCTTGACCTGCTTGCGGTACGCCTCGCCGTAGGCCGCGGCCTCGGTCTCGCCGTCCGCGTAGGTGAAGACGGTCGGCTCGCCCTCCTGGCGGAGGTCGCTGAGGGCCGGGACGTCCTGGTAGAACCAGGTGCCGACGATGGTGATGGCGGCGACGAAGAGGACGCCCACGGCGATGAGTCCGGCGTAGACCTTGCGGCGGCGGCGCTTCTTCTTGAGCTTCTTCTGGTCTTTGAGCTCGTCCTCGCCGAGCGGGCCGTCGGGGCCGCCGCGCCCGGCGCGGCGCTTGCCGGCGACGGTGGCCCGTCCGCCGGCGGGGCTGACGGGCCGGGCGGAGCCGACCGAGGCGCTGCCCGTGACCGACGCCGAGCCGACCGAGGCGCTGCCGGAGGCGCGCCCGACCGAGGCCGAGCCGACGGAAGCGCTCCCTGAGGCGCCGCCGACGGAGGCGCGTCCCGCGCCGCCCACCGAGGCGCTGCCGGTGGGGGGGCCGACTGAGGCGCTGCCGGAGGCGCGCCCGACCGAGGCGCTGCCCGTGGCGGGGCCCCCGTAGGAGCCGCCGGGGCGGGGGGCGGCGCCGTAGGAGCCGGTGCCGGGGCGGGGGTCGCCGCCGCCCCAGCCGTAGTCGCCGTTGCCCGGGGGATTGTTCGAGGAGTCGCCGTAGGACCGGTTGCGCGGGGAGGCGCTTCCGCGGGCGCCGCCCGAATGCCCGGCGTCGTCGAAGAACCGTTCGCCCTCACCGGGCGGGTCCGGACGATAACCGTAGTCGCTCATGCTCAACCATCCACGTGTCGCTGTGCCGGCTCGGGGTCGCAAACGCCCGGCGAACCGGCGAACCGCTGGTCGGCCTCGCCAGGGGGCCTGGCAGGGCCGCAGGGTCCACCCGCGGGCGCGCGCGACCGCGCGTCGGCTCCGCCTCGGTTCGCTCCCGGCATTGGGGGGATGCCCGGTCGCAGCGGCGTTTCTCGATCGGCGGCCGCTGCCTCGGGTGCCGCCGGGCGGCCGTTCTGGGGGACGGCCGCCAAGCGACGCCGACGCGGCGGCTTTGGTCGCCTCGCAGTTTCGCACACCGAACCTGAGAGGACGCTCTTAGATCGCTCGATCCTGCCGAGCTTATCGGATGAGCGCCGTGCTGCACAGGGACGAAGGCTCGGGCTTGACGTGATTTCGACCCGGGGCTATGGTGTTCAATGATGTATCGGTTCGATACATCGGTTCGTCAGATCGAGGCGCGATGTCGGATCAGCGGCACCGCCCACCGTCGGGAGAGAGGGGAGACGATGCTTGAGCTGGCCATCCTGGGGCTCCTGCACGAATCCCCGATGCACGGCTATGAGCTGCGGAAACGACTGCTCTCTCTCCTGGGGGCGATCCGAGCGGCCTTCAGTTACGGCTCCCTCTATCCCACCCTCAAGCGCATGCGTCAGCGCGGACTCATCGCCGAAGAGGTGCCGGGCGAGGACACGGTCGAGAAACCGCTGCTCACCGGGCGCCGGGCCCGCAAGGTCTACCGGCTCACCCCGGAGGGCAAGGAGCACTTCGCGCAGCTCATGGCCGACGCCGGCCCCGAATCCGCGGACGAGGCCCTCTTCGGGGTGCACTTCGCGTTCTTCTCCCGCACCGACCCGGCGACGCGGCTCCGCATCCTGGAGGCCCGCCGCCGCCGCGTGGAGGAGCGCCGCGAACGCATCCGCGAGGCCCTCGCCCGCACCGCCGAACGGCTCGACTCCTACGGGCTCGAGCTCCAGCGGCACGGACTCGAGACCGCCGAACGGGAGGTGCGCTGGCTCAACGAGCTCATCGCCACCGAGCAGAGCCACGCCCCCCGGCGAAGTGACTTCGGCGACCGGCTCGCCGACCCCGGGCGCGCCAGTCGGGCCGCCACGGAGCATGAAGAACCGAGTAAACAAGATGATGAAGGAGACAAGCGCGATGGGTAAACTACGCGTTGCCATTGTCGGCGTTGGGAACTGCGCTTCGTCGCTCGTGCAGGGCGTCGAGTATTACCGCGACGCCGCCGTCGAGGACCGGATTCCCGGCCTCATGCACGTGCAGTTCGGTGACTACCACGTCCGCGACGTTGAGTTCGTGGCCGCGTTCGACGTCGACGCGAAGAAGGTGGGACAGGACCTCTCCAGCGCCATCAACGCCTCGGAGAACAACACCATCCAGTTCGCCGAGGTGCCCCCGACCGGCGTGCCGGTCCTGCGCGGACCGACGCTCGACGGCATGGGCCAGTACTACGACGAGATGGTGACCGAGTCCTCCGAGCAGCCCGTGGACGTCGCCAAGGCGCTCCGCGACGCCCAGGTCGACGTCGTGGTCTGCTACCTGCCGGTCGGCTCCGAGGAGGCGGCGAAGTTCTACGCCCAGGCTTCGATCGACGCGGGCTGCGCCTTCGTCAACGCCCTGCCGGTGTTCATCGCCTCTGACCCCGAATGGGCCAAGAAGTTCACCGACGCGGGCCTGCCGATCGTCGGCGACGACATCAAGTCGCAGGTCGGCGCCACCATCGTCCACCGCGTGCTGGCGAAGCTGTTCGAGGACCGCGGGGTCCGCCTCGACCGGACCTACCAGCTCAACTTCGGCGGCAACATGGACTTCATGAACATGCTGGAGCGCACCCGCCTGGTCTCCAAGAAGATCTCCAAGACCCAGTCGGTCACCTCCCAGATCCCCCACGAGATGCGCGGCGCCGACGTCCACATCGGCCCCTCGGACCACGTCCCGTGGCTGACCGACCGCAAGTGGGCCTACATCCGCCTCGAAGGCACCACCTTCGGCGACGTGCCGCTCAACGCCGAGCTCAAGCTCGAAGTGTGGGACTCGCCGAACTCCGCCGGCGTCATCATCGACGCGGTCCGCGCCGCCAAGATCGCCAAGGACCGCGGCGAGGGCGGCCCCGTGCTCAGCGCGTCGAGCTACTTCATGAAGTCGCCGCCCGAGCAGTACTCCGATGAAGAGGCCCGCCTGGCGGTCGACGCCTTCATCGAAGGGAAGTAAGCGGCGGCGGGCCCATCCGCCGCCGAAAGGGGAGGCCCCCGAAACCGCGCCCGCGCCGGTCCGCCGACCGGGGAGGTTCGCGGTTTGGGGGTCTCCCCGCACCGTCCCCGGAGTTATCCTCAGACAATGCGCACCGACGGGCACGTCCGGATCCTCGCCTCCGACAGGCGGTTTCGGAGACTGCTGGCCGTCCGGCTGACCTCGCAGGCCGCCGACGGCATGTTCCAGGCGTCCCTCGCGCTCAGCGTCTTCTTCAACCCCGCCCTCGGCGAGCACACCGACCCCTTCCGCTACGCCGCCGCCGTCGCCATCCTCCTGGGCCCCTACTCCCTGCTCGGGCCGTACGTCGGCGTCGTCCTCGACCGGTTCAGCCGCCGCAACCTCATCGGCGTCGCCAACATCATGCGCGCCGCTCTCGTCGTCGTCATCGCCCTCACCATCCAGACCGGCCTGGACTGGACGTGGGTGCTGTGCGCGATGGTGGTCCTGGCCGCCAACCGCTTCGTCCTGGCCGGCCTCGGCGCCGCCCACCCGCAAGTGGTCGACCCGCCCCAACTGGTCACCGCGAACTCGCTGGCCTCCACCCTCGGCGCGCTCGCCTACGGCCTCGGCCTGGCCACCACCGGCATCGCCAAACTCCTCGACTCCGGCATCTCCTACTCGATGCTGGCCCTCGCCGCGGGCTGCGGCTACCTCGTCTCGGCCGCCCTCGCCTCGGCCGCGTTCACCCGCGACGGCCTCGGCCCCGACCGCGAGCACGCCGGGGCGGCGGGCCTGTGGTCCGGCATCGCCGCCACCACCGCGGGCATGGTCGAAGGCTGCAGGCACCTGAGCCGGCGCCGCGGCCCGGCGCTGGTCATGGCCGTCCAGGGCCTCCACCGCTTCCTCTACGGCATCGTGTTCATCATCGCGATCGCCCTGTTCATGGGCTTCTTCTGGGACCTCGAATCCGACCCGGCGCGCACCACCACGATCACCTGGCTGCTCGTGCTCGCCGTCCTCGGCAACCTCGGCGTGCTCGCCGCCGCCGTCGTCACCCCGCGCGCCACGCGCGCCTGGGGGCCCAAGCACTGGGTCGTCGTCCTCGTCGCCCTGTGCGCCGTGGTCGTCGCCGCCCTCGCCGGGGCCATGCGGCCGATCATGTTCGCCGTCGCCGTGCTCCTGGTCAACATCGCCTCGCAGGGCATCAAGATCACCGTCGACACGAGCCTCCAGCGCGGCGTCGAGGACGCCTACCGCGGCCGCGTCTTCAGCCTCAACGACACCGTCTACAACGTCGGCTACCTCGCGGGCCTGTTCGCCGCGGCGTTCGTCGTCCCCGCCGACGGCTACGCGCCCGGCACCCTCGTGGGCGTCGCGCTCGCCTACGGGGCGGTGTGCGCCGGATACGCCTACCTGGCACGAGACGACGCACCGTACGATTCACAGGCATGGAGCCCAGCGGCACCCGAGCCGAGACCGAGTACGAGCCAGTAGCCGCCGACCCTTCGTCTCCGACTGACGCCGGAGACTCCTGGCAGCGGAGCGGCGGCTGGCCGTACCAATGGACACCTCCATGGCTTCGCCATTCCGGTGTCCGGCGCGGCCTGGCGGGTCTGGGCGCGCTCGTCCTCACCGCCGGATCGATCGCGGGCGTCTCCTGGCTCGCCTTCCGCGACGGCGGCGGCGAGGTCGAACAGGCCGGCGAGGTCATCTACGAGCGGTGCCGCGTCACCGAGGCCGACGACGCCGAACCGACCGTCGACGCGCCCCGGCTCGGCACGCCCGCCGACCGCACCATCGTCACCGTCGAGACCAGCCACGGCGCCCTCGACGTCATGCTGTGGGGCGACCTCGCCCCCTGCGGCGTCGAAGCGTTCCTGCACCTGGCCGAGACCGGGTTCTACGACGGCCACGACTGCGACCGGCTCACCACCCAGCAGGCCATGCCCACGGCGATCCTCCACTGCGGCAGCCCCGGCGCCGAACCCGGATCGGGCGAGGAGCACGGCCCCGGCTGGCGCTACCAGGCCGAGGTCGGCATGGCCGGCAACGACGTCCAAGACGTCCTGGCGCTGGTCCTCGACGAGGGCGGCGCCGCCGGGAGCGCCTTCACCCTCATCCGCGGCCAGGCCGTGCCCACCGCGGGCGTGAGCATCATCGGCGGCATCGTCGACGGCTACGAGGTCCTCGACGCGATCGCGGCCCTGCCCGAGACGATCGAGCACGACGGGGCGCCGCCGCAGCCGGTCACCGTCTACTCGGTGACCGTCGCTCAGGAGTCGGACCTGCCGCCGGACGGGGAGGTCGCGCCGCCCGCCGGGGACGCCGCGACGACGGTCCCCGAGACGGCCGCGCCGCCCGCCCCCGAAGACGTCGACAGTCCGCCGCCAGGACGTTAATCGCCCTCCGGCTCGTCCTTCCCGGCGTTGCGCTTGGCGTACTTGTCGACGTACTCCTGGTCGGTGAGCTGCCGGATCGTGTCCATGATCTCGTCGGTGACCGCCCGGATGATGACCCGGTCGTTCTCCAGCCCCGCGTAGCGGCTGAAGTCGAGCGGCTTGCCGATCCGCACGCCCACCGGCGCGACGCGCGGGCGCGACTCCCCGATCGGCAGGACCTTCTCGGTGCCGATCATGCCGACCGGCACCACCGGCGCGCCCGTGGTCAGCGCCAGACGGGCCACGCCCGGTTTGCCGCGGTAGAGGCGCCCGTCGGGCGAGCGCGTGCCCTCGGGGAAGATCGCGAAGACCCGGCCCTCTTCGAGGACCTTCATCGAGGGCTCCAGCGAGGCGGCGCTGCGCCGGCCCCCCGAGCGGTCGACGGCCACCTGCCCGAGGGCCTTGACCGTCTTGGAGATGAGCTTGCCCTTCATCCCCGCGCCGGTGAAGTACTCGATCTTCGCCATGGTCGCGATGTGCCGCTTGGTGGTGAGGCCCAGGAAGTAGTGGTCGGCAACCGACAGGTGGTTGGACGCCAGGATGACCGGACCGGTCTCGGGAATGTTCTCCTTGCCGTCGATCCACGGCCGCCAGATGAGTTTGATCGTCGGGGCGGCCGTCCATTGCAGCGTCTTGTACAGCACCGTGTTCAGCTCTCCAGTGGTTCTCACCCCGGCCGGCGGGAGGGTCCGGGCAGTGCCAGGGGAACGGCTCGCGCGCATCGCCCAGAAGGCTGCTCGGTGCTCGCGGGCCACGCCGTGGCAGGCCGATTCTATGGCATTCTGCGGTGCCTACAGGTATTGCCCGGGGTGGTGGTCGTGATCGTCACCGCGCGCGGCGCGCTCGGCCATGATGGCCCTCAACTGCGGCGGGAGGTCGCCGCCGGCCCCGGCGGGCAGCGCCCGCATGTCGCCCGAGCGCATCTGGTCGAGCTGGAGGCGCGCCGCCATCTGCTGCGCCACCAGGGCGGCCTGGATGCCGTGGAAGAGCCCTTCGAGCCAGCCGACGAGCTGGGCCTGCGCGATGCGGAGCTCGGCTTCGGTGGGCACCTCGTCGGCGCTGAACGGCAGGGAGAGGCGTTCGAGTTCGTCGCGGAGTTCGGGGGCCAGGCCCGATTCGAGTTCGGCGATGGAGCGGGCGTGGATGTCGCGCAGGCGCTGGCGGCCCTTGTCGTCGAGTTCGGCGGCGCGGACCTCTTCGAGGAGCTGCTTGATCATCGAGCCGACGCGCATGACCTTGGCGGGCTCGGCGATCAGCTTCGAGGGGTCGGACTCGGCCGCCTCGGCGAGCCGCTCCCGGGCCTCGCCGGCGGAGATCGGGTTGCCTTCGGCGTCGACGATGAGCAGCTCGTCGTCGGACTCCGACTCGGGCTCGTCGTGCTCTGGCTTCGTGTGCTCTTCGCTCATCGTCTGCGGTGTCCCCACGTCGTCAAGGATTCGGTCTGGTCCCTCTCTTCGAGCCTAACGCGGCCCGAAGCGGCGGTGTTCCCACTGAGAAGAGCATTGAACATACAAAAGGCCCCGCCGGGGCGCCCACCGGGGCCGCCGGGACGCGAAGAAGCCCGGTGGCGGGGCCACCGGGCTTCGTCTGTGCGCGAGGTGGGAGTTGAACCCACACATCCATTCGGATACTGCCACCTGAAGACAGCGCGTCTGCCATTCCGCCACTCGCGCGAGTGTTGTTTGGCAACGCGACGATACTACCCTGTCCTGCCCGGCCGCGGCCAGAGGGTATTGCCCGGCTTGAGTCCTGTGCCACTCACAGCAGCGTGCGGAGCCTGCCGACCGGCTGCCCGCCGCCGTAGACCTCGGGCCACAGCAGGGACTCCACCGCGCCCTTCGACGACTCGGGGAAGGTGTACCCGGCCATGGTCTGGAGCGCCCGCAGCGCCACCGGCATCGAGGCCCGCCCGGCGCCGTCGTCGATCTTCACCGCCACCGCGCCCACGCCCGGGACGGCGACCGCGTGCAGGCCCTCGGCGCCGACCTTGGCCAGCAGCCCCGGCAGCGCCCGCATCGAGCGCGAGTCCGAGCCCTCCGAGCCGTCGATGAGCTGCGGGTGCGCCCGCATCGCGTCGGCGACCGTCCGCTCCGGCGTGCCCGCCGCGGCCTCGACCAGGCGCGTGTAGGCGCGCGCCAGCCCGCGCAGGCTCACCGCCAGCACCGGCGCGCCGCAGCCGTCGACGCCGACGGCGGCGACCGATTCGCCGCACATCTCCTCGACGGTGGCGGCGATCCGCTCCTGGAGCGGGTGCATCGGCTCGCGGTAGGTGGCCGGGTCCCAGTCATTGGCCGCGCACGTCGCCAGCATCGCCGCGTGCTTGCCCGAGCAGTTCATGTACACCCGCCGGGCCCCGCCGCCGACGGCGATGACCGCGCGCCGGGCGGCCGGGTCGCCGGGCAGGTCCGGCGGGCACTGGAGCTGGTCTTCGCCCAGGCCCGCGTGCGAGAGCACCGAGTCGACCTGCATGACGTGCATCGGCTCGCCCTTGTGGCTGGCCGAGCCGATCGCGAGGTCCGCCGAACTGTCGGGCTTCCATCCGGCGCGGAGCATCGCGAGGGCCTGGAGCGGTTTCGCCGAGGAGCGCGTGAACACCGGGCCGGCGACGTCGCCGATCGCGGCGAGCAGGCGGCCGTCGGGACCGGCGACGGCCACGCTGCCCCGGTGGAAGCTCTCGGTGTAGCCGGAGCGGACGACTTCGGCGACGAAGTCGCCGCCGTGGTAGGCGGGAGCGGCGGGCCTGCCGCCGGGATGATCGGTGTCCATACAGCGGAGACTATCCCCGCGCCCCTCGGCGTGCGGCCCGATCTCCCGCGTTGCGGGGCGGGTGGACGTCGGCCGCTACGTTGGCCGGTGGATTCCGATTGGTGCGAGGAGTATTCGCTATGGGTGCGGTCATGAGTTTCACGAAGGTGACTCCCGAGGAGCTGGCCTGGGCCGAGCGGCATCCCGACGAGCTCGAGGAGTTCCTGCTGGCGAAGGAGGAGGCGGCGGACCCCGACGGCTACATCGACAAGGGGTGGCGGGAGATCCAGGAGGCCTTCGACGCGGCCGACATCGCGGTGGACCTGCGGATGGGCGGCGACTTCATGGACGAGGAGGGCGTCTACTTCTCGTGGTCGCAGCGGCAGGTGGCCGCCACCGCCGAGCTGCTGAAGGCCGCGCCGTTCGAACGGCTGCGGCCCCATTTCGACGCCGAGGTCACCGAGAGCGAGTCTGCGCTGGAGTACGCCGAAGGCTGCTACGGGAGCCTCGTGGCGTTCTTCGCCGACGCGGCCGCCGCGCGGGCGGCCGCGATCATGACCTTCAGCTACTGAGCCGGGCTCACAGGCTCGCGGCCTGGCCGCCCACCGCGAAGCGCGCCTCGTCGCCCGCCTGGGCGGCGCCCCGGCGCAGCAGCGCCAGCGCGATCTGGCCGTCGTCGTAGTGCTGGACGGCGGTGCCGACGAGGCCCACTTCCTTGCCCTCCAGCGTGATCGGCGCGCCGTGTGCGGGCGGGTGCTCCTCGGTGCCGTCGAGGTGCAGGCGCACCAGGCGGCGCGGCGGCTGCCCGAGGTGGTGGACCTTCGCGACGGTCTCCTGGCCGCGGTAGCAGCCCTTGTCGAGGTGGACGGCGCCGGCGAGCCAGTGCGGCACCTCGTGCGGGACGGTCCGGTCGTCGGTGTCGACGCCGAAGCGGGGCCACCCGGCGGCGGCGCGCAGGGCGTCGAAGGCCCACGAGCCGGCGTGGACGGCGTCGGGGCCGAAGTGGTCGAGGAGGTCCTCGCGCCGGATCATCACGTCGTAGGTGTGCTCGGCGAGGGCGTCGGTGCGGCGGGTCCAGCCGTCGGTGCTGTCGAGGGCGGCCCCGGGGTAGACGGCGGTCGGCACCGCCTGGAGGTCCTTGGAGGCGAACTTCGCGACCGGCACGGGCTGGCGGGCGGGCGCGGCGACGTCGCCGCCCTCGGCGAAGGTGTAGGTGACCAGCGCCCATTCGCCCGAGGCGTCCTTGATGTCGACCTCGGTGCGGAACTTCATGAGTTCCAGGAACTTGCGGAGCGCCTCGCCGTCGCCCGGCTCGGTGTCGAGCCAGAGGACCTCGCCGTCGTCGTAGACGTTGGCGTGGTGTTCGACGCGGCCGGTGGGGGACAGGAACAGCGTCTCGGTGCCCTGGTGGGCCTTGAGGCTCGTCAGGTGCTGCGTGGAGAGGGAGTGGACCCATTCGAGGCGCGCCTCGCCGGAGACGGTGATGACGTCGCGGTCGCTCCGGTCGAAGACCGCGCCGTTCTCGACGGCCTTGCGCTGCTCGGCCAGGGGCTGCCCGTAGTGCCAGGCGACGCGCCCGCCGTCGTTCGCGACCGCTCCGGGCAGTTCCAGCAGCGGGGACGGGGCTGTCTCGGTCATCGTGCCTTCTCCAAGCATTCGGCGCAGGTCCCGAACACGGCGACGTGGCCGACGTCGAGCACGAACCCGGTCCGGTCGGCCACCTCCTCGCGCGCGTTCGCGAACACCGCTGGTTCGACTTCGGTGATCTGCCCGCACCGGTGGCACACCAGGTGGGCGTGCCCCCGGTCGCCGGCCGGGTGGTAGGTGGGGGCGCCGTGGGAGAGGTGGGTGTGGGAGACGAGCTGGAGCTCTTCGAGGAGGTCCAGCGTCCGGTAGACGGTGGTGATGTTCACACCCTCGACCTGGTCCCTGATGCGTTCGTGGATCTGTTCCGGCGTGGCGTGCCCGAGCTCGCGCACCGCTTCGAGCACGAGCTGACGCTGGGCGGTCATGCGCATGCCCTTGGAGCGCAGCACCGCCGCCAGTTCGGTCTCTGACTCGGCTTCGGTGTGCATGCCTGCATGGTACTTCCCGCTCCGCGCCCGGTGTCGAATCCGGTTCGGGGCGGACCGGGGCGGTGTGTCGGGCGGCGGGCGGGGCGAGCGGCGGCGATCGCGGGAGCAGAATGACCCCCATGGCAACAGTGACAGCAGTACTGCATCGGGGCGTCGTCGACGCCGACGAGCCGATCCTGTGCGCCGACGACCTCGGGGTGCTCCGGGGCGACGGCGTGTTCGAGACGATGAATGTGCGCGACGGCAAGGCGTTCCTGCTCGACAGGCACCTGGCCCGCATGGCCGTTTCGGCCTCGCGCATGGAGTTCGAGCTGCCCGGCGAGGCGGCGCTGGCCGAACTGGCCGAGCAGGCGCTGGCCGCCTGGCGCGAGCGCGGGAGCGGCGAGGCGGCGCTGCGCCTGGTCGCCACGCGGGGGCGGGAGCACGGCGGGCCGCCGACGGTGTTCGCGACGGTGGACCCGGTCCCCAGGGAGCGCGTCCTGCCCAGGCGGGACGGTCTGCGGGTCGCGACGGCCTCGTTGGGGGTGGATGCCGACGCGCGGGGGAAAGCCCCGTGGCTTCTAGGCGGGGTGAAGGCGCTGTCGTACGCGACGACGATGGCGGTCATGCGCTGGGCGAAGGCCCAGGGCGCGGACGACGCGCTGTGGGTCTCGGCCGACGGCTACGCGCTGGAGGGGCCGACCTCGTCGCTGCTGTGGCTGGAGGACGGGACGCTGTGCACCACACCGGTGTCGACGGGCATCCTGCCGGGCACGACGAGCGCGTTCCTGCTGGAGAACGCCTCGCGGCTCGGGCTGGAGGCGGCCGAGCGGCTGATCGCGGCGGAGGACCTGGCGGGGGTCGAGGGGGCCTGGCTGACCTCGTCCGTGCGGGGTGTGGCCTTTATCACTTCCGTGAACGGCCGGAGCGTTGCTCAGCGTCCCGACATAACGGCTGAGCTGGGGAAACTTGCCGGATTCGACGTGCCTTCGTAACGGTTTCGCATCGATTCCCAGGTTATTTTCAGCCTTGCCACAGGCCACGCTCAGCGACGGTCCTCATAGTAATAAGCGTTCCGGTCACGCCGACACGCCGAACAGAAAGACATGGGCAGTCTTCTGGGAGGCACGGAACATCCGGGGGCACATAACCGGTCGGAGCAATCGGGCACAGCTCGACCGGTGCCAATGAAAAGTGGAGCTTCTCCACTTTATCGGGGCCGCAGCGAATGGGCAAGCGCTGCGGCCCCATTACTGTGTCACAGCTCCGACACGACCGCATATCAGGGCGATTCAGACGCCTGTGGCGGTCTCAGCCGGCCAGGACCTTCCCGGGGTTGAGGATGCCCCGCGGGTCGAGCGCCTCCTTGATGCGCCGCTGCACGGCCAGGTTCACCGGGTCCACTTCCCTCGCGAGCCAGTCGCGCTTGAGCATCCCCACCCCGTGCTCGCCGGTGATGGTCCCGCCCATGGCCAGGGTCATCTCCAGGATCTCGTCGAACGCGGCCTTCCCGGCGGCCACCGACGCCGCGTCCTCGGGGTGGACGACGATGTTCGGGTGCAGGTTGCCGTCCCCGGCGTGGGCGATCACGCCGATGACCACGCCGTGCCGCTCGGCCGCCGCGGCCACCCCGTCGAGCGCCTCGGCCAGGCGCGAGCGCGGCACCGCCACGTCGTCGACCAGGACCGTGCCCAGGCGCTCCATCGCGTGGTACGCCATGCGGCGCGATTCGAGCAGCGCGTCGGCCTCGGTGGCGTCGGTGGCCCGGAAGACCTCCTCGGCGCCCGCTTCGGCGCAGAGCCGCTCGATCGCGATCAGCTCGGCGGCCGGGTCGGTGTCGGCGGCGACCAGCAGCAGCGCCGCGGCGTCGGTCGGCAGCCCCATGGGCCGCAGCTCCTCCAGCGCCCGCAGGTGGACGTTGTCGACCAGTTCGAGCAGGCTCGGCTGCGCGCCCGAGGCCATGATCGCGGTGACCGCGCGCCCGGCGTCCGCCGTGGTCGCGAAGACCGCCGCCAGCGTCAGCCGGTCGGCCGGGACGGGGCTGAGCTTGACCGTGGCCTCGGTGATCACCCCGAGGGTGCCCTCGGAGCCGCAGAACAGCCGGACCAGGTCGTAGCCGGCCACGCCCTTCGCCGTCCGCCGCCCGCAGCGCATGACCTCCCCGGAGGCCGTGACGACCTCCAGGCCGAGGACGTACTCGGCGGTGACGCCGTACTTGACGCAGCACATGCCGCCCGCGGCGGTGGCGATGTTGCCGCCGATGGTCGAGGTCTCCCAGGAGCCGGGGTCGGGGGCGTACCGCAGGCCGTGCTCGGCCGCGGCGCGCGAGATCGCGGCGTTGCGCACGCCCGGCTGGCACACCGCGGTGCGGTCGACCGGGTCGATCGACACGATCGCGTCCATCGGCGAGACGTCGAGCAGGATCGCGCCGTCGACGGCCGTGGCCGAGCCGGCCAGGCCCGTGCGGGCGCCCTGCGGCACCACCGGGACGCCGAGCGCGTCGGCCGTGCGCAGGACCGCGGCGACTTCTTCGGTGGAGCGGGCCCGGACCAGGGCCGCGGCGCGGCCGGGCGTGACGAGCCGGGCGTGGTCCACCGAGTGGGCGGCCAGGACGTCGTCGTCGACCACTGCGGTGATGCCCGCATCGGTCAGCGCGGAGAGCAGGTCGTTCATGGAGAATCCTAGATCCTATAGGATGTGTGCCGCCGGGATCGGTCGCCGATCGGGTGTCGCCCCCGAGCTTAGGGCGTGCGCGCCGGCGGGGCGCCGCCCGGCTTCCCGGTTCGGCGCGGCCCGCGAGCCGGGCCTAGGCCAGCGGGTCGGTGTCGATCACTTCGCGCGCGATCTCGGCGAGGTCCTCGACCATGTCGATGCCCTCCTGCTGGGAGGCCGAGCCGCCGGTGAGGACCGAGAGCATGATCGGGGACTCGGTGTCCCCGGCGATGACGCCGATCGAGTTGACGACCCACTCGCCGCCGAGCCCGTCGCGGGTGTCCCAGCCGTTCTTCATCCAGACGGCCTCGCCCTCGGCGGCCCCGGCCGGGACGCCCCAGTACTGGAAGTCGGCCAGACCGCCCATGAGCTCGCGGGCCAGCTCGGCCTGCTCGGCGGTCAGCACGCCCTCGTAGAGCACGCCTTCGAGCAGCGTCAACTGGTCGACGGCGGTGGTCTGCGTCATGCCCCACCGCTCGCCCTCGCCGGGCTCGGTGCCCTCCAGGCCGAACACCTCGTGCGCCTCGCGCATCGTCGCGTGCCCGTCGAGGAGCCCGAAGAGGATGCTGTTGGTCGCGTCGTTGTCCGACTCCTGGATCATCTTCTCGGCGTCGCCGATCACCCAGCCGGGGATCTCCTCCACCGTCTCGTAGCTGCGCAGGAGCATCCCGAGGATCTCGACCTTGACGATGGAGGCGGTGTCGTGCTGCTCCTCGCCCGCGTAGTCGAGCGCGAACTCGCCGTCGCTGACCGCGATCGACGCGTACAGGTTCTCGTCGCCCCGCTCGGCCAGGTAGTCGCCCACGGCCTCGTCTAGCAGGCTCTGCAACTGCGCCTGCGCGGCCTCGTGCTGCTCGGCGGGGTCGGGCCGGATGTCGGAGTCGGCCAGCTCGGACTGGTCGACCTGGGAGCCGGGGAGCGTCTCGCCCGAGGACCCGCCGATCCCGACGTCCTCGGGGCTGAAGTCGCCCATGTATATGACCGCGGCGATGAGCACGGCGAGCGCCGGGACGGCGAGATAGGGCCATAGCCTCCGCGAGGCCTTGTGCTTCGGGGTCACAGCTGGGGTACCTGACTGCAATGCTCGGGGGGAGCGCTGACGGTTGACTCCGGCCCACGCTAAAGCAGACGTCCGGCCGACGGCAACCCGGGTGCCCTGGGGCTGCGGCGCTGAGCGGCCTCTGGGAGACGTGTTCCACAGTGCCGCCAGTGGGATTCGCGGCGGCCCGCCGGGGCGGCGAGGGGCGGGCCGTGAGGCACTGGTTCGGACATCGGAGTGGGACCTGGGGAGGAAATGACCACTGACGAGTGCCCGAGCTCAGTGCCTCACGGAGACTCCACCTGGTGGCGCCCCGAGCCCGGCGCGATCCGGGTCCGGGACGGTCGCCCGCCTGGCGGCGCCGGAGCCGCCGGGGGCCGTCTGTGGGCGGTCAAGCCGTCGCCCGCTGCTGCAGGAGCGTGCGCATGACCGCGGCGCTCACGCCGACGAGGCAGACGATCGCGACCAGCGCGAGCAGCCCGCTCGCGCCGTCGGAGACCGCCTTCGGGTCCACCGCGGCGACCTCGTCGCCCGCGGGGCTGAACCCGGCCTCGTCCGATCCCTCCTCGGAGCCGGGGGCGGGGCCGAACGAGTTCACTTCCTCGTCGCCCTCCTCGGCCGCTTCGGCCGGCTCCTCCTCGGCCGCTTCGGGGTCGTCGGCGGCGCCGGACTCGCCGTCCTGACCGCTCGCCGCCCCCTCGTCCCCGCCGCTCGCGCGCTCGTCCGAGCCCGGCGCGCCGTCCCCGGCGCCCGGAGCGTCGGCGCCCGCGTCGGCATCGGCGCCGCGGCTCGGCAGCTCGGCCGTGGACGGCCCCGAGCCGCCCTCGTCCGAGTCGTCCTGCTCCTCGGCCTGCGGCGCGTCGACCACGTTCACCTGGGCGGAGTCGTACTGCGCGAACAGGCCCCGGCAGTCGGGGACCATCGCGACCTCGGCGGAGCGGTTCATGACGAACACCTGCGTCGAGCCGTCGCCGATGGCGTAGGTCTCGTCGCCGACGTGGAGCTCGGCCTCGGTGCCGAGGTCGTTCGTGTACCGCACGTGCGAGCCCTCGGACACCGTGATCTGGGCGTCGCTGGGCTTCGAGGAGGGGGCGACCACGCCGAGCGCGCCGCAGTCGCCGCTGAAGACGATCTCGCCGCCGCCCGCGGAGCCCGGTTCGTCCGCCATGGCGATGCTCACGCCCGCCACGCCGCCGATCGCGAGCATGGAGGCGGCCGAGGCCGCGGCCAGCCGCGACTTGCGCCGCCTGGCGCGGCGCTCCATCGCCTCCTGCCGGGCCGGCGGGACGCGGCCGTCGCGCACGGGGTACGGCAGCGGCGGGCGCGTCTCGGCCCGTGAGGCCTCACCGAGCTTCGTGGTGTGTCTTCCCATGCCTGCGACTCTCCAACTGCGGTTCCGTTTGTTGAATGGGCTGAACGACCAACGGGAAATCAGGTCTCAACCTTGTTGAACGAGCGGGCGGCGGATAGGTGACGGCCGGGACGCACCCGATTTCGACCGGACCGGCCGCCTTGCGGCATATGGCGAACGACGATGCGGACGAGGCGGGGACGACGCTTGCGAAGCGGACGTGGGGACACTCCGTAGGATGTGCCGTGACACGACTACTCGAGACGGCGAGAATCCTCCCTCATGGCGATCACCGACAAAGCACCGGAAGCAGAGGACGGACCCGAGCGCGCGGACGGGACCGCGGCGGCCGCCGCGCGGTCCGAGGAGCAGGCCCGCGAGTCCGAGGCCGAACCGGCGCCCGACGCCGCCGCCGCAGACGACGCGCCCGCCGACGCCGACCGCTGGCACCGGTTCGCCAGCGGGAACGACGCCGCCGCCGAGGGCGAGCCGGCCACCGGCAGGCACCGCGTCCCGCCCCTCCACCGGCTCGGCCGCCTCGGCCGCCGCGCCGCGACCAGCGAGTGGACCCTCGCGGCCCTCTTCAGCGCCGCCCTCTCGGTCGCCATGACCTGGCCGCTGGCCCGCGACGTCCACCGCGTCGTCCCCCACGACGCGGGCGACCCCCTCCTGCTCACGTACATCCTCGGCTGGGTCGGGCGCTCGCTCCGCGAAGACCCCGCCGGGATCTGGGACACCAACAGCTTCTGGCCGGTCACCGACGCCTACCTGTTCACCGACACGCTGCTGGGCTACGCGCCCGCCGCGCTGTTCGCCACCGACACGACCAGCGCGCTCATCGTCTACAACGTTCTCTACATGGGCTCATTCGCGCTGGCCTTCCTCGGGGCCTACGCCCTGCTGCGCCAGCTCGGCGCGCGCGTGGCCGGATCGGCCGTCGCCGCCGCCGCGTTCGCCTACGCCCCCTGGAAGCTCGGCCAGGCCGGGCACCTCCAGGTCCTCTCCTGCGGCGGGATCGCGCTGGCGCTGGCGATGCTCGCGCGCGGCCACGGATGGTCCCTCAAGGACGGCTTCAAGCCCGAGCGGCAGCGCCCCGGCTGGATCGTCGCCGGGTGGCTCACCGCGCTGTGGCAGTTCAGCATCGGCGCCGGGCTCGGCGTCCCGTTCGTGTACCTGCTGCTCGCGGTCGGCGTCGTCGTCGGCTGCTTCTGGCTGGTGAAGCGCCCGCGCCTGCGCTGGCAGACGCTGGCGGCCAACGGCGTCGGCGGCACGGTGTTCAGCCTCGCGGTGCTGTGGATCGCCGACAAGCACGCGGTCGTGGCGCGGGCCTACCCCGAGGCGGTGCGCGACTACGACTACATCGCCTGGTTCAGCCCCACCTGGCAGAGCTTCATCATCGCGCCCGAGGAGTCGCGGGCGTGGGGCGCGGCGCACGAGGCCGCGCGCGCCGACCTGACGTGGGCGCCCGAGCAGGCGCTGCTGGTGGGCTTCACGCTGCTGGCGCTGGCGGTGGCGGGCCTGATCTGGTCCTCCTGGAGCAGGCGGCAGCGGTGGTGCCTGGCGCTGGGCGTCGCGGTCACCGTGGCGCTGGCGATGGGGCCGAACTTCCTCGACGACGGGGCGTGGGCGTGGCGGCTGCTGTACGACTACGCGCCGGGCTTCGACGCGATCCGCACGCCGGGGCGGCTGGTCATCTACATGACGCTGCTGCTGGCGATCCTGGCCGCCGGGACGCTGACGCGCGTCGCGGACGAGGCCGACGCGGTGGCGCACGCCTCGCGGGTGGACCGGCGGCTGGTGGTGCGCGCCCCGCGGCGGGTGCACGCGCTGCTGTTCGTGCCGATGGCGCTGGTCCTGATGGAGGGCCTGACGGTCGCGCCGAACGTCGAGCCTCCGGAGGCGCCGGTGGACATGGCCGCGCTGGAGGGGCCGGTGCTGTTCCTGCCCTCCGACGGGCGCGACACGCGCGTCCAGTACTGGAGCGTCGACGGGTTCGTGGAGACGGCCAACGGGATCGCGGCGTTCACGCCCGACGAGCAGGCGGGCATCCGGCAGCTCTCGCAGTCGTTCCCGGCCGAGGAGTCGATCGCGGGGCTGCGGGACGCGGGCATCGAGACGGTGGTGGTGATCCCGTCGTGGCTGCCGGGCACCGACTGGGACGGCCTGGACCACGAGACGGACCCCTTCGGCGTCGACGTGGAGCGCACGGGCGGCGGCGCGGTGGTGTACCGCCTCGGCGACGACGGCCGCTCGTGACCGCCCGCGCGCCGGGGCCCGGCGCGCGGGAATGTGCAACGGCCGCTGTCCGGCATAGGCGATAAGTCCCGCCTGGGGGACCCCCCATTGCAAAACTACGTGCCGTCACCGACATCGGACCGATCGTGTCCGGGCGGGTCAGCCCGGGCCGACCGGGGTGAAGAACGCGAGGGCTCCTATCGCGTCGAGCTGCGGCGGCGAGTGCAGCGGCGAGGCCACCACGTCGAACGTCCGGGGCGCGCCCTGGCGGTCGAGGCGGATCAAACCCCGCTCCAAGGCGTCGGTCTGGAGCGCCTGCACCGGCGCCAGCCGCGCCAGCTCCGCGTCCTGGAGCGGCTGCGCCCCCGCCGTGAAGTCCAGGAAGTGCAGGCCGCAGTCGAGGAAGCGCGGCTTGACCGTCTCGGTCTCCAGCGGCAGCCCGAGCAGGTTCCTCGCGGTGGCCGAGACCGCGGCGATCCGGGTGTCCGCGCCCAGCAGCAGGCACGCGTCGGTGCTCGCGCACACCGCGGCGCGCCACGGCACCAGTCCCGGATGCAGGTACGAGCCGTCGTCGTCAGGGGCCGTCCTCCGGAGTGGAATGACGAGTTCGAGTGGTGTCAATGGGCGCCCCGGGGGTAGTCGTCACGCTCAGTCGATCCACGTTAACAGAGAAAAGTTGATCTTTGGTCGCAGTGCCTCTATTGTCTGGATCATGAGTTCGAAGATGCACTCGTACGGCGTCGACTCCGAAGTGGGACGCCTGCGCAGCGTCATGCTGCACCGACCCGGCGGCGAACTGCGCCGCCTGACCCCCCGCAACAGCGGCGCGCTGCTGTTCGACGGCATCCCCTGGGTCGAGCGGGCCCAGGCCGAGCACGACCGGTTCGCCCGCACCCTCCTCGAACACGGTGTCGAAGTGCTCTACGTCGGCGCGCTCCTCACCGAATGCCTCTACCTGCCCGAGGCCCGCGAAGAGGTCATCGCCTCGGTGGCCGCGGACCCGCGGCTCGGCCAGGCCCTCGGCGGCGAGCTGGCCTCGTACCTGGCCGACCTGGAGCCCGAGCGGCTCACCGCCGTGCTCATCGAAGGCCTCACCAAAGAGGAGTTCGGCGCCTCCCGGAGCCTGCGCCACCGGCTCATGCGCGGCGTCGACTTCGTCATCGACCCGCTGCCGAACATGATGTTCACGCGCGACTCGTCGGTATGGATCGGCGACGCCGTGGCTGTCACCAGCCTCGCGATGCCCGCGCGCCGCCGCGAGACGACGCTGACGAGCATCATCTACCGCCACCACCCGCGCTTCGCCGAGGTGCCGAGGATCTACGACCCCTCGCTGGAGCACCTCGAAGGCGGCGACGTCCTCGTCCTCGCCCCCGGCGTCCTCGCCGTCGGCGTCGGCGAGCGCACCACCCCGGCGGGCGCCGAGCGCCTGGCGCGCAGGGCCTTCGAGCGCGGCGTCGCCGACACCGTCCTCGTCGTCCCGATCGCGCAGCGCCGCGCCACCATGCACCTGGACACGCTGTGCACGATGGTCGACGACCACCGCATGGTGATGTACGCGCCCGCCGAGCGCCGCCTGGACGCCTACACCCTCAGGCCCGGCGCCGACGCCGCGGTGGGCATCGAGGGGCCGCGGCCGTTCCTCGAGGCCGCCGCCGAGGCGATCGGGGTCGACGCGATCGAGATCATCCACACCGGCGAGCGGGACGTGGTCACCGCCGAGCGGGAGCAGTGGGACGACGGGAACAACACCCTCGCCCTCGCCCCGGGGGTCGCGGTCGCCTACGAGCGCAACACGGTCACCAACGCCCGCTTGGAGCGCGCCGGGATCAAGGCCATCGCGCTCCCCGGCTCCGAGCTGGGCAGCGGTCGCGGCGGTCCCAGGTGCATGTCGTGTCCGATCTCCCGGGACCGCCTTCCGGCGCGGCCGTCCGAACAGGGCTGACGGCCGCGCGCTCAGTCCTCGGGCCTGAGCACCACGACCGGGCAGTGGGCGTGGGTGACGCAGTGCTGGCTCACCGAGCCGAGCAGCAGGCCCTTGAAGCCGCCGCGCCCGCGGCTGCCGACCACGAGCAGTTCGGCGTCGTGCGACCGCTCGATGAGCACCTGCGCGGGCAGGCCCTGCGCGGCCACGCGGTTCACCTGGACGTCGTCCCCGCCGCCGAGCACGTCGTCGACGGACTCCTCCAGCGCCCGCTGGGCCGATTCGGCGAAGTTCTCGCCGGGGACGACGGCCACGGCCGTCCCGTAGCTGACGGGTATCTGCCAGGCGTGGACGGCCTCGACGCTCGATCCGGTGGCCTTCGCCTGCCGCAGCGCCCACCGGAGCGCCTCCAGCGACGACGGCGAGCCGTCGACGCCGACCACGATGCGTCCTGGTCCTTCTCTTGTCATGTCGTTCCCTTCCGCCGGTTCGGCACCGGTTTCCCTTGCAGTGTTCCTCCCAGTGTCACCGGCGGCGAACCGAGAAGCGCTCGTATGGGCGAATCGGGGGGCGGCGGCGGGACGGCGGTCGGCGGCGCCGGGGGAGCGCGGCGGCGAGGGTCGCCGCGCTCCCTCCGGCGCGGCTAAGCCGCGGTGCAGGTCAGCGTCGGCAGGGCGTTGGCCCCCGAGTAGTCGGCGTTGAACCCGAAGGTCGTCGACTGCCCCGAGGTCAGCGTGGCGTTCCAGGCCGCCCCGGTCGCGGCGACCGCGGTGCCCGACTGCGTCACCGTGCTCGACCAGGCGTTGGTGATCCGCTGGTCGCCCGGCCACACCCAGGAGACCTCCCAGGCGCCCGAGCCCTGGCCCATGACGACCTCGACCGAGGCGGTGAAGCCCGAGCCCCAGTCGTTGGCGACGGTGTAGGAGGCGGTGCAGCCCTCGTCGACCGGGGGGTCGACGGGTTCGGTCGGCCCGCCCTCGGGGAAGGCCGACCGGATCTGCGCCTGGTCCTGCGCGACCGCGGCGGGGTCGATGAGCCCGGAGGCGACCAGCGGCGCGGCCAGCTCCTCCAGGGCGCTCAGGGCCAGCCCGGAGTCGAACAGCTCGGCCTGGAGCAGGGCGGCCTGCTGGTCGTAGAGCTGCTGGAAGGCGGGCACCTCCATCGCGCGCTCGACGCAGGGGCAGCCCCAGGACTTCGGCGCGTTCGGCGGCGGGTCGCCCGGGTCGGGGAGGATCGCGAAGGACAGGTTGTGGTCCCAGGCGACGACGGTCATCCGCCCGGTGGCGGGGGTGAACCGGAGGTAGCCGTTCTGGCCGGGCCCGTCGATGGTGTCCCAGTTCCCGATGAGGTCCTCGAAGGCGAGGTAGCGGGCGAACGCCTCGGCGTCCATGCGCTCGGTCAGCTCGGCGGCGAACTCGGCGTCGGTGCTGTTGTTGAGCCAGTCGAGGTAGTCGAGCAGCGGCTGCCAGTTGTCCTCGTCGCCGCCCTTGGGCTCCCACGCCTCCTCGTAGGACTCGGCGTCCTCGCCGAGGTAGGCGAAGTCGCCCTCGAACTTCTTCTTGTAGAGGGTGCCGCCGTCCTCGCCGTGGTTCTCGCGGTCGAACTGCTTGTCGGGCTCCTGGACGATCAGGCGCAGCTGCGCCGGTTCGCCGTTGGCGCTGAAGGAGGTCGGGAAGAACTTGGTGGCGGTCAGGCCGGCCTCTTCGAGCAGGCGCAGCGCGAGCGCCTCGTTGAGCGCGGAGGGCGTGAAGCTGGAGCGCACGACGAACCGCTCGTAGCCGTCGAAGTCCTGCTGGACGTACTTGTCGAGCCGGATGAGCCAGGGCAGGTCGGTGGGCGAGGAGCCGGGGTTGACGCCCCATAGGCTCGAGTTGCCCTTGAGTTTCATGCCGGCGCCGGGGAAGAGGCGGCCGTCGATGGTGACGTCGGCGGTGATCCATTCCTTGTCGCCGCTGTCGAGGTACTCCTCGATCATGGCGGCGTACTCGGTCTCGTCGACCGTGACCTGTATGTCGTGGACGGTGGACGCGTCCCACACGGGGCTCGTCTGGGCCGGCTGCGGCGCTTCGGGGGCCGTCTGCGCCGCGGCCGGGACCCCGGTGAGGCCGACCGTGATCGCGAGCGACGCCCCGGCGGCCGCGAGGGCCCTCCTGATCCATCTCATGGGTGGTACCTCCAAGGCAGCGGAATCGAATGCCGTTCGATTCGAGTGGCCGAACCGTAGCAACGCCCCCTGTGGAAAGGCTATGGAAAAGTCAACGGGCGCATAGGTTTTCCATAGGCGGCACCGATGATTCTCATAGGAAAGGGCTATATAAGTGCTGTATGGATCGCTACGGATGGATTCGGCTGGCCGCCGATCTGACACTGATATGCCTGCTCGTCTTCGCGGTCTACCACCCGCGGCACCGTAGGCGGCACATGGTCGTCCCCTATATCGGGCTCAATGTCGGCGTGTTCGCGGTGGTGACGGCGCTGCTCGGCGCGGAGGTCGGCATCGGGGTGGGGTTCGGCCTGTTCGGTGTCCTGTCGATCATCCGGCTCCGGTCGGACGAGATCAGCCACGGCGACGTCTGCTACTACTTCTCGTCGCTCTCCATCGGACTCGTGTGCAGCGTGCCGTTCGATCCCTTCTGGACAGGACCGGTGCTCGGGGTGCTGGTGGTGGCGGTGATGGCCGCGGTCGACCAGCCCCTGTGGCACCGGCGGTACCGCCAGGAGCTGGTGGTCCTGGACCGGGTCTACTCCTCCCGGCCCGAACTGGAGGCCCGCCTGACCGAGCTGCTGGACGCGGAGTCGATCAAGCGGATCGAGACGACGATGACCGACCTGGTGCGCGACTCGCAGACCGTCGAGGTCACCTACCGGGTCGCGGCCGACCGGCAGGGGGACTACCCCCGCAGCCCGGTGATCGTGCACTGAAGAGAGGACCCGGCATGTTCGCGCACCTGCCCGCCATAGGGCTCGGCGAGCTGGTCGAGACCGCCGAACTCCAGACCCGCGTCGACCGCAAATACCTGGTCGACCGGGCCGCGCTGGCCGCGCTGCTCGCGGACCTGGCGGGGGAGCTGGCGGTCCTGGAGATCGAAGGGGAGCGGCGGTTCTCCTACGAGTCGGTCTACTTCGACACCCCGGCCCTGGCGAGCTACTTCGGGGCCGCGCGCTCGCGCCGCCGCCGCTTCAAGGTCCGCACCCGCACCTACCTGGACTCGGGGCGGTGCATGCTCGAGGTCAAGACCCGCGCGGGCGAGGCGACGGTGAAGCGGCGCTGGGCGTACCGGGCCGAGGACCGGCACCGGCTGACGGCGGGCGGCCGGTGGCTGGTCGAGACCTCCGGGGCGGTGCCGGTGCGGACCGAGGACCTCGCGCCGGCCATGGTGACCCGCTACCTGCGGGCCACGGTCCTGCACCGGCCCACCGGCACGCGCCTCACCTGCGACACCGGGCTGCGGTTCGAGGACTTCGGCGGGCTGGCGGGCGCCATGAGCGCGGAGACGGCCGTGGTCGAGACCAAGAGCCCGGGCGGGGCCGGGCCGGTCGACCGGTGGCTGTGGGGCGCGGGGCACCGGCCGTGCCGGATCAGCAAGTACGGCACCGGCATGGCCTTCCTGCATCCGGACCTGCCCGCGAACAAGTGGAACCTGACGCTGCGGCGGCATTTCGACTGGCGTCCCCGGGAGCGCTCCCGCGCCGTGCGGCCGGTGCTGGTCACCCGGCCTTGATCACGTAGCCGACGCCGCGCACGGTGTGGATCACCGGCGCGGCCCGGTGGCCGAGCTTGCGCCGCAGGTAGGAGATGTACAGCTCCACGATGCTGGCGCGGCCGTCGAAGTCGTAGCTCCAGACCTGCTGGAGGATCTGGGCCTTGCTGAGCACCCGCCTCGGGTTGCGCATCAGGTAGCGCAGCAGCCGGAACTCGGTGTCGGTCAGGTGGACGCCCACGCCCGCGCGGCGCACTTCGCGGGACTCGTCGTCGAGTTCGAGGTCGCCGACGACGAGCCTGGTGGCCGGTCTTCGGACGGGGGCGGCGCTGCGGCGCAGGATGCATTTGAGGCGCAGGACCACCTCTTCGAGGTCGAACGGCTTGGCGACGCAGTCGTCGGCCCCGGCGGCCAGGCAGCCGATCCGGCGCCGCTGGCCGTCGTCGCCGGTCAGGACCATCACGGGCGTGTCGGGGAACTCCGCGCGGACGCGTCCCAGCAGCGCCAGGCCGTCGGTGTCGGGCAGGGTCAGCTCGGTGAGGAGCACGTGCGGGCGGTCGGTTCGCAGTCGGGCGAGGACGTCCGCGCCGTCGGCGGCCGGGATGGCCCGCCAGCCCTCCAGACGGCACGCGGTGTCCAGGATGCCGCGGACATCGGGGTCCGGGTCGGCTGTGAGGACCCTAGTGAGGGTGGAGTCGGGTCCGTCCAGCCTTGGTGAATCAAGGGTGAACTCCACGAGAACATTCTAAACCAGACATCGACGTATACCAATATTTATTTTGCCCTTGTCGGAAGTGGCGCGCCCCGGCCCGGCGGCGGGGCGGCTCCCACCCGGGAGGGAGGCCGCCCGCTCGCCGGGGGGACGCCGCCGGGCGGGCCGCGGCCATAGCGTTCGACCCATGAGCACAGCAACGCAAGCGCGGGTCCGCCGCGCCGCCCCGGCCGCCGCCCGGATGACCGTCCTGGCCGGCTGGTCCTTGATGGTCATCGCCGTCCTGCACACCGCCGTCTTCCTCCCGCAGATCCCCTGGGGCGAGTGGTTCGGCGGCGGCCTGCGCACCGCCGACGCGGACATGGAGTGGGTGGCGCTCTTCTGGGCCCTGCCCGGTGGCCTCACCCTCCCCGCGTTCCTCCTGGGGCTGTTCATGATCCGTTTCGGCAGGCAGGGGCAGCGGATCGGCCTGGGCGTCACCGCCGCGCTGGCCGTGTGGGTCGCCGGGTGCCTCTGGCTGGTGGGCCCGAGCGGCTTCATGTTCGTCCTGGTCACGGTCGGCCTGCTCGTCACCGGGGCGGTCCTCGACCGCCGCGCCGACCCCCGGTGACGCCGAAGGGCCTGCGGACCGGTCCCGGTCCGCAGGCCCTTCGCGCAACGCTAGATGTTCGCGGCGATGTCGCCGCGGAAGTGGCCGCCTTCGAGCTTGATGCCCTCGGCCAGCATGTACGCCTCCCGCCGGGCCTCGGCCACCGAGGCGCCCGTCCCGACGCAGTCGACGACGCGCCCGCCGGTGGCGATGAGCTGCCCCGTCGCGTCCAGGGCGGTGCCCGCGTGGAGCACGCCCTCCTGCTCGGCGCCGTAGAGCGGCCGCCCCGCGACCGTCTGCTCCGGGTAGCCCTCGTTCGCGACCACCACGCAGACCGCCGCGCCCTCGCGCCACCACAGCGTGCCGAAGCTCGCGAGCTTCCCGGTGGCGGCGGCGTGCAGCAGCTCGCCCAGCGGGGACTCCAGCAGCGCCAGGATCGGCTGGATCTCCGGGTCGCCGAAGCGGGCGTTGAACTCCACGACCCGCAGGCCCTTCGCCGTCAGCGCCAGCCCGCAGTACAGGGTGCCGACGAACGGGGTGCCGCGGCGGGCCAGCTCGGCCAGCGTCGGCTCGGCGACCGTCGTCATGATCTCGGCCACGAGGTCGTTCGGCGCCCACGGCAGCGGCGTGTACGCGCCCATGCCGCCGGTGTTGGGGCCCGTCCCGCCCTCGCCGACGCGCTTGAAGTCCTGCGCCGGGAGCATCGGGCGGGCCGTCTCGCCGTCGGAGACGACGAACAGCGAGACCTCGGGCCCGTCGAGGTACTCCTCGATGACGACCCGCTCGCATTCGAGCGCGTGCGCCAGGGCCGCCTCGCGGTCCTCGGTGACGATGACGCCCTTGCCCGCGGCCAGCCCGTCGTCCTTGACCACGTACGGCGCGCCGAACTCGTCGAGCGCGGCCTCGATCTCCTTCCGGGCCCTGCACGCGCGCGCCGCGGCGGTCGGCACGCCCGCGGCGGCCATGACCTCCTTCGCGAACGCCTTCGAGCCCTCGATGCGGGCGGCCTCGCGGCCCGGCCCGTACACCGGGACGCCCTTGGCGCGCACCGCGTCGGCCACGCCCGCGACCAGCGGCGCCTCGGGGCCCACGATCACCAGGTCGGCGCCGGAGGTGACGGCCAGCGCCGCCACCGCGGCCGGGTCGTTCGCGTTCACCGGGACGCATTCGCCCAGGGGCGCCATGCCGGGGTTCCCCGGGGCGCAGATGAGCGCGTCCACGGATTCGTCGCGGGCAAGGGCCGTGGCTATGGCGTGCTCGCGGCCGCCGGAACCGATCAGGAGTACTCGCACCCGGCCAGTTTACGTGCCGGATAGGTGCTGGTTAACAGGCGCGCCGCGTGCCCGCCGCCCAGGCGCGGCGGGCTTGGCATACTCGGGGCGTGACTCCGAATGTGCTCGCCGAGCGGTACGCCTCGAAGCAGATGCGCGACATCTGGGACCCCGTCGGCAAGATCAAGGCCGAGCGGCGCCTGTGGCTGGCGGTGCTCAAGGCCCAGCACGAGCTGGGCGTGACCGTGCCCGAAGGCGTGATCGCCGACTACGAGCGCGTGCTCGACACGGTCGACCTCGCCTCGATCACCGAGCGCGAGCGCGTCACCAAGCACGACGTCAAGGCCCGCATCGAGGAGTTCTCGGCCCTCGCCGGCCACCAGCACGTCCACAAGGGCATGACCAGCCGCGACCTGACCGAGAACGTCGAGCAGATGCAGGTCAGGCAGTCGCTCGAACTCGTCCGCGACCGCCTCGTCGCCGCCCTGGTGCGCCTGGCCGCCCGCGCCGGGCAGTACCGCGACCTCGTCATGGCCGGACGCAGCCACAACGTGCCCGCGCAGGCCACGACCCTCGGGAAGCGGTTCGCGACCTGGGCCGAGGAGCTCCTGGCCGCCCTGGAGCGGATCGAGGACCTGCTGCGCCGCTACCCGCTGCGCGGTATCAAGGGCCCCGTGGGCACCGCCCAGGACATGCTCGACCTGTTCGGCGGCGACGGCGCGAAGCTCGCCGAGCTCGAACGCCGCGTCGCCGCCCACCTCGGGTTCGAGCGCGTCATGGACTCGGTCGGGCAGGTCTACCCGCGCTCGCTGGACTACGAGGCCGGGACGGCGCTGGTGCAGGCCGTGGCCGCGCCCTCCTCGGCGGCGCTGACGATCCGGCTCATGGCCGGGGCCGAGCTCGCCACCGAGGGCTTCATGGAAGGCCAGGTGGGCTCTTCGGCCATGCCGCACAAGATGAACACGCGCTCCTCGGAGCGGGTGGGCGGACTCGCCGTGGTCGCCCGCGGCTACGCGGCGATGCTCGGGGAGCTCGCCGGGGACCAGTGGAACGAGGGCGATGTGTCCTGTTCCGTGGTCCGCCGGGTCGCCCTGCCGGACCTGTGCTTCGCCGTCGACGGCCTCTATGAGACGTTTCTCACGGTGCTCGACAACTTCGGGGCCTACCCGGCGGTCGTCGGCGCCGAGCTCGACCGGTACCTGCCGTTCCTGACCTCGACGAAAGTCCTGATGGAGGCCGTGCGGCGCGGCGCCGGGCGCGAGGACGCGCACGAGGCGATCAAGGAGCACGCCGTCGCCGTCGCCCGCGCGATGCGCGAATCGGGGCAGCGCGGGAACGACCTGTTCGACCGGCTCGCCGCCGACGCGCGGCTGCCGCTGGACCGCTCCGAACTGGAGGCCCTGGTAGCCGATACGGGTGAATTCGTCGGCGCCGCAGGTGATCAGGTCGACCGGGTCGCCGAAAGAGTGGCGGCGGTCGCGAAAGCGCACCCAGAGGCCGCCGCGTACGGGCCGGGAAACATCCTATGAGTTGCTGTGACGTGGCACCGACACCCTGAGCGCGTCGCTGGCCCTGGTCAGACCCGCTGAATATGCTTGGCCTGTCCCGTCCAAGTGACCGACAGGAGTGCGACCGTGGCCCGTGTAGTGGTCGACGTGATGCTGAAATCCGAGATTCTCGACCCGCAGGGAGAGGCCGTGCTCGGGGCGCTGCCCCGCCTCGGCGTCACCGATGTGAACTCCGTGCGGATCGGCAAGCGCGTCGAGATCGAATTCGACGATTCCGTGACCAACGCCGAGGAGCAGTCGCAGATCATCGCCGACCAGCTGCTCGCCAACCCCGTCATCGAGAACTTCACCGTCTCGGTGCCCGACGGGAACGCCGCATGAGTGCCCGCATCGGCATCGTCACCTTCCCCGGTTCGCTCGACGACCGCGACGCGGCCCGCGCCGTGCGCCTCGGCGGGGCCGAGCCGGTGCCGCTGTGGCACGACGACGCGGTGCTCCGCAGCGTCGACGCCGTCTTCCTCCCCGGCGGGTTCTCCTACGGCGACGCCCTCCGCTGCGGCGCGATCGCCCGCTTCTCCGAGGTCATGGGCCTGGTCCGCGACGCCGCCGGCCGGGGGATGCCCGTCCTCGGCGTCTGCAACGGCTTCCAGGTGCTGTGCGAATCGCACCTGCTCCCCGGCGCGCTGGTGCGCAACGCCCACCTGCGCTACCGCAACCGCCCCGCGCGCCTGCGCGTCGAGTCCGCCGACACCGCCTGGACGTCCGCCTACGCGCCCGGCGCGGAGGTCGTCTTCCCGGCCAAGCACGGCGAGGGCCGCTACGTCGCCGACGAGGCCGTCCTCGACCGGCTGGAGGCGAACGGCCAGGTCGTCTTCCGCTACCTCGACAACCCCAACGGCGCGATGCGCGACATCGCCGGCATCGCCAACGAGGCCGGGAACGTCGTGGGCCTCATGCCGCACCCCGAGCACGCCGTCGAGGCGCTCACCGGCCCGTCCACCGACGGGCTCGGCGTCGTCGCCTCGGTCCTGGCGGCGGTGCACGCGAACCGCACCTACGACGAGCCCCACCAGACCGAGGGAGCCGCGCGATGAACGCACAGCTCAACGTCGTCGTGGACACCGTAGGCGTCGCCGACGCCACGCCCGACGAGAAGCAGCCCTACGCCGAGCTGGGCCTGGCCGAGGACGAGTACGCCCGGATCAGGGAGATCCTGGGCCGCCGCCCCACCCAGTCCGAGCTGGCCATGTACTCGATCATGTGGTCCGAGCACTGCTCGTACAAGTCCAGCAAGGTCCACCTGCGCCAGTTCGGGCAGAAGAACCCGAAGACCCCGCGCCTGCTCGCGGGCATCGGCGAGAACGCGGGCGTGGTCGCCATCGACGACCACCTCGCGGTGACCTTCAAGGTCGAGTCCCACAACCACCCCTCGTTCGTGGAGCCCAAGCAGGGCGCCGCGACCGGCGTCGGCGGCATCATCCGCGACATCATCGCGATGGGCGCCCGCCCGGTCGCCGTCATGGACTCGCTGCGGTTCGGCGAGCTCGACCACCCCGACACCGGCCGGGTCCTGCCCGGCGTCGTCGAGGGCGTGGGCCACTACGGCAACTGCGTGGGCCTGCCCAACATCGGCGGCGAGACCTTCTTCGACCCCTGCTACCAGGGCAACCCGCTGGTCAACGCGCTCAGCGTCGGCGTCCTGCCGCGCGAGCGCCTCCAGTCCATGCAGGCCAGCGGCGTCGGCAACGTCGTGATCCTCTTGGGCGCCAAGACCGGCCGCGACGGCATCGGCGGCGTCTCGGTGCTCGCCAGCGCCACCTTCTCCGAGGACGACGACTCCGACTCGCGGCCCAGCGTCCAGGTCGGCGACCCGTTCACCGAGAAGCTGCTCATCGAGTCCTGCCTGGAGCTGTTCGACGCGGGCCTGGTCGTGGGCATCCAGGACCTCGGCGGCGCGGGCCTCACCTGCGCCCTGTCCGAGACCGCGGCCGCCGGCGACGGCGGCATGCACGTCGACCTCGAACTGGTGCCGCTGCGCGCCCACGGCATGGAGCCGCACGACATCCTCGCCTCGGAGTCCCAGGAGCGGATGCTCGCCATCGTCGCCCCGGCGAACGTCGAGCAGGTCCTGGCCCGCGCCCGCCGCTGGGGCCTGCTGGCGACCGCGATCGGCGAGGTCACCGACTCCGGCCGCCTGGTCGTGGACTACCACGGGCAGACCGTCGTCGACGTCCCGCCCGCGAGCCTGGCCGACGAGGGCCCGGTCTACCACCGGCCCATCGCCGAACCGAACGACCTGGGGCTCATCGCCGTCGACCGCGCCGAGACGCTGCCGCGTCCCGCCGCCGACGAGGAGATCCGGCAGACCGTCCTCGACATGGCCGCCAGCCCGAACCTGTGCGACAAGGGCTGGATCACCGAGCAGTACGACTCCTCGGTGTTCGGCAACACGGTGCTCGGCGCCCCGCACGACGCGGGCGTGGTCCGCCTGGACGAGCGCACCGGCGTGGGCATCGCGCTCGCCCTGGACGGCAACGGCCGCTACGCCCGCCTCGACCCGTACACCGGGGCGCAGCTCGCGCTCGCCGAGGCGTACCGGAACGTCGCGGTCACCGGCGCCACGCCGATCGCCGTCAGCGACTGCCTCAACTTCGGCTCCCCGGAGGACCCGCACGTGATGTGGCAGTTCGAGCGGGCCGTCACCGGCATCGCCGACGCCTGCCAGAAGCTGGGCATCCCCGTCACCGGCGGGAACGTGTCCTTCTACAACCAGACCGGCCGCGAGGCGATCCACCCGACGCCGGTCATCGGCGTCCTGGGCGTCATCGACGACGTGGCGCGGCGGATTCCGCTGGGACTGGGGCGGACCGGCGACACCATCGCGCTCATCGGCACCACCGGCGAGGAGCTGTCGGGCTCGGAGTGGGCGTGGGCGATGCACCGCCACCTCGGCGGCGTCCCGCCGAAGGTGGACCTCGACCACGAGATGAAGCTGGCCGAGCTGTTCGCGCGGCTCGCGAGCACCGAGCAGCTGGCGGCCGCGCACGACCTGTCCGAGGGCGGCCTGGCGCAGGCGCTGGTGGAGGCGATCTGCCACTCCGGCATGGGCGCGAACATCCTGCTGCCCGAGGGCGCGGACCCGTTCACGTACCTGTTCAGCGAGTCGACCGGCCGGGTGCTGGTCGTGATCCCGCGGGGCCAGGAGCTGGCGGTGCGCTCGGCGTGCGAGCAGCGCGGCCTGCCGATCACGCCGCTGGGCGTGGTGGACGCGAACACCGACGGCCTGCACCTGCGCGACCACTTCGACATCGGCCGGGCCGAGCTCGAAGCGGCCTGGAAGGGCCGCATCGGCGCCGCTCTCGGCGAGTAGCCCGCAGTGCAGTGAGACGGGGGCCGCCCCGGCGTTCGGCGCCGGGGCGGCCCCCGTCCGCGTCTCCCGCCCGGTCCCGCCGGGTCAGGCGCGCAGGGCCGCGACCGCCTCGTCGAACAGCCGCACCGGATCGCCCTCGCCGTCGGCTTCGCACCACGCCTCGACGGCGACGTCCAGGCAGCTCAGGGCGGCGGACACGAACGCGCGGGCCCGCGGGTCGGGCGCCTCGGTCGCGGGCAGGCCGAGGCGGCGCTGGACGTCGGGGGCCAGCAGCTCCTGCCAGTGCAGGTACTTCTCCAGTTTCCGCGCGCGCAGCGAGGGGGCCTCGCGGCACAGCCGGGCGTGGGCGAGGTCGGCGGCCGGGTCGTCGCCCGAGCGCAGCGTCATGAGCGCCGCGCGGAGCGCGCTCCAGGCCGACTCCTCGGCCGGCCGCGCCTCCAGCACGTCGCGGATCGACTCCCCGAGGCCGGCGGTGTCGCCGAGCACGAGGTCCTCCTTGGTGCCGAAGTAGTGGAAGAACGAGCGGCGGGAGATGCCCGCGGCGGCGGCGATCTGGTCCACGGTCGTCGCCTCGAAGCCCTGCTCGGCGAACAGCCGCATCGCCGTCGCGGCGATCTCGGACCGCACGGCGCGGCGGGTGCGTTCGCGGAGGTTCGGAGTCGAGGCCATGCCCTCAGTCTACGACCGGGCGTCCGGCGCGCACATATTTGCACTCGGTGCATAGTTCTGCGTATAGTGCAAGTATGAGAAGCGTCGATTACTCAGGCCAGACCACCGTCGTCACCGGCGCCAGCTCCGGCATCGGGGCGGCCTTCGCGCGCGAACTCGCGCGCCGCGGCTCCGACGTCGTGCTCGTCGCCCGCAGGCGCGACCGGCTCGCGCAGCTCGCCGCCGACATCGAAGCGGCCCACGGCGTCACGGCCGTCCCCGTGCCCCTCGACCTCAGCGAGCCCCGCGCGGGCCGCGCCCTGGCCGCCGAACTGGCCGGGCGGGGGATCGCGGTCACGGGCCTGGTGAACAACGCGGGATTCGGCACCGACGGCCCCTTCCACCGCGAAGACCCCGAGCGCCTGGCCGAGGAGATCACCGTCGACGTCGCCAGCCTCGTCGACCTCACCCGCGCGTTCATCGAGCCGCTGCGCGAGGCGGGCACGGGCGTCCTCGTCAACGTCGCGAGCATGGTGGCCTACACCCCCGCCCCGGGCATGGCGGTCTACGGGGCGGCGAAGGCGTTCGTGCTCAACTTCACCGAGGCGCTGTGGGCCGAGTCCCGCGGCACGGGCCTGCGGGTGCTCGCCCTCGCGCCGGGGCTGACCAGGACCGAGTTCTTCGACGACCTGCCCGGCGGCGCGTACGGCGGCAACTACGAGACCCCCGAGCAGGTGGTCCGCACCGCCATGCGCGCGCTGGACCGCGGCCGGACGCCGAGCGTGCAGTCGGGGCGGTTGAACCGCGTCGCCGCGCTGATGCCGCGCCTGCTCACGCGCAGGCGCACCGTGATCCTCAGCGGAGCGGTCGCGTCGCGGTCGCGCGGCGCCGCCGTCGGCGCTGCGGGGTGAGGCTCAGACCGCGTCGGTCAGCGGCAGGTGCTCGGAGAGGTCGGCGCGCTGCCCCGAGGCCATGACCTTGCCCGAGGCCACGGCCTCGGCGAAGTCGAGGCGGCCGGCGGCCAGCTCCAGGAACACGAGCGGACGGCACTCGACGACGTTCGGCGGGGTGCCGCGCCGGTGCCGGGGCCCCTCGACGCACTGCACCGCGCCGTAAGGCGGCACCCGCACCTCCACGGTGTGGCCGGGGGCCTTCTCGGCGAGCGTCTGGAGCAGTTCGCGCACGGCGGCCTTGAGCGTCTGGCGGTCCGGTTCCTCGTCGTTGTCGATCGCGGCGATGGCGTCCACCACAGCGTCCATGGCATCTCCTTCGGGACCGGTTAGAATTCGCCAGATGGCGTCGTGCGGTTCGGCGTGCGCCGCTGTGCTCACACCCTGGATCCCGTGACCGAAACGAGACCAGGCATAGTGGCTCGACGACCCGCGGCGACGGGTGGGTCGTGCCCGCCCACGGCTCGACCCCGGCGCGCCGCACGAGCGTCGGCGATGAGCACGCGAGTCGTATTGTTGTGCTCGATGGCATGCCCAGGAGGGGATGTAGATGACCGTAGCGGCCGGACCCAGCCGGACCAAGACTAACGTCTCGCGGTCCAGGCGGAGGCCAGGGGGTCGCGTGCGCGCGCGCCTCGCGACGCTCGCCGCGGCCTTCGGCGTCCTCCTCGGCGCACTCGTCTTCCCGGCCGCGGCGCAGGCCGCCGACTTCAACCACTGGGTGCTCTCCGGCGGCGACTCGTACATCGACATCGGCGGCGCCCCCGCCACCGTCACCGTCGAGGTCCAGTCCGCTTACGGCGGACCCGGACCCAAGGACGTGACGATCACCGGCAACCTCGAAGGACTCGACGGCCTCGCGAGCGTCGACGTCCAAGAGGGCCACTGCACCCGGACCAACGCCGCGCAGGCCACCTGCGCCGGCATGCAGCCGGGCGAGAAGCGCCAGATCCAGTTCGTCGTGGCCCCGGCCGCCGAATCCGATCTGCCGCAGGGCGAGCAGAAGAAGGGCAAGCTCAAGTTCGACGCCGGCGGGCAGGGCGACGGGGTCAAGGAGACCAACGTCACCATCATCGGCAACGGCAGCCAGTCGGTCACCGAGATCACCGGCAACATCACCTCGAACGCCGAGCCCGTCGCCGACGCCAAGGCCGTCCTCACCGACGGCGAGGGCGGCAAGCACGAGACGACCACGGACGGCAACGGCGACTTCGCCTTCCGCAGCGACGGCGGCAGCCCCATCGCGCCCGGCTCGATGACCCTGAAGGTCACCAAGGAGGGCTTCGAGGACCTCGAGGACACCTTCGACGTCAGCGCCAACTCGAGCTTCCAGCGCAACCTCACCATGACGGCCGTGCAGGCCGAGGCCCCCGAGACCACCGAGGCGGCCACCACCGAGGCCGCCCCCACCGAGACGGCCGCGGAGACCACCGAGGCGGCCGACGAGGGCGGCATCTCCGGCACGCTGCTCTTCCTCATCATCGTCGGCGGCCTGCTCGTCGTCGGCGGCATCGTCGGCATCGTGTTCCTGCTGCGCGGCGGCAAGGACGAGGAGCAGGACGACGAAGAGGAGCGCTTCACCGACGGCCCGCCCGAGCACCAACCCACCGCCGCCCAGGTCGGCAGCCCCGGCGTCTACCAGGCCGGGCCCGCCCCGGGCCAGGACGCGCCCACCATGATCCACAACGGGCCGCTCGTCCCGGCCCAGGAGGGCGGCGCGTACAGCGCCCCCACCACCGCGTTCGGCCCCGCGTACGGCGGGCCGGGCGACGACTCCACGCAGGTGATGCCGCAGGCCGCCCCGCCGCCGCCCGCGTCCCCGGCCGGGCCGCCGGTGGGCCCCAACGACACGCAGATCCTGTCCACGGTCAAGGGCTTCGACAAGCCCGGCAGCGTCCCGCCGCCGCCCATGAGCGACGCGACGCAGCTCATGCCGCAGGCGAACATGTCCTCGCGTCCGCCGCAGGGCTCCTTCTCCGAGCCCGGCGCCACGCAGCCCTATCAGACGGGCTCGTTCTCGGACCCGGGCGCCACCCAGCCCTACCAGTCGCCGACGCCCCCGCCGTCCCCGCCGCCCACCGGCAGGCAGCCGAACGCCTCGATGTTCGAGCAGCCGCAGCAGCCCGCCTCGGGCCCGCAGCAGCCGGTCTCGCGCGACCCGTACGCGCCGCCCCCGCAGCCGCCGCAGCCGCAGTACCACTCCCAGCCGCCGCAGCCCTCGCAGCCGCCGGCCCCGGACCCGTACCCGGGCCGCGACCCGTACGCGCCGCCCGCGGCCCCCGCGAGCGCCCCGCCGTCCGACCCGTACTCGCCCGCGCCCACGCAGGCGATGCCGCAGGGCGGCTTCGGCGAGTCGCCCTACGCGCCGCCCTCGCAGCCGCCCTCCCCCTACGCCGCCGACCCCGGCGAGGGCGAGGACCCGGCGAACCCGCGCCGCCGCGAGGACGAGGACCGCCGCGGCTGGGGCGAATGGGACGACCGGCCCCGCTCCTGGTGACGCGGACCCGGCGCGCGCGTGAACGGCGCGTGTCGCCGGGACGTCCTTGCGCCGTACGGCAGCACACAGTCGCTCGATCGAGATGGTGGAGTTCGCCGCCTGGTCGGATAGACTTGACGAGGCGCCGGACCCCATGCCGCGCCACGGCGACGCCTGCGAGCCGCGAAGAACACCGCGGCGACGCCTGCGAGCCGAACAGGAACACCACGGCGCAGCTCGAACGGGCCGTGGAGAAGACCCGCGGCGAAGCTTGCGAGCCGTGAACGAAAGCTGCGGCGAAGCCTGCGACCCAAGCACACCCTGGTGAAGCTCGCGCGCCGTCCAACAGCCCAGCCAACCGAGGAGTTGCAGTGACCCGAGGTGACGGTCGACTCACCACGGAACTCGATCCCGACCAACCCGGTCCTCGCGACGCCTGCGGCGTCGTCGGCGTCTGGGCCCCCGGTGAAGAGGTCTCGAAACTCACCTACTTCGGGCTGTACGCGTTGCAGCACCGCGGCCAGGAGGCCGCCGGGATCGCCGTCTCGGACGGCTCCCGCACCGTCGTCTACAAGGACCTGGGCCTGGTGGCGCAGGTCTTCGACGAGTCCACGCTCGCGCCGCTCCAAGGGCACCTGGCGATCGGCCACGCCCGCTACTCCACCACCGGCGCCTCCACCTGGGAGAACGCCCAGCCGACCATCAGGTCCACCACCACGGGCACCGCGATCGCCCTGGCCCACAACGGGAACCTCGTCAACACCGCCGACCTCCTCAAAGAGGTCGACCGGCTCGGCATCGACATGGGCACCACCACCTCGGACACGCACCTGATCACCGCGCTGCTCGCCGCCCACCCCGACGAGTCCGTGGCCGCCGCCGCCGAACGCGTCCTCCCGCAGCTGCGCGGCGCGTTCTCCCTGGTCTTCATGGACGACAACGCGCTGTACGCCGCCCGCGACCCGCAGGGCGTCCACCCGCTGGTCCTCGGCCGCCTCGCGAGCGGCTGGGCCGTCGCCTCCGAGACCGCCGCCCTCGACACCATCGGCGCCACCTTCGTGCGCGAGGTCGAGCCCGGCGAGATGATCGCCATCGACGAGTACGGCCTGCGCTCGGTGCGCTTCGCGCCGCCCGAGCCCAAGAACTGCCTGTTCGAGTACGTCTACCTCGCCCGCCCCGACACGAAGCTCGCCGGCCGCGGCGTCTACGCCACCCGCGTCGAGGTCGGGCGCACGCTCGCCCGCGAGTCCCCGGCCGAGGCCGACCTCGTCATCGGCGTCCCCGAGTCCGGCATCTCGGCGGCCATCGGCTACGCCGAGGAGTCCGGCATCCCCTACGGGCAGGGCTTCACCAAGAACTCGTACGTGGGCCGCACCTTCATCCAGCCCTCCCAGTCGCTGCGCCAGCTCGGCATCCGCCTCAAGCTCAACCCGCTGGTCGACCAGATCAAGGGCAAGCGCCTGGTCGTCGTCGACGACACGATCGTGCGCGGCAACACCCAGAAGGCGCTCGTGCGGATGCTGCGCGAGGCCGGGGCCGTCGAAGTCCACATCCGGATCTCCGCGCCGCCGGTCAAGTGGCCGTGCTTCTACGGCATCGACTTCGCCACCCGCGCCGAACTCATCGCCGGCTCCCTCGACGTCGACGGCATCCGGTCCCAGATCGGCGCCGACAGCCTCGGCTACGTCTCCCTCGACGGGCTCGTGCGGGCCACCGAGCAGCCCGCCTCGCGCCTGTGCGCCGCCTGCTTCGACGGGCACTACCCGATCGAGCTCCCCGCCGCCGACCTCATCGGCAAGCACCTCCTCGAACCGCCAGCAACCCGAACAGCCGACTCAGCGAGCACGTCAGTGCGGGAAGGGACCACAGCGTGAGCCGCGGCACCACCACTCCCAAGAAGACCATCTCCTACGCCTCCTCGGGCGTCGACATCGACGCGGGCGACCGCGCCGTCGAGGCCCTCAAGCCCTCGATCCGCAAGACCGCCAGGCCCGAGGTCGTCGGCGGCATCGGCGGCTTCGCCGGGCTGTTCGCGCTCGACGTCGAGAAGTACACCAAGCCGCTGCTGGCCTCCTCCACCGACGGCGTCGGCACCAAGCTCGTCATCGCCCAGAAGCTCGACATCCACGACACGGTCGGGATCGACCTGGTGGCGATGGTCGTCGACGACCTCGTCGTCTGCGGCGCCGAACCGCTGTTCCTGCTCGACTACATCGCCACCGGCCAGGTCGTGCCCGAGCGCATCGCCGACATCGGCGCGGGCATCGCCGACGGCTGCCGCTACGCGGGCTGCTCGCTCATCGGCGGCGAGATCGCCGAGCACCCCGGCGTGATGGGCCCCGACGACTACGACATCTCGGCCACCGGCGTCGGCGTCGTCGAGGCCGACGCGCTGCTGGGCCCCGAGCGGGTCAAGCCCGGCGACGTCGCGATCGCCATGCGGGCCTCGGGGCTCCACTCGAACGGCTTCTCGCTGGTGCGCGAGGCCCTGTTCGGCGTCGGCGGGATGGACCTGGCCACCGAGGTGCCCGAGTTCGGCCGCCAGCGCACCCTCGGCGAGGAGCTGCTGACGCCCACCCGCATCTACGCCAAGGACTGCCTGGAGCTGGCCAAGGAGTGCGACGTGCACGCCTTCGCGCACATCACCGGCGGCGGCATCGCCGGGAACGTCGTGCGGTCGGTCCCCGACGGGCTGAGCGTCGCCGTCGACCGCTCCACGTGGGCCCCGAACCCGGTGTTCGACGTCGTCCAGCGCGTCGGCGGGATCGGGGACGAGGAGATGGAGCGGACCTTCAACATGGGGATCGGCATGGTCGCCATCGTCGCTCCCGACCAGGTCGACCGCTCGCTCGCGGTGCTCACCGCCCGCCACGTCGAGGCGTGGACGATCGGCGAGGTCGCCGAGGGCGGCGACGGCGTCAAGCTCACGGGGAGCTATCAGAGCGCTGGCTAGGGGCCTGGGTGGCCGCGAGCCGTTCGCGTTTGGCGGCCCGCAGCCGCAGGCACAGCCAGACCAGGGCGACCGTCGGCAGGAGCGCGGCGGAGACGAGCGCGGGGGCCAGCGGCATCGTGGGCGTGACCATGACGCCCAGGATCAGCAGCGTGGCGATCAGGACGGTCTTGCGCGTCGCCGGTTCGAAGACCTCCAGGGGGCCGAGCGGTATCGTCGCCCACGGCACGCGCTTGGCGCTGCGGATGATGACCAGGCCGAGCAGGAGCCCGGCCGGCTCGTCCCAGAACCAGTGGTGGCCGATGTACACCTGCGAGACGAACACGGCGATCGGCGGGAGGAGCAGCAGCGTCCAGCGGGCCCAGGCCGGGATGAGGCCGCCGACGAGCATGACGATGAGGCCGAAGAGCAGGACGGTGTTGACCGCGTGCCCCGAGGGGAAGGCGGTCGCGTCGGGGATGTTGCCGCCACCGCCCTCGGTGTAGTAGGTGAAGAGCATGGCCCCCTCGGGGGAGACCTCGTGCAGCTGCCAGAGGTGCTGCGAGAGGGGGCGCCCGAGTAGGTGCTTCATGCCCAGGATGATCGCCAGCGTTATGAACGAGAGCACGTACATCAGCAGGGGCCGGATGCTGCGGAAGCGCAGCGCGGACCAGACCGCCAGGGCGAGGGTGATCGTGGCGACGGTGCGCGCCTGGCCCAGCTCGGTGAGCATGCGGGAGACGTCCCTGATCCAGTCGACCTTGTGCCGCCAGACCCATTCGCGGATCTCCCAGTCCATCTGGACCAGGGGCGAGGGGAAGGTCAGCAGGGCGGCTATGGCGATGAACGCGAAGACCAGCGCCAGATCGGGCCACCAGCTTTTGGGGCGCTTTCCGTATGGCTCCCAATCGAACCAATTGACAGGGATGTATCGGCGCAACGGCGTGATGATCTGTTTGACAACAGCATCGTCACTGACGGTCACACCTCGGTCCCGTATGTTCGCGCTTCGGCGCGCGGTCGTAGACCGGTTCGAATCGGATGGCATACCTGGATATTCGCCTGTCAAAATGAATTCTGACGCCGCCACACCCGAAATGGACTGAATTTGTTATCAGGTCGGTATATATGGTGTGGTTTGCGACGCAGACGAAATCCCTTGCGTCGGCACGGGGCGATATCCGCCACCGAGAGACGGCACACACCCGCCCCACCCGCCTCAATGGTCGCACGGGTCGTCGGCGGCTCACACTGCGCAGTCGGCCGCCTCGGAGTGCGAGTAGGTCACCGCGATCGGCGCGTCCAGTTCATGCCGCGCACCGGGTTCGGGGTCCTGGGCCTTGACCTCGCAGTCGTCGTACCAGGGACCGAACAGCGGGTCCTCTTCGGCCTCGAAGGTCACCGCGGTGAAACCGGTGCCGGTGAGGAGCCGCTGCGCCTCCAGCGCCGACATGCCCGTGACCTCGGGGACCGTGCCGACGGCGGCGCTCTCCTCGCGGTCGGACCCGGTGGTCGTCGGCGCCTCCTCCTCCGGCGTCGGATCGTCCTGGGCGTCGGCGCTCTCCTCGGCCTCCTCCGAGGCGGTCGACTGCTGCTCGCCGGGGACCGGGCCCTCGCCGCCGCCCGAGCCGACGCCGCCCTCGGGCGCCGAGGGCGTCGCGGAGGGGGCGGCCGTCGCCGAGGTCGCCTCGACGCCGACGATCTCCTCGCGCTCGCCCTCGCCCAGCTCGGAGCCGAAGATCGCGCTGGTGCCGGCCACGGCCACCAGCAGGAGCGAGGCCAGGACGCCCGCGCGCAGGGCGTTCCGCCGGAGCCGGGAGGGCCGGGGCTCGACGGGGGCCGAGGCGGCGAACGCGACGAGCGCGGCGCCCTCCGCGGCGACCCGCTCGGGCCGGTCGGGCAGGACCGGTTTGAGCCCGGTCCGCTCGGCGAGCCGCGCCACCGCCAAGGGCGTGCGGCTCGCGCCGCCGACCAGCAGGAGCCCGTCCGCCTCGCCGGGCTCGATCCCGGAGGCGGCCAGCACGGCGAGGGTGAGATCGCAGGTCTGCTCGACGACCTCGCCGATGCACGACTCCAGTTCCTGCTGGGTGAGCCGGAGTTCGAGCCCGGCCTCGCGGAGCGCGATGTCGGCCGAGGGGCGGTCGGAGAGCCGTTCGCGGGCGCGCCTGATCTCGGCGAGCATGGCGGGCCGCAGCGCCTCCTCGGCCGGGTCGGCGACCCGGTCCCAGAACCCGGGGTCGGCGTCGCGGTGCCTGCCGGAGAGGTAGGCGAGGACGAGGTCGTCGAACTCGTCGCCGCCGACGCCGCCGAGGCTCCGCCCGGCCAGGACGGTGTGGCCGTCCTCGTCGCGGCGGACGACGCCGACCTCGCAGGCGTCGGCGCCGAGCGCGTAGACCACGAGCGCGGCGCCGGGTTCGAGTTCGTGGCCGCGGGCCTCGACGTAGACGACGGCGGCTTCGGGCGCGGGGACGAACGAGGGGCGGCCGAGCCCGGCGGCCTCGGCGGCGTCGGCCGCCTCCTGGGCGCGGTCGCGCTCCCAGGAGGCGGGGACGGCCAGAGCGGTCGCGGTCGGCCCCGGGGGGAACTCGTCGCGGAAGGCGCGGACGCGTCCGAACACGGCGGCGAAGCCGCCCGCGGACGTCTCGGCGTCGGCCGGGACGCCGTCGAGCACTCGGCTCGATGAACGCTCGCCGCGGCCGCGGATCGACACGTCGGTGTTCGCCGAACCCAGGTCGATCCCGACTGCGGTTGCTCGGGGGGAGCGATGCTGCATGGGCCGAGTCTATGAAGTCCGACCGAGCGGGTTCTGCCCGCCTTGCGCGTTTTCATCGTGTCTTATAGGGACATAGACGGTTCCGACCGGTTCGCGCCGGAGCGTGGCCGAGGGATGACAGCGGAACGCCTTGCGTGGCAATCGGTGCCGCTGGAAACGCCTTGCCCGCCGCGGGCGCGGAGGCCGTGGCCCCGCCTGCCCCACGGGCCGAGCACGGCGAGTGACCGTGACGGGTCGTCCCGGCACGGCCACGCGAGGTTGTCGGGTGCGGCGACGAGTCGGGGAATGCCGTCGAGGTGGGTGACGCGCCCGATCAAGGACGGCTCGTCACCCGAGAAGGTGATGCGCAGACACGGCTGATTCCAGACCCAGGCGAAGGCGAGATCGCGGCCGTTGACCTCGCGGTAGCCCAGAACGGGGTGCCGGTCGATGGAGTGGAGGGTCATCCGTCGGCCTCCGATTCGTGCCGGGCGGCGTGTGCCCAGATGGCGGCGGGCCGTTCGGCCCGGTAGAGGCGGGCGAAGGGGGAATCGATCCGCTTGATGTAGCCCGGTTCCACGGCCGGTTCGGGTTCGATGCGGCGCAGGCCTGCGCGCGCTTTGAGCACGTCGTGATGCACGGGACTTGAGTTCAATGTTCGTTCGTCTGTGCGGGAGGGGTCGCTGGCTGTCGGCCCTGCGCTGGCGAGGCACCATGAGAGCCGGGGCTCAGCCTGCTCCCTCGCCTGGTTCGACTGCCTCCAACGATCCTCGTTCTCTTCGTCGCCGTCGAGCAGCCTGGTGTATTTCGACGATGAGCGCAGCAGCCACCGATGTGACCATACAGCTCGCCAACCAGCCGAATAGGGCCACAGGTATGGCTAGGAGCAGAGGAGCCGTCATGACGGGGACTGCGCCCCAAGCCCAATGCCTGTCGTTCATCAGTGCCAGCGGCAGCGAAATGAGCATCCAGTAGCACAGGAGAAGGCACCCACAGCCGTAGATCGCGAACAGTCCTGGCCCACCTTCGACACCGGTCTTGGCGGCCATGAGCAGGCATGTCACCGCGACGGCGACGACGAAGACCGCGGGCCAGAGAAGCAGGATTCGAGTCCGGACGGCGTTGTGGGCCCGGAAGAGGCGGCCGGTCAATGGTCGTTCCCTCCTTTGCGAAGGTCGGGTTGCGGCATGGCCGAGGCGGATTGCACCGAAGACGCTCCGGTGAGGAGCGGTATTGGAAGTCAGTTTCAGGGCTGTGCGGATGGGCGTCCTCAGTCGGCTTTGTGATAGAAGATGTCCCTGTCGACGCCGGTGTCTATGTTGTAGGCGTATAGCTTGAGTTCCTTGTCGCCGGTGAAGATCAGTTCCAGAGGGAAATCGATGGTTTGGTCTACAGGACGATGGATCTGGACCCATTCGCCGGTCTCGGCTTCGACGCAGTCGATCGAGATTGAGCCTCCGTCGCTGAACGCCTCGTACGGATAGTCCTCGCACAGCGTCCAGATTCCTTGGTCTTCCAACAGGATGAAGTTTCCACTGTCGTTGGTCAGGGTGTAGGTGCCGTCATCATGGAACTCAATCGTGTGGAGGCCGCCTTTCCAAGTGCCTACGACCGACTCGTAGGCGACCCGCTCGGGCGGTGGGTCTTCGTGAGGCGCGGCAACGCCGCAGGCGAGTGCGACGGCGAGGAGGGATGCGGCCGCGGCGACGAGGCGGCCTCGGTGCGGCTGGGATGACACTGATACTCCAAGAGGGCGCGTACGGTCAGAATTTGAACGTGTTCATTTCTGGAATTCTAGCCGGGATTAGAACGTGTTCGAATTTGTGGTCGAGATCTGCGGTGAACGTTGCGCAGCAGGCGAAGAACTCCGAGGCTGGTGCCGTTCGGACCGCTACTTCTCAGCGGTTTCCGGTTCGATGCGATCGTGGTTAACGGGTGCGCAAGGTGGTGTCGCGAGACTGGCTTGTCGCCTGACGGACGGTGAGGGTGGTATGGGGCGACATCGAGAGTGCATGGCGGCCAACGGGTCGGTGCATCAAAAGATCACGGTGTGGGAGCCGCTTTCGCGGTTGGAGTTCCGAATGGTGCGCACGACCCTGGTGCGCCGGTGGTTCGTCGCGTCGATGGTGGAGGAGTTCCGGCTCGCCGCCGCGAGCGACGGCGCAACGCGGGTCACCAGAAGCACGACTGGACGGATCAAGGCCTGTCTACTTTTTGCGCCGCTCGTCAAACTGGGGCTCAAGGAGGTCCACCGCTACATCTTCCGTAACTGCGTCACCGTGTGACGCATGGCGGTCGGAGCGCTCTCGGAGTCAGCGGCGCAGTGCGGTGCTCCGGTCCATGCGGGAGAGCTTCTCGGGATTGCGGACGGCGTAGAGGCCGGTGATCCTGCCGTCATCGACGCGCACCGCCATGACCGAGTCGATCGCCCCGCCGTGCCGGAGGACCAGCGCGGGATGGCCGTTGACCTGCGCCTCGCACAGCGACGACCCGGCGGCCCCGCCCAGTGCCGCGGCGATCCGCTCCAGCACGGCGGTGACCGGCCCGGCCCCCACGATGGGCGCCCGCGCCGCCTGCGCAATGCCGCCGCCGTCGGTCAGGAGGACCACATCGGGCGCGAGCAGATCGAGCAGGCGCCGGAGGTCACCGGTCTCGGCGGCCTGCCGGAACGCCTCGGTCACGTCGCGGTTCTCGGCCGCGGACACGGCCGCGCGCGGTCTGCGCTCGGCGACGTGCGTTCGGGCGCGGTGGGCGATCTGGCGGACGGCCGCCGCGGTCTTGCCGAGGGCTTGGGCGAGGTCGTCGTAGGGCAGGTCGAAGACCTCGCGCAGGACGAACACCGCCCGCTCGGTGGGAGTGAGGGTCTCCAGGACCAGGAGCATCGCCATCGAGACGCTCTCGGCCAGTTCGACGTCCTCGGCCACGTCCGGGGCGGTCAGCAGCGGCTCGGGCAGCTAAGGACCCACATAGGACTCCTTGCGGCGATTGAGCGCCCGCAGCCGCATCAGCGCCTGCCGGGTCGCGATCCGGGCCAGGTAGGCGCGCGGATGCGTCACCGTGGCGTGGTCGACGCCGGCCCACTTCAGCCAGGTCTCCTGAAGGACGTCCTCGGCGTCGGCCGCCGAGCCGAGCATCTCGTAGGCGACGGTGAACAGCAGGTTCCGGTGGGCCACGAACACCTCGGTCGCGTCGTCCGCCGCCCGACCACCGCCCTCGCCCACGGCCGACTCCCGCCTGGTCGCACTCGTTCCCCTCACCGAAATGCGATGCCCTCGCCCGTCGTCTTGTGACACCGAACGGCGGTGCCGCTCGTCACCACGCCGCGGTGTCACGGGAAGCCGGCCGCCGGCATCCCATGCTCGTCGAGACGCCGCGCGGACCGGCCGCAAGGCCCCGAGCGCTGCGGGACGAACGTTCACTGAACAGGAGCACCACTATGAACGAGCGTAGTACGGGCCGGAAGGTCGCGCTGATCACCGGAGCGAACAAAGGAATCGGCCGCGCGACGGCCGAACGGCTCGCCGCTCTGGGCATGACGGTGCTGGTCGGCGCCAGAAACCCGCAGCGCGGCGAGGAGACCGCGGCGCAGATCCGGGCGGCGGGCGGCGACGCCCGCTCCCTCGCCCTGGACGTCACCGACCAGGACGCCGCCAAGGCGGCCGCGAAGTGGATCGGGGAGCGCTTCGGACGCCTCGACGTGCTGGTCAACAATGCCGGCGTCTCCGGTTCCGGGCAGGCCGCACCCCAGGACGCCGTCGACCGGGTCCCGAGCGAGGTCGACCCGGAGGTGGTCAAAGAGGTGTTCGCGACCAACGTCTTCGGCGTGATCGCAGTGACCAACGCGATGATCCCGCTCCTGCGGCGCTCGCCCGCACCGCGCATCGTCAACCTCACCAGCCATGCGGCGTCGGTGACCCTCTACAGCGACCCGGCCGGTCTGCTGGCAGGGCTGCCGTCGGCCGCGTACTCGCCTTCGAAGACCGCGCTGAACGCGGTGACCGTGCAGTACGCCAACGAGCTGCGCGGCGACGGCTTCCTGGTCAACGCCTTCGCGCCCGGCTACGTCGACACCGAGATCAACGGCAACACCGGCGTCATCACCCCGGCGCAGGCTGCCGCGGGCGTGGTGCGGATGGCCACGCTCGAAGAGGACGGCCCGACCGGCGGCTTCCACAGCGAAGAGGGCACTGTTCCCTGGTAGCGGTCGAACAGTGGTCGAACAGTGAACGCAAACCGTGGACGTGGGCGGTGCATGCGGGCCCCGGACGGCTCGGGTCCGGGGTTCGGGCCGGATCGACCCAGACCCGGCCGAACCGCGTCGGTCCGATGACGCCATCGCAACCTGTCGGACTCGCTGCCTCAGCCTGCATCCGGCCGCTCCTCCGCCTGGGGAGCCCGGCAATGGCCGCCGGTGCGCGGGCGGCTTTCCTCCCGGTGGATGGTCACCGTGCACTGAGGCAGCGACGAAGACGAAGAGGGCGCTCGGCCTCTTCTTGTTCGGCTGTGGGGGTGCGTTTGGGTTCTGCTTCAGGCGGGCAGCGACAAAGACGGGACAGCAGGGCCGAGGCCCGCCTTCGACACAGGGGCCGCCCGCTTCCCCGCTCCTCTTGCTTCTCCTTGTCTCCCGTTGTGTCCCTTGGGGTTCGGGTGCCGAATGTGAGGGTTCTGCCCCGCTGGGGGTGACGACAATCGGCCCGTGACCTGGGATCATTGGTGTATAGCACAAGCAG
>DASTYG010000034.1:0-90184 GCA_035765105.1 Glycomyces sp.
TCGCACTGGTGGCAGCAGCCCTGGCGCGGCTGGCCGGTCCACGGGTCGTGGTACTGGCTGGCGCAGCACACCTGGCACGAGCAGAACAGCGCCGTCGCCGCGCACAGCCCCGTCCAGAAGCCGCGCCGCCGCCCGTACCGGCGGTGGTCGTGGTCGTCGTGCGGACGGCGCCGGTAGTCGCTGCGGTCGGGGCGCCGGTACGAGGCGCACGTCGAGCCGAAGGTCTTGGTGACCGCGTGCGAGGCGTAGCGGTCGAGCAGCAGCCGCACCATCGTCGCGTCCACGAACGAGGCGGCCTCGAGCGCCGCCCGCATGCCGGCCAGCGCGCCCCGGGCGAGCGTCCGCGCCTCCGCGACGTCGGTGCCGGTGGCCGCGAGCGGGTTCCACGCGCCGCTGCGGGCGTCGTCCTCGAAGTCCTCCGCGGCGTCCAGCAGGTGCGCCAGCCGCCCGAACGCGCTCCCGGCCTCCCGGAACGGCCCGATGTTGTCCTCGTTGCCGCCCAGGACCGCGGCGTGGGCGAACAGCTCGGCGGTGGCCTGCTCGGTCGGCGCGGTGACCGCCGTGAGCGGCGTGCCGGCCCCGCAGCCGTCCTCGACGGCCTTCTGCCGGTCCACGGCGGCCATGACCTGCTCGACGGGCAGGCCGATGGACTCGCCGAGGGCCAGGGCCTTGGCGCGGTAGCGTCCGGCGGTCCTCCCGGCCAGGCCGGCGACGCCGGGCCGGGCGGCGATGCCGTCGCCGTCCTCGACGTGGTCGCGCAGCTTGGCCGAGGCCAGCAGCAGCGAGGCGGTGGCCGCCAGGCGCGGCCCGTCGCCGGTGGCGATGCGCTGGCGGCGCATGCCGCGCAGCGCGCACGGCCCGGCGTTGCGGCTCTCGGCCTCGGGCCCCTGCTGGGCCTCGACCAGGACCGACAGCGCCAGCGTGTCGTAGTTGGTCGTCAGCCGCGAGAGGTGCCCGGCGTCGTCGCGCAGCTCCAGGCACAGGCCGCAGAAGTGGCCCATCCAGCGGGGCTTGAGATCGGCGGGAGTGCGCGAGGGGCACGGTGCGAGGATGCCGAACATTTGCTGCCTCCTGGTCGCCGGAAGGGTCGAGGGCATCCTATCGGCGACGTGCAACGCGGCCGCCGGACGACGCCGGCGGCCGCGTACGGGAGGTATCGACCGTGCTGACACATTAGCACCGGTGCATGCTTCGGGCGGCGGGTTCGCCGAAAAAACCTCGCTTCAACGGAACGGGGGGAGCGGGCCGCGCCCGCTCCCCCCGCTCGACGAGCGTGTCAGGAGGTCAGGTCCTTGAAGGAGTTGTCCTGGAGCCAGGCGTTCACGCCCTTCTCGACGTCGCCGTCGTGGTCGTCGAAGACGACCTGCTCGAGGCCGGCCAGGTCGTCGTCGCTCATGGCGAAGTTCCCGAGCGCCTCGGCGACGTCGGCGAACTCGTCGCTGAAGCCCAGGCGCGCGAAGGTGCTGATCGTCTCGGTCTCGCCGAGGGTCAGCTCGGGGTCCTCGAGGTTCTTCAGGTCGTACTTCGCGTACGCCCAGTGCGGCTGCCACAGGGTCACCACGATCGGCTCCTCGGCGGCGATCGCCGAGTCCAGCTCGGCGAGCATGGAACCGGTCGAGGAGGTCTTCAGCGTCAGGTCGTCCATGCCGTAGGTGGGCATGGCGTTGTCCTGCACGGCCTCGGTCAGGCCCGCGCTCGGCTCGATCCCGATGATCTCGCCGCCGAAGAGGTCGGCGTTGTCGTTGAGCTCGGTCAGCGAGTCGACGTCGACATAGGTCGGCACGGCGACGGTCAGCGCCGCGTTCTCGTTCCAGGTGCCGAGGTTCTCCAGCTGGTCGCCGTACTCGTCCATGTAGGTGGCGTGGGTGATCGGCAGCCAGCCGTCGAGGAAGAAGTCGACGCCGCCGGTGGCGAGCGCCTCGTACAGCACGCCCGCCTCGGAGATCTCCTGGACGGTCACGTCGTATCCGGCCGAGGTGAGCGCCTGGTTCCACATCTCGGTGGTCACCACGCCCTCGTCCCAGCCGGGGATGACGCCGATGGTGATGTCGCCTTCGCCTTCGGGCAGGCCGAAGTCGATCTCCTCGCTGTCGGAGTCACCGCCGTCCTCGCTCTCGACCGAGCAGGCGGTCAGCCCCACGGCCAGTGCGGCGGCCGCACCCGCGGCCAGGGTTCCCCTGATGATTGATCGACGCTGCATAGTCGTCTTCCTTTCCTTGGGTATGGGTTGGGCGGTGCTACCTGGCCATTGCGGCGGCCCGCGCGACCGGGGTGCGGTCGGCCAGGCCCTGCATGACGCGGTCGAGGAAGATCGCGAGGAACACCACGGCGATCCCCGCGTTGAAGCCCTGGGCGATCTCGACGCGGCCGAGGGCGGAGACGATCTGCGAACCGAGGCCGCCGCCGCCGACCATGCCGGCGATGACCACCATGGACAGGGCGAGCATGATGACCTGGTTGAGGCCCGCCATGATGGTGGGCAGGGCCAGCGGCATCTTGATGCGCAGCAGGATGCGGGCGGGTGAGGCGCCGAACGCCTGGCCGGCCTCGACGACCTCGCGGTCGACCTGGCGCAGGCCCAGCTCGGTGAGGCGCACGCCCGGGGGCATGCAGAAGACGATCGTGGCGATGATGCCGGGCGTCTCGCCGATGCCGAAGAGCATGACCACCGGCAGCAGGTAGACGAAGGCCGGCAGGGTCTGCATGAAGTCGAGCACCGGCCTGGTCACCGTGGAGGCGATGCGGTTCTCGGAGGCGAGGATGCCGATGGGGATCGCCAGCGCGGTGGCGATGAGGGCGGAGACGACCACCATGGCGAGCGTCTCCATCGTGGCCTCCCAGTAGGGGGTCCAGCCGACGATGAACATGCCGACGCCGACCACGAGGCCCAGCTTCCAGCTCTTGGCCGCCCAGGCGATGCCCGCGAACAGGAGGATCATCAGACCCGAGGGCAGCCACAGCAGGGCGTCGGCGAGTCCGAAGTAGATGGTCTCGAGGAAGACCTCGATGCCGCTGAAGAGCGCGGACCACTCGGTCCGCAGCCACCGGATGAGGCTGTCCATCCAGTCGCCGAAGGGCATGTCGGGCAAGGGCTTCCAGATGTAGGTCCAGAACCAGTCGCGGAGGTATTCGATCATGCTTGCTGGGGCTCCTGATCGGCTTCGGGGGAGTCGTTCTCGGGCGCGAGCGATTTGATGATGGCTCTGGGCGTGACGACGCCGAGGGGATCGGAGCTCTCGTCGACGACCACCAGCGGGTCCTCGGAGGACAGGACCTGCTCGTACAGCTCGCTGACCAGCGTGTCGGACTCGACCTTCTCGAAGTCGCTCGTGTCGGTGCCGGGGAAGGGCTCCATGACCGCCTCCGCGGTGAGCACCCGCGAGCGGTCGACGTCGGCGGTGAACTCGGAGACGTAGTCGTTGGCCGGGTGCATCAGGATGTCCTCGGCGGTGCCCAGCTGGACGATCCGCCCGTCGCAGATGGCGATGCGGTCGCCGATGCGCATGGCCTCGTTGAGGTCGTGGGTGATGAACACGATCGTCTTGCGCAGCGTCTTCTGGAGTTCGAGCAGCTGGTCCTGCATCTCCTGGCGGATCAGCGGGTCGAGCGCGCTGAACGCCTCGTCCATGAGCAGGATCTCGGTGTCGGCCGCCAGGGCGCGGGCCAGGCCGACGCGCTGGCGCATGCCGCCGGACAGCTGCGAGGGGAGCTTGTCCTCCTGGCCGCCGAGGCCGACCATCTCGACCGTCTCCAGGGCCTTGGCGGCGCGCTCGGCGGAGGGCGTCTTCTTGATCTCGAGTCCGAGGGCGACGTTCTCGAGCACGGTGCGGTGGGGAAGGAGCGCGAAGTGCTGGAAGACCATGCTGACCTTGTCGCGGCGCAGCTCGCGGATGCCCTTGTTCGACAGGCCGCCCAGTTCGACGCCGTCGACCCAGATGGACCCGGCGGTGGGCTCGACCAGGCCGTTGAGCATGCGGATGAGCGTGGACTTGCCCGAGCCGGACAGGCCCATGACGACGAAGATCTCGCCGGAGGCGATCTCGAAATTGTGGTCGATGACCGCGGCGGTCACCTTCTTATTGGTCAGCTCCTCACGAGGGACGCCGGACTTGAGCTCGGCGACGGCCTGGTGGGCGCCTTTGCCGAAGACCTTGTACAAAGAATCGACTGCTAGGGCAGACATCGCTTCCTTCCGGTTGTCGGGCGGCAACCGAGGCAACACTAGTCAAGAGCGCGGTTTCCGGCACCTGGAGCACGGGGTGAGAAGGTCAACACGAGCCGTAGGGTATCAGTGTTTTCGCAGGTGATGGGCTCGGTTTTTGCAATAGGGCGGTCAGTTTTCCGATTGTCTGCAATCCGACGTTGGCGATAACGTTGTGAAACAGCAACCAAGTCGGGTGGCATCAAGGGGATATCCCATGATGTGGGACGCGATGTCAGGGCAGGCGCACGGCCCTCGCCCGCTCGGAGACCGCCCGCAGATCGGTCTCGCTCAGCCCCAGCGCGGCGGCCTTGGCGTACTCCTCGCCGATGCCGGTGCCCATCCGCATCGGCGAGTCCGTGCCCAGCACCACGTTCACCCCCGCCTCCAGGAACCGCGGCAGCGGGTGGTCCTCCAGCCGCTCGACCATGCCCAGCAGCACCGCCGAGGTCAGGCACACCTCCACCGTCATGCCCTCCTCGGCCAGCAGCCGCATGACCCCCGGGTCGGCGCCCGCGCCCACGGCGTGGCCGATCCGGCGCACCCCCTCCAGCTGCGCCACCGCGGCGATGTTCGCGGCGCTGAACGCCCCCGCCGGGACCGTCACCCCCAGGCCCGCCTGCGCCGCGGCGCAGGCCACGGCCCGGCCGCGCGTCCAGTCCGCCTCGGCCGCGTAGGGCACGTAGATGAGCTCGACCCCCGCCAGCCCGGCCGCCGCCGCGTCCCCGAAGGCGTCGCAGATCTCCTTGACCGTCGGCTCCCACAGGTTCAGGCTCAGCACCGCGCCCGCGTCGAAGTCCGGGAAGCACTCGGCGACGCTCCGCTTCGCCGCGTCGAACCGCTCCATGAAACCCGGGTAGGCCACCGACTCCTGCGGCAGCCGCAGCTCGGTGTAGACCGCCCCCGACTCGGCCGCCGCGCTCAGTGCGCGCTCCAGAATCCCCTCGTAGACCTCGCCCTCGACCGTGTCGAGATCGAACCGCGGCACCGCCGACATGTGCTGGAGCCGCGCCAGGCCCGGCGCCACCGACTCGCCGACGGCCTTGCGCCGGACGCTCCAATCGACCGGTGAGGAGCCCAGCACCTGATCGAGACGGGCGGGCCACTCCGTGTTCTGGTACAGGTCGATGAGATCCATGTTGCGATGATCACACCATCGCCGCCGGCGCTGCAGGACTTCCGCCCGGCGTGTCCCTTTCGGGGAATGACTGTTTTCCGACACTCGATAGGCGTATGCGACCGGCCTCAGTGACGGTCTTGGACTAACGCCCTGCGCTCCCGCACCGATAGACTTCGGCGTTATGAGCTCATATCCGCTGCTGGCGACCATCGGCAGACTCGCCGACTTCAAATCGCTCGACGAGGCCGACCTCCCCGGTCTGGCCGACGAGATCCGCGAGTTCCTCATCGAAGCGGTTGCCAAGACCGGCGGGCACATCGGCCCCAATCTCGGCGTCGTGGAGCTCACCATGGCGGTCCACCGCGTCTTCGACTCCCCGCACGACCAGATCGTGTTCGACACCGGCCACCAGTCGTACGTCCACAAGGCGCTCACCGGCCGGGCCGGGCAGTTCGACGGCCTCCGCAGCCGCGGCGGCCTCACCGGCTACCCCAACCAGGCCGAATCGCCCCACGACCTGGTCGAGAACTCCCACGCCTCCACCGCCCTGTCCTACGCCGACGGCCTCGCCAAGGCCCACGCCCTGGCCGGGGACGACCGCCACGTCGTGGCCGTCGTCGGCGACGGCGCCCTCACCGGCGGCATGTGCTGGGAGGCGCTCAACAACATCGCCGCCCGCGACGACCTCAAACTCGTCATCGTCGTCAACGACAACGGCCGCTCCTACGCGCCCACCGTCGGCGGCCTCGCCAAGCGCCTCTCCGGCCTGCGCCTCAACCCCGGATACGAACCGGCCCTGCGCAAGATCCAGGAATCGGTGGAGAAGATCCCCATGGTCGGCCGCGCCGCCTACTCCGCGCTCCACGCCGCCAAGACCGGCCTGAAGGACGCGCTCGCCCCCCAGGGCATGTTCGCCGACCTCGGCCTGAAGTACGTCGGCCCCGTCGACGGCCACAACCTCGAAGAGCTCACCGAGGCCCTGGAGCGCGCCAAGGGCTTCGGCGGCCCGGTCATCGTCCACGCCCTCACCGAGAAGGGCCGCGGCTGGCCCCCCGCCCGCGCCGACGAGGCCGAGCAGATGCACTCCCCGGCCGCCTTCGACCCGATGACCGGCGAACCGGTCGCCGCCTCCAAGCGCCGCTGGACCGGCGTCTTCGCCGAGGAGCTCGTCGCCCAGGCCGAGATCCGCTCCGACCTGGTGGCCATCACCGCCGCCATGCCCGGCCCCACCGGCGTCGACGGGCTGATGAAACGCCACCCCGACAGGGTCTTCGACGTCGGCATCGCCGAGCAGCACGCCGTCACCTCCGCCGCCGGGCTCGCCATGAACGGCCTCCACCCCGTCGTCGCCGTCTACTCCACGTTCATGAACCGCGCCTTCGACCAGACCGTCCTCGACGTGGCCATGCACCGGCTCCCGGTGACCTTCGTGCTCGACCGCGCCGGCATCACCGGCCCCGACGGGCCCAGCCACTACGGCGTGTGGGACACCTCCATCTTCCGCGTCGTGCCGGGCCTGCGCATCGCCGCGCCCCGCGACGAGGCCACCCTCCGCCAGGAGTTCGCCGAGGCCCTCGCCGTCGACGACGGCCCCACCATGCTCCGCTTCCCGACCGGCGCGATCCCCGCCGAGAACATCGAACCGGTCGACTCCCGCGAAGGGCTCGACTTCCTCATCGAACCCGACGACGCCGACGTCCTCATCGTCGCCTGCGGATCGCTGGGCGCCACCGCCGTCGAGGCGGCGAAGCTCCTCGCCGCGCAGGGCGTCGATGCCGCCGTCGTCGACCCGCGCTGGATCTCTCCGGTCCCCGACGCCCTGGTGAAACTGGTCGGCCAGTACAAGCTCATCGCCACAGTGGAGGACGGCATCCGCACCGGCGGCTTCGGCGACGCGCTCGCCCAGGCCATGCGCGACAACGGCGACGACCTCCCCCTGGTCGACTTCGCCGTCGCCCGCGACTGGCACCCGCACGGCACGCGCGCCCAGCTGCTCGCCGACCTCGGCCTCACCTCCGAGGCCGTCGCCGAGCGCCTCCAAGCCGAAGTCGCGCGGCGGGCCGGCTGAGGCCCGCCGCGCGAGCGGTGCACCCGTGAGACGCCCCGAAGACGCCGAAGGGTTGCACCGCTAACGCATCGACCTGAGCGTGGCGCGCAGCCGGGCCACGTCGCGGCGGCGCTTCTCGAACGTGGCGCCCGCCACGATGAGGATCGCCCCGCCCACCGCCGGCGGCATCCACTGCGGGATCGCGTGCCACACCAAGGCGAGCTCGTTGACCGCCAGCACCAGCAGCGCGATCGCGCCCAGCACCAGCGGCGCCTGCCAGCGCCGCGCCAGGCCCACCACGACCACTGCCAGCGCCGCCGCGCCGACCCCGACGCGCCGCGCCGGGTCGCCCTCGCCGAGCGCCATCAGCAGGCTCGGCCCCAGGCCCAGGCCGATCGCCGCCGAGAGCTGCGACCACGAACCGGTCTCGGGGCGCCGCAGCAGCCCCCACAGGCCGATGGCGAACAGCGCCGCCGCCGGCGGCGCGGTGTAGGTCTCGAGGGTCGTCACCTCCAGCGACGCCATGAGCGTCCACCACGCCACGGTGCCGGTGCTCAGCGCCGCGATGACGTAGGGGAGCTTCTTGACCGGGGCCATCAGCGCCGTCCCCGTGAGGGCCACGGTGTAGACCCCGAGCGCCGCGGGCAGGTACAGGCTCGCGTCCGAGCCGCTGACGAGGTGCTCGAACCATGCGCCGAACGCCATCGCCGCGGCGGTGGCGCCGGCCAGGACGTGCGCGAGGATCGCGCCGAGCACCCTGTCGGGGCGGCTGCGCCGGGGCGCTCCGGCCGCGACGGCGAGCATCGCCGCCGCCGAGGCGACCAGGCCGAACCCGATCTGCGCCGACGACGCGCCGAGCCGGTCGCTGACGCCGACGCAGCTCCAGGCGACGGCGACCCAGGCCGCCAGGAAGGCCCAGCTCGCGCAGCGTCCCGCGAGCGTCCCCGAGGCCAGGGCCCCGACCAGGGCGATCACCGCCGCCAGTGTGAAGGCCGTGAACGGGGCCGTGTCGAACCGCACCGGGTCCTGGATCCAGAGCATCCCCCCGGCGGCGATCGCGGCGAAGGTCAGCGTGAACGCGATCAGGTCGAAGCGCAGGCGGACCGGCACCAGCACGGCGGTGAACGACAGCAGCGCGAGCACGATCGGCACCTCCCACGTGAACAGCCCGGCGACGCCCGCGTCCCACCACAGGGCCGGGAGCACCGACAGCGTGATGAACGCCCCGGCCGCGGCGACGGCGGCGCCGCCGATGTAGGCGGCGTGGCGCAGGGAGCGGCGCAGCGGTTCGGGCGCCACGAGCGACAGCAGCCGGACCACGACGGCCGCGACGAGGTAGGAGGCCAGTTCGGGGGCGTCGGCGACGACGATGGCGAACGCGGCCAGCGCGGCGATGGAGGCCAGCCCCGCCCCCTTCCGGGAGGTCTCGCCGTCGGTGCCCGCCAGTTCGTCGACGAGCACGGCGATGAGCGCGCCGAGCAGCGCGAGCGAGGGGATCGCGAGTGCGCCCTCGCCGGAGCGGGCCGCGAGCACCCAGGCGGCGACGGTCATGGCGACGGTCGCCGAGGAGGCCGTCAGGAGCAGGGCGACCGAGGCGTCGGCGCGGCGCGCGTAGAGGGTCGCCGCCAGGTTTCCGGCCGCCAGCACCGCGATGGCCGCGGCGACCGGCGGCATCATCGTCTCGTTCAGGTCGAAGGCGACGCGGAGCCCCGCGAGGAAGGCGAGGACGACGGCGGCGCACAGGAGCAGGCGCGAGACCAGCAGGTCCGAACGGGGGTGGTGGCCGGGGGTGCGGCCGACGATCCAGGACGCGGCGGCCAGGACCGCGGCCGTGGCGGCCATGAGGAGCGCGGCACCGAGGACTTCGCCCGAGGCCGCGAACGCCGATCCGACCGCCGCCAGCGGCAGGAGCGCCCAGCCCGTGGCCGTGGCGGTGACCCCGGACCGGTAGACGGTGAGGACGACGAGCACGAGCATGGTCCAGGTGCCGACGGCCTCGGCGGTGAGCGCCTCGCCCGCGGGCAGGAACTGGTAGTACCCGGCCAGGGCCGAGCACCACAGCGCGAGCGCGGCCAGCGAGGCGAAGGTCTCGGCGGTGGCCCGCAGGCGGAAGCGGATGAGCACGGCCGGGACCGCCAGCATGACCGCGGTGAAGAGGCCGAGGACGAGCAGGCGTCCGGCGTCGCCCAGGTGGCGCCAGGCGACGGCGGTGAAGATGATGACCGCGACGGCCACGAGCAGCCCGCCGAGGCCCAGCAGGAGGGTCTGGACGGTCTTGGCGTCGAGTTCGCGGCGCGGACGGGGCGCGGGCGGCGGCATGGGCCGGTAACCGACCGGCGGCACCGGCCCGACCGGCTGCCGCATCCCGACCGGGGGCTGCGGCACGCCCTGCGGCGCGGCGGGGGTCTGGGGCGCGGCCTGCTGGGGCGACGCCTGCGGCGGCGGCGTCGGGGAGGCGGGCGGGGCCGAGACCGGGGTGGGCGAGGCCGGGGCCGGGGCGGCCGACGCGGGCGGCGTCTGCGGCCCGGCGCCCGACCGGTAGGCGGCGGCCTTGCTGCCGAGTGCTTCGAGCACTTCGGCGCGTTCGGACGCGACGGCCTCGCGGCCGGCGCCCGAGGAGAGCACCCGCAGGGCCGCGTCGAGCTCGGCGAGGCGGGAGAGGAGCGGCTCCGGCCCCCGGCCGCACGCGAGGCACTGCTCGGGGGTGCTCGGGTGGCCGCAGCGCGGGCAGTTGAAGGTGGTCACGTGAACAGTGTCGCCGCCCTGTCAACTCACGGACCGGGCGAAACGGACACCGCTTGTGCGCAGGCCACAACGTCTTGTGGCCGGTGGCGCGTTTCGGGGCCGAAACTTCGTGGATTCCTCTAAACGGTTCGCGGCCCCGCGCGCACGGAGGGTGCCGGGCGTATGCGGCGATCGGGTGGGAATCGCCCCTCGCGACCCCCGCGCGCACGGGGTGCGCCGGAGCGGACCGGGCGCGGCAGCCTAGACCACGGCCCGGTCGATGATCCGCCAGGCCAGGTCCTCCCACTGCGCGTAGTGGTCGGGGAAGGCCGAGATCTGCACGGCCTGCGCGGCCCCGGCGATGGACATGTCCTCCCAGCCGGAGACGCCTTCGAGCGTGCCGTAGAACTTGGCGGCCGAGGTCTCGGGGTCCATGAGCTCGGCGACCGAGCCCCAGCCCATGGAGGGCCGCTGCTGGAACATGCCGACCGAGTCGTGGTCGGAGTACTCGACCTCCCAGTCGTAGCCATAGGACTCGGGGACCGACGGGTTGGCGGCGTTGTAGAGCTTGGCCTCCTGCATGGCCGTGGCCAGGGCCACGGCCCAAGCGCGCTCGCCGAGGCCGCGGTCCATGCCGACCTCGATGACCGTGATCGCGTTGGCCATCTGGGCGGCGTCGACGCCCTCGACCGGGGCGGCGTCGCGGTCGAGGGCGGGGCCGGTCTCGGCCTTGACCTTCTCCGGCTCGGGGGCCGAGGCGAACAGGCCCTGGGGGAGGATGCTCGTCATCGGCGAGACCGAGTCCCAGTCGTACTCGGCGTCGATGGAGTCGGCGACGATGCGCTCGGCGGTGCGCTCGTGCGGCGGGCGCTCCTCGTCGGTCCTGCCGGGGAACGCGCCCGCCGCCGCGGCGGCGGAGGCCACGGCCGCCAGGGCGAGGACCCCGGCGCAGGCGGCGCCCGCGAGGCGGCGGGCGGGGGAGGCGGCGGCCAGATGCCTGCCGGGTTCGACGTCGACGTCGTCGCCGCGCTTGCGCCCGGTGGCCGCGCGCGGTGCTGGGGGATCGGATCGCTTCCGCATTCGCGTAAGGCTAGAAGCATGAAAGCGCAGCTCAGACGGACAACGCGGGCGAGGGGGCGGGCGCACGGGGCGGGGCTCACCCGATGGGGTGAGTACCCTTTTCGCGGAGAACGCGCGCTATCGCGGTATTTGTGCGCGCTCCCACGATCTTGCGGTGGACGTCTCCGCCGAACGGCCCAACGCGCGGTATCCGCCGGTCGATCATGTACGCACCGAATGTTCAGTGTGTTCGTGATCATGTCCGCGGAGTTGTTCGATGGTGACTGAACGTGTTGGTTGTGGAACGACAGGAGCGGGCCCCGCAAGCGCGGGGCCCGCTCCATCGGGAGGTGGAAGGTAAGTCTTCCTCTCGATGCATGCTCGGGACTACTGGGCGTCCTCGTACGACTCGATGATGTCCCAGGCCAGGTCCTCCCACTGCGCGTAGTGGTCGGGGAAGGCCGAGACCTGCACGGTCTGGGCGGCCACCGTGACCGGCATGTCCTCCCAGCCGTCGACGCCCTTGAGCGCCTTGTAGAACTTGGACGCCGAGGTCTTCGGGTCCATCAGCTCCTCGACGCTGCCCCAGCCCGAGGCGGGGCGCTGCTGGAACAGGCCGACCGAGTCGTGGTCCGAGCCCACGGCCTGGTGGTCGTAGTCGAAGGACTCGGGGAGGCCCTCGTTGGCGTAGTTCTTGAACTTGGACTCCTGCATGGCCGTCGCCAGGGCGACCGCCCAGCCGTCGCGGTCCAGGCCCTCGTCCTGCCCGGCCTCGATGATGGCCACGGCGTTGTCCATCTGGTCCTCGTTCAGGCCGCCCACGGGCTCGGGGTCGGCCGGCGCGGCCTTGGCGGCCTCCTCGGCGGCGGCCTCGGCCGCGGCCAGGGCCTCCTGCTCGGCGGCCGTCAGCTCCTCGAACGTCAGGGAGGCGTCCTCGGAGAGGGCGGCGATGGAGTCGGCGGTCGTGTTCGCCACCTGCTCGGTGACGGGGTCGACCGGGGCGTCCATCGCGGTGATGGCCCAGGCGGTGCTGCCGGTCGAGCCGACGAAGATCGCGCTGGCGGCGCCGACGACGGTCATCCGCACGCCGAACCGGTCGGTCAGGCGCTTGACCAGCGGGCGGGCGAACTCGACCGCGGTGTCGACGGCCCTGCCGCTCGCGTCGGCGGCGACGGCGGCGGCGTCCTGCACCAGGGCGGCCCACGGCCGCAGGTGCTCGGCCAGGCGGGAGGTCAGCGGCTCGAGGCGCTCGGCCGCGCGGGTCATGAGCGGTCGGATTCGTTCGACGATGACGGCTGCGCCACTGCGGAGGATGCCCGCGAAGGCGGAGAGGAGCCCCGCCAGTACGGTCATCCAGGGGCCGATGCGGTCAGCCAGGTGAGAGGTCAGTGCTTTGAATCGATTGCCGGTGGCAATGGCGGCACTCCGGGCGAAGCCGGTCGCGCCTTCGAACGTGTCGCGAATATGCACCCGGCAACCATAGGTGCGTGTAAGCCCAGGTAAAAGCTCGTTACTCGCTGGTATCAAAGCGGGTGGGAGCGATTCCGTCTTTTCCATTCCGGCTTGGGGGATTTCCCCGATACCGACACTTTCAGCCGCTGTAGCCGTTTCGGTACCGGCTGTGAACGATTTCAGTGGAAATGCTCCGGACAGGGGTCGAGCTTGGACTCGTCCAAACGGGTGAGTCCAAGCTCGACTGAAATATAATGTGACCGTGGTCACTAAACCTTGGCGTCGAACGGCTTTCCGTGCATTTCGGTGGAAACCCCCCTGCGGTCCAGGTAGGGAGTGAGCCCGCCCAGCCAGAAGGGGAAGCCCGCACCCAGGATCATCGCCAGGTCGATCTGCTGCGGCCCGGGCACGACGCCCTCGTCGAGCATCAGCCCGACCTCCTCGGCCAGGCCCGCCAGCACGCGGTGCTCGACCTCCTCGGCCGTCGAGGCCCGGTCGCCGAATTCGAGCAGCGCACGCCCCTCGTCGGTCAGCCGCCCCTTGCCCTTCGCGCTGGGATCGAACACGGGCGCCTCGGCCTCCGCCAGGCGCCGCAGGTTCGCCGAGACCGGGAACCGCGGGCCCAGGTCCTCGTTGAGGTGCGAGCACAGGTGCCAGGCGACCTGGAGGCCCACCAGCTCCAGCAGCGCGAACGGCCGCATCGGCAGCCCCAGCCCGTCGAGCGCCACGTCCGCGACCTCGACCGGGGTGCCCTCGTCCACCGCGCCGGTGACCTCGGCCAGCATCCGGCCCAGGAGCCGGTTGACGATGAACGCCGGCCGGTCCGCCGAGCCCACCGCGGTCTTCTTCAGCTTCTTGGCCACCGCGTACGCCGTCGCCAGGGTCGCCTCGTCGGTCGACTCGGTCGCGATGACCTCCACCAGCGGCATGACCGCCACCGGGTTGAAGAAGTGCATCCCCACCAGCCGCTCGGGTCGCCGCAGCTTCGCGGCCATCGCCGTGACCGACAGCCCCGAGGTGTTCGTGACCAGCAGGCACTCGTCGGAGACGACCTGCTCGACCTCCCCGAACACCGCCTGCTTGACCTGGAGCTCCTCGAACACGGCCTCGATGACCAGGTCGCAGTCGGCGTAGACGCCCTTGTCGGCGCTGGCCGACACGAGCGCGCGCAGCCGCGCGGCCTTGAGCTTGGAGGCCCGGCCCTTCGCTTCGAGCTTGTCGATCTCGCCGCGGACGTACTCCAGGCCCCGCCGGGCCCGATCGGCGTCGAGGTCGGTCATGACGACCGGGACCTCCAGGCGGCGGGCGAACATGAGCGCGATCTGCCCGGCCATGAGCCCCGCCCCCACGACGCCGACCTTGCCGATCTCCTTCGCCAGGCCCGAGCTCGGCGCGCCCTCGGGGCGCTTGCCCAGCTTGCGGACGAGGTTGAACGCGTACAGGCTCGTCTTGAACTCCGGGGCCATCTCCAGGTCGGCGAGCGCCTCGTCCTCGGCGAGGGAGCCCTCCTCGAAGCTCGCGGTGCGCGCCAGTTCCAGCAGGTCCAGGGCCCGCATCGCCGCGGGGGAGGCGTTGTGGATCTTCTCGTCCACCATTTTGCGCGCCCCGGCGACGACCGCCTTCCAGGACTCGCCGCGGTCGATCTCGGGCCGCTCCACGGCCGTCTCGCCGTTCACGACCGCCGTCGCCCAGGCCACGGACTCCTCCAGGAAGTCGGCGGCCTCGAACTGGGCGTCGGCGATGCCGAGCCGGGTCAGGTCGGGTCCCCGCAGCATCTTGTTCTGGTTGAGCGGATTGCCGATGATGACCTGCGCGGCCGCCTCGGGGCCGATCAGGTTCGGGAGGATCTGGGAGCCGCCCCAGCCGGGGATCAGCCCGATCGAGACCTCCGGCAGGCCGAGCGCGACGGCGCTGGCCGACACCGTCCGGTAGTGGCAGTGCAGCGCCAGCTCCATGCCGCCGCCGAGCGCGGTGCCGTTGACGAACGCGAACGTCGGGACCGCCGAGTCCTTGAGCCGTTTGTAGAGCACGTGCCCGGCCTGCGCCATCGCCAGGCCCTGCTCGCGGCTCTCCAGCAGCGGCATCATCTTGATGTCGGCGCCGGCCAGGAAGATGAACGGCTTGCCGGTGACGGCGATGAACTTCGCGTCGGAGGCCAGGGCCTCGTCGAGCGCGTTCCACAGGTTCCGCATGCCGCCGGGGCCCATGGAGGTGGGCTTGGTGTGGTCGTAGCCGTTGTCGAGCGTGATGAGCGCGGCCCGCCCTCCCAGGCCGGGCGGCGTGATGTAGCGGACGTGCGCCTCGGTGACGACCTCGCCGGGGAATTCGGGAAGCTCGACGGGGAAGGTGCTCATTACTTGTCTCCCTCGAAGTTCGGGTTCTCCCAGATGACCGTGCCGCCCTGCCCCAGGCCGACGCACATGGTGGTGATGCCGTAGCGCACCTCGGGGTGCTCGGCGAACTCGCGCGCCAGCTGGGTCATCAGCCGCACGCCGGAGGAGGCCAGCGGGTGGCCCATGGCGATCGCGCCGCCCCACGGGTTGACGCGGGGGTCGTCGTCGGCGATCTTGAAGTGGTCGAGGAACGCCAGGACCTGCACGGCGAACGCCTCGTTGATCTCGATGAGCCCGATGTCGTCGATGGTGAGCCCGGCCCGGGCCAGGGCCTTCTCGGTGGAGGGGATCGGCCCGACGCCCATGGTCTCGGGGTCGACGCCGGCGAAGGCGAACCCGACCATCGTCATGGCCGCGTCCAGGCCCAGCTCGGCCGCGGTCTCGGCGTCGGTGACGAGGCAGGCGGTGGCGCCGTCGGTCAGCGGCGCGGCGGTGCCCGCGGTGACCTTGCCGTGCGGGCGGAACGGCGTCCGCAGCCCGGCCAGCCCCTCCACGGTGGTCTCGGGCCGCGGGAGCTGATCGGCCGTGGCCACGGTCCAGCCCTCGTCGGTGGAGCGCGCGGCCATGGTCGCGAAGTCGGCGCTCAGCTTGTCGAGCGCGGCGGCGTAGCGCTGCTGCGTGGCCGCCGCGTAGGTGTCGGCGCGCTCCTTGGTGATGGCCGGGAACAGGTCGTGCAGGTTCTCGGCGGTGTTGCCCATGACCAGCGCGTCGGGGTCGACCAGCTTCTCGGCGACGATGCGCGGGTTGGGGTCGACGCCTTCGCCCATCGGGTGGTTGCTCATCGACTCGACGCCGCCGGCGATCGCCACGTCGTACTGGCGGGCGGCGATGGCGGACGACACGGCGGTCACCGCGGTCATCGCGCCGGCGCACATGCGGTCGATCGAGAAGCCCGGCACCGAGCGGGGCAGACCCGCCAGCAGCGCCGCCGAGCGGCCCAGCGTGAGACCCTGGTCGCCGATCTGGGTGGTGGCCGCCAGGGCCACCTCGTCGACGCGCTCAGGCGGCAGCTCCGGGTTGCGGCGCAGCAGCGTCCTGATGCAGCGGATGATCATGTCGTCGGCGCGGGTCTCGTCGTAGAGCTTGCCCGCCTTGCCGAACGGAGTCCTCACCCCGTCGACGAAGACGACATCACGGATGGTGTCTCTCACGCTGTTCCCTCCTTTGGGTATGCGGCGTCACACGCGATGTTACTCGCAAGTAAGAACGATGTCACGCCCCCACCCTGCCATGGGGATCACCGTGATCGGCGAGGGACGGCAGCGCGCCGCGCCGCCTTTCTCGCCGCAGGTCGGGACCGCGGGCCGGAGTGCCGGAGCCGGCCGGTCCCAGTGTTCAACGCCCGAGCCGCGCGCGGTGCCGCTTCGCGGGAACCGGGGGCGGGCGGCGGGCTACCGCAGCGCCTCGGTCAGGCGCGCGGCGAGCAGGTCCACCTGCCACCGGCGGGCCCCCGCCGCCAGGAGCGTCTCCCGCACCCGCTCCTCGGTGAGGTGCTCCGGCGGCTCCCAGGCCAGCGCCCGCACGATCGCGGGCGTGATGAGGTTCTCGGCGGGCAGGCGGTTCGCCCCGGCCGTCTCGGCCACCGCCTCGCGGGCGGCGGCGAGCCGCTCGGCCGCGTCCGGGTCGCGGTCGGCCCACCGGTGCGTCGCCGGCGGCCCCTCCTGCGGCGGCGTCGTCGACGGCAGCCGCTCCCCGGGCAGCGCCCGGGCGTCCACCAGCGCCGCCAGCCACAGCCGCGCGTTGGAGCGCCCGCCGCGCCGCCGGAAGCCCGGCAGGCTCATCAGCTCGGCGAAGTCGGTGGGGTCGTTCACCGCGGCCTCGACGATGGCCGCGTCCGGCAGCACCTTCCCCGGCGCCCGGTCGAGCTTGCGGGCCAGCTCGTCGCGGGCCTCCCACACCGCGCGCACCCGGCTCAGCGCCTTCGCGCCGCGCACCTTGTGGATGCCCGAGGTGCGCCGCCACGGCTCCCGGCGCGGCTTCGGCGGCCCCGCCGTGCGCACGTGCTCGAACTCGGCCTCGGCCCAGGCGGTCTTGCCCTGCTCGGCCAGCTCGGCGGCCAGCTTCCCCCGCAGCTCCAAGAGCAGCTCGACGTCGAGCGCGGCGTAGACCAGCCAGTCGTGCGGCAGCGGACGCGAGGACCAGTCGGCCGCCGAGTGCTGCTTCTCCAGGCGGAACCCGAGCAGCTGCTCGGTGATCGAGGCGAGCCCGACCTTCTCGAAGTCGCACAGCCGCGCCGCCAGCTCGGTGTCGAACAGGGCGGTCGGGTGCAGATCGAGCTCGGCCAGGCACGGCAGGTCCTGGCTCGCGGCGTGCAGAATCCACTCCGGGCCGGTCAGGGCCGCGCGGAGCGGCCCGAGGTCCTCGATGGGGATGGGGTCGACCAGGATCGTCCCGGCCCCGGCGCGGCGGAGCTGGATGAGGTACGCGCGACCCGAGTAGCGGAACCCCGACGCGCGCTCGGTGTCGATGGCGATGGGGCCGGAACCTGACGCGAGCCGCTCGGCGGCTTCGGCGAGCGCCGCGGAGGTCTCGACGAGCGGGGGCATCCCCTCTCGCGGCTCGGTCAGCAGTTCGGTGTCGGATTCGGGTTGGGGATCGGTCACCTGTTCACGGTACGGCCAGGTCCGCTGGTCGTGCCACTGCCCCGCCGGACAGGAGACCGATATACACCCGAACGTGGGTCTATTGCACCATTCACGTCTACCGATAAGTAGGACCGCCGTCGCAGCCCCGCGACGGCGCGCGCCACATCGCACTCGCCGTTGCGGGACGGGCGCCGCCGCACGTGCCAAGATGGCCGTGTGCGTACCGCTGCTGCAACTCCGGCCGGGGCGAAGCCCGCCTCGGCGTCCCCGTTCCTCGCGGCCTGCCGGGGCGAGGAACCCGACCGGGTCCCGGTCTGGTTCATGCGCCAAGCCGGGCGCTCGCTCCCCGAATACCGCGAGGCCAGGGCCGGCACCACCATGCTGGAGGCGTGCCGGACCCCCGACCTGGTCTGCGAGATCACCATGCAGCCGGTCCGCCGCTACGGCACCGACGCCGCCATCTTCTTCTCCGACATCGTCGTGCCCCTGGCCGCCATCGGCGTCGACATCGAGATCGTCCCCGGCGTCGGCCCCGTCGTCGCCGAGCCCTTCCGCACCGAGGCCGACGTGGACCGCCTGCGCAACCTCGACCCCTGCGACGTCGGCTACATCACCGAGGCCGTCGGCCTGCTCACCGCCGAACTCGGCGACACCCCGCTCATCGGCTTCGCCGGCGCGCCCTTCACCCTCGCCTCCTACCTCATCGAAGGCGGGCCCTCGAAGGACCACGCCAGGACCAAGGCCCTGATGCGCTCCCGCCCCGACGTGTGGCACGCCCTGGCCGCCAAGCTCGCCGCGATCTGCGGCGAGTTCCTGCGCGTCCAGGTCGAAGCGGGGGCGAGCGCCGTCCAGCTGTTCGACTCCTGGGCGGGCGCGCTCTCGGAGGCCCACTACCGCCGCTTCGCGCTCCCGCACTCCACTGCCGCCCTGGCGGGCGTGGCGCAGTCGGTGCCGCGCATCCACTTCGGCGTCGGCACCGGGCACCTGCTCGAAGCGATGGCCGAGACCGGCGCCGAGGTCATCGGCGTCGACTTCCGCATCCCGCTCGACGCCGCCGCCGCGCGCCTGCCGGACAGGGCCCTCCAGGGCAACCTCGACCCCGCCGCGATCCTCGCCGACGACGAACCGCTCCTGGCCGAGACCGACGAGGTGCTGTGCGCCGGACGGGCCGCCCGGAGCCACATCTTCAACCTCGGCCACGGCGTCCTGCCCGACTCCGACCCCGGCAAGCTCGCACTCGTCGTCGACCGCGTCCACGAGACGACCAGGCGATGAACGCGGTCTTCGCCCCGCCCCCGCGCGCCGAGGGGCGGCCGAGCGTCCTCATCGTCGGAGGCGGCATCACCGGCCTCGCCGCGGCCCACCGGCTGCGCGAACGCCTCGGCGAGGACGCCGAGATCGTCGTCGCCGAACGCTCCGGGCGCCTCGGCGGCAAGATCCACACCGTGGACCTCGCCGGGCGGCCCGTCGAATCGGGCGCCGAATCGCTCCTGGCCGCCAGGCCCGAGGCCGTGGACCTCGCCCGGGCCGTGGGGCTCGGCGACGCCCTGGTCCACCCGGCGGGCCTGGCCCCCGCCCTCAGCCTCGACGGGCGGCTGCGCGACTTCCCGACCGGCACCATGATGGGCATCCCGGCCGACCCCGCCGACGTCGCGGCCGTCGCCGACGTCAAGGAGCGCCCCGACACCGGCGAGCCGATCCTCGCCCCCGGCGCCGACGTGTCGGTGGGGGAGCTGGTGCGCTCGCACCTGGGCCCGGAGGTCCTCGACCGGCTCGTCTCCCCGATGCTCGCCGGGGTCTACGCGGGCGACGTCGACCGCCTCTCGGTCACCGCCGTCATGCCGCAGCTGGCCGAGGCCCTGCACCGCCACTCCCGGCTCACCGACGCCGTGGCCGAGGTCAAGCGGCCCGCCACCGGGAAACCGGTCTTCGCCACCGTCGACGGCGGCCTCAGCCGCCTGGTCACCGCCACCTCGGCCGCCTCCCGCGCCGACGTGCGGCTGGGCCTGACCGTCCGCGAACTGCGCCAGACCCCCTACGGCTGGGAGATCGTCGCCGGGCCCGTGCCCGACCCGATCCGGCTGCACGCCGACGCGGTCATCCTGGCCGTCCCGGCCGGACCCGCCGCCCGGCTGCTGCGCGGCGTCGAGTCCGAGGCCGCCGCCGCGCTCTCGGGCGTCGCCTACGCCTCGGTGGCCCTGGCCTCCTTCGCGTTCGACGACATCGACCTGCCCGAGCGCTCGGGCTTTCTGGCCCCGGCCAGCCACGGCAAGGCCGTCAAGGCCGCCACGTTCACCTCGAAGAAATGGCCCCACCTGGGCCGGCGGCGCACGATCCTGCGCGTCTCGATGGGCCGCCTCGGCGAAGAGGCGCTGCTCCAGCACGACGACGCCGCCCTCGCCAAGACCGCGCTGAGGGAACTGGGCGAGCACCTGGGGCGGCGCGCGCCCGAGCCGGTCGCCCAGCGCGTCGACCGGTGGGGCGGGGCGCTCCCGCAGTACGCGCCCGGCCACACCGGGCGCATCCGCGCGGCCCGCGAGAAGCTGCGGACCCGCCGCGGCATCGCGATCGCCGGCGCCGCCGCCGACGGGGTCGGCATCGCCGCGTGCATCGCCTCCGGGCTGGCCGCCGCCGACGAGATCACCGCCCAGCTCACCACCGAATCCGACTAGTTTCGAAGGGCCGCATCGTGACACAGCAGTCGAACAACCCCAACGCCCAGCGCATCAAGGAACTGAACGAGACCATCCGCTACACGCTGTGGTCGGTCTTCCGCGCCTCCGAGCCGTTCCACTCGATCAGGCAGGACCTGATCGCCGACACCGAGTCGTTCTTCGAGAAGCACTGCACCGACGGCGGCGTGACGGTCCGGGGGACCTACGACCTCTCGGGCATGCGGGCCGACGCCGACGTCATGGTCTGGTGGCACGCCGAGTCCTCCGACCGGCTCCAGAAGGCCTACTCGGAGCTGCGCCGCACCGCGTTCGGCCGCCACCTGACCCCGGTGTGGTCGAATATGGCGCTGCACCGGCCCGCGGAGTTCAACCGCAGCCACCTCCCGGCGTTCGTGGCCGGCGAGGAGCCCCGCGACTACGTGTGCGTGTACCCCTTCGTGCGCTCCTACGAGTGGTACCTGCTGCCCGACGAGGAGCGGCGGGACATGCTGACGGAGCACGGCATGCAGGCCCGCGGCTACCCCGACGTGCGGGCCAACACGGTCCCCGCGTTCGCGCTGGGCGACTACGAGTGGATCCTGGCGTTCGAGGCCGACGAGCTGCACCGCATCGTGGACCTCATGCGCGAGCTGCGCGCCTCCCGCGCGCGGCGGCACGTGCGCGAGGAGATCCCGTTCTTCACCGGCCGCCGCCGCCCGATCGGCGACATCATCAACGACCTGCCCTAGCCGTGGACGCGAACCTGTGGCTCGGCGCGCTGGCCCTCGTCGCGGCCGTGGCGCTGCTGATCGAGAGCGTGCGCCAGCTGCGGCGGCGCTGGGTGCTCGTGAAGGTCGAGGGCGCCAGCATGGAGCCCGCGCTGCACGACGGCGACGAGGTCCTGGCCAAGCGCACCCGCAGGATCGAGACCGGCCAGGTCGTCGTGGCCGCCGCCCCCGACCCGGCGCTGGGCTGGGCCGAGCCCCGCAAGGCCCGGCTCGGCCGGCCCGGCGGGGCGTGGTGGGTCAAGCGCGTGGCGGCGGGCCCGGGCGAGCCCGCGCCCGGCTCCGGCGGCGCCGTCCCGGCCGGGCACTACTTCCTCCTCAGCGACAACCCCGCCGGCGAGGACTCCCGCCGCCACGGCCCCTGCCCGGCCGAGGCCGTCGCCGGCGTCATGATCCGCAAGTTCTGATCCCCCGAAAACCCAGGGTGTCCTAAGGTACGGGCAGTTGGTCCCGGGATCTGGAACGTGGCAGACTGGCAGGATGCCAGCGCTTCGTTCACGCACTTCCACGCACGGCCGCCAGATGGCCGGCGCACGCGCGCTGTGGCGCGCCACCGGAATGACCGACTCGGACTTCGGCAAGCCGATCGTGGCCATCGCCAACTCCTACACGCAGTTCGTGCCCGGCCACGTCCACCTCAAGGACCTCGGCGGCATCGTCGCCGAGTCCATCGCCGAGGCCGGGGGCGTCTCCAAGGAGTTCCACACCATCGCCGTCGACGACGGCATCGCCATGGGCCACGGCGGCATGCTCTACTCGCTGCCCAGCCGCGAGATCATCGCCGACTCCGTCGAGTACATGGTCAACGCCCACTGCGCCGACGCCCTCGTCTGCATCTCCAACTGCGACAAGATCACCCCCGGCATGTTCATGGCCGCGCTGCGCCTGAACATCCCCGTCGTCTTCGTCTCCGGCGGCCCCATGGAGGCCGGCAAGACCGTCGACGCGAACGGCGTGGTCACCCGCAAGCTCGACCTCATCGACCCGATGGTCGCCGCCGCGAACGACGACGTCTCGGACGCCGAACTCGGCCGCATGGAGGCCGACGCCTGCCCCACCTGCGGCTCCTGCTCGGGCATGTTCACCGCGAACTCCATGAACTGCCTCACCGAGGCCATCGGCCTGTCCCTGCCGGGCAACGGCTCCACGCTCGCCACCCACGCCGCCCGCGAAGCCCTGTTCGCCGAGGCCGGGCGCGTGGTCATGGACCTGTGCCGCCGCTACTACGAGGACGACGACGCGTCGGTCCTGCCGCGCAGCATCGCCACCCACAACGCCTTCGAGAACGCCATGGCCCTCGACGTCGCCATGGGCGGGTCCACCAACACGATCCTCCACCTGCTGGCCGCCGCCCGCGAGGCCGGCCTGGACTTCTCGGTGTCCGACATCGACGCGGTCTCGCGCCGCGTCCCGTGCCTGTCCAAGGTCGCCCCCAACTCGCAGGAATACCACATGGAGGACGTCCACCGGGCCGGCGGCATCCCCGCCATCCTCGGCGAACTCCACCGCGGCGGCCTGCTGCACGAGGACGTCCACTCGGTCCACTCGCCGACGCTCGCCGAATGGCTCGGCGCCTGGGACATCCGCGCCGAGCACCCCTCCCCGGAGGCGATCGAGCTGTTCCACGCCGCGCCCGGCAACGTCCGCACCACCCGGCCGTTCTCCACGCGGAACCGCTGGTCCTCGCTGGACACCGACGCCGAGAACGGGTGCATCCGCTCGGTCGAGCACGCCTACACCGCCGACGGCGGCCTGGCCGTCCTGTTCGGCAACCTCGCCGAGGACGGCTGCGTCGTCAAGACCGCGGGCGTCCCCGAGGAGTGCCTGACCTTCTCCGGCCCCGCGCACGTCTTCGAGTCCCAGGACGACGCGGTCACCGGCATCCTGAACAAGTCGGTCAAGGAGGGCGAGGTCGTCGTCATCCGCTACGAGGGCCCCAAGGGCGGCCCCGGCATGCAGGAGATGCTGTACCCGACCTCGTTCCTCAAGGGCCGCGGCCTGGGCCGCAAGTGCGCGCTCATCACCGACGGCCGCTTCTCCGGCGGCACCTCGGGCCTGTCGATCGGGCACGTCAGCCCCGAGGCGGCCGGCGGCGGCGCCATCGGCCTGGTCGAGGACGGCGACATCATCGCGATCGACATCCCCGCCAGGCGCATCGAACTCAAGGTCGACGACGCCGCGCTCGCGGAGCGGCGCGTGGCCCAGGAGAAGCGCGAGCGCCCCTTCAGCCCCCGCGACCGCGATCGCCACGTCAGCGCGGCCCTGCGCGCCTACGCCGCGATGGCCACCCCCGCCAGCGACGGCGCCGTCCGCAAGGTCGACTGAGGGCGTCCGGCGGATCGGGCCGGCCGACGCCTCGCCCGATCCCCCGGACACCCGCCCAGCGCGAACGCGAACGGCCGGGTCCGGCCTCGGACCCGGCCGTTTGCACGCGCGGGCCACAATAGGGGCGCCCATGCCCCCGCACCCCCGGAGTGAACCCATGAGCCGAGTCAGCTATTGGAACTGGGACTCTGACTGGTCGCAGACCAGGGCCATCAACGAGATCGACGAAGAGCTGGAGGCCGAGCGCCGAGCCCAGCAGCGGCGGCTGCGGGCCGCGCGCGAGGAGTTCACCAGTGGCCTCAAACAGGTCGACACCAGGCTCAGCTCCGTCTCCGGCCGCATCGACACCGTCCTCGAATGGACCGAGCTGCGTTTCCAACTGCTCGAATTCGACGAGTACACGGCGCGCAAGGCGGTCCGCAGGCCCTTCCGCGCCCTGGCCGGCGGCCTGCCCGCCGCCGCCCCCGACATCGACGACGTCCCCGGCTACTGGATGCCGCCCGCGGCCGTGGCGCTCCTGCGCCTGGCCTCCCGCAGCGGCGGCGCCTCCGGCTCGTTCACCGACCTGGGCGCGAGCCTGGAGCTGGCCCGCGAACGCGACGCCGTCCGCACCGAGCTGTTCACCCTCGCCGTCGCCCTGTGCTTCGACCAGCCCGCCTTCGTCGACGCCTCGGTGCTGCGCCTGCTGGGCGAGCCCGCCGACCTCGGCCTGACGGCGCCCGGCGAGGTCGCGGCCGGCTGGCGGGCGGTGTGGGAGCACACCGCCCTCGGCGAGTTCGGGCCGAGCGCCGCCGCGCTGCTGCGGGAGCGGCTCGACGCCGGCTTCGACCCCGAATCGCTCGACGAGAGCGAGCTGAAGGCGTGGGACGAGGCGATCGCGGCCTTCGGCGGCGACGGGTCCGCCCCCCTGCCCCAGCACGAGGCGTTCGCGAAACTCCGCGAGCACCTGGCCGCCGCCGCCCCGCCCCCGCCCGCCGGGGTCGCCGCGGCGCCCGACGACCGCTGGCGGCACTACCTCCAGGAACTCATCGAGGAGCCCAGCCCGGCGGAGCTGCCGCTGGTGGAGGCGATGGAGGAGCTGCACCTGCCCGAGGACCGGCTCCAGCGCTCCAAGCCCACCTGGTCCGACCCGGAGGGGACCGTCGCGGGTCTCCTGCGCCGGGACCTGTTCGACCCCGAGGGGCCGCCGGAGCTGCGGGCCCTCGCACTCGACGTGGCCGCGCCGCTGCTGCGCTCACGCGTCGAGCGGCTCGGCGAGGTCGCGGCGTCTGAGCCGATCACGCGGACCGTCAAGTGGGTCGGGGTGCGCGTCGCGGTCGGGCGCGACGGCCACGACCCGGCGGAGCTGCGGACGGCCGAGGAGCGGATCGAGCGGAGCATGGACCTGAAGGGCCCCTCCCTTCCGGCGACCGCGGGCATCGCCGGGGGCTTCGGCGCCCTGGCGCTGGTCCTGCTGCTGGCGGGGCTGTGGCCGCTGTCGGTGCTGTGCCTCATCGGCGTGGGGGTGCCGCTGTGGCGCCACGTCCAGGGCACGGCCGACCTGGCGCTGAACCGGGACCGCTGCGAGCGGCAGCTCGCGGACCTGCGCGCCGAGCTGGAGCGGACGAAGGGCCTCGTCCGCGAGGCCGAGCGGGAGCGCGACGAGCGCTCGGCGGCCGTCGGCAAGGCCCGCGACGAACTCCTGGCGGCGCTGCCCGAGGCCCGCTCGGGGGCGCTGCGAGGCTGACCGGGACCGGCCTTCGGGGACGCGCCCGAACGGTCCCGGACCGGAGGCCGCGCCCGAGCGGCGCTCCCCGCACGGCCCGGCGGCGGTGCGGGGATGGCCGTCTTCGGCGCGCGGGCGGCGCGGCGCCCGATTCGCCCGGCGTGTCATGGTCGCTTTCGGCCCCGTGCCGCCGCCGGGTGAAAAGTTGGCACATTCGCGCCGACGCGCCCGGCAAGCGTTGCGCACGGGACGGTGAACGCCGTACCCGTGACCGAAGGCGGACGGTGCGCGACACGCGCATCTGAAATGCCTCGTTTGCCGACTTCCGTTGTCACGCACCGTTGTATCGTCGACACATCCACCTCCTGGATCTCCATATAGGATGCATGTGCATTTCGTGTCTGCCGGAGGGCGCGGTTCCCATCCGCTCGACGATGGGGCATTCTGTAGGGCACGAGGCTTTCTAGGATTGGGCTCTGTGCATGTCGCCATCACCCCGCCGCGCGCGCCTCCTCACGTCGTGGATCGCGGCCACCGCAATGTGGTCCTCCGTGCTCACGGCGGGCGTCGTCACCGGACTGCGCTCCTCCGCCCCCGACCTGAACATCGCCACCGCCGCCGTCCTCGGCAGCTTCGGCGCCGCCTGCGCCGGCGTGCTCATGTGGCGCGTCGCCGCCCGGATCAATCCCGCCCGCCGCCTCGCGTACAAGATCATGGCCGCCGGGCTCCAGACCACCGCCGGGACCGTGGCCGCCGCCTGCTGGATGCCCACGGGAGCCGCCTCCTTCGTCGTCGGCATCGGCTTCACCGCCGCGATCGCGCTCTACGGCCTCGCCCTGCTGCGCATGCCCGACGACGGCTGGGACGCCGCCGCCGTCCAGCGCCGCCTCGTCGACGGCGGCTTCGTCGGCGTCTGCCTGCTCTTCGCCTTCTGGCTCATCCTCGCCCGGCCCTGGCTCCAGGACCACCACGGGCACCTCACCACCGGCGACCTCGCCATCGTCGTCCCCGGCATGCTCGGCATGATCCTGTTCGGCGTCGGCTGCACCACCACCTTCCGCCTCACCCGCTGGCGCCGCCGCCACGCCTTCGCCTACTTCGCCGTCCTGGCCGTCCACACCAGCGGCATGGCCATGTTCGCCGCCTGGCAGTGGGGGCGCCCCGCCGCGGCCGTCTTCTGGTGGTCGGTGGGCTGGATCGCCTCCTCCGCGGCCCTGCTCGGCGTCACCTACCTCGCCCTGCGCCAACGGCCCGTGGCCGACAAGCGCAACTACCCGACCGTCCACTACGCCGTCATGGTCGGGGCCGCCGCGTTCGCCACCGCCGTGTTCCTCCACAACGGCGCCTCCGCGGGCCCGCTGCCGCTCGACGCCGCCCTCCTGGCGCTCGTCGCCGTGGCCGCCCTCGGCGGACGGCTCGTCCTCACCCACCTCGACGTCCGCCGCGTCTCCGGCGCCGCCGCCGACCGCCAGCGCCGCCTCTCGGCCATCGTGGGGGTCGCCTCCGACACCGTCCTGGTCCTCGACCCCGACCTCACCGTCACCTGGCACCCCGCCGACTCGGCCTGGAGCCCCACCACCGCCTCCGGCCCCTGCGACGGCGCCCCCTTCCTCGACCTGCTCCACGCCGAGGACCGGCGCGGCGCCGAAGAGGACCTGGGCAACCTCCTCGAAGGCGCCAACACCACCGGCCGGATCGCCCTGAACGTCCGCGTCCGCGACTCGGCCGGACGCTGGAGGCACACCGAGACGGTCGTGACCGACCTGCGCGGCCAGCCCGAGGTCCGCGGCCTGGTCGCCCGCATCGAGGACGTCGGCGCGCGCCGCAGCCTGGAGAACGAGCTCGCCCGCATGGCCTACTCCGACCCGCTCACCGGCATGGCCAACCGCCGCGCCCTCCTCCAGCACCTCGACGACGGCGTGGACGCCGGCGAGCACCAGACCGCGCTCCTGCTGCTCGACCTCGACGGGTTCAAGAACGTCAACGACACCCGCGGCCACGACTTCGGCGACGAACTCCTCGTCGAGGTCTCCCGCCGCATCAAGGAACTGCTCCAGCCCACCGACCTCGGCGCGCGCCTGGGCGGCGACGAGTTCGCCGTCCTGCTGCGCGCCAGCCGCTCCGAGGCCGTCTCCATGGCCGGCGACCTGGTCGAGAAACTGGCCGAGCCCTACCGGTTCCACGACGACTCCACCGTGATCATCACCGGCTCGATCGGCATCGCCATCGCCACCGAGGGCCTGGAGGACCCCGAGATCCTCCTGCGCAACGCCGACCTGGCCCTGCGGGCGGCCAAGCAGACCGGGAAGAACCGCTACGAGACCTACGACGCCGACTTCGACCGGCGCGTCCGCCGCAAGAACGAGCTCACCCAGGAGCTGCGCGGCGCGATCGACCGCGACGAGCTCCGCCTGGTCTACCAGCCGGTGTTCGCCCCCAAGGACCGCACCATCGTCGGCGCCGAAGCGCTCCTGCGCTGGCACCACCCCCGGCTCGGCCAGGTCAGCCCCGGCGAGTTCATCCCCGCCGCCACCGAGTCCGGCCTCACCCAGGACCTGGCCGTCTGGGCGGTCAACCGCGCCGCCGAGCAGCTCGCGCAGTGGCACTCCGCGGGCATCAAGACCTGGATCTCGGTGAACGTCTCGGTCAAGGAGCTGCACACCCACCTGTTCGCCACCGAGGTGAACGCCGCGCTCATCGCCGCGGGCGTGCTGCCCTCGCGCCTGGTCCTCGAAGTGACCGAGCACGACTTCTCCCACCAGATGAACACCCTCGTCGCGCAGCTCAAGGCGCTGCGCGGCGCCGGGGTGCGCATAGCGCTGGACGACTTCGGCTCCGGCTACTCCTCGCTCGGCCAGCTCGACCGCCTCCCGGTCGACATCATCAAGCTCGACCGCGACCTGGTCGCCAAGGACGACGGCGGCGTCGGCCCCCTCGCCGAGGTCGCCGTGGAACTGGGGCGCCGGCTCGGGATGGAGGTCATCGCCGAGGGCGTGGAGACCGCCGCCCAGCTGGCGGCCATGATCCAGGCCGAGGCCCCGCTCGTCCAGGGCTACCTCCTGGCCCGCCCCATGGACGCCGCCGACCTCACCAGATGGCTCCGCGAAGGCGTCCCCGCGATCACCGCCGCCTGAGCGCCTCCGCGGCCCGTCACCGCCCCGCCGCGACATCCCGGAGTCTGAGAAAAGTTGACTCACGGGCCGGAATCGTGCATGCTGGAAACGTGCCGAAGCAGAGCTACCTCAAGACAGCCGCCCCCGAGCGGCTGCTCGTCGTAGTACTTATTTAGTAGCGCACCGTCGTTTCAACGGTGCGCTCGCCCCGTGCGTCTTTGCACGCGGGCGATTTTTTCTGCCCGGGGAACGACGTCCCAGTGTCGAATTCAGTCAGACAACCCTATTGGACGAAGGACATGAGCACACCAGTGAAGGCACCGAAGCCAGGGCCGCAGGCTGTCAAGGCTCAGCCTGCCCGGCCCAAGGCCCCCAAGCCCGGTCCGCCCCAGAGTTCCCCCGCCGCCGCGCCCGTCCTCACCGGCGCCCAGGCCGTCGTCAGGACCCTGGAAGAGCTCGAGGTCGAGGCCGTCTTCGGCATCCCCGGGGGCGCCATCCTCCCCGCCTACGACCCGCTCCTGGACTCGGTGAAGGTGCGCCACGTCCTCGTCCGGCACGAGCAGGGCGCCGGGCACGCCGCCGCCGGCTACGCGCTCGCCACCGGCAAGGTCGGCGTCTGCATGGCCACCTCCGGGCCCGGCGCGACCAACCTCGTCACCCCCCTGGCCGACGCCCACATGGACTCCGTCCCGATCGTCGCCATCACCGGGCAGGTGGCCTCCACCGCCATCGGCACCGATGCCTTCCAGGAGGCCGACATCGTCGGCATCACGATGCCGATCACCAAGCACTCCTACCTGGTCACCGACGGGGCCGACATCCCCCGCATCCTGTCCGAGGCGTTCCACGTCGCCGCCTCCGGCCGCCCCGGCCCGGTCCTGGTCGACATCCCCAAGGACATCCTGAGCAAGCAGGCCCCCTTCGCGTGGCCGCCGCGCATGGACCTGCCCGGCTACCGGCCCACCACGCAGCCGCACGGCAAGCAGATCCGCGAGGCCGCCGCGCTCATCGCCGAGTCCAAGCGCCCCGTGCTCTACGTCGGCGGCGGCGTCGTCAAGGCCGGCGCCCACGCCGAGCTCCTGGAGCTCGCCGAGCTGACCGGCGCGCCCGTGGTCACCACGCTCATGGCCCGCGGCGCCTTCCCCGACTCGCACGCCCAGCACCTGGGCATGCCCGGGATGCACGGCTCCGTGCCCGCCGTCCACGCGCTCCAGAAGAGCGACCTGCTGGTCGCCCTCGGCGCCCGCTTCGACGACCGCGTCACCGGCAAGCTCGACACCTTCGCCCCCGACGCCAAGGTCGTCCACGTCGACATCGACCCGGCCGAGATCGGCAAGAACCGCGAGGCCGACGTCCCGATCGTCGGCGACTGCAAGGCCGCCCTGTCGGCCATGGCCGAGGCGTACACCGACCCCGGGCCCGAGCGCCTCAAGGCGTGGTGGGAGACCCTCGCCGACCTGCGCGAGCGCTACCCGCTCGGCTGGACCGACATCGACGACGGCCTCACCTCCCCGCAGCACGTCATCAAGCGCCTCGGCGAACTGGCCGACCCCGACACGATCTGGACCACCGGCGTGGGCCAGCACCAGATGTGGGCCAGCCAGTTCATCGCCTACGAGCAGCCGGGCACGTTCCTCAACTCCGGCGGCCTGGGCACCATGGGCTTCGCCGTCCCGGCGGCCATGGGCGCCAAGCTCGGGCAGATGGACCGCCCCGTGTGGGCCATCGACGGCGACGGCTGCTTCCAGATGACCAACCAGGAGCTCGCCACCTGCGCGATCGAGGGCATCCCGATCAAGGTCGCCGTCATCAACAACGGCAACCTGGGCATGGTCCGGCAGTGGCAGACGCTGTTCTACGACAAGCGCTACTCCAACACCGACCTGGGCACCCACCACAGCGCCGAGTCGCCCCGCGTGCCCGACTTCGTCAAGCTCGCCGAGGCCCTCGGCTGCGTGGGCCTGCGCTGCGACAGCGAAGACGAGGTCGACGAGGTCATCAAGCAGGCCAACGCGATCAACGACCGCCCCGTCGTCGTCGACTTCACCGTCGGCCCCGACGCCATGGTGTGGCCGATGGTCCCCGCGGGCGTTTCCAACGACGAGATCCTGTACGCCCGCGACATGCGCCCCACCTTCGACCACGAGGGAGCCGTCTGAGATGAGCAAGCACACGCTGTCGGTCCTCGTCGAGAACAAACCGGGCGTCCTCGCCCGCGTCGCCGCCCTGTTCTCCAGGCGCGGCTTCAACATCGAGTCCCTCGCCGTCGGCGAGACCGAGCACCCCGGCGTCAGCCGCATCACCATCGTGGTCGACGTCGAGGCCGGATCGCTCGAACAGGTCACCAAGCAGCTCAACAAGCTCATCCACGTCCTCAAGATCGTGGAACTCGAGGCGGACGCCTCCGTGCAGCGCGAACTGCTGCTGGTGAAGGTCCGTGCCGAGGCCGCCACCCGCGGCCAGGTCGTCGCCGCCGCGAACCTGTTCAAGGCCCGGTCGGTCGACGTCACACCCGACACGGTCACCTTCGAGGTCACCGGGAACTCCGACAAGATCGAATCGTTCCTCGAAGTCCTCGAACCGTTCGGGATCAAGGAGCTCGTCCAGTCGGGGACCGTCGCGCTGGGGCGCGGGGCCAAGTCGATGGCCTCCCTGTCCCGGTACGTCTCACCGAGCTAAGTCAAGTAAGGAAGAAATCAACGCATGTCCGCTGAAGTGTTCTACGACGACGACGCCGACCTGGCGCAGATCCAGGCGAAGAAGGTGGCCGTCCTCGGCTACGGCTCCCAGGGCCACGCCCACTCGCTGAGCCTCCGCGACTCGGGGGTCGACGTGGTCGTCGGCCTCCAGGAGGGCTCGAAGTCGCGTCCGAAGGCCGAGGAGGCGGGCCTGAAGGTGCTCACCCCGGCCGAGGCCGCGAAGTGGGCCGACGTGATCATGATCCTGGTCCCGGACACCGTCCAGGCCAAGCTGTACGCCGACGAGATCGCGCCGAACCTGACCTCCGGCAAGAGCCTGTTCTTCGGCCACGGCTTCAACATCCGCTACGACCTGATCCAGCCGCCGGCCGACGTCAACGTCGCCATGGTCGCGCCGAAGGGCCCGGGCCACATGGTCCGCCGCCAGTTCGTCGACGGCAAGGGCGTGCCGGCGCTGGTCGCGGTCGAGCAGGACCCGTCGGGCGACACCCAGGCGGTGGCCCTGGCCTACGCGAAGGCCATCGGCGGCACCCGCGCGGGCGTGCTGAAGACCACCTTCAAGGAGGAGACCGAGACCGACCTGTTCGGTGAGCAGGTCGTGCTCTGCGGCGGCACCGCCGAGCTCATCCGCGCGGGCTTCGAGACCCTGGTGGAGGCCGGCTACGCGCCGGAGGCCGCCTACTTCGAGTGCCTGCACGAGCTCAAGCTGATCGTGGACATGATCTACGAGGGCGGCCTGACGAACATGTGGTACTCGGTGTCGGACACCGCCGAGTACGGCGGCGTCTCGCGCGGCTCGCGGATCGTCAACGACGAGACCCGCGCCGAGATGAAGCGCGTCCTGGCCGAGATCCAGGACGGCTCCTTCGCGAAGGAGTGGGTGGCCGAGTCCGAGAAGCGCGAGAACTTCAAGAAGCTCCAGGCCGTCCAGACCGACAACCAGCTCGAAGAGGTCGGCAAGAAGATGCGCGACCTCATGCCGTGGGTGCAGCGCAAGATCACCGAGACCGCGTAGTCCCGGAACGGCGTTCCGACGACGACAGCCCCCGCGCAGCCACGCGGGGGCTGTTCGCGTGTGCGGCGCTGTCCGCGCCCGCCCTCGCCGCCCTGAGCGACGAGCCCGGCGCCGAGTGGCCGGCCGACGTGTTCGCGCGGGTCACTTCAGCGGTCATGCCCGCGCCGACGTACCTTGAGCTCGGCATGGTCCTGGAGTCCCGCTTCGGGCTGGTGGCAACCGGTGCCGCCGCTCGGTTCGTTGTGCTGCGGCCTCCATTGGAGAGCGCTCTTCGGAAGCGCGGCCTCATGCGCTGCATGCAGCGCATGATCACCGAGAGGCCGGGGGCCGCACAGTGGTTCTCGTACCACCGTGCCTCATCATATAGGGATATGATTTTATAAACCGTAGGCCTATAAAAAGGAGACCGGATGGAGAAGCCGCAGGGGATGTTCGACCGCGACGCCGAGTGGGCGGCGCTGGACCGCTTCGTCTCGGACACCCGGCGCGGGGCGACACTCGGGGTTGTCTCAGGACGCAGGCGCCAGGGCAAGACGTTCCTGCTCGATGCCGTGGTGCGGGCGGCCGGGGGCTTCTACTTCGGGGCCACCGAGGCCGCGGACGCGGAGTCGCTCCGCCGTTTTGGCGATTCGCTCACCCGTTTCGCGGAACCTCCGACTCCGTTCCATTTCGCCGACTGGTTCGAGGCGGTCGACGCGATCCTCGCGCTCGGGCGCGAGCGGCCGATCCCGGTGGTCATCGACGAGTTCCCCTACCTGGCCCGTGCCAACCCGGGGCTGCCTTCGATCATTCAGCAGGCGTTCGGCCCGTTGCGCACCGAGCGGGTCGAGTCCCGGACGCGCCTCCTGCTGTGCGGCTCGGCGATGTCATTCATGGGGCGGCTGCTGTCGGGCAGCGCGCCGTTGCGCGGCAGGGCCGGGCTCGAACTGCTGGTGCGGCCGCTCGACTACCGCGCCGCGGCCGAGTTCTGGCAGATCGAAGACCACGAGCTGGCGGTGCGGACCCATGCGATCGTCGGCGGCACCCCGGCCTACCCGAACGAATTCCTTCGCGGGGACGCCCCGCGCGGTCTGGAGGACTTCGACGACTGGACCGTTCGAACGGTGCTCAATCCCCAGACCCCGCTGTTCCGGGAAGGCCGCTACCTGCTCGCCGAAGAGGCCGATGTGCGGGACCCGGCGCTCTACCTGTCGGTGCTCTCGGCCGTGGCCGACGGCAACGCCACCCGCAGCGGCATCGCCGCGTACCTGGAACGCAAGGCCGTGGACATCGCCCATCCCATCCAGGTGCTGGAGGACATCGGGCTGCTGCGCCGCGACGCCGACGCCTTCCGCAAGAACCGTTCGGCCTACCGCATCGCCGAGCCGCTGATCGCCTTCTACGCCGGAATCATGCGGCCGATGTGGGACCAGTTGCAGCGCATCGGTATGGCCGAGCGCGTCTGGAAGGCCAGTCGGCACCGCTTCGACAGCAAGATCCTCGGCCCGCACTTCGAGCAGCTGTGCCGGGATTGGGCGCTGTACCACGCCGACCCCGGTCTGCTCGGCGGCCTGCCGACAGCCGTGGGGAGCGGCGTCGTCAACGATCCGAGCGCCAAGACCGCGCATGAGGTCGATGTGGCCGTGGTCGACGCCGCCGACGGCGGCAAGCCGCGTCTGCTCGCCATCGGTGAGGCCAAATGGCAGGACGTCATGGGGCGAGCCCATCTGGAACGGCTCGAACGGATTCGGTCCCTGCTGCGCGCCTCTGGAAAATTCGACGCCGCCGACACTCGGCTGATGTGCCTGTCCGGAGCCGGTTTCAACGAACGCCTGGACCGGCTGGCCGCCGATCGGGACGACATCCGCCTGATCGGCCTCCCCGAACTCTACGGCTGAGCTGCCCCGTTCGCGAAGACGCCGGCCTCGACCGCTGCGACGGCCGCGGCTGCGGCGCGGTCGGCCGCGGCCTCGTCGAGCGGGTCGCCGCTGACGAGGAAGCGGTAGTACAGCGGTGCCGAGACGGCCCTGATCGCCTCGGCCGCGTCGGTCCCCTCGGGAGCCTCGCCGCGCGCGACGGCGGCTTCGACGCACGGGGCCCACTCGGCGATGCGGACGCGGTAGAAGCGGTGCAGCGCCGCCGCGGCCTGGGCGTCGCAGCCAGCCGCGGTGATCAGCGCGCGGAACAGCCGCCCCTGCCTCGGGTCGTTCAGCGTCCGGTGCACCAGCCGCGCGTTGGCCGTCAGGTCGCCCAGCAGCGAACCGGTGTCGGTGCGCGGCGAGGACCCCTCGGCCATCTCGGTCAGGACGTCGGCCACGAGTCCCGGCACGGTGCCCCAGCGCCGGTACACGGTGGTCTTCCCGACTCCGGCGCGGCGCGCGATCTCGGCCAGGTCCAGGCGGTCGAAGCCCGATTCGGCGAGGGCGTCCCCGGCGGCGCGCAGCACCGCCGCGCGCACCTTGGCGGTCCGGCCGCCGGGTCGGACTGTGCCGGGGTCGGGACGCTCACCACTCATAACGGGTCTCCAGTTGCGTTAAAGAAAACTCCGGGCTAGTTTAGACGAACTGCTAACGGAACTATAGAACCATTACGAGGAGCATGCAGATGGAATACCGCAGACTCGGCGCCTCCGGCCTCCACGTCCCCGAGCTCGGCTTCGGTGCGGGCACGTTCGGCGGGCGCGGTCCCCTGTTCAGCGCCTGGGGCGACACCGACACCGAGCAGGCCCGCCGCATGGTCGACATCGCGCTCGACGCGGGCGTCACCCTGTTCGACACCGCCGACGTCTACTCGGACGGCGCCTCCGAGGAGATCCTCGGCACGGCGCTCAAAGGCCGCCGCGACCAGGTGCTCATCTCCACCAAGGCGGGCCTGCCGACCGGCGACGGCCCCGGCGAGGCCGGATCGTCCCGCGCCCACCTGACCGGGGCCGTCGAGACCGCCCTGCGGCGGCTCGGCACCGACTACATCGACCTGTTCCAGCTCCACGCCTTCGACGCGGGCACCCCGGTCGAGGAGACAGTCGCCGTCCTCGACGACCTGGTCCGCGCCGGGAAGCTCCGCTACATCGGCGTCTCCAACTTCGCCGGATGGCAGCTGATGAAGTCGCTCGCCGCCGCCGACCGGCACGGGCTGACCCGCTATGCGGCGCACCAGGTCTACTACTCGCTCGTCGGCCGCGACTACGAGTGGGAGCTGATGCCGCTCGGGCGGGACCAGGGCGTCGGGGCACTGGTGTGGAGCCCGCTCGGATGGGGCCGCCTGACCGGCAAGATCCGGCGCGGCAGGCCGCTGCCGGAGGGCAGCCGCCTGCACGACACCGCCCAGTGGGGGCCGCCGGTGGAAGACGAGCGGCTTTACGACGTGGTCGACGTCTTGGACGAGATCAGTGCCCAGACCGGGAAGACCGTCCCGCAGATCGCCGTCAACTGGCTGCTGCGCCGCCCGACCGTCGCATCGGTCCTCATCGGTGCCCGCAACGAACAGCAGTTGCGGGACAACCTGGGGGCGGTCGGCTGGGAGCTGACGGCCGAGCAGGTGGCCGCGCTCGACGCGGCCAGCGCGAAGACCCTGCCGTATCCGTACTACCCCTATGAGCGGCAGGAGGGTTTCGCCCGTCTGAACCCGCCGCTCGTCGCCTCCGGTGTGAGCGGTTGAGGGCGAGAACATTCAAGGCCGGGAACCGTGGATGCGGTTCCCGGCCTGTGCTGTCGTTCAGGGCCCGTGCACGGCCGTCTTATTCGGTGAAGTCGAATTCGCCGTCTCGGGCTCCGGCGAGGAAGGCGTCCCATTCGGCGCGGGTGTAGACGATGACGGAGCCCTCGGGGTGTCGGGAGTGGCGGACGGCGATCCGGCCGGAGCCGTCGGCGAGCGGCCCGACCTCGACGCACTGGCCGCTGTTGCTGTCGTTGCGGGTGCTCTTCTGCCAGCGAATGCCGGCCAGCTCCTTGTCACTGAGCTCCTGCGCAGTACCGGACTTCATTTTCGTCCCTCCAGATACCGTTTGATCAGTGCGGTCGACTTCTGGGGAGGCAACGCGCTCACAACCAGATTTTTCCACACCTCCCTGATGCGTCCGACGGTCGGCTCCTCGATGTAAATCGAGCCGCCGACGGTCTCCACATGGGCGACATCCGGGTAGGGGTCCGGCATCTCATAGAGGTTGAAGGTGCCGTGATGCGCGGCGTGCGGGCCGTGCGCTGTGGGCATCACGTGGATCTCGATGTTCGCAAGCTCGCTCAGCTCCAAGAGATGCCGCAGCTGCGCGCGCATGACTCCTTCGCCGCCGACAGGACGCCCCAAGGCCAGCTCCTCCAGTACCAGCGACAGCCGGGCAGGGGCGTCCTTGTGCAGCACCTGCTGGCGCTCCATGCGGAGGTCCACCCATCGGGCGATCTGAAGTTCCGAAGTGCGATCGCCGGAGTCGTTGCGAATCAGCGCTTCGGCATATTCACGGGTCTGGAGGAGACCCGGTATGAGGAGGTGCTGGTAAGCGCAGTTCCGTTCGACCCGGGATTCAAGCCAGGGAACATCCATGAAGTCCTGGCCGAAGTCGTCGGTGTGCGGGTCCCACCAGTCCTTGCGCCAGATGTCGTCGCAGAGCTGGAGCAGCCCGTTGCGTTCGAGCTCGTTGGAGATCCCGTAGAAGTCGAGCAGGTCGATGACGTCGTTGCGGCGGAAGGGGATCTCGCCTGATTCGTAGCGGCCCAGCATGCTGTTGTTCCGCTGGATGTGGTCGGTGGCCTCCTGCTGCGGGATGTGCAGTCGCTTGCGGATGCGCCGCATCCGCTCGCCGAGCCACTGCGATCGCAAGCCGGGACCGGGGCCGAAAGTTTGGTCACCAGAGGCCCGCCCCGGTCTCAGACATCGGAGGTAACCACCGTGTCCGTACCCATTGTCGCCCACCCGGCAGACGAGGCCAAACCCGATTCGCTCGGCGAGCCCCAGAGCTTCACCATCGAGTGCGCCATGTGCGACGAGCCCGAACCGGGCTCGCACCTGCCCCACTGCCCCGGCGTCATCGCCGCCGGGTACGACACCGCCGGAGCCGGTGCGTTCTCCAGCGTCGTCTACCGCGGAAGCGGGCAAGAGCTTCGGCAAACACGCCAGCGCCTTCGGCGCCCTCCGCTTCTACTCGATCTGGAGCCCGGTCGAACTCCGTCTCGCCGATGGCCGCGTCTTCGGCGTCGATGACCTCGACCGTTGAAGGAGCGGGCACCGGCCCGGAGCCCTTGGGGCTTCCGGGCTTTTTCGTGTGACCCGCCTCGCGTCTATGCTGGGTGGGTGGCTCAGCAAGGCGTGAAGACTTACCAGGTTCGGACGTTCGGGTGCCAGATGAACGTCCACGACTCCGAACGGATCGGCGGCCTCCTCGAATCGGCGGGCTACGTCCCCGCCGAAGGCGGCGCCGATCCCGACCTCGTCGTGTTCAACACCTGCGCCGTACGCGAGAACGCCGACAACAAGCTCTACGGCAACCTCGGGCACCTGCGCCCCGACAAGCAGAAGAACCCCGACATGCAGATCGCCGTCGGCGGCTGCCTCGCCCAGAAGGACCGCGGCGAGATCGTCAAGCGCGCCCCCTGGGTCGACGCGGTCTTCGGCACCCACAACATCGGCTCGCTCCCGGCCCTGCTCGAACGCGCCCGCCACAACCGGGCCGCCGAGGTCGAGATCCTCGAATCGCTCGAGACCTTCCCCTCCACGCTGCCCACCAAGCGCGAGTCCACCTACTCCGGCTGGGTCTCGATCTCCGTCGGCTGCAACAACACCTGCACCTTCTGCATCGTCCCCTCACTGCGCGGCAAGGAGAAGGACCGCCGCCCCGGCGAGATCCTCGCCGAGGTCCGCGCCCTCGCCGCCGAAGGCGTCTCCGAGGTGACCCTCCTGGGCCAGAACGTCAACACCTACGGCGTCGAGTTCGGCGACAAGTACGCCTTCGGCAAGCTCCTGCGCGCCTGCGGCGAGATCGACGGCCTCGAACGCGTCCGCTTCACCAGCCCGCACCCCAGGAACTTCACCGACGACGTCATCGCCGCGATGGCCGAGACCCCGAACGTCTGCCACTCCCTGCACATGCCGCTCCAGTCGGGCTCGGACCGGGTCCTCAAGGAGATGCGCCGCTCCTACCGCTCCAAGAAGTTCCTGGAGATCCTCGACAAGGTCCGCGACGCCATGCCGGACGCGGCCATCACCACCGACATCATCGTCGGCTTCCCCGGCGAGACCGAGGAGGACTTCCAGGCCACCCTCGACGTCACCGAGGCGGCCCGCTTCTCCAGCGCCTTCACCTTCCAGTACTCGATTCGGCCCGGCACCCCCGCCGCCGAGATGGAGCACCAGGTCCCCAAAGCCGTCGTCCAGGAGCGCTACGAGCGCCTCGTGGAGCTCCAGGAGCGCGTCTCCTGGGAGGAGAACCGCAAACTCGAAGGCACCGACGTCGAAGTGCTCGTCACCGTCGGGGACGGCCGCAAGGACGGGGCCACCGGCCGCATGACCGGCCGCGCCCGCGACGGGCGGCTCGTCCACTTCGCCGGCACTGAGGGCGTGCGCCCCGGCGACGTCGTCACCGCGACGGTCACCTACGGCGCCCCGCACCACCTCGTGGCCGACGCCGCTATCCTGTCCCACCGCCGCACGAAGGCGGGCGACGCCTGGGAGGCCGGGACCGCCCCGAAGCTCCCCGGCGTGAGCCTCGGGATGCCCACGCTCGGCCGCAGGCCCGAGCCGAAGACCGACGGCCCCGGCTGCGCCTGCGGCTAACCCGGCCAGAAGGCCGTGAGGACGATGATCGTGACCCACGCCGGGAGGCTCACCGCGCCCAGGATCAGCCCGGCGATCGCGCTCGACCGGTTGTCGGCCAGGCCCTTGTTCGCCTTGTCGACGCCCACGGCGCCCAGGACGATCGCTATGAGCGAGAACGGGAAGAAGCTGACCACCGAGAAGATGCCGCAGGCCAGCGCCCCGGTGCCGAGGCTGTTGTACTGGTCCGGGCGCGCCTTCGCCGGCCGCGGCCCGGCCTCGCGGTCGGCCGCGGGCGGGACCGCCGGGACCGCGCCGGGCAGGTCGGCCAGCAGCCGGTTGAGTTCGCCGTAGGTGACGGCGTCGTAGACCGCACGGGTGCGCTCGTCGAACTCGCCCAGGTTGATCCGGCCGGCGTCGAGCGAGTCCTGCAACTGGGCGGCGACCGCATTGCGCTCCTCATCGGAGACGCGGAGCACGGCGGGATCAGGTGGCGTCATGGCGGCGTCCCCACGGGGGAGCGGGCGGGCGGAGCATGCCTCCAGTGTAAGACTCACCGTTCTGGGCCCCGCCGTGCCAGAATGTTCCGGTATGGCACAGGATTTGAGCCCGCAGGAGCGGCGCGACTTGATGTACGGCGAGCACGACCTCAGCTCGCTGGCGATCTTCTCCGGTTCGTTCATCAACTACGGGTACTGGACCGACGTGGATCCGGACCGGCCGATCGCGGTCGAGGAGCGCACCGCGAGCCAGGCGGAGATGTACCGCCTGGTCGTCTCGCTGCTCGAACCGGGCCTGGGGGAGCGCCTGCTCGAACTGGGCAGCGGCATCGGCGTGGGAGCGGCGCTGGTGGCGCACGAGTTCGGCGTCATCGTCACCGGCGTCGACCGCTCTGACGAGCAGCTCGAACGCGCCCGCCGGACCAACGCCGAGGCGCTCGCGGGCCTGGCCGACCGCCTCTTGTTCCAGAAGGGATCGGTCACCGACCTCCCGCTGGCCGACAACGCAGTCGAGGGCGTCTACGCCGTCGAGATGCTCCAGCACGTCGACGACCTCGCCCAGGTCGCCCGGGAGATCCGCCGTGTGCTGCGCCCGGGCGGCCGCTTCGCGACGGCCGGGTTCTTCGCGCCGGACGACGCCGAGTCGCCGATCGCCGAGATGATCGAGACCGTCGCGACCGGCGTCGACGTGATCCGCCCGGTGGGGGCGTTCGCCGCGGACCTCGACGCCGCGGGCCTCGAAGGCGTCAGCGTCGCCTCGATCGGCGAGCACGTCTGGCCCTGCTTCGACCGCTGGATCGCCCAGACCGAGCACGCCGACTCCTGGGGCCGCAACTGGCTGCGCTGCTACGAGAACGGCTGGATCGACTACTACACGGTGACGGCCCGCCGCTGAAACATGAAGATATCATTTTTTCAAAAGTGATAGTATCGAGGCATGAAACAGTTGCTTCTTCGGGTCGACGACGAGCTGCATGCTCGGCTCTCGGCACGGGCCAAGAGCGAGCGTCGCTCGGTGAACGCCATTGCGAACGACATACTCTCGGTCGTCCGCGAGGACGATCGCCGCTCGCTGGAGGAGCGGGTCAAGGCCAGGGCTGCCGGGCTCGGTATTCTCGCGCCTCCGCTGCAACCCGTCGAGAACACCGAGGACATCGATGAGCTGAGGGCCCGTGCGATCGAGTCGATGCGAGGGGCCGGGCCGGTCATCGATGCGATCCTCGACGAGGATAGGGACCGCCTTGATCGTTTATGCGGATTCCTCGCTGCTGGTGCGCGCCTATCTGCCCGATGAGCAGGACCACGCGCGGGCCTGCGCGCTGCTTCGCGACCGGGACACCGTGATCGTCACGGGCACCTGGACTCGAATCGAGGTGGCGGGAGCCCTCGTGCGGGCGGCTCGAGCGAACCGCGGCGACCAGATGTTGCTGCTCGATTCCTGGGGTCGGGACACCGATGCCGAGGGCCCCGTCACCGTCCTCAGCGCTCCGCAGGAGGCGGTCGAAGCGGACGCCCACGACCTCGTGGTCACCTACGGCATCCGGGCGATGGACGCGTGGCACCTGGCCTGCGCCTCGATCGTGGTCCCCGAGATCGCCGGAGACGAGCCCATCGCGTTCGCGTCCCGCGACAAGGAGCAGGCCGAGGTGGCCGCCGCGCGCGGCTTCGCCCTCGTTTAGACGAGGCTGGCCTCCCACTGGCGGTGGAGCTCGGCGTAGTCGCCGCCGGAGTCGATGAGGGTCTCGGGGGCGCCGTCCTCGACGATGCGGCCCGAGTCCAGGACCAGGACGCGGTCGGCGATCTCGACCGTCGACAACCGGTGCGCGATGATGATCGCCGTCCGGTCGGCCAGGATCGTGCGCAGCGCCCGCTGCACCAGCCGCTCCGAGGGGATGTCCAGCGAGGAGGTCGCCTCGTCGAGGATGAGCACCCGCGGGTCGGCCAGGAACGCCCGCGCGAAGACCACGAGCTGCCGCTGCCCCGCCGAGAGCCGCCCGCCCCGCTTGCGCACGTGCGTGTCGTAGCCGTCGGGCAGCGCCTCGATGAACTCGTGCGCGCCCACCACCTTCGCCGCCTCGACGATCGCCGACCGCGGCGCGCCCGGCCTGCCCAGCTCGATGTTCTCGGCGATCGTGCCGTTGAACAGGAAGTTCTCCTGCGTGATCATGACGACGTTCGCGCGCAGGTCCGCCTCGGACAGGTCGCGCAGGTCGACGCCGTCGAGCGTGATCGCCCCGGCCTTCGGGTCGTAGAAGCGGCTCACCAGCTTCGCGATCGTGGTCTTGCCCGCGCCCGTCGCCCCCACCAGCGCCAGGGTCTGGCCCCCCGGCAGGTGCAGGTCCAGGCCCGGCAGGACCACCTTGTCCTCGCGGTAGTGGAAGTCGACGCCCGAGAAGCGGATCTCGCCGCGCGGGCGCTCGATCGCGCGCGGCTCGGCGGGCTCGGCCACCTCGATCTCCTCGTCGAGCACGCCCGAGAGCTTCTCCAGGGCGGCCGTGGCCGATTGGAGCACGTTGTAGAACTGCACGAGCTCGTTCAGCGGGTCGAAGAACCGCTTCATGTAGAGCAGGAACGCGGCCAGCACGCCGACCTCGGTGTTGCCCTGCATGACCTGCCAGCCGCCGAAGGACAGCACCACCACCGTCGCCAGGTGCCCGATGCCGCGCATCCCGCCGGCCATGATCGCGTTCTGCTGGTGCCCCTTCGCCTGCGCCACCCGGTTCTCGGAGTTGAGCCTGCCGAAGATGTCGCGGTCGCGCTCCTCGCGCCGGTACGCCTGCACCGCCCGGATACCGCCCATCGACTCCACGAAGTAGACGATGAGGACCGCGACGGTCTCGCGGGCCTTGCGGTAGGCGACCGCCGAGACCCGGCTGAACCACTTGCCGAGCAGCAGCATCAGCGGGAACGTCAGCAGCGACACCGCCGCCAGCAGCGGGTCGATCACGAGCATGACCACGGTGATCGTCACGACGTTCATGGCCGCCAGGACCAGGTCGTCCACGCCGTTCTCGGTCATCTCGCGGATCGACTCCATGTCGGAGCTCTGCCGCGCGGTCACGCGCCCGGAGGTGAACCGCTCGTGGAAGGCCACCGACAGGCGCTGGAACTTCCAGAACACGCGGTTGCGCAGGGCGTAGAGCATCGCGTTGCCCACGCGCGCCGACTGCACGAGGTAGAGGCGGACGGAGAGGTACTCCAGCGCGGCGCTCACGGCGAACGCCGCGCCGACGACGACCATGACCGAGTAGTCGCCCCGGTCGGTGATCGCCGGGATGCCGTGGTCGATGCCGTACATGACCAGCAGCGGCGCGGCCATGGTGGCGCAGTTCTGGACGACGAGGATGCCGACCAGGAGCGCGATCGAGCGCTTGTGCGGCCGCATCATCGAGCCGAGGAGGCGGCGGCTGCGCGAGCGCAGCCGCTTGATCGCCTCGGCGTCGTCGAGTTCGGCGCTGGTCCGTTCGGCGTCGGCCTGTTCCGACCGGCCGCGCCAGGAGACGTGCCGGTCCTGCTGCGCCGGCACCCGGCTCTGCTGCACCGTCATGCGGCGACCTCCTCGGATTCGGCTGAGAGCACGTCGACGTATTCGGGGCTCGTCTTCATCAGCTCGGAGTGCCGGCCCACCGCGGCGATCCGTCCTTCGTGGAGCAGCGCGACCCGGTCGGCCAGGGCCACTGTCGAGGGCCGGTGCACCACGACCAGCGCCGTCGTGTCCTTCAGGACCTGCTCCAGGGCCTTCTCGACGAGTTCTTCGGTGTGGACGTCGAGCGCGGAGAGCGGGTCGTCGAGCACGAGCACGGCCGGGCGCACCACGACCGCGCGGGCCAGGGCCAGGCGCTGGCGCTGCCCGCCGGACAGCGACAGGCCCTGCTCGCCGATGCGCGTGTCGAGCCCGTAGGGCAGGTCGTAGACGAACTCGGCCTGGGCGACGCGCACGGCCTCCTCGACGTCCCGGTCGTCGGCGTCGGGCCTGCCGAGCGCGAGGTTCTCCCGCACGCTCATCGAGAACAGCGTGGCCTCTTCGAAGGCGGTGGTCACGACCTGCCGCAGGCTCGCCAGCTGTAGGTCGCGGATGTCGACGCCGTCGAGGGTGATCCGCCCGCCGGTGGGGTCGCCCAGGCGCGAGGGCAGGGAGACCAGGGTGGTCTTGCCCGAGCCGGTCTTCCCGGCGATGGCGAGGGTCTCGCCGGGTCTGACGTCGAGGTCGACGCCGCGGAGGACGTCGCCGCCCTCGTCGTAGGCGAATCTGACGTCTTCGAAGGCGAGCCTGCCGCGGACGGTCGAGCGGTCGACGGCGCGCGCGCCGGGCCGGTCGCGGATCTCCGGCTCGGTGTCCAGGACCTCGTAGACGCGGTCGGCCGCGGTCATGGCCTCGTTGCCGTGGGCCATGACCCACCCGGCCGCTTCGATGGGCCACAGCAGGTTGAGCTGGAGCATGATGAACGCGGTGAGCTGCCCGACGGTGAGCTGGCCGTTCGCGACCATGATCGCGCCGGTGACGAGGGTGGCGCCGAGCATGACCGAGGCGATGGCGTCGAAGGCCGACCACGACCTGGCGGCGATGAGGCTCTTGCGGACGCCGAGGACGCGGAGCTTGTCGGCCTCCTTCTCGAAGCGCTCGGCCATGAGCGGGCCGCGGCCGAGCGCCTTGACGGCGCGGATGCCGTTGGCCGACTCCTCGGCGGCGCTGGAGACCTCGCCGGACTGGTCCTGCTCGGCGCGGGCGGCGGGCAGGAAGCGGTTGAAGAAGCCGCGCCCGACCAGGAACAGGGGCACGGCCGCGACGGCGACGATGAGCGCCAGGCGCCATTCGATCCAGAACAGCTGCACCATGATGATGGTGGTCATCCCGGCGGCGGTGATGGCGAAGACCAGGCCCCCGGCGAAGAAGCGGCGGATCATGCCCAGGTCGACGGTGATGCGCGCGAGGAGCTGGCCGGTCTGCCAGCGGTCGTGGAAGCCGGTGTGGAGGCGCTGGAGGTGCTCGTAGATGACGTCGCGGATGTCGGCCTCGATGGCCATGGCCGTGGAGGTCTGGAAGTAGCGGCGGGTGAGGTTCAGCAGGGCGTCCAGGGTGCCGACCGCGGCGATGGCGGCGATGAAGCCCCACAGGGCGTCGAGGTCCCGGTGGGTGATGGGGCCGTCGATCGCGGCGCCGACCAGGGGCGGCACGGCGAGCCCGGCGACGATGTTGAGGAGCACCATCGTCCATAGTGCTCCGAGTCGGTAGCGGTAGGGGCGGAGGTACCGCCGCATCCTCCACAGGTTCGTCAGGGGAGTCCGGCGATCGTCCGGATCGCCGGTGTCGGACTGCTCTGGAGATGTAGCGCGCACTGAACCCACCCGGCCACCGTACGATGGCCGGGTGAGCAGCGGCAAGCCATTTTCTAGCCGTGCGGCTAGCGGTGTCGTGAGAGGCGGGTCACCCGGTGGCGCCGGGCGTCGGCGGGCGCGGCCGGCGATCGGCCGGTGCGCCGCCGGTCACTCCAGGAGCAGCTCCCGGAGCCGGTCGGCCCCGGTGAAGCCGATCGCCCTGGCGTAGGCGTCGACGGAGCCGAAGCGCGCGTTCACCTCGGCGATGGTCCGGTGCATGGCCTCGGCCGGGGTGCGCAGGCCGCGGTCGGTCGCGGGCTTGCCGATGTTCGCGTCGCGCCACGCCCGCCACCGCGCTATGCCTACATTGGACAGCTCGTAGTCGGCGGCGATGGCGTCGTCGTCGACGCCCAGAAGCGACAGCAGGACCGCCGCGACGATCCCGGTGCGGTCCTTGCCCGCCATGCAGTGGAAGACCACCGGCTCCCCCAGGGCGATCACGTCGAGCGAATCGCGGACGGCCAGGTAGCCGGCCTCCATCATGCCCGAGTAGCGCTGGCGCAGGAACTCGACGATCTGCTCCTCGGGGGAGTCGTTGTAGACCCGCAGCCCCACCGACTCCCAAGCGATGTGGAGCAGCTCGAAGTGGTGGAAGGACACGCCGTCGACCTCGGGGAAGCGGCCGGTCTGCTCCAGCTCGGCCGGGCGGCGCAGGTCGATGACGTGGCGCACGCCCAGCTCGTTCACGATGTAGTCGATGTCGGCCTCGGTGGCCTGACCGAAGTTGTCGGAGCGGAAGACCCGGCCGGTCTTGACCTTCTTGCCGTCGGCGGCGTCGAGGCCGCCCACGTCGCGGAGGTTGAAGACCTGCTCGGTGGGGAGGAACTGCTGCGGGAGGGTTTCCAGGGTCATGCGGATGCCTTCCTGTCGGCGGGGTGCCATGCCTGTCGGCCTGTCACGCCTGTCGGCGCGGGGTCACCGTGAGTATCGTCCCCCACGATGACAACGGCGTGAACCGGTACGGTCCACGCCGTTGTAGGTCTTCCATTATCCAGATTTCCGCGGGTCCGGCGAACGGGCTATTTCGCGCCCTCCGCCAGCTGCAGGAACTGCCGCTTGCTCGCCAGGTCGGACTCGGCCTTCTTGATGCGGCCGGCGTTGCCGTCGGCCTTGGCGCGCTCGAGCTTCTCCTCGGCCTCGGCCACCTGCTGCTTCATCTGGAGCAGCAGCGGGTTCTCCTCGACCGGGACCTTCCGCCACGCCGTGTCCAGCGCCTCGCGCAGCTTGTCCTCGACATTGCGCAGCCGCCGCTGGAGCTTCGCCTGGTTCTTGCGCGGCACGGCGCCGGTGTCGTGCCAGCTGCCCTGGATCTCCCGGAACGCCGCCTGCGCGGCCTTCGGGTCGGCGGCGACGTCCAGCGCCTCCGCGCGGGCCAGCAGCTCCTCCTTCACCGCCTGGTTGGCCTCCAGCTCCGCGTCGCGGGCCGAGAAGACCTCGGAGCGGGCGTTGAAGAACACGTCCTGGGCGGCCCTGAACCGCTTCCACGCCTTCTGTTCGGCGTCAGGCGCGAGCCGCCCGGCCTCTTTCCACTCGGCCATGAGCGCCTTGAGCCGGTCGGCCGTCGGGCCCCAGTCGGTCGAGGTCGACAGCTCCTCGGCGGCGGCGATCAGCTCTTCCTTCTTGGCGGCGATCACCTTCCGCTCGGCGTCGAGCTGCGAGAAGTAGGCGCCGCGGTGCCTGGTGAAGGTGTCGCGGGCGGCCGAGAACCGGCGCCACAGCTTCTGGTCGGTCTTGCGGTCGACCCCGTGGATCGACTTCCACTCCTCGACCATCTCGCTGAAGCGCTGCCCGGAGGCCTTCCAGTGGCTGTCGCGCTTGGCCAGCTCCTCGGCCTCGGCGACGAGCGCCTCCTTGGCGGCGACCGCCTCGGCCCGCTCGGCGTCCTTGGCCGCCTTGAACTCGCCCACGCGGTCCTCGGCGTGCTTGGACAGCTCGTCGAGCCGGGTGCCGAGCGCGTCGACGTCCCCGACGACGGCGGCCGTGTCCAGGCTCTCGCGGAGCTTCCGCAGCTGCGCCGCGGCCTGCTCGACGTCCGCCGAATCCGAATTCACGCGCGCGGCGATGAGATCGACTTCGACCACCAGGTCGGCGTATTTCCGCGCGAAGTGCGCGAGCCCCTCGTCGGTGGAGCCGGCCTGCCAGGAGCCGACCGCGCGCTCGCCGGAGGAGGTTTTCACGTAGACCGTGCCATCGCCGTCGATGCGGCCGAAGCGGGTCCAGTCTCCGAGGTCACTCATCGCGGTAATCTCAAATCCTTCACACGAACTAAGGGACGTACTTCCCGTACCTTACGGTGGTTGCCGGGTCGCTGCCAGCCGGGGCCGTCCACCACGAGGGACGAACGGTGCCAAAGGGCGCGGTCCGGTGGACAACGGGCCGGGCGCGCCCGCCCCGCCCTCCGAACCGAAGGGGTATTCAGTTGGAAGGCGCCGAATTATGGCTCGCAAGCTTCACCATGAGGGCCGCAGCACCTCCACACTACAGCCGAGGGTGATCGCGGTCGTAGGCCCTACCGCGGCCGGGAAGACGGCGCTCTCGGTCGCCGTGGCCGAGGCACTCTCCGGCGAAGTGGTCAACGCCGACTCCATGCAGCTGTACCGGGGCATGGACATCGGCACCGCCAAGATCACCGCCGCCGAGCGCCGCGGCGTGCCCCACCACGTCTTCGACGTCCTCGACGTCACCGAGGGCGCCGACGTCGTCCGCTACCAGTCCCTCGCCCGCGCCGCCGTCGACGACATCGCCGCCCGCGGCCGCAGGCCCGTGCTCGTGGGCGGCTCGGGACTGTACGTGCAGGCCGCGCTCGACGAGATGGACTTCCCCGGCACCGACCCCCTGGTCCGGGCCCGCCTGGAGGCCGAGCTGGACCGCGAGGGCCCGGCCGCGCTGTGGGAGCGGCTGCGCCGGGCCGACCCGGCCGCCGCGCAGGCCATCCTGCCCTCGAACGGGCGGCGCGTGGTCCGCGCCCTGGAGGTCGTCGAGCTCACCGGCTCGTTCACCGCCACGCTGCCCGAACCCAAGGCCCACTACGCGGCGGTGCGCATCGGCGTCGACCTGGACACCGCCGTGCTCGACGAGCGCATCGAGCGCCGCGTCAAGGCCATGTGGGACGCCGGGCTCGTCGACGAGGTCCGCCGCCTGGAGGCCGAGGGGCTGCGCGAGGGCCGCACCGCCTCGCGGGCGCTCGGCTACCAGCAGGTGCTGGCCTTCCTCGCCGGCGAGTACGACGAGGAGGAGGCGTTCCGCCGCACCGTGCAGGGCACCCGCCGGTTCGTGCGCCGCCAGCGCTCCTGGTTCAAAAGGGACGACCGCATCGAGTGGTTCGACGCGGCCGACCCGGACCTGCCCGAGCGCGTCCTCGACCGCCTCGCCCGGCATCCTTGAGCAGGCCGCCGGCGGACCGCGCCCTTGCGCACCGGACGAAGACGAGGGCCCCGCCTCGGCGCGATGCGCGCCGAGGCGGGGCCCTCGGTGTCCGTTCCGGCGTCCGCACGCCGCCCGGCCCGGCTCTCAGGCGCGCGGCTTCGGGCTCCGCGTCTTCGTCGGGTCCTTGACCGCGACCGGGTCGAGGATCTCGTTGACCTTCGCGTAGACCTCGGGGTCGAGCGTGACGCCGACGGCCTCCACGTTGCTCTTGACCTGCTCGGGGCGGGTGGCGCCGATGATCGCGGCCGAGACGTTCGGGTGCTGGAGCACCCACGCCAGCGAGAGCTGCGCGAGGGTCAGGCCGGCCTCCTCGGCGACCGGGACGAGCTGCTGGACGCGCTCGAGCACGTCGTCCTCCAGCCAGTTCTTGACGAAGTGCCCGAACTTCGGGTCGGCGCCGCGCGAGCCCTCGGGCGCGCCCTGGCCGGGCTTGTACTTGCCGGTGAGGACGCCGCCGGCCAGCGGGGACCACACGATCTGGCCGATGCCCAGCTCCTGGGAGGCCGGGATGACCTCCTCCTCGATGACGCGCCACAGCGGCGAGTACTGGGGCTGGCTGGAGACCAGCTGGATCTTCAGCTCCTCGGCGAGGGCGTGGCCGCGGCGGATCTGGTCGGCGGTCCACTCGCTGACGCCGATGTAGTGGGCCTTGCCGGCGTGCACGACGTCGGCGAACGCCTGCATGGTCTCCTCGAGCGGCGTCTCGTAGTCGTACCGGTGGGCCTGGTACAGCTCGACGCGGTCGGTCTGGAGCCGCTTGAGGGAGTTGTTGATCGACTCCTTGATGTGCTTGGCGCTCAGGCCGCGGTCGTTCCTGCCGTCGCCCATCGGCCAGTAGACCTTGGTGAAGATCTCCAGCCCGTCGCGGCGCTCGTTCTTGAGCGCGCGCCCGAGCACCTCCTCGGCCGCACCGCGCATGTAGGTGTCGGCGGTGTCGAAGGTGGTGATGCCTTCGTCGAGGGCCGCCCGGACGCACGCGACCGCGGCGTCCTCCTCGACCTGTCCGCCGTGGGTGATCCAGTTGCCGTAAACCATTTCGGAAATGACGAGGCCGGAACGGCCGAGATGACGAAACTCCATGCGGATGAGCCTACCGGCCGCTCGGCAAGTGTCAACGAAACGAAAGTCACACGGTTGTAAAAAGGCCTGGCCCTACAGCGGGCCGTCGTCGATCGACACGGCCGCGTCCAGCGTCCGGACCGCCTCAGGTCTGTCCACTCTGGGCGGTATGAGCTCGGCGCCGTCGAGCCCGAGCGTGCCCCACGAATGGCCGTCCATGGACACCAGGAACCCGGCCGGGTGGACGGCGATGTGCTGGTAGCGGGGCGGCACCACGACGCGACCGGAGCGGTGGACCACGCCCGAGCGCCCGCGCTGGACGGCCACGGCGACGCCGCCGACGAAACCGGTCACCGTCCTGCCGTCCACAGTGAGCGTGTCGAGCGAGCTGTAGAGCATGGGGACGACGACGGTGCCGTGCTTGTCGATGGCCCCCCAGTCGGCCTGGCAGACCGCGGCCACGCCGCCGCGGAAGTCCCCGGCCTGGCTGAACGCGGCCTTGACCACCGGCCGCCCGTTCGGCCCCAGATAGCCCCACCGGCCGGTCTGCGGGTCCTGGAAGCGGTCGGGCGCGGGGTGCCCGGCCCGCTCGGCCCACTGGCGCGGCCCCGGGCCGAAGCCGCCCTTCGCGGCCAGCTCCTCGGCCACGGCGAGCCCGGTCTCGACGATCTGCATGACGAACGCGTGCGGGTTCTGCTCGCTGGCCCGCTGGAGGTGGATGAGGCCCTCGGTGACGCGGCCCTGCGCCAGGCACGACAGCCCCGCGTAGGCGCGCACCGCGCCGGTCAGCGTGCGGGGCAGCTCGCCGGCCTCGGCGAGCGCGAACAGCTGGTCGGCCTCGGCGTAGCGGCCCTGGACGCGGAAGACCTGCGCGAGGCGGGCCCGGGCGGGCGCGAGCAGGAGGTCGGCCCCGACGGCCTCGGCGAACTTGACCGCGGCGGCCGCGTCGGCCTCGGCGCCGTCGAAGTCGCCCAGGACCCGCATGGCGACGGCCCGGACGCCGAGCAGCCGCGACTGGTCGGCCTCGGCGCCGTGCCGGGCGAGCCGCTGGCCGGCCTGCTCGCGGATCTGCTGGAGGGCGACGGTGTCGGCGATGCCGTGGCGCAGCGTGGCGCGGTCGAGCGGTCCGAGGGCGCGGACCAGCCCGGCGCGCAAGTCCGCCGCGACATCCACCACGTTGACTTCTTTCCCGGTGACTGAGGGTTACGACATTCAGGTTAAGGCATCCGAGGACCCCGAGGCGAGTGGCGAGACGCCCGGGCCCGACGGCCCGCGAGGGGCGCGCCGTCCGGTCTCCGCGGGGCTAGCGGACGACCTGACCGAGGTCCTCCTCGGTCGCCTTGTAGCTCATGCGCGGCCGCGGCGTGCGCATCGAGCGGAACATGATCGCCCGCTGGATCGCATACCAGTACAGGCCGCCCTTGCGCTGCTTCGTGTTCGGGAACCGCTTCCACACGATCCTGCGGACCTTGCGGCACAGGAAGTACGAGTCCAGGGCGAAACCGGCCATCATGGCGACCCAGCCCAGCATGAGGAAGCCGATGGCGTACGGGAAGACGTTGGTCGCCAGCAGCAGGATCATGGTGAGCGCGAAGAAGTACTGCGCGACGGTGCGCCGCGAGTCGACGATGTCGCGCACGAGCAGCCGCTCGGGGCCGCGGTCGCGGGGCAGGTGGTACTTGTCGTAGAGGGGGTCGCCCTTCCACTGGCCCTCGGCGATGCGCGCGCGCTCGCGGCGCATGTCCTCCTTGGCCTGCTTCTTCTGCTCGGGTGAGAGCTTGGCGGCCTTCGCCTGCTGCCGGGCCTCCCTGGCGGTGAGCGGAGGGTTGGCCGGGGGACGGGCCTTGGCCTGCTTGACCTGCTTGGGGGTGGCCTTCCCCTTCTTATCGGTGGCGGCTGCCGGCCTCGATTCCTCGACGGCCGGGGCCTGCTCGGCGGACTTCTTGCCCACGGGGCGCTCGCCCTTCCTACATTCGCGACAGCATGCTGATTCCAGCATACCCAGGTTCCCGCGCGGTCGGCCCGAGCGGCGGCCGGGGCGCCGGGAGCGTGCCCGCGCCCCGCCGGCCGGCCGCTACGCCGCGGCGTCGGCGGTCGCGGCCGGGCGCTCGATCTTCGCGCCCAGGCCCTGGAGCTTCGCCTCGAAGTTCTCGTAGCCGCGCGTGATGTAGCGGTCGACGCCGTAGACCCGCGAGGTGCCCTCGGCGGCCAGGGCCGCGATGAGGTGGCTGAACCCGGCGCGCAGGTCGGGGATCTGGAGGTCGGCGGCGTGGAGCTTGCTGGGCCCGGCGATCACGGCCGAGTGCAGGAAGTTGCGGCGCCCCCACCGGCACGGGGTGCCGCCCAGGCACTCGGAGTACAGCTCGATGTTGGCGCCCATCTGGCGCAGCTCGGAGGTGTAGCCCAGCCGGTTCTCGTAGACGGTCTCGTGCATGATCGACAGGCCGTCGGCCTGGGTGAGCGCGACCACTATCGGCTGCTGCCAGTCGGTCATCAGGCCCGGGTGGACGTCGGTCTCCAGCGCCACCGGCTTGAGCGGGCCGCCGGGGTGCCAGAAGCGGATGCCGCCCTCGACCGGGTCGTCGTCGACCTCGTAGGCCCCGCCGATGGAGCGGAAGACGTTGAGGAACGTCATCATGTCCGCCTGCTCGGCGCCCCGGACGAACACGCTGCCCTCGGTGGCCAGCGCCGCCGAGGCCCACGAGGCGGCCTCGATGCGGTCGGGCAGGGCCCGGTGCCGGTAGCCGTTGAGCTCGTCGACGCCCACGATCTCGATGACGCGGTTGGTGTGGACCTTGATGATCGCGCCCATCTTCTGGAGGACGCAGATGAGGTCGATGATCTCCGGCTCGATCGCGGCGTTGCGCAGCTCGGTGGTGCCCTCGGCCATGACGGCGGCGAGCAGGACCTGCTCGGTGGCGCCGACCGACGGGTACTCGAGGGTGTAGCGGATGCCGTGGAGGCCGTCGGGCGCCGACAGGTGCGTGCCCTCGGGGCTCTTCTCGACGACGGCGCCGAACTTGCGCAGCGCGTCGAGGTGGAAGTCGATGGGGCGCCCGCCGATGTTGCAGCCGCCGAGGTCGGGGATGAAGGCGCGGCCGAGGCGGTGCAGGAGCGGTCCGCACAGCAGGATCGGGATGCGGCTGGTGCCGGCGTGGACGTTGATCTCCTCGACGCCGGCCGACTCCACGGAGGTCGGGTCCATGTAGAGGGTGTCGTCCTCCAGCGAGACGTCCACGCCGTGGACGCGCAGCAGCCCGGTCACGACCTCGACGTCGCGGATCGCGGGCACGCCGCGGAGGACGGAGGGGGAGGTGCCGAGGAGTGCGGCCACCATGGCCTTGGACACGAGGTTCTTGGCGCCTCGGACGGTGACCTCGCCCTGCAGGGGGGTGCCGCCGTGGATGATCAGCATGTCTTCCGGGGTGGTCGCGGTGCTGCTCAACAGGTCTCCTCAGATGGGTGGATAAGACCGGGATCGATCAACGATAACGGACCGGCAACGGGGGATACCCGCAGGCAGGGCCCTGCCGGAGGGTGATCGTGCTTACCGCGGGGGCGCGCGTTCCGGCCGTCCGCGCGCCCCCGCGGCCAGGGCGTGTTTAGGAACTCTGAGCGGGTGCTATCCAGCCCGTCTAAACACGCCCTAGGGGAGTTCGAGCATCCTGTCGAGCGCGGCGCGGGCGTGCCCGGCGGTCTCGGGGTCCACCGTGATCTGGTTCGGCACGCGCCCGGCGACGAGCTCTTCGAGCGCCCACACCAGGTGCGGCAGGTCGATCCGGTTCATCGTCGAGCAGTAGCAGACCGTCTTGTCGAGGAAGGAGATCTCCTTGTCCGGGTGCGCGTTCGCCAGGCGCCGCACCAGGTTCAGCTCGGTGCCGACGGCCCACGAGCTGCCGGGCTCGGCCGCGTCGAGGGTCTTGATGATGTACTCGGTCGATCCCACGTAGTCGGCCGCGGCCACCACCTCGTGCGTGCACTCGGGGTGGACCAGGATGTTCACGCCGGGCTTGCGCTCGCGCATCTCCTCGACGCATTCGAGCGTGAAGCGCCCGTGCACCGAGCAGTGGCCCTTCCACAGGATGATCTTCGCCTCGCGCAGCTCCTCGGCGGTCAGGCCGCCGTTCGGCTTGTGCGGGTTGTAGAGCGCGCAGTCGTCGAGGCTGAAGCCCATCTGGCGGACCACGGTGTTGCGGCCCAGGTGCTGGTCAGGCAGGAACAGGACCTTCTCGCCGCGCTCGTAGGCCCAGCGCAGGGCCCGCTCGGCGTTCGAGGAGGTGCACACCACGCCGCCCTCGCGGCCCACGAAGCCCTTGATCGCGGCCGAGGAGTTCATGTAGGTCATCGGGACGGTGACCTCGGCGATGCCGGCGGCCGTGAGGTCCTCCCAGCACTGCTCGACCTGCGAGGCGGTCGCCATGTCGGCCATCGAGCAGCCGGCGGCCATGTCGGGCAGGACGACCCGCTGGTGGTCGCCGGTGAGGATGTCGGCCGACTCGGCCATGAAGTGGACGCCGCAGAAGACGATGTGCTCCGCGTCGGGGCGGGCCGCGGCCTGCTGCGCGAGCTTGAAGGAGTCGCCGGTGACGTCGGCGAACTGGATGACCTCGTCGCGTTGGTAGTGGTGTCCGAGGATGAAGACGTTGCCGCCGAGGGTCTCCTTGGCGGCTCGGGCGCGCTCGACCAGGTCGGGGTCTGAGGGCGCGGGCAGCTCGCCGGGGCAGTCGACGCCGCGTTCGGAGTCCGCGTCGGTGCCCCGCCCGAGCAGCAGGAGCGCGGTCTGGGTGGGAGCAGGTTCATTGAAGCCCGTCATGGCGATGAGTCTAATGGCTCGCGAACGGATGTCCGATACTCGCGAGTCCCGGTGTGCGGTGGGCGGCGCGCCGGGTGTCCCCGCACCGGTCGGCAAGCGGTTACACGCGGGTGAGCGGCATGGATTAGGCTCGCGGTGTGCGCATCCTCATAGCTCCCGACAAGTTCGCCGGCACCATGACCGCCGCCGAGGCCGCGGACGCCGTCGCCGACGGCTGGCGGCGCGCCCGGAGCGGCGACGCCACCGTCGCGCTCCCGCTCGCCGACGGCGGCCCCGGCTTCGTCGACGTCCTCGAAGCCGCCCTCCCCGCGGCCGAGCGGCGGACCGTGGACGCCTGCGACCCGCTCGGCCGCCCCGTCAAGGCCGACTACCTGCGCGAGGGCGAGACCGCCTACATCGAATCGGCCGCCACCTGCGGCCTCCACCTGCTCGCCCCCGGCGAACGCGACCCCCGCGCCGCCACCACCTACGGGCTCGGCCTGGTCGTCGCCGCGGCCGTCGAGACGGGCGCCCGGCGCCTCGTCATCGGACTCGGCGGCTCGGCCACCAACGACGCGGGCGCCGGCATGCTCACCGCCCTCGGCTGCACCTGCCGCGACCTCGCCGGCGGCGCCCTACCCTACGGCGGCGCCGCGCTCGCCTCCTGCGCCTCGATCGACGGCTTCGCGCGCACCAGGGGCGTCGAGTTCGTCGCCGCCACCGATGTCGACTCGCCCCTGCTCGGCCCCCACGGCGCCTCCTACATGTTCGGGCCCCAGAAAGGCGCCGCGAAGGCCGACCTGCCGCTCCTGGAGTCCGCGCTGGCGAACTTCGCCGAGGTCGTCGAACGCGACCTCGGCCCGGCCGGGGCCTCGCAGTGGCCCGGCGCGGGAGCCGCGGGCGGGCTCGGCCTGGCCCTGTTCGCCCTCGGCGGGCGGCGGGCCTCGGGCGCGAAGCTCACCTGCGAGGCCGTGGGACTGGACGCCGCCGTGGCCGCCGCCGACCTCGTCATCACCGGCGAAGGCTCCTTCGACGCCCAGAGCCTGCGGGGGAAGCTCGCCGCGGAGGTCGCCGCCGCGGCGGCCGCGCACGGGAAACCGTGCCTGGTGCTCGCCGGGAGGTCGGACCTCGACGAGCACCCGCAGCTGGCGGGCGTCCACTCGGTCACCGCGCTGGTGGGCGGCGCCGAGGAGGCGATGCGGGCCCCGGTCGAGGGGCTGCGCGCCCTGGCGGAGTCGGTCGCCCGCGACTGGCCCTGACACGGCCGCCCGCGGCCCGGTGCGTGCCTTCGGCCCCTCGCCCGGCCCGGCGAGCGTCCCGGCCCTCCGCCCGCGGCCCGGGCTGTGCCCTTGATCCCCTCGCCTGCGGCTCGGCCTGTGCCCTTGATCCCCTCGCCTGCGGCTCGGGAATAGAGACACTCCCAGCGCCGTTAGGTACTGTTGACAAGTCGAAGACCCGATCGACGCCGTTGATCCCAAATCAAGCAGAGGGAGCTACAAGTGAGCGCTACTCAGCAGGCCGATGACGTCCAGGAGACCGCCGCCACGGGCGTGAAGCTCACGGACGCGGCCGCCGTCAAAGTCAAAACCCTGATCGAGCAGGAGGGCGAGGAGGGCCTGCGCCTGCGCGTCGAGGTCAGCCCCGGCGGGTGCTCCGGCCTGCGCTACGGCCTCTTCTTCGACACCGACAACCGCGAAGGCGACGTCGTGCAGACCTACGACGGCTTCGAGGTCGTCGTCGACCGCATGAGCGTCCCCTACCTCGTGGGCGCCAGCATCGACTTCGCCGACCGCATCGACGCCCAGGGCTTCACCATCGACAACCCGAACGCGCAGGGCTCCTGCGCCTGCGGCGACTCCTTCCACTGATCGCCCAGGGTCCTCCCGAGCCCCGACGGCCCACCGGGGGAGCACCGGCCCGCGCCCGGCGACGCCTGCGAGCCGAACCTCGGCGCGTCGCGCGCGTCCGCGCGAAGCCACGCCGGTCTCTTCCCGGAGCCCCGCTCGAACACTCGGACCCGACTTCCTTTCACCTACGGTGACCCATAAGCTGGAAAGCCCGGTCGAAACCACCCATATCTGGTCTGATCGACCGGGCTTCATCGTGTCTCCTGCGAGGTCCATTCCATGAAGACCGCTGTCACCGGGTCCACCGCCCTCGCCGTGTCCCACGGCATGGGCCGCCTCGGCAGCCCGGCGCACGCCCTCGACCCCGGCCGCGCGGCCTTCGACCTCATCGAGGTCATGGAGGACTCCGGGCCGCTCGCTCTGGTCCACATCGGACCAGACGACCCCAAGGCCATGCTCTCCTACGCCGAGCAGTGCCGCGACCTGGGCCTGGACTTCAGCGTCGACCCGGGGACGCTCGACGGCGACGACGCCGCCGAATGCGTCGACGGCGCGAAGTTCCTGGTGGCGAGCCAGGACCGCTACCAGTTCCTCCAGGGCACGACCGGGCTGAGCGACGACGAGATCCTCGCCCTGGTGCGGGTGCGCGTGACGACCCTCGACGCCGAGGGCGTCGAGATCGTCGGCCACGACATGGACCGGGTGCGCGTGCCCCCGGCCCGCGCGGGGGCGCTCATCGACCCCGCGGGCGCGGGCGACGCGTTCGTCGCCGGCCTGCTGACCGCGCTCGGCTGGGGCATGCCGCTGCGCCGGGCCGCCGAGATCGGCAGCCAATTGTCCGCGGTCGCGATCGAATCGGTCGGCACCCACGGATACGCGCTCAATCCGGCGGAATTCGTGCACCGCCTGGAGCAGTCGTACGGCGCCGCGTGCGCCGCCGAGGCCTCCGCATATCTGTTGCCAGAGTGAACGCTCTGGCCTCCCGTTGTCACTTTCGCAACAGGAACCTCATGGGTTCGAGTTTTGCTACCTGTGCAAACTTAAATTCATCGTTATAAGGTCTCCACTGGCGTACCACTAGATAACGATTTCACAACGCACCCTTACATTTCGCTGTGTCGTGCGACATCGTGTGAGGTATCCCACGACGTATCTCACCACCTTGGAGCGACCTGTGAGAAGAACGAAACTCGCTGTGGCCACTACGGCGGCCGCAGTACTCGCCTTGACCGCCTGCGCGGGTGATCCCGACGCCGCGGACGGCGAGAGCGACGGCGGCGGGGGCACCCTCAACATGCAGATCGGCCAGGTGGTGAGCCTCGTGCCCGGCGGATCTGGTGAGTCCGAGGGCTTCCGCGTCATCAAGAACGTCTACGAAGGACTGGTCTACTACAACGCCGAGACCGGCGACCCCGAGAACATGGTCGCCGAGGAGATCACGTCCGAGGACAACCAGACGTGGACCATCAAGATCAAGGAAGGGCTGACCTTCCACAACGACGAGCCGGTCAACGCCGAAGCCTTCATGCGCTCCTGGAACCGCACGGCCTACGGGCCGAATGCGCTGCGGCTGAACTACTTCTTCGCCACCTTCCAGGGCTACGATGAGATGAACCCCGAACCGCTCCCCGAGGAGGAGTGGGACGACCCCGACACCCCCAAGCTCCCCGAGCCCGAGGCCGCTGAGCTCTCCGGTGTGACGGCCCTCGACGAGTACACCCTCCAGGTCGAGCTGAAGGCGCCGTTCGCGGCCTTCGCCACCATGCTCGGCTACGAGGCGTTCTTCCCGATCGCCGAGGCGTGCACCGAGGACCTCGAAGCCTGCGAGAAGAAGCCGATCGGCAACGGCCCCTTCATGTTCGAAGAGGAATACAGCATCGAGAACGGCGGCACCGCCGTGGCCTGGGACGGCTACCAGGGCGACCACGCCCCCTCGATCGACGCCGTCCGGTGGCACGTCTACCTCGAGGGCAACGACTGCTGGGCCGACTACCTGACCGGCGACATCGACGTCTGCCGCCCGACCGCGGCCGACTACGAGCAGGCCGTCAACGACCCCGAGCTGGCCGAGGTCCGCATCACCGGCGACGACCCGAGCCTCACCGTGCTGGGCTACCCGATGTACGCCGAGCCCTACGACGACGTCAACATCCGCCGCGCGATCTCCATGGCGATCGACCGCGAAGGCGTCATCAACGTGGTCGGCCCCGACCGCCTCGCCCCGGCCGAAGGCTGGGTCCCCGCCTCCATCCTCGGCGGCGGCACCGGCGCCTGCGGCGAGTACTGCACCTACGACCCCGAAGGCGCCCAGGAGCTGCTCGACGCGGCCGGCGGCTGGCCCGAGGGCGAGAAGCTGGAGATCTGGGTCAACGACGCCAGCGACAACGTCGACATCTTCCGCGCCATCGGCGACTCGATCACCGAAGCGGTCGGCATCGAGTACGAGCTGGTCACGATGGAGTGGGCGGACTTCCTGGTCGCCCGTGAGGGCCACACCGTCGAAGGGCCGTTCCGCTCCGGCTGGGGCCCCGACTACAACCTGAACGAGAACTACCTCGAGCCGATCTACGGCGGCGGCGCCGCCATGAACGACAGCGGCTTCGAGAGCGAGGCGTACAACGCCAAGATCGCCGAGGCCGGTGCCGCCGAGAGCATCGAAGAGGCCGTGGCGCTCTACCAGGAGGCCGAACTGGCCCTGGCCGAGGAGTTCCCCAGCGCCCCGCTCTTCGAGGGCAAGGTGAACTTCTTCCACACCGAGCGGGTCTCGAACGTGATCTTCCACCCGATCTACGCCGGCCCCGGCGGTGACGCGGAACTGCGCGACATCGTCATCAACGAGTAGCGAACCGAGAACGAACCGCGGGCGGGTCTTGGGCCCGCCCGCGGCCTCTAGAACGGAAAACCATGGGACGCTACGTCATTCGACGACTGCTCCAGGCGCTGCTGACACTGTTCATCACCCTGTTCCTGCTGCACTACCTGACGGCGCTGTCGGTCCAGATCCGCGGCAACCCCGCGCTGCTGTTCTTCGGCGGCGAGCGCACGCCCGACCCGGCCATGCTCGCGCAGGTCGAACGGCTCTACGGACTCGACAACGCCTGCTACGACCGGCCCGGCGACCCCTGTCTGGTCCCCTTCGTCGAACGGCTCCAGAAATACGCCTCCGGCGACTTCGGCACCACCCTCCAGGACAACCGCGACGTCGGCGAGCTGCTGACGATCTACATCCCCAACACGCTGCGCCTGTTCATCTTCTCGACGATCACCCTGGTCGTCCTGGCGATGCTCCTGGGCACCTGGGCGGCGCGCCACCGCGGCAAACTGGTCGACCACTCGGTCCGCGGCACCACCATCCTGATCGACTCGGTCCCGGTGTTCCTGATCCTGCTGGCCTACGTCTACATGATGGCCGTCCCGCTCACCAACTGGGCGAGAGGCATCTGGGGCACCGAATCGTTCATGGGCCAGTTGTTCAGACCCAACTACAACCCCGACTATCCATGGACGACGATCATCGTGCCGGGCATCATCGTCGGCACGGTCGGCCTGGCCACCCTCACCCGCCTGGTCAGGGCCAGCCAGTTGGAGAACATCGGCTCCGACTTCGTGCGCACCGCCAGGGCCAAGGGCCTCAAGAAGGCGCGCATCACCGTCGTCCACGTGGTGCGCAACTCCATGATCCCGATCGTGACCGGCGTCGGCTACACCTTCGCCTACGCGCTCTCCGGCGCCGTCCTCACCGAGGGGATCATGGGCATCCCGGGCATGGGACGCATGATCTTCCAAGCCGTGCAGCGACAGGAGACGAACCTGGTCATCGTGGGCCTGACCGTCACGGCGGTCGTGGTGATCCTGGTGACCCTCCTCGTCGACCTCCTGTACGCCGCTCTCGACCCCAGGATCCGATATGACTGAGCTGACAGCGCCCAAGGCCGAACCCGATGCGCCGCAGGCATCGCTGTGGAAGGACGCCTTCCGCACCATGGCGCGCCGGCCCGACGTCATCTTCGCGACGCTCATCATGCTGTTCGTGTTCGCGATGGCGGCGTTCCCCGGCCTGTTCACCGACAAGGACCCGGCCCGCTGCATCGGACGCGACGCCCGGCTGCGGCCGGACACCTGGTTCACCGGGGAGCACCCGCTGGGCACCGACGGCTTCGGCTGCGACTTCGCGGCCACGATCGTCCACGGCACCCGCCCCACGATCACGCTGGCGCTCACCGTCATCATCATGTCGGTCCTCATCGGCATGACCCTGGGCATCCTCGCGGGCTACTTCGGCCGCTGGGTCGACGCGCTCATCTCCCGGGCGCTCGACGTGTTCATCGTCATCCCGCTGATCATGGGCGCCATCCTGCTGCTGAGCCTCTTCCGCGGCCGCGGCTCCTCGGGCAACCTGATCGAGACCGTCGGACCGGCGGCCCTGGCGCTGACCCTGTTCGGCTGGATGGAGTTCTGCCGCTACGCGCGAGCGGCGACGATCGAGACCAAGAACCTCGACTACGTCATCGCCGCCCGCTGCCTCGGCGCCAAGGACCGCCGGATCATGTTCAAGCACGTCCTGCCCAACGCGGTCGTGCCGATCACCGCGATCGTGCCGACCAGCCTCGGCTCGGTCATCGTCGCCGAATCGGCCCTGGCGGTGCTCGGCATCGGCGTGCAGCCGCCCGCCACCAGCTGGGGCGTGCTGCTCTCCAACGGCACGCAATGGGCCGGCGGCGGGTACATCTACCTGTTCGGCATCCCGCTCGTGCTGCTGATCCTGACCGTGTTCGCCTTCGCCACGTTCGGCGACGCCCTGCGCGACGCGCTCGACCCGAAACTGAGGTGAGTCCAGTGGCAGAGACCCTACGCGTCGTCGGCGACACCCTGCCGGGCGCCGACATGAACGCCCCGCTGCTCGAAGTGGAGGACCTCAGAGTCGAGTTCCGAGTGCGCCGCAAGCGCATCGCGGCCGTACGCGGCGCGTCCTTCACGCTCGAACAGGGCAAGACCCTCGCCGTCGTGGGCGAATCCGGCTCCGGCAAGTCGGTGACCTCGCAGGCCGTCATGGGCATCCTCGACACGCCGCCGGGCTACATCACCGGCGGCGAGATCCGCCTGCACGGCGTCGACCTGCTCAAGCAGAACGAGGAGACCAAGAGGACGGTGCGCGGCAACCACATCGCCATCGTCTTCCAGGACGCGCTCTCGGCGCTCAACCCGCTGTGGTCGGTCGGCTTCCAGATCGGCGAGCTCTTCCGCGTCCACCGCGGCACCAGCCGCGCCGACGCCAGGAAGCGGGCGATCGAACTGCTCGACCAGGTCGGCATCCCCGACGCCAAGAACCGGGTGGGCCACTACCCGCACCAGTTCTCCGGCGGGATGCGCCAGCGGGTCATGATCGCCATGGCCCTCGCGCTCGACCCCGAGGTGCTCATCGCCGACGAGCCGACCACCGCGCTCGACGTCACCGTGCAGGCCCAGATCATGCGCCTGCTCAAGCAGATCCAGGACGAGCGCAACATGGGGCTCATCCTCATCACGCACGACCTGGGCGTGGTCGCCGACGTCGCCGACGAGGTCGCGGTCATGTACGCCGGCGAGGTCGTCGAGCAGGCGAGCATCCACGACGCCTTCAAGCGCCCCGCGCACCCGTACACGAAGGCGCTGCTGCGGGCCATCCCGCGCGTCGACACCGTCGGCCGGGAGCTGGAGGTGATCCCCGGCCTGCCGCCGAACCCGGCGGCCCTGCCGGGCGGCTGCCCCTTCCACCCGCGCTGCTGGGCGGCCGACCCCGAGAAGTGCTCGACCCAGGAGCCGCCGAACGAGGAGGTCGCCGACGACCATCGGGCCCTCTGCCACTTCGCCAAGGAGGTCTACAGGGATGAACGCTGAGATGGGGCAGGCGAACGTCGCGCCCGAGCCGGTGCTGGAGGCGACCGGCGTGGTCAAGCACTACCCGGTCCAGCGCGGCATCGTCGTCAAGCGGACCGTCGGGCAGGTGCAGGCCGTCGACGGCGTCGACCTCAAGCTCTACGCGGGCAAGACGCTCGGCGTCGTCGGCGAGTCCGGCTGCGGCAAGTCGACCCTCGCGAAGCTCCTGGTGGGCCTCGAACCGCCCACGGCCGGTTCGATCAAGGTCCTCGGCAAGGAGATCGGCGGCCTCTCGCCGCGGCGCATCCGGCCGGTGCGGCGGGACATCCAGCTGGTGTTCCAGGACCCGTACACCTCGCTGAACCCGCGCCTGACCGTCGGCGACATCGTCGGCGAGCCGTTCGAGATCCACTCGGACATCGTCCCGCGCGACAAGCGGCCCGCGGCGGTCAAGGAGCTGCTCGACATGGTCGGGCTCAGCCCCGACCACATCAACCGGTACCCGCACCAGTTCTCCGGCGGGCAGCGCCAGCGCATCGGCATCGCCCGCGCCCTGGCGCTCAGGCCGCAGGTCCTGGTCTGCGACGAGCCGGTGAGCGCCCTGGACGTGTCGATCCAGGGCCAGGTGATCAACCTGCTGGAGCGGCTCCAGGACGAACTGGGCCTGGCGTACGTGTTCATCGCCCACGACCTGTCGGTGGTGCGGCACATCGCCGACGAGGTCGCGGTCATGTACCTGGGCAAGGTGGTCGAGCACGGCACCAGCGCCGAGATCTACGACAGCCCCCGGCACCCGTACACGCAGGCGCTGCTGTCGGCGGTGCCCGTCCCGGACCCGGAGCTGCGCGGCCACCGCGAGGAGATCGTCCTGCAAGGGGACGTGCCCTCGCCGATCAACCCGCCCTCGGGCTGCCGCTTCCGCACGCGCTGCTGGAAGGCCACCGAGAAATGCGCCGAGGAGGTCCCCGGCCTCGACGCCGGCGACCACGGCGCTCATCCGACCGCGTGCTTCTACGCCGAGGAGCGGGACGTCACCCACGCCGTGAAATAGGAACCGAGGACACCGGAGAGGGCCCCGCCGCAGCCCGGCGGGGCCCTCCCGCGCCCCGGACGCCCGGCCCTGTGAACGACGGCCGAGCGCGTGGTCGGCCGTGTGTAGCATGATTGCCACCGCCGCCCCGAAGCGGCGCACCAGCACAGTCGAGACAGATGGGCGACCATGACCGACGCCGTCCCCGGTGCCAGTTCGCTCGTGTCCTACATCCTCACCGGCTCCAGGCACGACCGCACCGCTTACCGGGCGTTGCCCCCCGAGCAGCACGCCGCCTACTACGGCCTGGTCAACACGGTGTTCTCCGTCCTGGTCTCCCACCACTTCGGCGGCGAGTTCCTCAAGACCGACGTCGACCGCCTCATCCGGCGCGTCGCCGAACGCCACCCCCAGTACGGCGGCGGCGTCAAACGTGTCCTGCGCTCCCTCGTCTCCGGCGAGGACCGGCGCTCCGAGCTGAGCGCCCAGCAGATGCGCACCGCGCAGCACCTGGTGATCAGGGAGCTCGCGAAGATGTACCCCAACGTGCAGGCCAACGCCGAGCAGATCGTCGCCGAGGCGGCCACGCTGACGCACCTGATCGAGCGGCCCGGCCCCGGCGCCCCCGCCGCCCCGCCGCCCGAACCCGAGCCCGAGCCCGTCCCGCAGCCGGGCGGCGACGGCCCCCTCGGCGGCGACCCCGAGATCGCCAAGCTCGGAACGGAACTGGCCGAACTCGACCGCGGCTACCTCGAGATGCGCTCGGCCCTGGCCGACAGCGAGTTCACCGGCACCGACGCCGAGCACCTGGCCACGGTCACGCTCGGGCACACCGGCGCGCTGCGCCGCCTCGAATTCCGCTCCGGCGTCGAACGCAAGGGCGGCAGGAGCATCGCCGCGGCCGTCATCGCCGCCTGGAACGTCGCCGAACGCGAGCGCGCTCTCGGCGCCGAGGAGCTCAACCGCCGCTTCGGCGTCACCGGCGGCTACGACCCGACCGTCCTCGAAGCCACCAGCGTCCAGACCGATGCCGACACGGGCGCGTGCCGCGTCGGCGTCGACCGGCACGGCCGCCTCAGCGAGATCGTCTTCTTCACGAACGACCTGTTCGGCGCGGCGGGCCGCGACGGCCTCGCCGCCGACGTCGCCGCCGCGATCCGCGCCGCGCAGTCGACCGCCGCGACCTCCGGAGGCCGCCAGTGAACGCACCGAACGACTTCCACGCCGACGAGATCCGCGGCGCCGCCCGCCGGATCGGGGCCCTCCCCGACGACACCGGCCGCGTCCCCGACCTCCTTGACGAGGCCGTCGAGCAGACCGCCGCCGCCAACCCCGGCTTCGCCTCCGCGCGCGGCCTCACCGCCGCCGCCGAGGAGTACCGGCGGACCGTCACCGGCATCGGCGAGCGCCTCGGCGATCAGGCGGCCCGCGTCCTCAGGGCCGTCGACGCCCGCGAGAGCGGCGACGAGGCCGCCGCCGCCGAGTTCGACCGCATCGACCCGCCCTCGTAGACCGGAGAGCCATGCCGAGCTATCAAGAGGTACTAGACGCCGACCCGGCCGCGTTCGAAGCCTGCGGCGACGAGTTCGAGGGCGCCGCGGCCGACCTGGCGTCCGGCAGGGAGCGCTACCGCTCGCACGTCGACGGCGCCGGCGAGTTCTGGAGCGGCGACGACCACGGGCGCCTGCGCGACGAGGCCGAGATCCTGGAGAACGAGGTGAGCGGCGTCGAGGCGTCCCTCGCCGAGCGCGCGGCGATCCTCAAGACCCTCGGACCGGCCCTCGCCCTCGCCGTCGAGACCCTCCAGCACACCGACCGGGAGCTGCGGGACGCCGGCTACGACGTCGACCCGGCCCCGCGGGTGCGCCCGGGCGCCGCGCCGACCGCGCCGGGGCCCTTCGGTCCCGCGCTGCGGGCCCTCGACGAGCTCACCGCCGAATCGGCGACCGTGCTGCTCAAGATGATGCACCGGGCCGTGGTCGTCATCGACGAGGTCATGGCCGAGGCGCTCGCGGCGGGGGAGCTGCCGACCGGCCGGGCGCAGGCCGTCCTCGACGAATGGGAGGACATCGCCGAGGCCGCCGACACCATACGCAGCAGGCTCATCGAGACGGCCCCCTGGGACGGGCCCGCGTACACGCCCGCCGCGCTCCCCGGCGGCACGACCGAGACCGCGCTGGAGATCGCCGCCAGGTTCGCCGGGCCGCGCTGACCGGGCCGCCCCTGCGTCAGCGCAAGCGGCGGATGCCCTCCACGACGCCGGGCAGGACCTCCAGGAACCGGTCCACCTCCGCCTCGGTCGTCCCGCGGTGGAGCGAGACGCGCACATTGCCGTGGCTGAGCACGCCCATCGCCTGGAGCACGTGCGAGGGGCGCAGCCGCGTCGAGGCGCACGCCGAACCCGAGGAGACGGCGAACCCCGCCCGGTTGAGCTCGGTGAGCAGCACCTCGCCGTCGACGCCCAGGCACGAGAACGTCACGATGTGCGGGAGCCGGTCGACCGGGTCGCCCGGCAGCTCCACGTCGGGGACCGTCGCGGCGATGTGCTCGCGGATGCGCTCGGTGAGCGCCCGCGCCCGCTTCGCCAGCGTCTCGCGCTCGGCCGCCACCGCCCGCAGCGAGGCCGCCGCGGCCACCGCCGCGGGCACGTCCACCTCGCCGATCGCCTCCTGTAGCGAGGCGTCCTCGCCGGGGAACGGGTTGCGCCAGCGCGTGCCCTTGCGCACCACCAGGACGCCGCAGCCGGCCAGCCCGCCCCACTTGCGGGCGCTCGCCGCCAGCACCGACCAGCCCTCGGGCACCGGCTCCCACGGCAGGCTCGCCGCCGCGTCGCACAGGAGCGGGACGCCGCCCAGGCCCGCCGCGATCGCCGCCACGGGCTGACGCGTGCCGACCTCGTGATTGGCGCTCTGCACGGCCACCACCGCCGGCTCGCGGTCCCGCTCGACCCCGGCGAGCGGATCGGCGTCCACGCGCCCCAGGCGGTCGACGGGGAGCGCGACCGCCGCGCCGCCGCGCCGCTCGTGCCACTGGGCCGCGTGCAGGACCGAGGAGTGCTCGACCGCGCCGTAGGCGAAGGCGCCCGGGGCGCTCCGTGCCGCGATCACGCCCAGTGCGCCCGCGTGCACCGCCTGTGTCCCACTCGATGTGAAAGTGACCTCATCGGGAGCCGCGCCCAGCGAGGCGGCCACCGACTGGCGCGCCGCCTCCAGCAGCATCCGCGACCGCCGCCCCAATGTGTACAGTCTGCCGGGGCCCGCCCAGCCCTCCGACAAAGCCGCAGCATAGGCGTCGTCGGCGGCTGGATGGGGCGGCTGGGCGGTGGCGCCGTCGAAGTAGGTCTCGGTCACCTCCCCAATGTAGAAGACGTGGAGCACCGGACCCAACCCCTTGCGCCCGCCCGCGCGGACCACGCAGTAGGCTCTGGTCCGTTAGATCTGCGCGGTGCCGCCTGCCCGGCGGCCGGTCGCAGCCGAGCGCTGAGAAAGGCATGAGACAGGTGGTCGGAAAACCGTCCCGGGGATCTCGCGGCCGAGCCCGCCGCGCCATAGGTCTCACCGGAATCGCCGCGCTGCTTCCCGTGGTGCTCGCCGGATGCAGCCTGGAGGAAGCCTTCTACCTGGGGTGGCCCCGGACGAAGCCGACCGACCAGTCCGAGCTGATGATGAACCTGTGGGTCGGCTCCATGCTCGCTGCGGCGGTGGTCGGCCTCATCGTGTGGGGTCTGACCTTCTGGTGCATCGCCGCCTACCGCAAGCGCGACAACAGGCTCCCCGATCAGGAGCGGCTCGGCGAGGAGTTCCTCCCGCCGCAGACGAAGTACAACCTCCCCGCGGAGCTCACCTTCACCGGCCTGCCGTTCATCCTCATCGGCGTGCTCTTCTACTTCACGGTGATCGTGCAGGACGAGGTCACCTACCTCAGCGACGAGCCGAGCGTCTGCACCGAGGTGACCGCCTTCAAGTGGAACTGGCAGTTCACCTACCAGGGCGAGAACTGCGAGCCGATCGAGGACGCCGAGGGCGCGCCGATCGTCGAGACCGGCGACTCCCAGTACATCCCGATCGTGGTCGTCCCGAACCAGGACGACGTGCGGTTCGTCCTGCGCTCCGAGGACGTCATCCACTCCTTCTGGGTGCCCGACCTGCTGTTCAAGCGCGACGTCATCCCCGGCGACGAGAACCAGCTCAGCGAGTTCGAGGTCGACTTCAACACCGAGGGCGCCTTCGTCGGGCGCTGCGCCGAGTTGTGCGGCGCCTACCACGCGTTCATGAACTTCGAACTGCGCGTGGTCTCCCCCGACGACTACCAGACCTTCATCGACGAGCGGATCGACGGCGCCACGACGGCCGAAGCGCTCGTGGCGATCGGCCAGGAGCCGCTCGCGACCACCACGAACACCTTCGACACCGACCCGGCCTCCGGCGCCGCGAGCTAAGGGGGGACCGGCATGAAGACCGAGAGCAAGCTCTTCCTCATCGTGGCCGTCACGCTGTTCGTCTTCGCGGGCGCCTACGGCTGGTGGACCTCGACCGACACGAACCCGGCCCACGGCCGGCCCGGCGAGATCGAATGGGTCGGCACGCTGGCCCTGACCTTCGGCGGCCTGCTGGCCGGCATGGTCTGGCTCGTGTTCTGGGTGATCTCGCGGCGCATCGACCCGCGTCCGGAGGACCGCGCCGACGGCGAGATCGCGGACACCTCGGGCGAAGTGGGCTTCTTCAGCCCCGGCTCGTACTGGCCGCTCGGCCTGGCCGCGACGGCCGTGTTCGCGGGCGTCGGCGTGGCGCTGTGGCTGCCGTGGCTGATGTGGGCCGGCGGCGCGGCGCTGGTGATGGCGACCTGCGGCCTGACCTTCGAGTACTACACGGGCACGCGCAAGGTCGGCCCCGAGTAGCCGATGACCGTCGCGAAGGGCCGGGTGCGGCGCACCCGGCCCTTCGCGTTATCCGGCCTGCGGGCCGAGGCCGTAGTTGGACAGCAGGCGGGCGGTGGCGCGCGTCATCTCCGGCAGGTCGTCGGCCGGGTGCCAGGCGGCGTCCCACACCTCGTGGCCGTCGACGAGGATCTGCGTCGAGTCGGGGTCGCGCACGAGCCTGAAGACGTTGTCGACCCAGCGGCCGCTGGTGTGCACGACCGCGCACGGGTTCCCCGGGACCAGCTCGTCGAGATCGGCCTCGATGCCGGTCTCCTCGGCCAGTTCGCGCCGGGCGCCCTCGATGGGCTGCTCGCGGCGGTTCAGCAGCCCCGCGGGGAGCGTCCAGCGGCGGCCGGGGGGCTGGCGCAGCATGAGGAGCCGTTCACCGGCCTCGTCCATCACCAGCACGACCGATCCGAGGGTGTAGGTGGGCGTCGCGATCCGCACGATCCGCCGCCGCACCGGGTGGGGCAGGCTGTAGAACACCATGCCGACCGCCTTGCGGACCAAGGGCGCCCGGCGCCGCTGCACAGGTGGAGTCACCGGCACACCCTATCGGGTCCGGCCGGGCGGCCCGCGGCCCTCAGGTCTCGTCGTCGCGACCGGCGGAGTCGAGCGGGGGCGGGGCGTCGTCGGCCTCGGCGTCCGCGGCGCGGCGCGGGGGCGGTGCGGACCGGAGGAGGAGCGCGGTGGCGAAGACCGCGAGGGCCCGGAGGATGTCGGCGCGCTCCCGGGGGCGGCTGCCGCGCAGGGCGAGGTAGGCGACGAGCGCCACCACGAGGGCGGGGAGCGTCGCGAGCGTCAGGAGAAGGAGGGCTGCCTCGGGCATGCCTCTAGATATAGCCGATTTCGTGGCGTGCATGTACACGAGCAAATGCACGTGCATTTGCATGGTTTGATCTGTCGGAATTATCCTGCTAGGATTCCCCGCCCGCGATGCGCCGCTTCCGGCGTCGGTGCTGGATGCGCCCGGTCCCGCCGCTCGGGCGCCGACTCGGGTACACGTGGTTGCGCACCGGCACAACCGCATCGGCGCCAGCGGGACGCATTCTGGCATGTCGGATATCCGACTGACAGAGTGGCCTGGTGCACGTGGGACCGGCAGGGCCTCACCGGCGGTCGGGCCGGAGCGACACGAACAGCGCGGTGGCGTCGTCGTGCGGCTTGGAACCGGACGGGGCGGCGCGCTCCTCGCCGCGGACGAGCGGGACCAGCGCGGCGACGCCGTCCTCGGCGGCGGTGCGGAACAGCGCCTCCCACCGGTGGCCGAAACGCTCGACCAGGCGCGTGACGCCGTCGGTGCACAGCATGAGCTCCCGGACCTCGGCCGCGTCGAGCGACCCGGAGAGCGCGGCGTCGGCGGCCCCGGGGTCGGCGTCGGCCACCCAGAACCCGCCGGGCCGGTTGCGCACCTCCGCGAGGTACCCGACGGGGAAGCGGCGGACGCCGCCGACGTCCTCGGCGCGGGGCGGGTCGGCGAGCCGCGAGACCCGCTCGTCGGACCGGGCGCGCACCGCGCCGTCGGCCGAGCGCCAGGCGACCGCGCTGTCGCCGAGGACGAGCCACTCGATCCGCTCGTCCGCGACCCGGGCGAGCGCGACGGTCGCACCGGGGGTGACGGGGTTCGCCAGGTCGCAGGTGCCGCGATGCCGGTCGGCGACGGCCTCGATCGCCCCCCGCAGCACCGCGTGCAGACCGAGCCCCCGGTCCTCCAGCCGCGAGGCGAGAGCGGCGCCGAGCCGCCCGACGTACCAGGGGACGTCGTGGACGCAGCCGTCGTCGGGGTAACGGGTGATCCCGTCGAGCACCGCCCACCAGGCGCCGGAGGCGAGACAGTAGTCCTCGTTCGCCGCCGCGCCCCCGGGCGTGGACACCGCCGAGACCGCGATCCGCATGCGCACACCCTCCCCGGCTCCGAAAAAAAGGGGGATGAGTCGGCCGATACGCCGGATTCTGTCGTGGGCGGCCATCCATCTTGGCGCGCCGTCGCCGACGCGCTCGAGCGGTCTACCCGCGAAGGCCCGCGCCGACAACCTCGACGCGGTTCGGGCGGGCCGCCCTCGAACCTTCGCGCAGAGCCGCGAACGGCTCCTCTTGACCTTGCTCCGGGTGGGGTTTACCGAGCCGCCGCCGTCACCGGCGGCGCTGGTGGTCTCTTACACCACCGTTTCACCCTTACCGGCGTCCCGCCGCGGCGAGGGCGCGCCCTCGCCGGTCTGCGGAGCACCGGCGGTCTGTTCTCTGTGGCACTGTCCCGCGGGTCGCCCCGGGTTGCCGTTGGCAACCACCCTGCCCTGAGGAGTCCGGACGTTCCTCGACAGCGACGGTCTCCGTCACTGCCGCGACCGCCTGGCCGACTCATCCCAGCGGTCAAGCGTACGCTGTCGGACGCCATGATGCTGCTTCAGGTCTCCGGATTGCTGCTCGCCGGACTCGTCGCGGGCGGCCTCAACGCCGTCGCGGGCGGCGGCTCGCTCGTCACCTACCCGACCCTCATCGCCGTCGGCGTCCCGCCGCTCCACGCCAACGCCACGAACGGCATCGCCGTCGCCCCCGCCTACGCCGCGGCCGCCTTCGGCACCCGGGAGCACCTCCGCGGCCGGCGCGGCCGCCTCCTCGGCCTCATCCCCACCGCCCTCGTCGCCTCGGTCTGCGGCGCGCTGCTGCTGCTCAACACGCCCCACTCGGCCTTCGAGGCGATAGTGCCGTTCCTGGTGCTGGCCGCCACGCTGCTCATGGCCCTCGCCCCGTGGGTCAGCCGCAAGGTCGCCGGTCTGAACGGCGGCCGGGCGCCGCACCCGGCGGCGCTGCACGTCGGCGTGTTCGTCGGCTGCCTCTACGGCTCTTACTTCAACGCCGCGCTCGGGCTGGTCCTCATGGCCGTGATCGGCATGAGCGTCACCGAGCGGCTCGTCCGGGTCGGGGCGCTGAAGAACTTCTGCACGATGATCGTCGGCGCCGTCACCTGCGTCATGTACGGCATCTGGGCCGACGTCGCCTGGTGGGCGATCGGGGTGCTCATCCCGGCCACCTTCATCGGCGGCTTCATCGGCGCCCGCGTCTTCCAGAAGATCCCCGAGCGGCCCCTGCGCGCCGCCATCATCGTCTACGGGCTGATCCTGAGCGTCATCCTCATGGTCAGGTGACGCCGGGCGCGCCCGCGCGGAACAATGGGCCCATGCCGACACTCCGCATCGCACTCGCCCAGGACAACCCGACCGTAGGCGACCTGGACGCCAACGCCGAGCTCATCCGCCGCGCCGCCACCGCCGCCTCCGCGGCCGGGGCGCACCTCCTCGCCACCGGCGAGCAGGCCCTGACCGGCTACCCCGTCGAAGACCTCGCCCTGCGCCACTCCTTCGTCGCCGCCAGCCGCGCCCGCCTGGAGCGGCTCGCCGCCGAACTCGCCGCCGACGGCAACGGCGCGCTCCCGGTCGCCGTGGGCTACCTCGACGCCGACGGCCCCGTCGACGACGAGGCGGCGGGCCGCCGGAGCGACCAGAGCGCCCGCGGACGGGGCCTGCGTAATGCACTTGCGCTCATCCAGGACGGCAAGGTCCTGTTCCGCTACTACAAGCATCACCTGCCGAACTACGGCGTGTTCGACGAGGACCGCTACTACGTCCCCGGGCACGAACTGCACCTCGCGCGCATCGGCGGCGTGGACGTGGCCTTCACCGTCTGCGAGGACCTCTGGCAGGAGGGCGTGCCGTTCACCGCCGCCGCCGCGGCCGGCGCCGGGCTCGTCGTCAACAGCAACGCCTCGCCCTACGAGCAGGGCAAGCACGAGGACCGCATCGAGCTGCTGCGCCACCGCACCGCCGCCCTCGGCGCCCCGATCGCCTACCTCAACATCGTCGGCGGCCAGGACGACCTTGTCTTCGACGGCGGCTCGATGGTCGTCGGCGCGGACGGCGAGGTCCTCGCCGCCGCCCGCCGCTTCGGCACCGAGCTGCTCATCGCCGACCTCGACCTCGCCGCCGCCGGGGAGGAGAGCGACCTGCCCAGCGGCGCCTCGGCGCCGATGGGCATTACCCGCCACCGCGTCTCCGAGACCGTCCCGGCCCCCGCCGAGCCGCTCGCGCCCGCCGCCGCCCCGGCGCTGAGCCGCCACGAGGAGGTGTGGGAGGCGCTGCGCCTGGGCCTGGGCGACTACGCCCGCAAGAACGGCTTCGCGTCGGTCCTGCTCGGCCTCTCCGGCGGCATCGACTCGGCCGTCACCGCCGTGCTGGCCCGCGACGCGCTCGGCGCCGACGCGGTGTGGACCGTGGCCAACCCCAGCCGCTACTCCTCGCGGCACTCGGTGGACGACGCCGCCGACCTGGCCGAACGCTGCGGCCTCCACCACCTGGTGGAGCCGATCCAGCCCATCGTCGACGCCTACCTGACCCAGATGTCCCTCTCCGGCCTGGCCCTGGAGAACCTCCAGGCGCGCGTGCGCGGCGTCATCTGGATGTCCCTGTCGAACCAGCACGGCCACCTCGTGCTCGCGGCGGGCAACAAGAGCGAGTACTCGGTGGGCTACTCGACGCTCTACGGCGACTCCTGCGGCGGCTTCGCGCCCATCAAGGACGTGCCCAAGACCCTGGTCTACGAGCTGGCGACCTGGCGCAACGAGCACGCCAAGCGGCTCGGCGAGACCGAGCCGATCCCCGAGAACATCATCCTCAAGCCGCCGAGCGCCGAACTGCGGCCCGACCAGAAGGACTCCGACTCGCTGCCGGAGTACGCCGTGCTCGACCCGATGCTGCACGCCTACGTCGACGGCGACGCCGGACGCGAGGACCTCATCGCCCAGGGCTACGACGCCGACCTGGTCATGCGCATCGCGAACCTGGTCGACGGCGCCGAGTACAAGCGTCGCCAGTCCGCGCCGGGCACCAAGATCTCGCGGAAGTCCTTCGGCCGCGACCGTCGCCTGCCGATCACGAACCACTTCAGGGGAGGCGCGTGAGGGAGTTCGTCACACGCGGGGTTCGGCGAGTGACGCAGGCATCGATGAGCGTTAGTCTCGTTCTGTGAGAAGTCGTCGAGCCGGGCTCGACGCGGCTTGCGACCCGGGGACCGGCGAACGCCGGCCACGAGGAGATTCAGGAGCACGATGATGTCTCGAACGAAGACCCCAGAGGAGATCCCGAGCCTGTACGGGCCGGGCAGGACCGTCAAGCGGGTGCGGGCGCGCCACCTCGTCGACGCCAAGGAGCGCGGCGAGAAGTGGGCGATGCTCACCTCGTACGACACCTACACCGCGTCGCTGTTCGACGAGGCCGGCATCCCGGTCCTGCTCGTCGGCGACTCGGCCGCCAACAACGTCTACGGCTACGACACCACCATCCCCGTCACCGCCGACGAGCTCGTCCCGCTGGCGGCGGCCGTCGCCCGCTCCACGCAGCGGTGCCTGGTCGTCGCCGACCTGCCGTTCGGGTCCTACGAGGCCGGGCCCGCGCAGGCCCTGGAGACGGCGGTGCGGTTCATGAAGGCCGGGGCCCACGCGGTCAAGCTCGAAGGCGGCCGCCGCATGGCCGGGCAGATCCGGGCGCTGACCGACGCGGGCATCCCCGTGATGGGCCACGTCGGGTTCACCCCGCAGAGCGAGCACGCCGTGGGCGGCTACCGCGTCCAGGGCCGCGACGCCCAGGCCGCCGAGGTCGAGGCCGACGCGCACGCCGTGGCCGAGGCCGGGGCGTTCGCCGTGGTCCTGGAGATGGTGACCGCCGCCGCGGCCGCCGAGATCACCAAGCGGCTGCCCATCCCCACCATCGGCATCGGGGCGGGCCCCGACACCGACGCGCAGGTCCTGGTCTGGCAGGACATGGCCGGGATGCGCCGGGGCCGGGCGCCGCGCTTCGTCAAGCGCTACGCCGAGGTCGCCGACGTCCTCCAGGACGCGGCCAGGGCCTTCGCCGACGACGTCCGCGGCGGACGGTTCCCCGCCGAGGAGCACAGCTTCGAGTAGCCCGCCCGGACCGGACGCGGCCCCGACTCGCCTGTGAACATCGCCGCCTCCCCGAGCGGGGGAGGCGGCGATTCACGTAGGGTGGGCGCCCGTGACTGCTGAAGCCATCCTGCTCTTCGACTTCGACGGCACCGTCTGCCTCGGCGACGGCCCCGCCTACGCCTATGCCCGCCGCGTCGCGGCCGCCCTCGGCCCCGACGACGAGCGCGCCTTCCTCGCCGCCCACGACGCCTTCTGCAAGGGCAGGCCCACCACCGCCTCCACCTTCGACGCCCTCGACCCGTACAACGCCGTGCGCCGGCTCGCCGGCGAGTACGGCCTCGGCGAGGACGTCCGCCTGCCCGCCTACCTCGAGGCCCGCGCCGGGATGGCCGCGGGCGAGTTCGAGCTGTCCGCCCCCGAAGGGTTCAGGGAGTTCCTGTGGGACCTGCCCGGCGGCGTCCGGACCGCCCTGGTCACCAACGCGCCGTTCGACGGCCTGGAGGCGATCCTCGCCCGCATCAAGCTCGACGGCCTGTTCGACGAGGTCATCGGCGACGCGGCCAAACCCGCGGGGCTCGGCCCGATCCTCGACGGCCTCCTCGGCGGACGCGAGGCGTCCTCGCTGCTGAGCATCGGCGACATCCCACGCAACGACCTCGTCCCGGCCGCCGAGCGCGGCTGCGCGACCGCCTATGTCGACCATTTCGGACGGCCTTGGCCGCGGGCCGACGCCTCGGGGGCGGCGCTTCCGGAGCTGTATCCCTTCATCCGCCGCTGGGCCGCCGAACGGCTCTCCTGAGAACGGTTGCAGTTCAAGGGGAAGCAAATCCCCCCGTCGGTGTACCGAACTTGTCGCAGCGGCGGCATAAGCTGAACGTGCGCCCTGAGCCGACCGATCCCCGGCTCAGGGCGTCCAAGCGTCCGCGATCAGGCCGCCACGGCGTCGCCGACGCGCACCGACGCCTTGCCCGCGGTCGTGAGGTAGACGCCGAAGCGGTTGGCGTGCTCGGTGATCAGGTGCCGCTGGAACGCCTTGTCGCGCTCGCGGCCGAACGGGTCCCAACTGGGCAGCACGCACCGCTCGCACGGCTGCTGGACGGTGAACTCGGCCCCGCCGATCTCGACCGGCAGGCCCGGCGCGAAGCACTGCTCTGCGAACGGCTCGGCTTCGGTCGCCACCAGCATGTTCGGGCGGAACCGCTCGATCGCCACCGCGTGGCCGACCTCCGCTTCGAGCGCCCGCATGCTCGCCTCGAACAGCACCAGGATCCGCCCAGCGGTGCCGTCCACGCCGCCGCGCAGCTCCACGCCCGCCGTGATGCCGACGTCGGCGCCCATCGCGTCGCCGAGCCCGGGGTCGTCGGCGGCCCAGGCCGCGCCGCTTGGGCCGTAGACCACCGGGAGGTCGCCGGTGCCGTCGGCGCAGCCGCACTGCGCCGGCCAGGCCGCCTCCCAGCCCAGCAGGCGCGGGTGCGCCCCGGCCCAGGTGTGCTTGCCGGTGCCGCGGTCGAACACGGCCAGCGCGCGGTCGCCCTCCATGCCGCGATCGTCGATCGAGGCGCTGTGCACCGTCTCGCCCCGCAGGCCCTTGACGGGCCAGCGCCACATCTTCGTCACCGATCCTGAGAACACGCCCGCCATGGTATCGCTCTCGCGTTCGATTCCCGCCGGCCGCGGCGTATGGGTCGCCGGGGCCGCCGTGTCCGGTTAACGTCGGGGACACATTCAGGTGAGACACTGGAGTACCAGGACCCGAGAGGAAGACGCACCATGGAACGGCAGAAGGAGTTCGTGCTCCGCACGCTCGAAGAGCGCGACATCCGGTTCGTCCGGCTGTGGTTCACCGACGTGCTCGGCACGCTGAAGTCCGTGAGCGTGGCCCCGGCCGAACTCGAGTCGGCCTTCGAGGAGGGCATCGGCTTCGACGGCTCGGCCATCGAGGGCTTCGCGCGCGTCTACGAGTCGGACATGGTCGCCATGCCCGACCCGACGACCTTCCAGGTCTTCCCGTTCGAGGGCCGGGGCATCGGGGAGTCGGCGCGGATGTTCTGCGACATCCTCACGCCCGAGGGCGCCCCGTCGTGGGCCGACCCGCGCCACGTGCTGCGCCGGGCCCTCTCCAAGGCCGCCGACCGCGGCTTCACGTTCTACGTGCACCCCGAGATCGAGTTCTTCCTGCTCTCGGACACGCCCGAGGACGGCTCGGACCCGACCCCGGTGGACGACGGCGGCTACTTCGACCACACCACGCACTCGGTCGCCCGCGACTTCCGCCGCGAGGCGATCCTCGCGCTCGAACGCGTCGGCATCTCCGTGGAGTACTCCCACCACGAGGTGGCCCCCGGCCAGCAGGAGATCGACCTGCGCTACGCCGACGCGCTGGCGACGGCCGACAACATCATGACGTTCCGGCACATCGTCAAGGAGGTCGCCCTCTCCTCGGGCGTCATGGCCTCCTTCATGCCCAAGCCGTTCAGCCACCAGCCCGGCTCAGGCATGCACAGCCACCTCTCGCTGTTCGAGGGCGAGGACAACGCCTTCCACGACCCGGGCGACGAGCAGCGCCTGTCCAAGACCGCCAAGGCGTTCATCGCCGGGCTGCTGCGCCACGCGCCGGAGTTCACGGCGATCACCTGCCAGTGGTTCAACTCCTACAAGCGCCTGTACTCCCGCCCCCAGCCGGGCCAGATCTCCGAGGCGCCCTCGTACGTCTCGTGGGGCAAGGCCAACCGGTCCGCGCTGGTGCGCGTCCCGGTCTACGGCAAGCCGAACTCGGCGCGCGTCGAGATCCGCTCGCTCGACTCGGCGGCGAACCCGTACCTGGCCTACGCGGTCATGCTCGGCGCCGGGCTCAAGGGCGTCGAGGAGGGCTACGAGCTGCCCCCGGGCACCGAGGACGACGTTTCGGCGCTCACCAGCGCCGAGCGCGTCGCCGCGGGCTACCAGCCGCTGCCCTCGTCGCTGAACGAGGCGCTCGACGCCATGGAGTCCTCCGAGCTGGTGCCGGAGGTCCTCGGGGAGCACGTCTTCGACTACTTCCTGAAGAACAAGCGCAGCGAGTGGGAGGACTACCGCACGCAGGTCACCGCCTTCGAACGCCGTCGGTACATCAATTTGTAGCGGAATAAGATGAGATCGTGACCACTGCACTCGTCATCGAGAACGACCCCGCCGAGCACCTCGGCCGCGCCGGGGACTGGCTCGCCGAGGCCGGCATGGAATTCGACGTCCGGCGCCCCCACGCCGGCGAGGAGGTGCCGCGCACCCCCGGAGGCCACGAGGCGGTCATCGCGCTGGGCGACAGCCTCGGCAAGGAATGGACCGCCGACCTCGCCGGCCTGCTCGAATGCGCGGTCGCCGACGCCACCCCGACGCTCGCGCTGTGCTCCTCGGCGATGCTGCTCGCGGGCGTCTTCGGCGGCGCCGTCGAGCCCTCCGAGGACCCGAACGGCCCGCGCATGCTCGCCAAGCGCGACGCGGCCGGACGCGACCCGCTGTTCGGCCCCGCGCCCATGACGCTCGACGTGATCCGCTGGCGCGCGCAGGAACTGGTGAGCCTCCCGGAGGAGGCGACGCTGCTGGCCGGCTCCCCGTACGGCTCGCTGGACGTCTTCCGCGTCCGCGAGGCCGCCTGGGGCGTCCAGTCCCACTTCGAGTTCACGCCCGAGCAGCTCGCCGCCTTCGGCGCGTTCGAGGAGGGCGCGCTCGCCAAGGCCGCCGAGGTCGACGGCCACATCGTCGAGACGTGGCGGCCGATCGCGCAGCGCTTCGCGCGCATCGCGGCGGGGGAGCGGCGGGCGCTGCCGGTGGTCGATGCCTGAGCTCGACGACGCGCGCCGGGCGGTGGACGCGGCCAGCAACGCCCTGGGCGACTTCCTGCGCGCCCACCCCGGCGCCGAGGCCGCCCTGACCGAGGACGAGGACGTCGGCCTCGCCCGCGTCGGGGCCGCCGACGAGGCCGACCTGACCGAGGCGTGGAAGGCGAACCTGCTGCGCATCAGCGCCGCCGACCTCACCGGCGCGATCTCCATGCCCGCCACGGCCGCGGCGCTCTCGCGCCTGGCCGACGCCGTGCTGGCCCGCGGCCTGGAGCTGGCCCGCGCCGAGGTCCCCGGCGAGACCCGCCTGGCGGTCGTCGCGATGGGCAAGACCGGCGCCGAGGAGCTCAACTACGTCTCCGACGTCGACGTCGTGTTCGTCGCCGAGGGCGACCTCGACCTCGCCACGCGCCAGGCGGCCCGCATGATCCAGATCGTCGGGCCCCGCACCTGGCCGGTCGACGCGGGGCTGCGGCCCGAGGGCCGCAACGGCGCGCTCGTGCGCACCGTGGACGCCTACCTGTCCTATCTGCAGGACTGGGCGCGCACCTGGGAGTTCCAGGCGCTGCTCAAGGCCAGGCCGGCGGCGGGGGACCTCGGCCTCGGGCTCGACTGGCTCGCCGCCGTCCAGCCGCTGATCTGGGGGGCCGCGAACCGGCCCGGCGTGGTCGAGGACATCCGCGGCATGCGCCGCAAGGTCGAGGACTCGGTGCCGCGCGCCGAGCGCCGGTACGAGATCAAGCTCGGCCCGGGGGGCCTGCGGGACATCGAGTTCGCCGTGCAGCTGCTCCAGCTCGTCCACGGCCGGGGCGACCCCTCCCTGCGGGTGCGCTCCACGCTGGATGCCCTTGAGGTGCTCGTCGCGGGCGGCTACCTCGCGCGCCGCGACGGCGAGGAGCTCACCGACACCTACGTCTTCCTGCGCACCGTGGAGCACCGGCTCCAGCTCCAGCGGCTGCTGCGCACCCACCGCGTCCCCGACGGCGGCGAGCCGCTCCGCAGGCTCGCCCGGACCCTGGGCTACAACACCGACGAGGGCTTCCTGACCGCCTGGCGCACGCACGCCGCCACCGCGCGGCGGCTGCACGAGAAGCTGCTGTACCGGCCGCTGCTCGACGCGGTCACGCGCGTGTCCACCGCCGAGCTGCGCATGACCGAGTCCGAGGCGGCCTCGCGCCTGTCCGTCCTCGGTTTCGCCGACCCCGACAGCGCCCTCGCCCACATCCGCAAGCTGACCGCGGGGATCGGCCGCACCGCCACCGTCCAGCGCGCGCTGCTGCCGGTGGTGCTGCACGAACTGGCCGACTCGCCCGAGCCCGACCGCGGCCTGCTGGCCTACCGGCAGGTCTCCGACAAGCTCGGCGGCTCCCCCTGGTACCTGCGGCTGCTGCGCGACGGAGGGCCGGCGGCCGTCCGCCTCGCCCGCCTGCTGGGCACCTCCCGCTACTTCACCGGGCTCCTGCTCCACGTGCCGCAGAGCCTGCGGTTCCTGTCCGACAACGCCGACCTGCGCCCGAAGAGCCGCGAATCGCTCGTCGCGGGGATGGGCCAGGCCGCCGCCCGGCACACCGACGCGACCGCCGCGGTGGCCGCGGTCCGGGCGATCCGGCGGCGCGAACTGGTCCGCATCGCCGCCGCCGACATGCTCGGCCTCCTCGACGACCAGCAGGTGGGGCTGGCGCTGTCCGACCTCGTCGACGCGGTCCTGGACGCCACGCTCGCCGTCGCCTCCCGCCAGGTGCCCGAGGCGCCGCCGATCGCGATCATCGGCATGGGCCGCCTGGGCGGCCGGGAGACCGCCTTCGGCTCCGACGCCGACGTCGTCTTCATCCACAACGGCGACACCGACGCCGGGCGCAAGGCCGCAGGGAGGATCGCCGAAGCGGTGAAGTCCCTGCTGGCCTCGCCCACCGCCGACCCGCCCCTGGCCATCGACCTGGGGCTGCGCCCCGAGGGCAAGGGCGGCGCGCTCGTGCCGAGCCTGGCCGCCTACCGGCGCTACTACGCCGACCGGGCGAAGCTGTGGGAGCGGCAGGCGCTGCTGCGGGCCCGCGCCGTCGCGGGCGACGCGGACCTGCTCGCGGAGTGGACCGAGCTGGCCGACGCCGTGCGGTACCGGCCCGGCGGGCTCACCGAGGCCGAGCGGATCGAGTTCCGCCGAGTCAAGGCCAGGGTGGACTCCGAGCGCCTGCCCAGAGGCGCCGACCCCAACGGGCACACCAAGCTCGGGCGCGGCGGCCTGGTGGACATCGAATGGGCCGCGCAGCTGCTCCAGCTCGAGCACGGCGACGAGCCGCCGATGCGCACCACGCGGACCGTCCCGGCCCTGGAGGCGGCCGCCGCGTGCGGGCACCTCGACGAGGCGTCCCTTGAGGATCTGCGTTCGGCCTGGGAGTTCGTCTCCCGGGTGCGCAACGACATGACCTTGGCGCGCGGGGTGCCGCGCGACGACCTGCCGCGCTCGGGGCCCGAGCTGACGGCGCTGGCGCAGACGCTCGGGTTCGGCTGGGACGCGCAGGAGTTCCTCAACCACTACCGGCGCCTGACCCGGCGCGCGCACGAGGCGGCCCACCGGATCGTCTACGGGTCGTAGTCCCCGATGGAGGCCGCTGGGCCCCAATGGATCGAGATGAGGGGCGCACCGGTCAAACGGTCCGCCCCTCCGGCCCTGCCTGCCTTCGTGTACACGATAACGGTGCCCCGCAACCCTTCCGATGGCGACCGTCCGCTGAAACTTTTTCCGCGACCGGGCTTGACTTCCCTGGCAGCAGCCGTAAAGATAAAGACACTTATCAATTAAGTCTCTTTACTTTTGGGAGGATGCATTGAGACTCAAGACCAGGCGGCTGATCGCCGCCATGACCGCGGCCGTGGCCGTGGCCGGAGCGGCCGCGATCGTGGCCGTGGCCAACCCCTTCACCGCCGGAGCCCAGACCGTCTGCTCCGACGCCTGGCAGAGCAGCGCCGTCTACGTCGGCGGCGACCAGGTCAGCCACAACGGCACCGAGTACCGCGCCAAGTGGTGGACCACCAATGAGGAGCCCGGGACCACCGGCGAGTGGGGCGTGTGGGAATCCCTGGGCGCCTGCGGCGACGACGGCGGCGAGCCCACCGAGGAGCCCACGGACGGCCCGACCGATCCCCCGGTCGACCCGCCCACCGAGCAGTACAACGTCGCCTACTTCACCGAGTGGGGCGTCTACGGCCGCGACTACCACGTCAAGGACATCGTCACCTCCGGCTCGGCCGAGAAGCTCACCCACATCATGTACGCCTTCGGCAACGTCCAGAACGGGCAGTGCCAGCTCGACGACTCCTTCGCGGCGATCGAGAAGGCCTACACCGCCGACGAGTCCGTCGACGGCGTGGCCGACGCCTGGGACGACCCGCTGCGCGGCAACTTCAACCAGCTGATGAAGCTCAAGGAGATGTACCCGCACATCAAGGTCGTGTGGTCCTTCGGCGGCTGGACCTACTCCGGCGGCTTCGGCCAGGCCGCGCAGAACCCGGCGGCCTTCGCCCAGTCCTGCCACGACCTGATCCACGACCCGCGCTGGGACGGCCTGTTCGACGGCATCGACATCGACTGGGAGTACCCCAACGCCTGCGGCCTCACCTGCGACACCAGCGGCCCCGACGCGTTCCCGACGCTGATGAGCGCGCTCCGCTCCGAGTTCGGGAGCGAACTGGTCACCGCGGCCATCACCGCCGACGGCACCTCCGGCGGCAAGATCGACGCCGGCGGCTACGACCAGGCGGCGCAGTACGTCGACTTCTACATGGTCATGACGTACGACTTCTTCGGCGCCTGGGACGCGGACGGGCCGACCGCCCCCCACTCCCCGCTCAACGAGTACAGCGGCATCCCGCTCAGCGGCTTCACCGCCGAGACGGCGATCGGCAAACTCAAGACGATCGGCGTCCCGGCCGACAAGATGCTGCTCGGCTTCGGCTTCTACGGCCGCGGCTGGACCGGCGTCGGCGACGCCGCCCCCGGCGGCTCGGCCACCGGCGCCGCCCCGGGCACCTACGAGGCCGGCATCGAGGACTACAAGGTCCTCGTCGGCGACTGCCCCGCCACCGGCACCGTCGCGGGCACCGCCTACGCCCACTGCGGCAACGAATGGTGGAGCTACGACACTCCCGAGACGATCGCCGGGAAGGTCGACTGGCTCAACGGCCAGGGCCTGCTCGGAGCGTTCTCCTGGGAGCTGTCGGGCGACACCGCCGACGGCGAGCTCATGAACGCCATCCACAACGGACTGAACTAGTCCGCTTCGCGGCGGGCGGCCGCCACGGCGCTGCCGACCGCCCGCCGCGACCGGCTCCCGCGCACCGCCGGGAGGAGCGAGGCGACCGCGAACCCCGGGAGCGGCGCCCGCGAACGGCGGTCCGGACACGGCACCGGCGCGCACGGAGACGTGCGCGCCGGTGCCGTCCGCGCTTCGCTACCGGAACGGGTACCCGGGGTAGATGTAGCCCGGCCCCCAGGGGGGCGTGTACCCGTAGTAGCCGTAGACGTCCTCATAGGGGCGGTCGGGCTCGGGCGTCAGCTCGGGGTCGTAGACCGGCCCGGAGGCGACGTGCTCCCGGTCCTTGTCGATGCGCACATGCTCCTCGTCGACGCCCGTGACGGCGTCGACGGGAACGAGGACCTGCTTCTTCCCCATGCCGAGGAAGCCCCCCGAGCCCACCTCCAGGAACCGCACCCGTCGCTCCCGCTGGTCGATGACCAGGCCGTCGACCTTGCCCGTCTCGTCGCCGTTCCGGTCGACCACGGTGTGGCCGCGGACGTCGTCGACCTCGTTGGCGAGCGTCAGGTCGGTGTCGCCGAGCCGCACGAGCGTCGCTGTCTCATCAGCCATGATGTTCCCTTCGTCGTGATTGACGGGGATCGAATACCCGTGAGCGCCATTCGTGAAACGCCCGCCGAGGGCGCGGCGCCTCAACGGGACTGGGCGGGAACGCGGCCCGGGCCCCCGGCCGGGCGCAGCGCGCCCATGGCCCGGTCCAGATGCAGGCCGAACCGCTCGGGGTCGCCGCCGGCCGCGACCTGCGAGGTCGCCGCGTGGAGGCACGCGAAGGCCGCGCCGACCAAGGCGCGCATGACGACCCGGTCCTCGGCCCGGCCGGGCCCCCGCGCGGCGGCCCGCGCCAGCAGCTCCTCGGTCAGGCGCTGCTGGATGCGGTCGAGGCGCTGGAGGTAGGCGGCCAGCAGCTGCGGGCTCTCCTCGATGATCCGCTGGACCGCCGCGTCGTGCTCGCGGCACTCGCGGTCGGCGAACTGCTCGGCCATCGGCGCGAAGGCCCGCCGCAGCGAGTCCCACTCCGGCTCGTCGGCCGGACGGGCGGCGACGGCGGCGGCGAGCTCGTCGCTCAGACGGTCGAGGTTGTCAAGGATCACATCGTCCTTCGACGCGAAGTAGCGGAAGAAGCTGCGCTGGGAGATCCCCGCCGCGGCGGCGATCTCGTCGACCGTCGTCTCCTCGAATCCCTTGGCGATGAACAGGGATTGCGCGGTCGCCGCGAGCTGCGTCCGCACTGCCCGCCGCGACGCCTCGCGCAGGTTCCCGCCAGTAGCCATCGAGGGAATTGTACCGAATCAAAAGACTGGCAGTCGCTGACAGATCGGACGTAGACTGCACCGCGGTGCGCGCCCTCGCGCGCGCCAGTCCCCAGGGCCGCGCCGCGGTGTCCCCTCCCGGCCCTTCCCGCACGATCGTAAGGAAAGGTTCTCCATGAGCGTTGACCAGCGCCGGGACGACGCCGAGACGGCGTCCACCGAGCAGTCGGGGTCGGGGATTCCAAAGCAGATCAAAATCGTCATAGCCCTGCTCCTCGGCGCCTCGTTCGTCATGATCCTCAACGAGACCGTCATGGGCGTGGCGATCCCCAGGCTGATGGAGGAGCTCACCATCAGCGCCGCCACGGCGCAGTGGCTCACCACCGCCTTCATGCTCACCATGGCCGTGGTCATCCCGACCACCGGCCTGATCCTCCAGCGGTTCACCACCAGAGCGGTCTTCATCGCCGCGATGTCGCTGTTCACCGGCGGCACCCTCCTCGCCGCCGTCTCGCCCTCCTTCGGCGTCCTGGTGGCCGCGCGCGTCATCCAGGCCAGCGGCACCGCCGTGATGCTGCCGCTGCTGATCACCACCGTGCTCACCTTCGTCCCGGCCGACCGCCGCGGGCGCACCATGGGCCTGATCACCATCGTCATCTCCGTCGCCCCGGCCGTCGGGCCCACGTTCTCCGGCTTCATCCTCTCGTTCCTGGACTGGCGGTGGATGTTCCTGTCCGTCCTCCCGATCGCCGGAGTGAGCCTGGTGGTCGGCGCCGCGATGGTCAGGAACATCACCGAACCCAAATCGGTGCGGTTCGACGTGCTCTCCGTGGTGCTCTCGGCGCTGACGTTCGGCGGACTGATCTACGGCCTCAGCAGCATCGGCGAGGCCGCCGGCGGCGGGGACACCCCGCTGCCCCCCGCCGTGCCGATCGCGGTCGGGGCCCTCGCCCTGGGCCTGTTCGTGCGCCGCCAACTGGTCCTGCAGCGCGGCGGCGACGCGGCCCTGATGGACCTCAGGCCGTTCCGCAACCGCACCTTCGTCGTCGGCGTGGTCATGATGCTCATCTCCATGGGCGCCCTGTTCGGCACGCTCATCCTCCTGCCGATCTACCTCCAGAACGTCCTGGGCCTGACCACGCTGGAGACCGGCCTGGTGCTGCTGCCCGGCGGCCTGGCCATGGGCCTGATCGCGCCGGTCATCGGGCGGCTGTTCGACCGCTTCGGCCCCCGGCCGCTGGTCATCCCCGGCGCGTTCGTCGTCGCCACGGCGCTCGCGCTGCTGAACCTGCTCGACGAGCACAGCGCCGCCGCGTTCGTCCTCGCCGTCAACCTGATGCTCAGCATCGGCCTCGGCTTCATGATGACCCCGCTGATGACCTCCGCGCTCGGCTCGCTCAAGCCCGAGCTGTACCCGCACGGCAGCGCGATCGTCAACACGCTGCAGCAGCTCGCCGGCGCCGCCGGGACCGCGCTGTTCATCACCATCATGACCACCGGCAAGGCCGACAACCTCGCGGCCGGACTGGAGCCGATCGCCGCCGAGGCCGGCGGCATCCACAACGCGTTCCTGTGGGGCGCCGCGCTGTCCCTGGTCGCCGTCGCGGCGTCCTTCCTGGTCAAGCGCCCCTCCGAACCCGCGGTCGACGCCATGCCGGCCCACTGACCGGATCTTGCGGCACGGCGGCCCCGTCTCACCCGAGACGGGGCCGCCTTCGCGTTCAGAGGCGGCCGAGGCGCTCGACGGCCTCCTCGAGCACTTCCCGGCGTTTGCAGAAGGCGAAGCGGACCTGCGTCCGGCCGACCTCCGCGGCGTCGTAGAACACCACGCTCGGCACGGCGACCAGGCCGCAGCGCTCGGGCAGGGCGCGGCAGAAGGCGAAGCCGTCCTCCTCGCCCAGCGGCGCGACGTCGGCGGTCACGAAGTAGGTGCCCTGGGGCCGGTAGACCGCGAACCCGGCGGCCTCCAACCCGGCCGACAGCAGGTCGCGCTTGGCCCGCAGGTCCTCGCGGAACTCGCTGAAGTAGGCGTCGGGCAGCCGCAGGGCCTCGGCGACGGCGTACTGGAAGGGGCCGCCGCTGACGTAGGTCAGGAACTGCTTGGCCGTGCGCACGGCGGCGACGAGCTCGGCGGCGGCGGTGACCCACCCGACCTTCCACCCGGTGAAGGAGAAGGTCTTCCCGGCCGAGGAGATCGAGACCGTGCGCTCCCGCATGCCCGGCATGGCGGCCAGGGGGAGGTGCTCGCCGTCGAAGACGAGGTGCTCGTACACCTCGTCGGTGACGACCAGGAGATCGCGCTCGACGGCGAGGTCGGCGATGGCGGCCAGCTCCTCGCGGGTGAGGACCATGCCGGTGGGGTTGTGCGGCGAGTTCAGCAGCAGCAGGCGGGTGCGCGGCGTGACCGCGTCGCGCAGGGCGTCGAGGTCGGGCCGGAAGCCGGGGGCGCGGAGGGTCAGGGGCACGCGGACGGCGCCGGCCATGGCGATGCAGGCGGCGTAGGAGTCGTAGAAGGGCTCGAAGGCGATGACCTCGTCACCGGGTTCGAGCAGGGCGAGCATGGACGCGGCGATCGCCTCGGTGGCGCCCGCGGTGACCAGCACCTCGCTCTCCGGGTCGAAGGACAGGCCGTAGCGGCGGCGCTGGTGATCGGCCACGGCCGCTCGCAGCTCGGGGACGCCGGGGCCGGGCGGGTACTGGTTGCCGCGCCCCTCCCGGACGGCGCGGGCGGCGGCCTCCGCGATCTGCGGCGGGCCGTCGGTGTCGGGGAAGCCCTGCCCGAGGTTGACGGCGCCGGTGCGCGCGGCCAGGGCCGACATCTCGGCGAAGATCGTGGTGCCGAACCCCTCCAGCCTCCGGTTCAGCAGCGGCCGCTCCTGCATGTCCTCATCCCCGTTCCCCGCGCCGAGACCGCCGGCGATCGCGTGGCCCGGCGGCCCCCGCATTGAACCACGCCGCGAGCCGGACGCGGCGACACGCCGCAAGGCCGCGGACGCTCAGTCCTCGTCGACGTCCTCGCGGAGCCGGACCTCCTCGATGTCGAGCGTGGCCTGCATGCGGTGCAGGACGGTGTCGTCGATGCGGCGCTCGTTGCGCATGCGGATCATCGTGGCGCGCTTCTCCGCGATGACGGCCAGCCGCAGCCGGTTGTAATCGTCGTGCAGCCGCGCGGTCTCGGTGCGGTCGTCCCCGGCGCTCGCGTCGATGACCTCCAGGTGCTCGCGCATCTCGGCCTCGAGGCGGCGGACGGCCTCGGGGTCGGCGCCGGTCTCGTCGGCCAGACGCGGCAGGGCTTCGATCGCGGCGTTGGTGGTCTCGGTGCGGGCCAGGACGAGCTCGTCGTCGAAGCGGGTGTCGGCGGGGAAGCGCGCCCAGCGGACGACGGAGGGGAGCACGAACGCGGGCAGGAGCATCACGATGATGACGCCGAACGCCACGAAGACGATCGTGTCCCTGTCGGGGAAGGGCGCGCCGCTGTCGAGAGTGTGCGGGACGGCCAGGGCGACGGCGAGGGAGACGGCGCCGCGGAAGCCGCACAGGCCCGAGACGATGCGGGAGCGGTCGCTCACGCGCAGGAGCCGCTGCTGCGGGCGCCGGTCGATGGCGCGGATGAGATAGGCGGAGACGAACATGAACGCGATGCGGGTGACGGTCATGACCGCGGCGACGGCGAAGACCATGAGGAGGGCGCGGGTGAGGGCGGCGCCGTCGAAGCCGCGGACGGCCGGATGCGCCTCGATGCCGATAAGGATGAACAGCGCGCCGTTGAGCATGAACGTGACCAGGCTCCAGAACGCGATGAACTGGCGCCTGGCGGGGGCGCTGCTGTAGACCGGCCCCATCTGGCTGACGATGAGCCCGGCCGCGACCGCGGCCAGGACCCCGGAGGCGTGGATGAGTTCCGCGAGCAGGTAGCCGGTGAACGGGATCAGGAAGAACACCGTGCCGGCGGTGAGGATGTCGCCGGTGAGGCGGCGCAGGTACACGCCGAGGACCGCCGCGATCACGCCCGCGGCGATGCCGCCCGCGTAGGAGACGAAGAGCTCCCAGCCGACGGTGAGCACGCTCAGGTCCTGCTCGCCGACCACGACGCTGACGGCGATGCCGAACACGACCAGAGCGGTGCCGTCGTTGATGAGGCTTTCGGCGCGCAGGACGATGAGCTCACGGCGGGGCAGCAGCCGGCGGACGACGCTGACGGCGGTGGCGTCGGTCGGGGCCAGTGCGGCGCCGAGGACCCAGGCCGGCCCCCACGGGAGGCCGAACGCGTGGGCGGTGGCGGCCACGGCGCCCGCGGTGATCACCACGAGCAGCGTGCCGGTCAGGAGGATGCTGCGCCGGAACTTGTGGACCTCCCGCAGCGGCGTGTTCAGCGCCTCCCACCACAGCAGCGCGGGCAGGAACAGCAGCAGCACCACCGCCGAAGGCAGCTCGATGCCGGTGAACGCCGGGATGAACCCGAGGAGGACCCCCGCGGCGAGCAGCAGGGCCGGCGAGGCGATCCCGGTGCGCTGCGCGCCGAGCCGGCAGGCCACGAGGGCCGCGCCGACGACGACGATCAGTTCGAGTCCGAGCACGGACAGGATTCTTCCAAACCGGAGGCGCAGGTGGAGGTCGTTGCCGAACGCCGGACGGCCCCCGGGACCGCCCTCGTGGGGGACAATGGCGGTCATGACGCGAATCCTGGTGACCGGCTCGGCCGACGGCCTCGGGCGTCTGGCGGCCGCATCGCTGCTGGCGGCCGGGCACGCGGTGATCGTGCACGCGCGGAGCCCCGAGCGGGCCGCGGCCCTGCGGCCGCTGACCGACCAGGGCGCCCGCGTCGTGATCGGCGACTTCACCGACCGGGCGGCGGTGCGCGGCATCGCCGCCGAGCTGGCCGAGGACGAGACGCCGGACGCGGTCGTCCACAACGCGGGCGTGTGGAGCGGCCCGGCGGTCATGCCGGTGAACGTCATCGCCCCCTACCTGCTGACGGCGCTGCTGCCCGGCCCCCGGCGCCTGGTGTACCTCTCCAGCGGCTCCCACTACTCCGGCCGCGCCGCGGCGGCGGGCGTCGACTGGACCGGCCGCACGGCGGGCTCCTACGCCGACAGCAAACTGTTCGTCACCGCCCTGGCGGCCGCCGTCGCCCGGTTGCGGCCGGAGACGTACAGCAACGCCGTCGACCCCGGCTGGGTGCCCACGAAGATGGGCGGGGCGGACGCGCCCGGCGACCTCGAACAAGGGCACCGAACGCAGGAGTGGCTCGCCGCCGGGGACGACCCGGCGGCCGACGTGAGCGGCGGGTACTGGTACCACCGCGAGCGCCGCGACCCCCACCCCGCGGTCGGCGATGCGGCGTTCCAGGACCGGTTGCTCGACGCTCTGGCCGAGGAGACCGGCACCGCGCTCTGAACCACCGGGAAAGCCGAGCCCCGAGAAGGCCCCGGCCGGTCCGGCGCTCTGTGCAGTCGTCAGAAACCTCGGTGGACCTTCGGGTGAGCCCTCGGGCGACGGTGAAATGCCGTTCCCGGACGAGGATCTGAAGGTCGCCGCGGCGCAGGAGCCAGGCGACACCGGATTCCGCCGGTCCGAGGTGGAGGGCGGCAGGGGCGAGGGGCATGCTCGTGTTCCCTTCGCAAGGCGCACCAACGCCACTGGCCATACCGAAACCGAGTGTTCCGGCAAGTTTTTAAGAAGACCGGCCCCGCCTGTGGCTGTCGATCCTTTCAGGCGTGCGACAGCGGTTCCCCTCCGAAGACCGCCGTTGGATCGGCTCGGGTCACTTTCGCCAGAACAGGTGGTGCGTCACGCCGCTGGGGCTGGGCACGATTTCGAGATGGAACCGGTCGAGCAGTTCGTTCGGCGAGTTCCAGAGGCGGACCCCGCTACCGAGTTCGATGTTCGCGACGGCCACGTGCATGGTGTCGACCAGGTCGGCGTCGAGGAATTCGCGGATCACGGTGGCCCCGCCGCCGAGCCGGACGTCCTTGCCCCGGGCTGCCTCCCGCGCTTGTTCGAGCACCGCGGCCGGGGCGCCGTCGGTGAAGTGGAACGTGGTGTCCGACAGCGTGAACGAGGGCCGGAGGTGGTGGGTCATGACGAACACAGGGGTGTGGAACGGCGGTTCGTCGCCCCACCACCCCTGCCAGTCGTGGTTCTCCCAGGGGCCGCGGTGAGGGCTGAACTTGTTGCGGCCCATGATCTCCGCACCGATGTTGTTGGCGAAGCCGCGGGTGAAGTAGTCGTCGAGGCCGCGGCTGCCGCCGGGGTCGGTGCGATTGGGCCAGCTTGCGGTGGCACCGGCCCAGGAGAACATGTCGCCGGGGTCGGCGTGCCCGAATGGACGTTCGAGGCTCTGCCCCTCACCGGCGCCGAAGCCGTCGGCCGAGACGCTGAAGTTCTGCACCTTCAGAAGCTGGCTCATGAGGCGTCCTTCCGCTGTTGATCATGGTGATGACGATGTTGAGACGCGGCGAGCCGGGCATATTCATCGCCGCAACCGAGGACGACGCTATGCCATAAGTCACTGCTATCGATCCGAAGCCTGTTGTTGCGACCCTCGCCGAGGCCGAAGCCTCGGCGCCACTCGGCGTCAGCTTCTACTTGGCCGTTCCCGGATTGTTGCGATCCTCGCCGAGGCCGAAGCCTCGGCGCCACGAGTACTGGCAGCGGCTACTGCTCGCCGCCGGGGAGTTGCGATCCTCGCCGAGGCCGAAGCCTCGGCGCCACGACTACCGTGTCGCGTTCAGGCAGGACGGGGACCGGTTGCGATCCTCGCCGAGGCCGAAGCCTCGACGCCACCGCAATTATGCATGGGTTATGCCATCGGTGGCTCGGATGGACGCACGCGACTGTGGGTTTAATAGGTTGTTTACCCGTATTTGTCGCTTCGGAACCTCCCGGGGTTTCTTGGCGAACTCGGGGTTCCTAACTTGGTGGGTGGCCGATCAGCAAGGTTGGGCTGCCGGGAAGCTGCTGAAGTTCGATGCCCGCGGACCCGGGCGGCGAACAGCCGAGCCTCGATTCTCGGCAGGGGTGCTGTACCCTGGCTACGGCTGCCTGCCCGCAGGCAGGACGGGACGTGGCGCAGCTTGGTAGCGCACTCGCTTTGGGAGCGAGGGGTCGCAGGTTCAAATCCTGTCGTCCCGACCATTGATGGTTTATTAGAACCCTGGGCACCTTTAACGGGTGCCCGGGGTTCTTCGTTTTTCTCCAGCTTGTATCCGCAAGCCTTGGATTCGCGGAGATGTTCGCGGAGCGGGGCGGTGTGGGCCGCGAGGCGGTCGCGTATGACCTCGGGTGTGTCCGGGCTGACGGCATCGATGTAGAGCTTGTCGAAGGGCCTTACCCCTGTGGTGTTGACACTGTCCTTCTTACACAGCGGCAGGAATCGTAGCCCGCTGCTGTTCGTACTCGATGGGCGCGATGTTGCCCAGTGATGAGTGCCGCCTCACCGCGTTGTAGCGCAGGATCCACGAC
>DASTYG010000035.1:0-5341 GCA_035765105.1 Glycomyces sp.
CGGCCTCGGCGACAAAGCACTCACCAAACTCCGCCGCGACAAGATCGGCTTCATCTTCCAACAGTTCAACCTCCTGCCCACCCTCACCGCAGAAGAGAACATCACCCTCCCCGCCGCCATCGCCGGCACCAAAGCCGACCCGCAGTGGCTCGACCGCATCGTCGACGTGCTGGGGCTGCGCGAACGGCTCAGCCACAAGCCCACCGAACTGTCGGGGGGCCAGCAGCAGCGCGTGGCCTGCGCCCGCGCCCTCGCCGCCCGCCCCGAAGTGGTCTTCGCCGACGAACCCACCGGCAACCTCGACACGCGCGCCAGCGCCGAGGTGCTGCGGTTCCTGCGCACCAGCGTCGACGACTTCGGCCAGACGATCGTCATGGTCACCCACGACCCGGCTGCCGCCGCCTACGCCGACCGCGTCGTCTTCCTCGCCGACGGCCAGATCGTCGACGACATGCAGGACCCGACCGCCGACGCCGTCATCGACAAGATGCGCGGCTTCGAGAAGCTCGCCCACGACCTCGGCGGGATCGCCTGACCCATGCTGCGCGCCACCCTCAAGGGCATGGCCGGCCGCAAGGCCCGCCTCGCCCTCACCAGCCTCGCCATCGTGCTCGGATCGGCGTTCATCGCCGCCGCGCTGGTGCTCACCGCCTCCATCGAGGCCACCGTCAACGACCTCAGCGGCGACGCCTACGACGGCGTCGACGTCCTCGTCCAGCCCGTCGAACCCGAGAACCGGGGCGACAGGCTCGTGCGCGACGGCGTCACCGCCGAGACGCTCGCGGCCGTCGACGAACTCGACGGCGTCGCCTCGACCAGCACCACCGTCTCCTGGATGGTCAACGCCATCGATCAGCACGGGAAGGTCCTCGGCGGGTTCAGCCCGACCGTGGCCGTCAACTGGGGCGACGAGTCGACCGGCCGGGAGCTGCGCGAAGGCCGCGAGCCGACCGCCGACGACGAGGTCGCCGTCTCGGCGAAGTTCGTCGCCGACGCCGGGCTCGGCCTCGGCGACACCGTCACCGCCTACTCCCTGACCACCGACCAGACCGAGTACGCGATCGTCGGCGTCTACGGCTACCCGGGCGGCCGCGACTCGAACGACGGCAGCACCGAACTGGCCTTCACCACCGCCGAGGCCCAGAGGCTCGTCTTCGAAGGGCGGGACGTGTACTCGGCGGTCGCCGTCCACGCCGCCGCGGGCATCGACGCCGAAGCGCTCCTCACCGAGGTCGAAGCCGTCGCCGGCGCGGAGTCCCAGGTGATCACCAAGGCCGAGTACGACGAGGAGGCGAACGCCCAGACCGCCGAGGCGACCGGGCTCATCGGGAACTTCCTGCTCGGCTTCGGCGGCGTCGCCGTGTTCGTCTCGATCTTCCTCATCGCCAACACGTTCTCGATCGTGATCGCCGGGCGCCTGGGCGAGATCGCGATGATGCGGGCCATCGGCGCCGGACGCGAGCAGATCGTCCGCTCGGTGCTGGCCGAAGCGCTCATCCTCGGCTCGGTCGCCGCCGTCGTCGGCGCCGCGCTCGGCATCGCCGGCGGGGCCGTGATGTCCGGCGCGGCCGCGAACGTCATGCTCGACACCGCCGACGTCGCCGTCTCGGTGCCGGTCAGCGCCGTCATCGCCGCGCTCGTGGTCGGCATCGGCGTCACCGTGCTCTCGGCGCTCGTCCCGGCCGTGCGGGCCTCGCGCATCCCGCCGGTGGAGGCGATGCGCGAGGCGGCCAAGGCGGACAAGCCGATCACCGGCATCACCGTCACCGGCGCGATCACCGCCCTCATCGGCGCGGCACTGGTCGTCCTCGGGCTCACCGAGCGCCTCGGCGAGCAGAACCTGGCCGGAGCGGCCGTCGGGGCCGGCCTGGTCTTCATCGGCGCGACCCTCCTGACCGCGTGGCTCGCGCGCCCGCTCGTGGCGCTCCTGGGCCTGGTGTGGTCGTGGTCGTTCGCGGGCAGGCTCGGGCGGCGCAACGCGGCCCGCAACCCCAGGCGCACGGCGGTCACCGCCGCCGCGCTCATGATCGGCGTGACACTGGTGACCGCGACCGCCACGCTGCTGACCAGCGTCAAGGCGAGCCTGGAGACCTACTACGAGGACAATGTCAAGGCCGAGCTGTTCGTGATGGGGCCGGTGACCTCGGCGGTGCCCGGTTCGTTCGACCCGGCGGTCATGGACGACATCCGCGCCACCGGCGGCGTCGAATCGGCCGTGGAACTGTACTACGACCACGCCGACATCGAGGGCACCGAGCAGTACGTCAACGCCACCACCGACTTCGACGGCATCGTCGGCCTGTTCGGCGGCGAGGTCGCCGAAGGCTCGATCAGCGGGCTCGGCGACGGCGAGATCGCCATGAACGCGTCGGCCGCCGAGCAGCTGGGCCTCGGCATCGGCGACACGGTGAGCGCGACGTTCAGCCGCGGCGCCGAACCGCACGAGTTCACCGTCGTCGCGGTCCTCGCCGACAACGAGAACACCGACGGCTGGTACGTCTCCACGGCCTACACCGGGGAGTTCTACACGCCGAAACCGACGATGGCGCTGGTCGACGTGGCCGACGGCGGCGACGTCGACGCGGTCGCCGACGAGGTCGGGGCCCTGCTCGCCGACGAGCCGGCGGTGAGCGTGCAGAACCACGAGGAGTTCACCGCGCAGGTGACGGTCCTCTTCGACTTCGCGATCATCGGCATCCAGTTGCTGCTGGGCCTGGCGATGGTGGTGGCGGTCATCGGCGTGGTCAACACGCTGATCCTGTCGGTCCTCGAACGCACCAGGGAGCTGGGCATGCTCCGCGCGATCGGCATGACCAGAGGCCAGACGACGCGGATGGTCACCGTCGAGAGCGTCACGATCGCCCTGTTCGGCGCGCTGCTGGGCGTCGGCGTGGGCCTGGGGCTGGGCTGGGCGCTCCAGCAGGCGCTCGCCGAGACCGGCGTCGACGTCTTCGCCGCCCCGGTCGGGCTGATCGTCGGCTACCTCGCCGCGGCCGTGCTCGTGGGCCTGCTGGCGGCCATCGCCCCGGCGGCTCGGGCCGCCAAGGTCGACGTGCTGAGCGCGATCGCCTACGAATAAGGGGAGCGGGAACAGGTGGAGGGGGCGGCCCGGCCGGGCCGCCCCCTCCACCTGCCGTGTCAGCGCGAGTGCTTCGCCGTGCTGGCCCGTTCGAGCCGCTCCATGTCCTCCAGCTCGACGTCCTTGGTCTCGGGGACCGTTCGGTACACGAAGAAGAACGAGAGCAGCGCGAATATCGCGTAGAGCCCGTAGGCCAGGCCGAGGCCGACCTCGGAGAGCTGCGGGAAGGTGGTCGTGATGAGCCAGTTCGAGATCCACTGCGCGGCCGCCGCCACGCCCAGCGCCGTGGCCCTAATGCGGTTGGGGAACATCTCCCCCAGCAGGACCCACACCACCGGGCCCCAGGTGAAGGCGAAGCCGAAGACGTACAGGTTCGCCGCGACGAGCGCCAGCATGCCCGCGGCGTCGCCCAGGAGCGGGTTGCCTTCGGCGTCGCGCGCCGCGTTGGCGAAGATGATCGCCATCGTCCCGAGGGTCACGAACATGAGCGCCGACCCCGACAGCAGCAGCTTCTTGCGGCCGACCTTGTCGATCAGCAGGATGGCGAGGACGGTGCCGACGATGTTGACGCCCGAGTTGAGGACGCTGGTGGCGAAGGCGTCGCCCTCGCTGAAACCGACGGTCCGCCACAGCACCGTCGAGTAGTAGAAGATGACGTTGATGCCGACGAACTGCTGGAACATCGACAGCAGGATGCCGATCCACACGATCGGCAGCAGGCCGAAGCTCGGGCCCCGCACGTCGGAGATGCGGATGGGCTTGTCCGACCGCAGCGACTCCTCGATCTCGCCGACCCGGTGGTCGACGTCCCCGCCGACGTACTTCTTCAAGACCTGCTTGGCCGTCTTGAACTGCTTCTTGGAGACCAGGTACCGCGGGGACTCGGGGATCTGGATCGCGACGACGAAGTAGATGAACGCGGGGATCGCCTCGGCGGCGAACATCCACCGCCACGCGGAGCCGCCCCAGGGCGCCTGCTCGCTCGCGCCGCCCGAGAGGTCCTGGATGACGTAGTTGACCACCAGCGAGGTGAAGATGCCGAGCACGATCGCGAACTGCTGGAGCGAACCGAGCCTGCCGCGGAGGCGCGCGGGGGCCATCTCGGCGATGTAGGCGGGGGCGATGACGCTCGCCGCACCGACGGCGAGGCCGCCGATCACCCGCCATACGGTCAGGTCCAGCGGGCCGACCGACAGGGCGCTGCCGAGGGCGGAGGCGAAGAAGAAGACCGCGGCCAGCAGCATGACCTTGACGCGCCCGAAGCGGTTGGCGAGGGTGCCGCCGAACCAGGCGCCGACGACGCAGCCGAGGAGGGCGGAGGAGACGACGAAGCCGGTCGCGATCGACGAGATCGCGAACTGCTCTTTCAGGGCGTCCACGGTGCCGTTGATGACCGCGGTGTCGTACCCGAACAGGAAACCGCCGATGGCCGCTGCGACGGAGACGAATATGACGGCCCTGGTACCGCCCTGGGGCTCTTCGTCCAGCAGAGGTTCCTTGCCCGTCGTCATGTCTTCTCCCGTCTCCACCGACCGAAACCGCAGGTGCGAGAATCGTAAGCCTGAATTGCCTTGATACGCCTTGAAACGACGTAAGCGGTTGGTATGCGGAGAAGGTTCTCCGAAACGGCGTCGGCCAAACCCGGGACGGGAGCGGGCTCCGCGGGATAACCTCTGTTCACTATTTGTGATCTGGTTAACTTGTGATGCGCATTACGAGCTATGCATCGATGTGCGACAATGCTTAGAAGGACAACCCGTCCCACCGAGCCTGCAACGGAGGAGGCCAAGTGAGCACATTCTTCAGTGTCGCTGGAGCTGTCGGAGTCGCGATCATGCTCGTCAGCGTGTCGCTGATCGCGTTCCTGGTAGCAGGCGCCATCTTCGGCGTCGGCGCCGGCATCTACAAGCTCAGAGACGTCGTGTCCTCCTGAAAACGGGCAAACGTTAAGGGCCGCAATCCGGATGGGTTGCGGCCCTGACTGCTTTCAACGGCACGGCCACCGGTCCCCCGTCCCCAGAGAACCACCGGAGCCCAGCGGGACCCGAAGGCAGCGACCATACGGCCACGGCCCATCTGCTCCGGTGTGGTGGTGTGCGTGAACCCGTTGCGGAACGAGGAAAGGCCCCGCACCATCGGTGCGGGGCCTTCCCTATCCATGTTCAATGTTTGGCGGTGTCCTGCTCTCCCACACCCCCTCGGGTGCAGTACCATCGGCGCTGGAAGCCGTAACGACCGGGTTCGGAATGGGACCGGGTGTGA
>DASTYG010000036.1:0-39345 GCA_035765105.1 Glycomyces sp.
GCGTACGCGACCGCGGGTCTCGTTCGTTCGTCTCTTCGGGTGAACCCGCCCGCGCGGCCTCAGATGACCCACCCGGCGGTGCGCAGCACGACCGTCACCAGGCCGGCGCCCAGGATCGCCGCCGCCGTCCCCGCCACCCCGGCCCGCCAGCCCGCGCGCGGCAGCCGCAGCAGCACCGCCACCAGCAGGCTCGCCGTCAGCGACGAGCCCAGCCACGCCCACCCGCCCGAGAGCGCCGTGGTCACCCGCGCCGCCGCCGAGCAACCGGTGTCCAGGCAGTTGCCCTCCACCGCGGGGTGCGAGACGACCCACACCAGGTACACGAGCCCGGGCACGACGTACCACGCCAGCGCCACCAGCAGCGTCGGGGTGAACGCCCGCTCGCCGGGCCGGTCGTCGCCCTCGGGGTCCAGACGCGGCCGCCGCTCGGGGCGCTGGTTCTCGGTCATCTCGGGCCTCTCGTCACGGCGGTGCCCGCGAGCCGTGCGAAGCGCGGGGTGCGGCGGGCGCTGTCCCCACCATCATGCCAAGTTGGCACGAAGAAATTCTCATCCACAGGCGGTGGATAACGAAACCGCAGGTCAACGACACAACATGAACAGAGGTCTCGTCGCTGTCCACAGGTTGTCCACAGGCCCGGGGGTGGTTATCCACAGGTTATCCACAGGCTTGTCCACAGCTTGTCCACAGGACTGTTTGCAACGGCGACGTGGACCGCATAGCGTCATTCAGGCCGCTCGGCGTCGTACCCGAGCGGTAGATTCTCCATGAACGGACGGCGACCGAGGGGGTGGCGAAATGACCGACGTGTCCACCGAGGGCGGCCACCGGCGCGGCGCGAACGGCGCGCAGGCCGCCGGCGGCGCCTACTTCGACGGGCCCCCGCCCGAGGACCCCTTCGGCGGCGCCCGCGCCTACGAGCGCACCCCGCCCCAGGACCTGGCGGCCGAGCAGTCCGTGCTCGGCGGCATGCTCATGAGCAAGGACGCCATCGCCGACGTCGTCGAGACCCTCAAGTCGAGCGACTTCTACAAGCCCAGCCACGGCATCGTCTTCGACGCCATCACCGACAAGTTCGCCAACGGCGAGCCCGCCGACGCGGTCACCATCGCCGCCGCGCTCGCCGACTCGGGCGACCTGGGCAAGATCGGCGGCGGCCCCTACCTGCACGACCTCCTCGACGCGGTGCCCACCGCCGCGAACGCCGGCTACTACGCCCGCATCGTCAAGGACAAGGCGATCCTGCGCCGCCTCATCGAGGCGGGCACGAAGGTCGTCCAGTACGGCTACGGCGGCGGCCAGGGCGGGCGCGACATCGACGACCTGGTCGACCTCGCCCAGCAGGCGGTCTACGACGTCACCGACAAGCGCCAGAACGAGGACTTCTCGATCCTGTCCGACCTGCTCCAGCCGGCCATGGACGAGATCGAGGCGATCGGCGCCAACCAGGGCGTCCTGACCGGCGTGCCGACGGGCTTCGCCGATCTCGACCGGCTCCTGTCGGGCCTCCAGCCGGGCCAGCTCATCATCGTCGCCGGGCGCCCCGGTCTCGGCAAGTCCACCGCCGCGATGGACTTCATGCGGCACGCGTCGCTGCACCACCGGCACGCGGCGGCGCTGTTCAGCCTGGAGATGAGCAAGCTCGAGATCGTCATGCGCCTGCTGAGCGCCGAGACCCGCGTCCCGATGCACATCCTGCGCTCGGGCGACCTCTCGGACGACGACTGGACGCGCCTGGCCAAGCGGATGGGCGACATCTCCGAGGCGCCGCTGTTCGTCGACGACACCGCGTCGATGACGATGATGGAGATCCGGGCGAAGGCCAGGCGGCTCAAGCAGCGGCACGACCTCAAGCTGATGGTGGTCGACTACCTCCAGCTGATGACCTCGCCGAAGAAGACCGAGTCGCGGCAGCAGGAGGTCTCGGAGATCAGCCGTGGCCTCAAGCTGCTGGCCAAGGAGATCGAGTGCCCGGTGATCGCCGTCGCGCAGCTCAACCGCGGCCCCGAGCAGCGCACCGACAAGCGCCCGCAGTTGAGCGACCTCCGCGAGTCCGGTTGCCTGACCGCTTCGACGAGGCTGCTGCGGGCCGACACCGGCGCCGAGGTCACCCTCGGTGAGCTGCTCTCGTCCGGTGCCGAAGACGTACCCGTCTGGGCCGCCGACGAACGGTTGCGAATCGGGCCCCACACGCTCACGCACGCCTTCCCCAGCGGCCGGAAAGCGGTCTTCCGGATGAGGCTGACCTCGGGCAAGGAGATCGAGGCCACGGCCAATCACCGTTTCCTCACGGTCGACGGTTGGAGGGAGCTCCGCGACCTCGCCACCGGTTCACGGCTCGCGACCCCTCGCGCCGTGCCCGAACCGCTCAAAGCGGAAGCATGGCCGGAAGCGGAGATCGTCCTGCTCGCTCATATGATCGGCGACGGTTCGATGGTGAAGCGCCAGCCGATCCGTTACGCCGGCGTGGACGAGGCGAACCTCGAGGCGGTGCGGCGTGCTGCCGAGCACTTCGGCGTCACCGCGGTTCGCGACGAGCACGCGGCGGCTCGCGTGACAACGCTCAGACTGCCGGCGCCGTACCGGCTCACCCACGGCAAACGGAACCCGATCGCCGCTTGGCTCGACTCGCTCGGGCTGTTCGACAAGCGCTCACACGAGAAGTTCGTGCCCGCCGAAGTGTTCGCTCTTCCGAACGACCAGGTGGGCTTGTTCCTACGGCACCTGTGGGCGACCGACGGCAGTGTTCAGGTCCATAAAGGCGAGCGGAGCGGAACGATCTACTACTCGTCCACGAGCCGCCGGCTCATCGAGGACGTAGGGGCACTGCTGCTTCGCTTCGGTGTCACCGGGCGCCTCCGCACCACGGTCAAGGGCGACCACCGCCCGCAGTACTCGTTCGACATATCGGGGCGGGACAACCAGCTCCGCTTCCTTCGCGAGGTCGGCGCTCACGGTGAACGCGGCAAGGCCGCTTCACGGCTCCAGGCGATTCTCGCTGAGAAGCAGTCCAACACCAATGTCGATACCGTGCCACGGGAGATCTGGAACCGCGTCAGGACGATACTCGCCGACCGTCAGATCACCCATCGGGAGTTCGCAGAGAGGATGGAGATCCAGTTCTGCGGGAACACCATGTGGAAGCACGGGGTGAGCCGGGAGCGCCTGGCACACGCCGCTGCGGTACTCGAAGACCAGGGACTCGAACTTCTGGCCACGAACGATGTCTTCTGGGACGAGGTCAAATCGATCGAGCCGATCGGCGAGCAGGACGTCTACGACGCGACCGTGCTCGGAGTGCACAACTTCGTGGCCAACGGGATAGTCGCCCACAACAGCCTTGAGCAGGACGCGGACGTGGTGATCCTGCTGCACCGCGACGACTACTACGACAAGGAGTCGCCGCGCGCCGGGGAGGCCGACTTCATCGTCGCCAAGCACCGCAACGGGGCCACCGACACGATCACGGTGGCCGCTCAGCTGCACCTGTCCCGTTTCGTCGACATGGCGGTGTGAGCGCGGAGCGTTCCGCGCTCTCGGCGACGGTCTCGGCCCGGGGGTTCAGTCGTCGAACAGCTCGGAGAAGAACGAGCGCTTCTTCTTTTTCTTGTAGTAGTAGTCGTCGTTGTGACGCCGGTCGTCATAGCGGCGGTCGTCGTAGCGGCGCTCTTCGCGGTACTGGGGGGCGGGAGGGGCGACGGGGGCGCCCTGCTGGCCGTTGAACGCGGCCTCGGCGTCCAGGAGGTGCTCCAGTTCGCCCCGGTCGAGGAAGATACCCCGACATTCCGTGCACTGGTCCACAGTGACGCGGTTTCGTTCATATTGGCGCATGGACGCGCCGCATTTAGGACAGGTGAGACTCATGGGCGCCACCGTACATGGGAAAAGTGAACTCGCGCTACCTGGGACGTCCGGTCCGTCCAGTCCCGCGGCCGGGCCGCGGCGACCGGACCGGTGCGACGATAGTCCATATCGGATTCTTTCGGTCGGGGGGCGCCGCGGCCTTCCCGGCCCTCAGCGCCACCATTCGACGGCCGGCGAGAGGCCGAGGCCGCGGCTCTCGGCGTCCGGCTCAGCGGCGGCGGCGTCCCGCAGCGGCAGCCACCACCCCAAGAGGATCACCGGGTAGAGGAGGTATCCGAACCGGGTCGACGGCATGAGCAGGAACGCCGCCGACAGGCCCGCGGCGCACCACAGCGCCGCCGAGGCCGCCGTCATGGGCGGGCGGCGGCACAGGAGCCAGGCGATCACCAGCGCCGCCGCGCCCAGCAGCGCGGGCGCCAGCAGGTCGCCGCCGGGGACGTATTGCGCCACAAGGAATCCCGGCAGCGGCGACTGCGCGGGCGATTCGACCACGCCGTGGCCGAGGCCGAAGGCGAGCACGTTGTCGACGAATCCGCGCGCGTCCAGCAGCAGCACCGGGACCATCGTCACCGCCACGGGCGCGGCGAAGCCGAGCAGGTGGCGGCGCAGCGCGCCCGGCGAGTCGGCGGTCTTCCAGACCAGGAACGCCAGGACCACCGCCACGGGCCAGGCGAACAGTTTCAGCGCTCCGGCCGCGCCGATCGCGAGTCCGGCGGCGAGGTGGCGCTTCCGGGCGGCGAACGCCAGTGCCAGGACCATCAGGCCGGCCACGGGCATGTCGTCGCCGCCGGTCGTGAACGTCAAGGCGCAGACGGGGAATATGACGCTCGCTTGGAATGCGCGCAGTAGCGGCCCTTTGCCCGCCAGGCCGCGCAGCAGCCGGGCCGCGGCGATGAGGCAGGCGGCGGTGACCAGTGCGAAGTACAGCCGCGCGTCGGTCCACCAGTGCTCGCCGAACAGGGCGGCGGGGAGGCCGAACAGGGCCATGCCCGGCTGGTAGGGGTTGTAGCCGTGCAGCGGCTCGGGGAGAGCCGCGATGGCGTCGGCGTGGAGGTAGGGGCTGCCGGTCTCCAGCAGCCGCAGGCCGGAGGACTCGACGACGAGGACCTCCTCCTGCGCGCGGGCGCCGGCGCCGGAGGCGCGTTCGACCGCCTGGGTCACCAGGGGTACGGCGACGACGGCGACGGCGGTGGCCCCGGCGACGAGCGCCCGGGCGAACCAGGTGACGCGCAACTGCATCAGCAGCATCGCGGCGACGAACGCGGCGGGGGCGTACCCGCCGACGGCGACGGCGCCCCAGTGCTCGTGCGGCGGCAGTGTCGTCCACAGCGCGGTGGCGCCGGCGAACAGCGCGGCGAGGCCGTAGAGGGCGAGGTCGATGATCAGGGGACGCTTCGACACGCGCTTAAGCGTACGGGGACGCGCGCCCACACTTCCTGCGTGCCGTCGTCGCGTGACCGCGAGCCCCAGTCGCTGGACAGTTTGGACACGATGAACATGCCTCTGCCGTGCGCGGAGTCGAGGCTGACCGAGCACACGTGGGGGCGGGTGGTGGAGCCGCCGTCGACGACGCGGACTTCGACGTCGCCCGAGCCGATGCTGCAGGTGACGCACAGGTCGCCCGCGGGCAGGGGGCGGGCGTGGCGCACGGCGTTGGAGACCAGTTCGGTGGCGCACACGAGCAGGTCGTCGCGGCAGTCCTCGGGGAGGTCGGGAAGGGATTCGCGGAGCCATTGGCGGACCAGGGTGGGGGCACCGGCCTGGTGGGGGACGCGGAGGCGCTCAGGCGCCGGTGTCGCCGCTGGCATCATGAACCCCTCCCACCGGTGGCCCGCAACGTCGAAAGCTATACAGCAACCTACCTGCTCGAAGACGATGACGCCAGCATTACGGACGGACCCTGAGTCCGTCATTCGGGCGCGTCGGCCGAGCGGATTCGGGGCTCGCGGGGCGCACGCGGGGGATGCGCGGGGTGGCGCGGGGGCGCTGCCGAGGCTTGCGGAGGCCGCGCCCGTTCGGCAGGGGCGGACCTCCGGGAGGGGTCGTCGCTGCGGGGTGCGAAGCGCCACACAGCGCAGGTTACAGGCTATAACTTATAGGGACACTGCTGCGGGCGTCTGCGGCGGCACTCGCTCCGGCGCGGGCGGACGGGCCGTCAGCCGACGGTGTCGAGGAGCGCCTCGCGCATCGCGGCGGGGCGGTCGGTGAAGATGAGGTCGGCGCCCGCCGCGGCCATGCGGCGCGCGGTGTCGGGGTCGTTGACGGTCCAGACCCACGCCTGATAGCCCTGCTCGTGGGTCTGCTCGATGAAGGCCGGCGTGGAGTCGGCGTAGTCGACGCGCGAGCTGAGGACCTGGACGCCTTCGGGCGGGCGGCGGAAGGGGTGCTCGAAGATCCACACCAGCGGGGTGTCCTGGTCGAGTTCGCGCCAGGTCTTCAGGGCGGCCCTGGAGAAGGACATCACGGTGACGTCCATGTCGGGCCAGCGGCGCAGCGTCTCCCAGAGGCGCATCTCCAGGCGCGGGCCGAACTTGGAGGGGTGTTTGGCCTCGACGAGGAGCTTGATGTCCTTGCCCGCGTCGGCGACGAGGCCGAACAGGTCCTCGATGGTGGGGATGCGGGCGGCCTCGGGGTCGTCGCCGCAGTCGGGGTGGAGGGCGGCGAAGTTGTACTCGCGCAGCTGGTCGAGGGTGAGTTCGGACACGGCGCCCTTGCCGTCGGAGGTGCGCTTGACGGTGCGGTCGTGGTGGAGCACCAGGTGTCCGTCGGCGGTGAGCCGGATGTCGAATTCGAAGGCGTCGGCGCCTTCGACGATCGCCTGGCGGTAGGCGGCCAGGGAGTGCTCCGGCAGGAACTCGTTGGCGCCCCGGTGGGCGGCGATCAGCGGTTGGGACACATGACGACGATAACCGGTGAGAGAAGGCGCGGCACGGTGCGGCGGTGTGAGACGGGCACAGGGCTTGCCGCCGCGCAGCGGCGACCGGTTCGGGTGGCGGTGGGAGACGGGCGGGTGACAGGATCATCTCGTGCAGTACCACGAGCAGTCATACACGGACCTGGGCTGGGCCAAGATCGACACGGGCCGTCCGGCGCGCACGGGCGCGGCCGAGGCGGTCTACGCCGCCGGGAAGACGCCCGAGCAGGTCGTTGCAGCGCTCCGCGCGCTCCGCGAGTCCCATCCGGGCCGGGTGGCGGTCGCCACCCGGTGCGACGCGGCCTGCGTCGAGCAGATCGCGGCGGCGTTCGGCGACGAGGCGCAGTGCGATTCGGGGGTGGCCGCCGTCGGCGGCTTCCCCGAGCCCGAGACCGGCCCGCTCGCGGTGGTGTGCGCCGGGACGTCGGACCTGCCGGTGGCCCGGGAGGCCGAGATCGTCGCCAGGGCCAACGGCGTCGACGCGCACCTGGTGGCCGACGTCGGCGTCGCGGGCCTGCACCGGCTGCTGGACGCGGTGCCCCGCCTGCGCGAGGCGGCGTGCGTGATCGTCGTCGCCGGGATGGACGGGGCGCTGCCGAGCGTGCTGGCGGGCCTGGTGGCCGCGCCGGTGGTGGCGGTGCCGACGTCCGTGGGCTACGGGGCGGCGTTCGGCGGGCTCGCGTCGCTGCTGACGATGCTGAACTCCTGTTCGCCGGGCGTGACCGTGGTGAACATCGACAACGGATTCGGCGCGGCGATGGCCGCGGTCCGCATCCTGGGCGTGAAGGCGGAACGGTGACTGTTGCGTGGATCGACTGCTCGGCGGGTGCCAGCGGCGACATGTTCTTGGGCGCCCTGGCGGGCGCGGGCGTCGAGCTGGCGGTGATGCAGGGGGCCGTGGACGCGTTGGGCGTCGAACGGGTCCGGCTGGTCTCCTCGACGGTGCGGCGGCACGGCCTGGCGGGCGTCAAGGTCGACGTGGAGGTCCCCGAGACGCGCGTGGACCGGCGCTGGCGGGCGATCCGCGGCATGATCGAGGACGCCGCCCTGGGCGACGGCGTCAAGGTCAGGGCGCTGGACGCCTTCGCCCGGCTGGCGGCGGCCGAGTCGGCCTCGCACGGCATCGACGTCGACGAGGTGCATTTCCACGAGGTGGGCGCGCTGGACTCGATCGCCGACATCGTCGGTGCGGCGGCGGGCCTGGAGGCGCTCGGGGCCGAGCGGGTGACCGCCTCGACGGTGACCGTCGGGGACGGGACGACGCGCGGCTCGCACGGCTCGATTCCGCTGCCCGCCCCCGCGGTGCTGCGCGTCCTGGCGGACGCGGGGGCCCCGGCGGTGGGCGCGGTGCCCTACGAGGCGTGCACGCCGACCGGGGCGGCGATCGTCGCGGCGGGCGCGGACGCGTTCGGCCCGATGCCGGAGATGGTCGTCGAGCGGATCGGGGTCGGCGCGGGCGGCAGGGACCCGGCCGAGCGGGCGAACCTGCTGCGGATCGCGGTGGGCCGCGGCACGGGCGCGGCGGCGCCGCGCCCCGTGGTCATCGAGACCAATGTGGATGATCTGGATCCGCGGCTGTGGCCGGCGGCGCTGGCGGCGCTGCTGGAGGCGGGCGCCTCGGACGCGTGGCTGACGCCGATCCTGATGAAGAAGGGTCGGCCGGCGCACACGGTCCACGTGCTGTGCCGGGCCGAGGCGGTGCGGGCGGTGCGCTCGGCGCTGGTGCGGCACACGACGACGATCGGGATGCGCTCCTACGAGGTCGACAAGTTCGCCTTGGAGCGGCGGTACACGTCGGTGACGGTGGAGGGCCGCCGGATCGGCGTGAAGGTCGCGCTCGACGGCGGCGAGGTGGTGAACGCCTCGGTGGAGTACGAGGACGCGGTCGCGGCCGCAGCGGCGCTGGGGCGGCCGGTGAAGGTCGTGATCGCGCAGGCGAGCGCTCTGGCGGTGGAGCAGTACTGAGCGGCCGCCGTGCCGACGGCTAAGGTCTTGGGCGTGGCCGCACGGTACGGCGGGCGCGCGTTTCCGGCCCGGACGCTCCCGCTGCCCGCCGCGGCCCGCACGCGGTGAGTCGGCGCCGGTCCGGTCGTCGTGTGCCTACGGAACGACCGGGCCGGCGCCGACGGCTCTCGGCGGGATTCAGGAGTGGTCGTGGACGCCGCCGCCCTCGGGGACGGTGCCGATCTCCTCGCCCTCGCCCAGCACGACGAACTGGCCCATCATGCCCTGGTCCTCGTGCAGCAGCAGGTGGCAGTGGTACATGTACGGCAGGTTCGGGTCGGTGTACTCGCTGAAGCGCATCGCCAGCCGGTAGTGCTCCTGCGGTACCAGCCGCACCGTGTCCTTCCAGCCGAGCAGGTGCGGCGGCGGGGTCTCGCCGTCGACGCTGAGCACCTGGAACTGGACGTCGTGGACGTGGAAGTTGTGCAGGTAGCCGTCGTTGTTGGAGACCTCCCAGACCTCCACGGTGCCTTCGCGGACGCCGAAGTCGATGCGGTCCATCGCCATCTTCTCGCCGTTGATCGAGGTGCCCGAGAGCCGGAAGGACCGCTCCTCGGCGACCTCGGCGTCGGCCAGGTCGGGGGCGGCGCCCATCGCCGCGGGGATCTCGGTCTCGTCGGCGAGCGCGTCGGCGGCCCGGAACCGGCAGACGTCGAAGCGGTCGTCGGCGCCGTTGAAGCGGCCCAGGCCGAAGACGTAGCCCCCTTCGGCCGGGTAGGAGCGCAGGTCGACGGTCTCGCCGGGCGCGAAGGCCACCACGATCTCGGCCCGCTCGCCGGGCGAGAGCTCGATCCGGTCGGTCTCGTGCGCTTCGGGGAGGAGGCCGCCGTCGGTGGCGATGAGGGCGAAGGGCCGGTCGTCGGCGAAGCCGAAGTTGTACAGGCGCGAGTTGGAGCCGTTGAGCAGCCGCAGCCGCACCAGCCGGGTCGTGACGTCGAAGTAGGGGCCCAGGGTGCCGTTGACGAGGATGGTGTCGCCGAGCACGCCCTGGGAGGACAGGAACGCGCCGCCCTCGTCGAACTGGTTCTCGTCGTCGAAGTTGCGGTCCTGCACGACCAGGGGGACGTCGTCGACGCCGTAGTCGCCCGGGAGGTTCAGGGCCTCGGATTCGTCGTCGTCGACGATGAACATGCCGGCCAGGCCGCGGTAGACGTGCTCGGCGGTCCGGCCGTGCGGGTGCGGGTGGTACCACAGGGTCGCCGCGGGCTGGTCGATCATCCACTGGGGAGCCCAGTCGGTGCCGGGCTCGACCTCCTGGTGGGGTCCGCCGTCCATGACCGCGGGCAGGTGCATGCCGTGCCAGTGGATGGAGGTCGTCTCGTTGAGGGTGTTGCTCACGCGGAAGGCGACCTCCTCGCCGCGTCTGGCGCGGATCGTCGGCCCGAGGTAGGCGCCGTTGACGCCCCACGTCCGGGTGGCCGGGCCGTCCTTGAAGCGCGTCTCGCCCTCCTGGGTCTCGAGGTTGAACACCCGCGCCCCGGAGGAGTCCTCTTCGGATTCGGCGAGCGGGGGGACGGCCAGCGGCGTATCGAAGTCGACCTTGCCCACCGTGTCGGTCTTGGCCTCGTTGTAGAAGTAGGCCACGGTGCCGCCCAGGCCGAGCCCGAGGACGCCGACGCCCACGCCGCCGCCGATGAGGGACCACTTCAATGCCTTACGCCGTTTCATGGGCCAATCTTGTCGGCGGCGCTCGGGTGCCGGCATCGGTCCACGAAGGTAATTCGGTGTACTCCCGGGGGATTACACGCGCCCGCCGGGTCAACCGCCGGGCGTGCCCGGGGCTCATTCGTCGGCGAGGTAGCCGCGCAGGTGCGCGGTGCTGACCGCCTCGGCCCGGTTGGCGGCGCCGAGTTTCGCCATCGCCCGCGAGAGGTGCACGCTGACGGTCTTCTCCGAGATGTACAGCTCGGCACCGATCTGCCGGTTGGTCAGGCCCGTGGCGACCAGCCGGAGCACGGCGAGTTCGCGCGGGGTGAGCGGTCCCGCCGACGGTGCGGCGATCGCGAGCCGGGCTCGCGAGGAGAGGGCGCTGACGCGTTCCAGCAGCGGCGCCGCGCCGAGCCGTTCGGCGGTGCGTCCGGCCTCGGCGAGCTGCTCGGCGGCCTCGGCGCGGTCCTCGGCGCCGCCGCGGCCCAGGAGCGCTTCGGCCAGGCGCCAGCGCGCGTACGCCCGCCGGTAGGGCTCGCCGTGGCCGGTCTCGGCGTACGCGAACGCGTCGATGACCGCGCGCCACCGGTCGGGGTCGCCGTCGCCGTCCAGCCGGGCGGCCTCGGCGTCGAGGGCGACGGCCCACGCCCGGCCCTCGGGCCCGAGCGTGCCGGACAGGGGCCTGCCGTGGCGCAGGAAGTGGCGGCCGAGCTCGGCGAGGCGCCCGCCCGCGGCGGCGGCGTCCTCGGCGGCGGCCGGGTCGCCGCCCTGCCGGGCGGCCTGCGCGAGGTCGGCGGCGGCCGCGACGCCCGTGACGCACACCGAGACGCCCGCCAGGTGGTAGGCCCCCAGGTGCCGGATGCGCTCCACGGTCCGCTCGGCGGTCGCGACGGCTTCGGCGGGGCGGCCCCGCCAGCGTTCCAGTTCGACGCCGCACAGCCCGGCGAGGGCCAGGACCTGGCCGTCGACCTGCCAGCGGTCGGCGAGGTAGTCCAGGCGCCGGTCGGCGGCGGCGAAGCGGCCGCGGGCGACGTCGACCAGCAGCGCGGCGGCGGTGAGCCGGGTCATGACGACGCCGGGCACGACGCTGGCGGCCATCTCGGCGGCGGCGTCGGCGGCGTCCCAGTGGCCGAGCATGTAGTTGCAGATGACCTGGCGCACCGCGGTCTCGGTGCCGTAGGCGCTCCATTTGTGCCCGGTGTCGCGGGCGCGGGCCATGCCCCGGTCGAACTCGGCGAGCGCGGGCGCGATCTGGGCCTTCTCGAGATGGGTGAGGCCGGTGCTGAAGTGCGCGCGCAGTTCGACCTCGTACCAGCAGGTGCCGCGCAGGAGCTCGCGGGCGCGCTCGTGGAGCCGCAGGGTCTCCTCGACATCGCCGCCCTGCCGGAAGCGGGCCGAGCCGGCCGAGATGAGCGCGTCGGCCTTGGCGGCGATGTGCGCGCCGGGGCCGTCGAGGGCGTCGGCGGTGTCGATGGCCCGCTGTGCCCATTCGACGGCGGCCGCGTGGTCCTGCGTGGCGTGGTGGGTGCGGGCGAGGATCGCCTGTATCCATGCCTTGGTGGCGTGGGGCGGGTCGTCCTCGATGAGCTTCCACGCCTCTTCGGCGACGCGGTGGGCCTCCGCTTCGGTGCCCTCCATGACGAGCAGGTGCTTGGCGTATTTGCGGCGGGTGGCGGCGGCCTGGAGGCGGTCGCCGTCGCGGTCGGCGAGCGCGACGGCGGCGCTGGAGTAGGACAGTGCGCGCTTGAACTCGCCGCTGGCCTCGGCCTGGCCGCCCGCGCCCACCGTGAGCCGCAGTTCCGAGCAGTCCTTGGGCCGTTCGGCGGCGGGGACGCTGTCGAGCAGGCGCAGTGCGCGCTCGAAGTGCAGGAGGGCCTCGGCCGGCGCCGCGAGGTCGTCGGCTTCGTGGGCGGCCTTGACGGACGCGGCCAGGGCGGTGGGGAGGTCGCCGGACTCGTGGGCGTGGTGGGCGAGTTCGGCGGCGGCGCCTTTGCGCGTGTCGCCCGCGAGGGACTCGGCGATGCGCTGGTGGTAGCGGCTGCGTTCGCCGGGCAGCAGGTCGGTGTAGACGGCCTCGCCGAGGAGGGCGTGGCGGAAGGCGTAGGTGTCGGGGCTCTTCTGGACGATGATGCCGTGGGAGATCGCGGCCCGCAGCGCCTGGTCGAGTTCGCGCTCGGATTTGATGCCGGTCTCGTCGAGCAGGGACCAGACGGCGGCGTTGAGGCGCTGGTAGGTGAACAGGCGGCCCATGACCGAGGCGAGGCGCACGACCTGCTGGGCGGTGTCGGGGAGGCGTTCGAGGCGGGAGAGGAGCACCTCGGCGAGTTCGAAGGTGACGGTGTGCGTCTCGGCGGCGGCGAGCTCTTCGGCGAGGAAGGCGTTGCCTTCGCTGGCGGCGGCGATCTTGGCGACGATGGCCTCGTCGAGCCCGGCGTTGAGTTCGCGCACGAAGTGGGCGGCGCTCTGGGGGTCGAACGGTTCGAGGTGGAGGCGTTCGACGGCGGGCAGGCGCACCAGTTCGGCCAGGAGGGGGCGCAGGGGGTGCGAGCGGTGCAGGGCGTCCGACCGGTAGGTGCCGAGGATGAGGACGGGCTGGTCGGTGAGGCGGGAGGTGAGGAACGCGAGGAGGTCGCGGCTGGAGCGGTCGGCCCAGTGGAGGTCTTCGAGGGTGAGGACGAGCGGTTCGGTGGCGGCGGCTTCGGCGATGGCGGCGCTGAACGCCTCGAACAGGCCGAGCCGGCCGAGTTCGCCTTCGTGGTGGGGCTGGCCGGGCAGGAGCGGGGCGAGGCCGGGGTGGGCGGCGACGACGTCGGGGCAGCGGCGCGCGAGCGTGCCGACCGCTTCGGCGAACGGCAGGTAGGGCAGTGCGGAGTCGGCGGTGTCGAGGCAGTGGCCGGTGACGGTGAGGGCGCCGTCACCGGCGTTCGCGTTGAATTCCTGCAGGAGCCGGGATTTCCCGACTCCTGCGTCGCCTGAGATGAGGATCGTGGCGGGTTTGCCGTCGCGGGCCCGGTCCAGGGCGCCCCGCAGCGTCGCGAGCTCGCTGTCGCGGGCGAAGAGCGGGAGATCGGAACCGAGGCGCGCCATGTCCGCAATCATGACATGCGCCCCTGACATCCACCCACGTTTATTTCGCCGACTGGAGCCTGCGGGCGGTGCCGCCGCCGGGGGCGGACTTCTTGCGGCGCAGGGCCTTCGCCAGGCGCGAGGCCAGGCCCTCGCGGACCTCGCTGCGGACGCGCCCGCCGGCGGCCTTGGCGCGGCGCTCGCGCTCGGCCTCGGCGATGAGCTCACGGGAGCGGGCGTAGTGCATGTAACCGAGTTCGAAGTCGTTCACGATGTTTCCTTCGGTGTCGTCGTTCCTTGTGACACCAAGTCTTCGGCTGAGGCCGCGGGCGCGGCATCGGCACATCGCGCAGACTCGGCCCCTCAGGGGGCCTTACCCCCGCTCCGCGGCCGCGTCGATCCCTTACTTCGGCGCGGTCCCCCTTACCCGGCGCGAGAGCCGCGAGGGCCACCAGACGCGGCGTCCGATGTCGATGGTGAGGGCGGGCACGAGCAGGGAGCGCACGATGATCGTGTCGAGGATGACGCCGAAGGCGACGATGAACGCGATCTGCGCCAGGAACAGCAGCGGCAGCACCGCGAGCGCCGAGAACGTCGCCGCGAGCACCACCCCGGCGGAGGTGATGACGCCGCCGGTGGTGACCAGGCCGCGTATGGTCCCGGCCTTGGTGCCGAGGCGCTGCGCCTCTTCGCGGACGCGCGTCATGAGGAAGATGTTGTAGTCGATGCCCAGGGCCACCAGGAACACGAAGCCGAACAGGACCACCACCGGGTCGGCGCCGGGGAAGCCGAGCAGGTGGTTGAACACCAGGGCCGAGACGCCCATGGTCGCGCCGAAGGAGAGCACGACGGTCGCCACCAGCAGCAGCGGGGCGATGAGCGAGCGCAGCAGCACGATGAGCACGGCGAGGACGACGAGCAGGACGATCGGGATGATGAAGGCCCGGTCGCGCTCGGAGGTCTGGAGCGTGTCGAGCTGCACGGCGGTGGCGCCGCCGACCTTCGCGCCCGCGCCCTCGACGCCGTGGACGGCCTCGCGCAGGCGCTCGACGGTGTCGACGGCGGCGTCGGAGTCGGGGGCGTCCTCCAGGACGGCGTCGATCATGACCAGGCCGTCGACCACGCGCGGTTCGCCGTTCTGGTCGGCGGTGACGGTGACCTCGGCGACGCCGTCGACGTCGTCGGCGGCGGCGACCACGTCGTCGGCCGAGTCGGCGTCGGCGATGATCACGGCCGGGGTGCCGGTGCCCGCGGAGAAGTGCTCGGCGAGGATCTCCTGGCCGGTGACGGAGTCGACCTTGGTGAGGAACACGTCGGTCTGGGGCGTGCCGTGGGCCTTGAGCTGGGTCATGAAGGCGGCGGCGATGAGCAGGACGATCGCGGTCGAGGCCCACACGAGGCGGGGCCGGGCGGCGACGGTGGCGGCGACGCGGCTCCAGAGCTTGGAGCGGTGCGCGTGGCCGTCGGCGACGGGGCGGCGCGGCCAGAACGCCGCGCGGCCGACGATGGCCAGCAGGGCGGGCAGGAACGTGACCGAGGCGAGGAAGGACGCGCCGATGCCGATGGCGGCGACGGGGCCGAGGCCGCGGTTGGAGTCGAGTTCGCTGAACAGCAGGCACAGCACGCCGAGGATGACGGTGCCCGCGGAGGCGGCGATGGGTTCGACGGTGCCGCGCAGCGCGGTCAGGACGGCGCGGAACCGGTCGGGTTCGGTGCGCAGCTGCTCGCGGAAGCGGGCGACCAGGAGCAGGGCGTAGTCGGTGGCGGCGCCGAAGACGAGGATGAACAGGATGCCCTGGCTCTGGCCGTTGAGGTCGACGATGCCGGCGTCGGCGAGGAGGTAGACGCTGAAGCTGGCCAGGCCGAGGGCGAAGACGCCCGAGAGGAGCACGATGAGCGGCAGCAGCGGGGAGCGGTAGACCAGGACGAGGATCACCGCGACGACGGAGGCGGCGACCAGCAGGAGGAGCCCGTCGACGCCGGCGAACGCCTCGCCGAGGTCCGCGCCGAGGGCGGCCTGGCCGGTGACGAGGACTTCGAGCCCTTCGGGGCGGTCGTCCGCGACGATCTCGCGGATCTCCTCGACCGCGTCGTCGGTCTCGCCGGAGGCGTCGATGAGGACGACGATCTGGGCGGCCTCGGGGGCGTCCTCCGTGGAGGGGACGGGCGCGGGCGGCGGGCCGATGTTGGAGGGCAGTTCGGCCAGTTTCCCGGCGGCGGCCTCCAGGTAGGCGAAGTCGGCGCCGGTGAGGCCGCCGGGCCGCTCGGCGACGACGATGGCGGGGGTGGCCTCGGTGTCGCTGAACTCGGACTGGAGTTCGATGACCTCGGTGGATTCGGCCGAGGACGGCAGGAAGGCGGAGTTGTCGTTGACGGCGACCTCGCTGAGCTTGCCCGCGTAGGGGCCGCTGAAGGCCCCGATCGCCAGCCAGGCGAGCGCCAGCAGGGCGGGCAGCAGCCAGCGGAGGCGGCTGACGGGCCGGGGGGATCGTTGTTCGGTCATGTCGGTGACTTCCTCATCGCCGGTGCCTGGATCGGTAATTCCATCATCGAATAATTCGACGATCGAAACAGTAGTCTGGACTCTTGCACACGACAACCCGACAGGACGCCGATGAAACCCTCGTCACCCGATGAATCGCCGCCGCCCGAGGATCAGGGGCTCATCCGCCTGCTCCAACTGCTCACGGTCGAGTCCGATCAGTTCGTCGAGCGCTTCGGCGCCAGGCACGGCCTCCACCGCACCGACATGAACGCCCTGGCGTTCGTCCTGGACGCGGAGCAGCGCGGCGAGCCCATGTCGCCCACCAGGCTCGCCTCCAGGCTCGGCCTGAGCCCCTCGGCCACCACCGCCGTGATCGACCGCCTCGAAGCCTCCGGGCACCTCAAGCGCCATCGCGTCCCCGGGGACCGCCGCCGCGTGACGCTGTCCATGTCGGCGACCGCGCGGCTCGCGGGGCGGGGCATGTTCACGCCGCTGCGCGAGGTCTTCGTGGACTACTGGGCCGATTTCAACGAGGAGGAGCGCCGGACCGTGGCCCGTTTCCTGACCCGTTCCATCGAGGCGATGCACGCTGTGCGCGACGACTGGGAGCGCCCGCAGGCTCCTTAGCAGAGCGATGCACAGCGAAAGTCGCGATAATAATTCACGTATCCATCGCGCATTTGTGAGCGCGGTCTCTAGACGGTTTTGCATCACCGGAGTGTCGTGAATTGCCTCGCGCGAGTTGATATACAAAAGTCTTAAGACGCGTGTATCACGCGTCTTTCGTTCCAAACCAATACCGAAAACACGGCGGGCTGCCGTGCCTATCGCCAAACAGTCTCGGCAGCCCGCCCCTAGCCAGAGAGGAAACCTCCCGTGGTTGGCTTCAGCGTACCTCAAGACCCGGTTCCCGCCTCGGTCAAAATCGACCTCGAACTCCACAAGCCCTACCGAACCTGGTTCGGACTCGGCCGCCTCCGTTGCGAGTGGTGCAACCACAAGTGGGGCGCCCACGGCTGCCCGCAGCGCCGCTCGGCGGTCAAACTCCTCGCCTCCCGGATCAACTCCGACTCGCTCCGCGATGTCCTCGTCCAGCTCATCGGCTTCTCCTGGGGCGGCGCCCGATGAACCCCGAGCGCATCGTCCTGGGCCGCTTCCGGCTCGAACACCGCCGCATCGAGGTCTACCAGGTGGCGGGCGGCTCCACCACCTCGGTCAGGTTGCGCCGCATTGAACCAGAACCGGCCGTCGACCTCGGCTACATCAACCGCATCGGCTCCCCCTTCGCCCGGCTGCATCTCTACCGAGCCGAATGGCCCGCCGCACTCCGGCGTGTCGCAAAGGAACACGCCGCCGCGATCTGGACCCATGCGGCCCAGCATGAATCGGAGATCGACGGGTGACGCTGCACTTCATCGACCGGCTCCCGGTCGTGGGCTACCGCGAGATCGACGGCCGCGATCTCGCCTTCGCCTGGGTCTGGAATCAGCCGTGTCTGCGCATCACCTTCTCGAGTGACACTCCCTCGCTCATCGGGCGCGTCACCCACCTCGACGGCATCCCCCGACTCGTCGCCGCACCCGACAACCTCGACTGGCTCCACCAGGACGACCCGTCACAGTCACTCGCCGTACTCGACCACGCCACCGACCTCTGGCGAAGAAAGGAGCAACGCTTCCGAACCTGCGATGGCTAAAACCGCAATCCCCTCCCACATTTGATTGCGAGACGTATTGTTCAGTGACTCAATGGTCGATGGCGTGCTTTGTACGGCGCATTCGGCAGCGGCCGCTGACCTCACCGCGCTGGGCCGCGCTGCGAAGACCGGTCGGCATCTGCGTCGACGATCTCGGCGAGGGCAGTGGCGATCGACTGGACACTGTCGGGCCCGACCAACGCGCCCCAATGGGTTTCAAGGTCGGCGAAGAAGGCTTCGCCGACCTCGGCGGCGCGCGCTCCTCGTTCGGCGTAGACGACGACCCGACCCCGACGGTCATCGGGGTCGGGAATGCGACGAACGTAGCCGCGCTGTTCCAAGTGGCCGACCAGCTCGCTCATCGCCTGCGGCGTCATCCCCGCCCGGCGGGCGAGCACGGTGGGCCGGGTGCCGTCGCAGTCCATGAACCGGAAGACGTTCAGCACGTGAGTGGGACGCAGATCGTCGTAGCCCGCCGCTACGAGATGGCGGTGGAGCCCGTTGATGACCAGGTCGAAGGCCTGGATGACCAGTTGTGGCGCGAGCTTCGATCGGGAATTTGCATTTACTTCGGACATCTTATAAACTCACCTTCTAAGGCTTCCTGAATACCTGGATTCTAGCGGACCGAACCAGCATGCAACACCCCCTCCCAGCAGCCCGCTCCCCAACGATCACAAGGAGCATCCCCATGACCTGGCGCAGTATCGTACGAGTGACCGCAGGCATCGCCATAGCGCTCCTCGGCCTGCTGTGGACGCTTCAGGGCGCCGACCTGGTGAGGATCGATCCCATCCTGTGCGCCGGCGAGTGCGAACCGATCACCGGCGGCTCACCCGGCTGGCTCGCCGTCGGCGTCGCGACCGTGTTGATAGGGCTCACCGTGATCGCAGCGCCATGGCGCCGACGCGAACGGCACCGGAATTGAGCCGCGCCCAGCGGCTCCGATCGACGCTGCGACGAGCAAAGGCACAACGCCGCCCGCCATGCCGGCACCGTCCTCAGTCCTCAGTCGAGTCTTTCTGGAATTCGCCCGGTGACCACGGCCGCAATGTGAAAGCACCCGCGTAGAGGCCGGGGTGCAGTCCCCCGCGAGTGGGGCGGCGATCCCCCCGCTCGGGGAGGCCGCCGATGCGTGAACGCCGTTAGCGTTGCGGCTCCAACCCGAATCCCGGAGGCCGCCGCCCCGACGGCGGGCCCCGTGACCGGCACACCCGCGGTGATCCGACCGCCGATCGCCGCGCACACCCACCCGCGGAGCACCACATGTCGAAACAGAACAGGACCTTCGACCCCGATGCCGTCGACGAGTTCATCTCCCATCTCGAATCCGAAGTGGAGACGCTCAGGGAAGCGGTCATCGAGCAGGAGTTCAAGAACGGCGCACTGCGCAAGATGCCCGCGTTCGGCGTCGGCGGTGACAGCGAACGACTGCGCGGCGACTACGCCGAGTTCCACGCGAGCACCTGGGGCAACCTCCAGGGCGTCATCGCCTCCTACACCGGGTTCGTCGAGACCCTGGAGGCGATCAAGGAGTCCTACGCCGCGGCCGACGCCGCCGGTGCGGCCGAACTCGAGCAGCAGCTTCAGGAGGGGTCATGAACCGGCATGGAGGCGAACCGCTCCCCGAACTCGACGTCGAACGCGCGCCGGACGAGACGTCGCTGCTGACGACCGGCACCTCCACTTACGACAGCGCCGTGCGGCGCGAGCCGTGCTCCAACGCCGAATGCCCCAACCACGATCCGTCCCCGATGGAGGCGGTCTGGACCGAGCTCATGTCGCCGGTCGCCGTCGCGGACCAGGTCATCGGCCTCGCACCGGCCCCCGGCACCACGCAGCCCGACGCGCGCCGCTTCGGCGAGGTCGTCGCCGCGCTGCGCCCCGAGGGCATCGGCGCCCATGCGGTCGAGACGATCCGCGAAGCCTGGGCGGTGGTCGCCAAGGACCGGCTCGGGCTGATGCCCGGCGGGCTCATGAGCGCGCTCACCGAGCTCTCCGGAGCGTGGGAGGGCGAGGACTTCGACCGCTTCGCCGAGGAGGTCGAGCAGGTCCGCGACGCCCTCTACGACACCATCGACGAGATCGACACCGCCGTATACGAGCTCAACGTGTTCGAGGAACGCGTCCGCGCCCTCCAGGGCTCGGGCGACAGCGTCCCGTTCCCGGCGGCCCGCGTCTGGAAGGCGTCCTCGGGGGTCGTGCAGGGGCCGAAGATCCACGTCCGTCCGGTGTGGTCCTCCGGCGGCGACTGCGACAAGAGCCGCAGTGAAGGCGACAACTGGGAGGCGCTGGGCCTGCCGAGGGACAGCGGCGAGGAGCTGCGGTCCCTCGTGTACGAGCGGTTCGGCTACTACACCGAGCGCGGGATGGACGGGGGCGACGCGTGGGATCGGGCGGTGTCCGACTACACGGCCGTGCAGATGCCGATCATCGGGCATTGGAGCGACACGATGTCGGCGGTCGCCGAGACGCACAATGTCGGGATCGCCGACCTGCGCGACCAGGTCGTCGACGCCCAGGGGACGCCCGCGCTCGCCGCCGACGTCAGGCCGCTGCCGGAGAGCGCCGCGGACGCGGTCCTCGATCCGCTCCCCGAGCTCGATCCCGGCCCGCTCCCGCAGGTGCCCCCGCTGGCGGGACTGGAGCACTTCACCCCGCCCGAGCAGCAGGGCGTGCCCGACTTCCCTTCGCCCCGTGCGGATTGGAGCGCCGCGGACTACGGCGTCCCCGGAGGGTACGAGGGCGGTGCCGCGACCGACCGGAGTTATTCCCCTGTGGACTCTGGCCTGTGGGATCGTTCCGATTCGGACGAGGTGGGCGGCGGCCTCGCTTCGGGTGGGCTCGGTGCCGCGGCGGGCGGCGGGCTCGGTGCGGCGGGCGGTTCCGGCGGCTTCGGGCCGCCTTCCGGCGCCGGGTCGCAGGCTAGCGGCATGGGCGCGTTCGGGACGCCGGGCGCGGCGGGAGCGGGAGGCGGTCGCGGCACCGCCACCGCTCGGCAGGCGTCCTCCCGGCCCGGGTCCGCGCGTCCGGGCGGTGCGGGCGCTCCGGGTGCCAGGGGCGCCGGTGCCGATGCGGGCGAACAGGAGCGGGAGACCTGGCTCACGGAGGACCTGGACGTCTGGGGCATCGTCGCCGAGGACGACGACCCGTACGCGTGAGGTCCGGACCCCGTCCGTGCTCGCCCGCATCGCCGCCGAACGCGACGACCCGTACGCGTGAGGTCCGGACCCGCCTCCGCAAAGAAGCGGGACGACCCCGACCGCCGACCCGTACACGTGAAGACCGGACCGGTGGCCCGCCGCGCCTCCAGAGGGCGCGGCGGGCGGGCCGCCGGTCCGCGGTTCGTCGCTACCAGCGCCACCACAGGAAGCGGCGCTCGTAGCAGACCTTGATCGTCGAGTGGCGGAGTCCACCGGTCAGGCGCACCAGCGGCCCGCTGCCCTGCCCGGTGCTCTTGTTCTTCAACCGGCCGCCGAAGAAGTCGAGGCCCTCGTCGACGGCCGCCCCGCCCTTGGGGAGGATGACCGTGAGCACCGAGTGGGTCAGGCGGGCGTCGATCTCCACCTCACTGCTGGTGAATTCGGCCTCGCGGAAGTCGAGCACGACCCGCGCGTGCTTGGGCTTGACGGTGATGCGCGCCGGAACGGTCCAGGGGCCCTCGCGGGTGACCTTGCTGTGCTTGGGGGACAGGTGCAGCTCGGGGGCCGCCTTCTTCGTCCTGGACCTGTTCGCGACCGCGAGCGCCCGGGACTCCTCCGGGAGATCGGTGAGCAGGCGCTCGACCTCGGCGTAGGTCTTGGCCTCGTAGACCTGCCGGGAGCGCTCGGCGAACTCGTCGAGCTCCAGGCGTCCCTCCTCGGTGGCGGTCTCGAGACGGCGCAGGACGGCCTCGCGTTCGGCGTTGGAGATGCGGACGTTCGGATCGGGCGTGGACATTGCGGTTCGCCTTCAGTTCGGTCGGCGCCGAGCCTGTGCGGCATCGCGCCCCTGTCGTTCCAATCGAACATACCCCCTTTCGGGCATCGGACCGCATTGCGCATCGGACCGGCTGCGGGCGTGGGGAACAGCCCTCTTCCAGTGCCCTCCCGATGCGGGCGGCGCCCACCGGGCGCATCGACCGTCCGCGAACCGCGGCGGCCGGTGCCCGCGCCACGCGGCCGTGCTCGCCGCGTCAGGCGCGGCCCGCATCCGGCGGCAGGAGGCGCATCCAGTACTCCTCGCGGCCAGTGTCCAGCGGGAGCGGGTCGTCGCGGAAGCCGCGCAGGCGGTTGAGCATCAGCTCCATCGCCGGGGCCTGCCCCTGCCGCCGGTAGAACTCCAACGCCCACAGGCCGTTGACCATGACGAGGCATCGCATCCGCTGCACGGCGTCCGGCTCACCGGCCGCACGGTCGAGCCCGTAGTCGGCCAGCACCCGGGCGCCCGACCACACCGGCGCCCACAGCAAGTGCCCGGCGGCCTCCAGCAGCGGATCGCCGATGACGGCCGCCTCCCAGTCGAAGACGCCCGCGATCCGGTCGCCCTCGACGGTGAAGTTGCGGGGGTTGAGGTCGCCGTGGACCAGCCGCCGGACGGGCGGGAGCGCGTCCGCGACGCCGAGGGCGATCGCCGTGAGCTCCTCGGCCAGGGCGGCGTCGGCCGCGTCCTCCAGGCCGTCCCAGTCCTCGGGGAGCAGTTCGCGCAGGTGGCCCGCCCAGTCGGCGTGCGGGCCGTGGCCGGTCTCGGGGTCGAAGGAGCCGAAACCGTCCGTCCCGGCCAGGTCGACTCCGGCGACGGCGTCGACGACCGCTCCGAGCGCCCGGGCTATCCGGCGCTGCCGCGCCTCGTCGCAGTCCTCGAAGCGGCCGCCGCCCATGCGTTCGGAGACGCAGCAGTAGACGCCCTCGTCGAGCCGGGCGACCTCCAGGACCTCCGGGACGGGGACGGCCGTGCCCCGCAGCCGCCGCGCGGCCCAGGCGTCCTTGTCGAAGCCCTCGCGTCTGGGCCCCACGCGCACGACCAGGTCGCGGCCCCCGGCGCGGAAGGCGAACGCCTGCGACATCTCCCCCTCGGCCAGCCGTTCCCAACGGCCGATCGCGCCGTGGCGTTCGCGCATCGCCTGTATGACTTCGTCGTCGGTGAGCGTCGTCTTCATCGGTCCGACGCTAGAGAGGCGGACGCGAGCCGCCAACCGATTTTCCGCACAGCGCCGCTATCGTGCTTATAGCCTATAACCTTCCCTGGGCGGTGTGCAGCCTACAACCGTTCGCCGCCGAGGCCGCCGACCGACATCGAGCGGCCTAAGCGAGCAGCAGCACCGCGCCCACGGCGGCCATCACGGCCGCGCCGCCCGCGTGCGGCAGGTACGCCCGGCCCGCCCGCACCCCGTGCCGGGCCAGCACCACCGCGTCCCCCACCGGCACCAGCGCCGCCGCCAGCAGCAGCACCCCCGCCAGGTCCCGCGGCCCCCACAGCGCCGCCGCCGCGACCATCGCCCCGAGCGACACGTCCCGCCATGCCGCCGCCGACGCCCACGAGCGCGCCGCCGCGTCCCCGCGCGCCACCGTGATCCCGTAGGTCCGCGACACGAGCTCGGGCGCGAGGAATCCCGCCGCGCCGAGCGCTGCGAGCCCCGCGCCCAGCAGCACCGCCGCCCACACGGCCCATTCGCCGATCATCCGGCCCCCTCCTGCGCCCATTCAGCGCCCTCGTCGCCGCCGCCGCCATACCCTGGCGTGAAAGGCCCACTCGGATTCGAGGCGCTGCTGACATTCTCCAGCCGCCGCGACCGGAATCGGGAGGCGCACCGTGAACGCATCAACCGGACTCCCCGTCGACGTCGAACGCTGGCCCGACGTCGCCCGCGTCCCCCGCTCGCCGCTGCGCGCCGCCGCGGCCTCGGCCCTGGTGCGCCGCGTCGCCGGCCGCCTGGGCCTGCGCCTGGAGACGCCGCAGGGCGCCGCCGGGTCCGCCCGGGGCCCGGTGCTGCGGCTCCACCGCCCCGAGGCGTTCCTGCACCGCCTCGGCGCGGGCGGCCTCATCGGCTTCGGCGAGGCGTACCAGGCCGGCGACTGGGACTCCGACGACCTGCCCGGCCTGCTCACCGTGCTGGCCGCGAACGTCGACACGCTCGTGCCGCGGCCGCTCCAGCGGCTGCGCCGCCCCTTCGTCGGCGCCCTGCCCGCGCGCCACGACAACACGCACGCCAACGCCAGGCGCAACATCGCCGACCACTACGACCTGTCCGACGCGATGTTCTCCCTGTTCCTCGACGAGACGATGACCTACTCCTCGGCGCTGTTCGGCGGCGCCCCGGCCCGCTGGGAGGACCTCGCCGAAGCCCAGCGCCGCAAGATCGACCGCCTGCTCGACCGCACCCGCGTCGGGCCCGGGTCGACGGTCCTGGAGATCGGCACCGGCTGGGGCGAGGCGGCCGTCCGCGCCGCCGAGCGCGGCGCGCGCGTCCACACCATCACCCTCTCGGAGCGGCAGCTCGCGGGCGCCCGGGAGCTGGCCGGGGCCCGCGGGGTGGCCGACCGCGTCGAGGCCGAACTGCGCGACTACCGCGATCTCGATCCCGGCCGGACCTACGACGCGGTGATCAGCGTCGAGATGATCGAGGCCGTCGGCGAGCGCTACTGGCCGGAGTACTTCGCGGTGCTGCGCCGCTCGCTCGCGCCGGGCGGGAAGGCGGCTCTCCAGGCCATCTCGATGCGGCACCACCGCATGATGGCCGCGCGCCGCACCTACACGTGGATCCACAAGTACATCTTCCCCGGGGGGATCATCCCGTCGATCCCGGCGATGGAGCGCTGCGCCGACGCGGCGCGGCTGCGCCTGATCGACCGGCTCGATTTCGGCGGCGACTACGTGCAGACACTGCGACTGTGGCGAGAGCGGTTCGCGTCCCGCGCCGACCGCCTCGCCGAACTCGGCTTCGACGAGGTCTTCCGGCGCACCTGGGAGCTCTACCTCGCGTACTCGCAGGCGGGCTTCGCCAGCGGCTACCTCGACGTCCACCAGCTCATCCTGGAGGCCCGCCGGTGAGCCGCGCCGTCGCCGCGAAGCCACGGCGTGTTCGATGATTGGCACGCCCGTGCTGTAATACCCCGGTGAACGTAGCGCGATACGGACCTTTGATCGGCGCCGTCGGCGGACTGGTCTTCATCATGATCAACGCCGGGGGGCTGCCGGGCGCCGCGCCGCTGGTCGTCCGCATCCTCGGAGCGGCGGCGTTCGCGTTCGTCCTCTGGTTCGCGCTCTTCCGCCCGCGCTCGCACCGGGCCCCGAAGGCGGCGCCCACCGCGCACGAGATGCGCGTCTACTGGATCTGCGTGGGCGCGATGGGGCTGGCCATCCCGCTCGGCGCGGCGGTGATCAACAACGTCCTCAATGCTCCCGAGCTCACGGTCTGCTGGGTGGTCCTGGTGGTGGGCGCGCACTTCCTGCCGTTCGCCAAGGCGTTCGAGGCGCCCGTGTTCACCCCGCTGGCGTGGGTGCTCATCGCCATCGCCGTGGTCGGCGGGGCGCTGGCCCTCGCCCTCGACGTCCGGGCCGAGTCGTGGGCCGCGGTCCTCGCCGGAGCCGCACTGCTCTGCTTCTCCGCGCTCGGCGCCCACACCCGCGGCCGCCTCCGCTCGGCCTGACCGGCCCGTGCGCGGGACGGGGCCGCCCGCACCGCGGACGGCCCCTTGAGCGGCGGGGCGGTCAGGCGGCGGGCATCAGCACGCCGTCGATGATGTACACCGTGGCGTTGGCGGTCTGGACGTTGCCGCAGACGACGGTGGCCGAGCCGTTGACGGTGAACGCCTCACCGGAGCCCTGGACGTCGATCGTGTCGCCCTGGAGGGTGGTGTACGGGCCGCCGGAGCCCAGGTCCTCGGGGGCGATGCGCTCGCCTACGACGTGGTAGGTGAGGACCTCGGTCAGCGTCTCGGTGTCGGCCATGACCGCTTCGAGGTCCTCGGCGGGAACGGCCGCGAACGCCTCGTCGGTCGGCGCGAACACGGTGATGTCCTCGGACGAGTTGAGCGTGTCCACCAGGTCCGCCTCGGTGACGGCGGTGACGAGCGTGCTCAGCACCGGGTTGTTGCTCGCGGCCGTCGCGACGGGGTCGTCGGCCATGCCTTCGAAGCTGCCCTCGCCGTCGGCGGGGACGGCCGAGCAGGCGTCGCCGAACTCGCCCGACATCGCCGTGCCGTCCTCGGCGGGCTCCTCGACGGCGGTCTCCTCAGAGGAGGTCGTCTCCTCGGCGCCGGTGTCCTCGTCGGGGTCCTCGTCGGAGCCGCAGGCGCTCAACGCGAGCGCGCATCCGGCCGCCGCTGCGAGCGCCCCGGCACGGGTCATCAGTCGGTTCCTCATGGTCTTGCCTCTTTCTCAATCGGTTCCGGGAGGCTCGGGCCCCCCGGGTGCTCATTCGGCGGTGACGACGACGGAATGCCATCCGGTCGCGCCGTCGGGAAGCGGCGGCCGCCGCTCAGAGGTCTGCGTCTTCCCTTCGCCGTCGGTGGCGCGGACCTCCAACTTGTGGCGGCCCGGCCCGGCGTCCCACTCCCACAGCCACTGGCGCCACACGTCGGCGCCCACGACCGGGGCGAGCTCGGCCCGGTGCCACGGCCCTTCGTCGACGCGGACCTCGACGCCGTCGATGCCGCGGTGCTGGGCCCACGCCACGCCCGCGACGGGGACCGTGCCGGTGCCGACGCGCTTGAGCGGGGCGGGGGTGTCGATGCGGGCGAAGGTCTTGACGGGGGCCTGCGCGGCCCAGTCCCGCCGCACCCAGTACGGGTCGAAGTCGGCGAAGGCCGACAGTTCGAGTTCGACGAGCCACTTGGTGGCCGAGACGTATCCGTACAGGCCGGGCACGAGCATGCGCACCGGGAAGCCGTGTTCGAGCGGCAGGGGCTCGCCGTTCATGCCGACCGCGAGCATCGCGTCGCGCCCGTCCATGCAGACCTCAGTGGGCGTCCCGGCCGTCCACCCGTCGGCGGAGCGTCCGACGACCTGGTCGGCGTCGTCGTGGGGCCCGGCCTCGGCGAGCAGTTCGCCCAGCGGCGCGCCCAGCCAGCGGGCGTTGCCCGCGAGGTCGCCGCCGACCTGGTTGGAGACGCACGAGAGGGTGATCTCGCGTTCGATCAGGTCGCGGTCGAGCAGGTCCCGGAACGACAGCTCCATGGGCCGCTCGACCCGGCCGGTGATGCGCAGGACGTAGTCGTCGGGAAGGACCCGGGGGACGACCAGCGCGGTGTCGACGCGGTAGAAGTCGGCGTTGGGGGTGAGGTAGGGGGTGAGGCCGTCGACGTCCAGGCCGCTCCCCGCGGGGCCCGTCGAGGCGGGCGCGGGCAGCCGGACGGCGTTCCGTGCGGCGTCGATCTCCCCTGCGCCGCCGAGGCGCCATCCGAGCGCTCCGGCCAGGCCCGCCCCGGTCAAGGCGATGAGGACCCCTCGCCGATCGACCACGCGGCCGGGCGCGGGCCCTTCGCCGGCGGTCCGGGGCCGCCGGTACAGCAGCCGCAGCACGAGCGCGCCGCAGGCGGCGCCGACGACTGAGGGGAGCGCCCAGGTCCAGTCCGCGGCGGGGCGTCCGAGCGCGGCGGCCGCCCCGGTCGCCCCGAGGAGCGCCAGGGCGGTGTAGCCGACCGCGATCCGCTTGCGCGAGAGGACGCCGACCGCTGCCGCGGCGATCAGCAGGACGACGCCGATGCCGATGAACAGCGCGAGCTTGTCGTGCTCACCGAACGTCCGGATCGCGAACGCTTTGACCGGCTCGGGCGTCATGTCCACGACGGCGGCGCCGACCGCTGCCACCGGGGCGCTGCCGGGGGCCACGGCCGCGGCGGTCAGCTGCGCCGCGGCCAGGGCCCCGGCGGCGCATGCCGCGCCGGCCAGTGCCGTGATCGTTCTGCCACTCATGCCCCTGATTCGCGGCGGAGGCGGATCGGGATGGGTCGGGATCGAAAGAATTCCGGATCAATGTCGCGAAGTGCCGAGAGCACACGATGCGAGCCGGTCTCGGGGGACCGGCTCGCTCGAGGCGCACACGACGCCACACGAAGGTTATGGGCTATAACGTCGCCTGCGGGTCTTTACCCAGGAGGAGGCCATAGGCCACGGCCTCCCCCTGCGCGCTCATGCGGTCATGTCCACCCCGGCGACCATCGGCAGGGTCGGGCTCTCGGACCCGCCCGCCGGCTCTTCGGTGACGCCCATGACATCGGCTTCGGCGATGCCGTCGACGACCATCGTCGCCGAGGAGGCACCCGGCTCCATCACGCCCGCGGAGACCTGGCCCTCGTCGTTGACCAGCCACAACTGGTAAGCCCGGTCCTCCCCGACGCCGGCGAGGCCGGAGACCATGACCACGGCCCGGTCGAGCGAGGCCGAGGAGACGACGGTGACCCGACCGCCCCCCGGCGCGTCCTCGGTGACGACTTCGGCGTCCTCGGCTTCGAGCACCGCGGCCAGCCGGTCGCTCCCGCTCGTCTCCGCCTCGCCGTACTGCTGCATGACCGCCCACGTGACCGCCCCGCCCGCGAACGCGATGACCACTGCCAGCGCCGCGGCGGCCAACGCCCGCCGCAGCCGCGGCAGGGGCCTGGGGCGCAGCAGACGCTCGGCGCTCCGCGCGGCCGGGCCTTCGGGGTCCGGCCCGCGGTCCGGCGGGGCCTCCTGCCGGGTGCGCCGCGCCTCGGCCAGGACGCGCTCGCGCAGCCCGGACGGCGGCTCGGCGACCGTCACATCGGCCAGGCGGGCGGCGGCCTCGCGCAGTTCGGCGGCCTCCTGCTCGCAGGAGGCGCACTCCTCCAGGTGCCGGTCGACCAGGCGGCGATCCTCCTCGTCGACGGCATCGAGCGCATACGCGCCGATCAAGGTGTGCACCTCGGGGTTCATCGTGCGGCCTCCAAGCAGTCGCGCAGCTTGATCAGGCCGTCGCGGATTCGGGACTTCACGGTCGGGACGGCCGCCTCCAGCAGGGTCGCGACCTGCCGGTAGGTGTGCCCGCCGTAATAGGCCAAGGTGACCGCCCGGCGTTGCAGCTCGGTGAGGGTCTTCAGGCACCGCCGCACCTGCCGGTGCTCCAGGCGGCTCGCGGCGGCCTCGGCCACCGCGTCGTACTCCGGCTCGGCGGCCCCGGCCGCGGCCCGCCGCTCCCGGTCCCCGGCGGCCTGCGCCGACCGCACCCGGTCCACCGCCCGGCGGTGGGCGATGGTGGTGACCCAGGCGCGGGCCGTGCCGCGCTGCTGGTCGAATCGGGTGGCGGTGCGCCACACCTCGATGAGGACCTCCTGGGTGACCTCTTCGGCCTGCGCCGGGTCGCGCAGGACGCGCAGGCACAGGCCGTAGACGCGCGGCGACATGAGGTCGTAGAGGCCCGCGAAGGCGTCCTCCTCGCCGAGCGCGGTGCGGTGCAGCAGGCGCTCGGCCGTCTCGGCCCCGTCGGTCTCAGCGGCCACCCGCAGGTGCGGCCGGTCGCGGCGCCGCTCCGCGCCGCCCTTGTCAAGCATCATCGCGCTCCCGGCGATAGGTCTTCCGTACTCCTCAGCGGTTCGGAGCGGCGGGGGCGGCGGATGGGTCCGCTCGGCGGATTCGTTCGCGGCGCCGCCCGCGTCGCCGGAGCGGCGCGACGGCTACCGGCGGGGCGGTTCCACGTCCACCTGGGCCCCCACGACGCCCACGGGGCAGGAGAGGCCGTTGGGGCCGTGGTTGCAGTACCCGTTGGGATTGTGGTGCAGGTACTGCTGGTGGTAGTCCTCGGCGAGCCAGTACGGCCCGGCCGGGACGATGCCCGTCGTGATCGGCCCGAGGCCCGCCTTGCGCACGGCCGGCTCGAACGCGGCCTTGACCGCCTCGGCGGTCTCCTGCTGCTCGGGCGTGGTCGTGAAGATCACCGAGCGGTACTGCGTGCCGATGTCGTTGCCCTGGCGCATCCCCTGCGTCGGGTCGTGGTTCTCGAAGAACACCTTGAGCAGCTGCTCGTAGGAGACCTGCTCGGGGTCGTAGACGACCCTGACGACCTCGGCGTGGCCGGTCAGGCCGGTGCAGACCTCTTCGTAGGTGGGGTTGTCGGTGTTGCCGCCCATGTAGCCCACCGAGGTGGTCCACACGCCCGGGGTCTGCCAGTACAGGCGCTCGGCGCCCCAGAAGCAGCCCATGCCGAAGAAGGCGATCGCCGAGGCTTCGGGCGCGGGCCCCTCGAGGGGGTGGTGCAGGACAGGGTGCGTTTCGACGCTCATGGCTCACTCCGTTCGGTCCGCGTCCGGCAAGCTTGTCACGCGGGGACAACGATCGACGGCCCTCGTCGTATTCCGTCGACCTCGTCATAGGGGCGCGACGCGGGTCCTCCTCACTTCACGGGCGGGTGGACGGGCTCCTCGGACGACGCCGCGGGCTCGTCGGCGGCCGCCGCGTCCGACCGGGCCGCGCCGCCCCGCCGCGCGAGCACGGCGGCGATGACCACCACCGCGAGCATCACGGCGTTGTGGGCGTACTTCGGCCCCGGTTCGACGTCGCCGATGAGCGGGAAGTAGGTGAAGGCCAGCAGGCCGCGCACGGCCAGGAACGCCGTGGCGACGGCCGCGCCGTGCCACGGCGTCCATCCGCCGCGGCGGACCGCCCGCACGATGACGACGCACAGCGCCGCGTTGAGCGCCAGGTGCGCGCTCAGGCCCGCCCAGCCCTGGCCGAAGAAGTCGGGCACCGCGGCCGCGACCACCGCCGTCGCCACCGCGGGCAGCGCGGGCGACCGGCGCGCGCCCGCAGGGGCGCTGCGCCTGCGGCGGCCGAGCAGCGCCGCGGCGGCGATGAACGCGGCCACTGTCGCGCCCGATACCGCGAGCTGGGCGGGGCTGCCGCTCTGGGACTCCGGGTCGGTGATGATCGCCGCGGCGGTGACGGCGTAGGCGCCTGCGGCGACCGCGATGCCGATCGGGCCGAGCCACGACGCCGCCGCGCGGCGCGGCGACCACGCCTCGGCGAGGGCGACCGGCGCGGCGAAGCTGAAGACGACGTGCCCGCCCACGAAGGTGAACGCGTTGAGCGCGCTGATGCCGAGCGCCGGGATCAGCGTCTCCTCCCGGATGGCCTCCCAGCCCTCGTACCCCTGGTAGTCGACGCTGAACATCGACTGGTCGATGAGGCACGCCTGGGCCGTCCCCAGCGCCGCGAACAGCAGGAGCAGGCTGGGCCATCCCCAGCCGCACCGGCGCGCGAGCTCGCGCGCCAGCAGCGCGGGCGCGCCGTACAGCCCCATGAAGAACAGGACGGCGAACGCGACGGCGCCGGGGTCGCCGGTCGACCCGTCGTACGCGGCGAGGAGTTCCGCGCCCACGGGGCACAACACGAGGACGCCGAGGATCTGCGGCAGCGAGCCGCGGGCCGTGCCTTCGCGCCGGGCCCTGCGCCACCGCGCGATCGCGTACACGACCACTCCCGCCAGGGCGAGTGCGATCAGGCCCACCAGCCCCGCTCGCCAGAACAAGGGCGCCTCCTGAGCGCCCGATGACGCGATATAAGAGTTCATGGACCAATAATGACACATGAATGTCGCAAAATAAGATTCGGTAGGCCCGCACCGCGTCCGACCTGCTCTATAGTGGGCGGGTGCCAAGAACCAGCAGCCCCGCCGACATGTCCCCGGCGGCACGACGCACCCGCAAGTTGATCGTCGACGCCGGGATCGCGGTGCTGGCCGAGCGGACCTCCGCCACGCTCGCCGAGATCGCCGACGCCGCCGACGTCAGCCGCTCGACGCTGCACCGGCACTTCACCGACCGCAACGACCTGCTGGCGGCGATCGACGCCGAGTGCCGCGTCCGCTTCGACCGGGCGGCGAGCGCCGCGAGACTGGGCGAGGGCGGCGCGCTGGACGCGATGGACCGCCTGGCACAGGAGTACCTGGGGATGGGCCTCGTGCTCGGCCTCGTGTTCGCCGACAACGCGCCCGTCGACCCGGACGGCTGGGACCGCGGAGACGAGGGCGACGGCCTCACTGCGACGATCGCGAGCGGACAGCGCGACGGGGACGTCGACCCCGAGCTCTCGGCCGAGTGGGTGGAGACGACCTTCTGGACGCTGCTGTTCAGCGCCTGGCTGTCGCTGCAAGGCGGCACGAGCAGGCGGGACGTCGCCTTCCAGCTCTCGCGCACCCTCCGCAAGGCGTTCGGGCACAGTGCGTCCGGCGGGGAGGCCGGGCCCGGCGCGGGGAAATAACGGTCGACCGCCGCCGCCGCGATTCATTACCGTATGCGCATGGCTTCAACGATTCGCACCATCACGTTCGACTCCCGCGACGGCTACACGCTGTCGAAGTTCTGGGAGCAGGTCACCGGCTACACCGAAGACCCGGACGACCCCAACGAACCGGAGCACGAGGAGAACTTCATCGGTCCGGCCGGAGGCGGGCCGGGACTGCTGTTCATCAACGTGCCCGAGACCAAGGAGATCAAGAACCGCCTGCATCTCGACATGACCCCCGACGTCCGGCGCGACGAAGAGGTCGAGCGCCTGCTCGGCATCGGCGCGACCGAGGTGGCCGACTGCCGCACCGAGGACGGGAAGGGCTGGGTGGTCCTGGCCGACCCGGAGGGCAACGAGTTCTGCATCCTGCGTTCCGAGGCCGAGCGCGCCGACGCCGGCCCGGCGGCTTAGGCAGGGCCGCCCGGCCGAGACGACCGCAGGCGCCCCCGAAGGGACGCCTGCGGCGAAAGTCGGTGTGCGGGGTTATTTCTCGGCGACGGCGTCGAGGGTGCCGTCGCCGTCCGAGTCGACGGCGGCGGCGTCGTACTTGCCGTCGCCGTCGTGGTCGATCAGGACGTGGTCGATCACGCCGTCGCCGTCCTTGTCGACCGCCTTCATGTCGGCGACGCCGTCGCCGTCGACGTCCACGTGGTACTCCACCGAGCCGTCGTCGTTGCGGCGCACGCCGACCGTCTCGTCGACGCCGTCACCTGTGATGTCCATCTTGTGCACTTCGTCGAAGCCCATGAGGCAGCCCCTAAGAGAAGAAGGTACGTGTTGCCCGCAGCTTAGCGTGGCTATGCATGGCCGGCGGTATCAACGTCGGTTAGCGTTAGGGGCATGTACGAGGGCCACGGCTTTTCCACACGCGCCATTCACGCAGGGCAGGAACCCGATCCGCTGACCGGCGCGGTAGTCCCGCCCGTCTACGCCACGTCCACTTACAAGCAGGACGGCGTAGGCGGCCTGAGGGGCGGTTACGAGTACTCGCGTTCGGCCAATCCGACGCGCACCGCGCTGGAGACCTGCCTGGCCTCCCTCGAAGGCGGCTCCCGCGGCTTCGCGTTCGCCTCCGGCCTCGCCGCCGAGGACACCGTGCTCAGGGCCCTCCTCAAGCCCGGCGACCACGTCGTCATCCCCGACGACGCCTACGGCGGCACCTACCGCCTGTTCGACAAGGTCGCCGCGCGGTGGGGCCTGGACTACACACCCGCGCCGATCACGAGCGTCTCGGCCGTCACCGAGGCCCTGCGCGAGAACACGCGCATGATCTGGGTCGAGACGCCCACCAACCCGCTGCTCAACATCGCCGACATCTCCGCACTCGCCGAACTGGCCCACGCGCACGAGGCGATCCTGGTCGTCGACAACACCTTCGCCAGCCCCTACCTCCAGCAGCCGCTCGCGCTCGGCGCCGACGTCGTGGTCCACTCGACCACCAAGTACATCGGCGGCCACTCCGACGTCATCGGCGGCGCCGTGATCGTCGACGACGACGCCCTCGCCGAGCCGATCGCCTTCCACCACAACTCGATGGGCGCCGTCGCCGGCCCCTTCGACGCCTGGCTCACCCTGCGCGGCGTCAAGACCCTCGCCGCGCGCATGGACCGCCACTGCGACAACGCCGAGGCGATCGCCGAGTTCCTCGCCCGGCACGAGGCGGTCGCCGAAGTGCACTACCCCGGCCTGGGCTCGCACCCCGGGCACGACGTGGCCGGCAAGCAGATGCGCCGCTACGGCGGCATGATCTCCTTCCGCCACGCCGAGGGCGAGCAGGCCGCGGTCGAGACGTGCGACCGCGTCAAGGTGTTCACGCTCGCCGAGTCCCTGGGCGGCATCGAGTCGCTCATCGAGCACCCCGGGCGCATGACCCACGCCTCCGCCGCCGGCTCGGCGCTCGAAGTGCCCGCCGACCTCATCCGGCTCTCGGTCGGCATCGAGGACGTCGACGACCTCCTGGCCGACCTGCGTCAGGCCCTCGGGGGCTGACGCCCTCCGGCAGACGCAACCCCATCCATGAACGAAAGGACGAGAGCCGTGAGCTGGTCGGGTACCACCGCGCAGCAGATATCCAAGGCGGTCAGGCGAGGCGATGCCGACGCCGCGTTCGTCGTCGACCACCATCTCCGCCGCATCGAGGACCACCGCGCGGCCGCCGACGCGCTCACCGCCGTCCGCAAGGTCGAATCGCTCGCCGAGGCCGCCGCCGTCGACGAGATCGACGACCGCTCGGCGCTCCCCGCGGCGGGCGTGCCCGTCGCCGTCTGCGAGCAGCTGCCGGTCACCGGACACGCGCCCCGCCTCGGCTCCAACGCCACGGTGCTCCCGATCGCGGAGACCGACCACGAAGCGGTGCAGCGTATCCGCGGCGCCGGTGCCGTGGTCGTCGGCTTCGGCCGCTCCTCGGAGCTGGGCCTGTGGCCCGCCACCGAGGACGGCGGCGACGTCCCGGCCAACCCCTGGCGGCCCGACCGCGGCGTCGGCGGGCCCTCAGGCGGCACCGCGCTCGCCGTGGCCACCGGCGCGGCCCCGATCGGCATCGGCCTCGACGGGCCCGGCTCGGCGGGCGGCGTGCGCACCGCGGCCGCCGCGTGCGGCATCGTGGCCTACAGCCCCGAGCACGTCCCGGCCGACATCAACACCGACCCCGACCACTGGCTGGTCGGCCCCGTCGGCGTCATGGCGACCACTGTGGATGACGCGGCGCTCGCGTACGCCGCGCTGACCCACCGCTCACCGCGCTCCACAGGAGACCCGGGCGGTCTGCGGATCGCGGCGACCAACACCACGCCGCTGCCCGCCCGCGTCGACGACGAGGCCACGAAGTCGCTGCTCAAGGCCGTCAGATCGCTGACCGACCTGGGGCACGACACGTTCCGCGCCAGGCCGCGGTTCGGCCCGCGCCTGACCGCCGCCTCCTCGGGGGCCTGGTCGTGCGCGGCCTACCTGCGCAGCCTGAAGTGCGGCCCGGACGGCCTCCAGCGGCGCACGCGGCGCCTGGCGGCCATAGGCGAGAAGACGTACCTGCGCGGGCTGTTCGGCGGCGTGCTGGGCGACGGCCACCGCATCCGGCGGGACCTGGAGGACTGGTTCGACGCCGCCGACTACGACCTGCTGGTGACGCCGGGCATGCCCGGGCCGCCGCCGGCCGCGCAGGAGTGGTCGACGCAGACGCTGCGCTCGAACGTGACGCACGTGGTGGGCGCGGCCGCCTTCACCGCGCCGTTCGGCCTGGCGGGGCTTCCGGCGCTCGTCGTGCCCGTGGGGATGCGCGGCGACGGCGTCCCGGCGACCGTGCAGCTCGTCGGCCCGCCCGGCTCCACGGGCAGGCTCTTCGACGTCGCGGCCCAACTGGTGGCGAAGCTCCGCCCCCGCCGCTACGCGCCGGGGTTGAACTGGGACTGACCGGACCGCTCAGAGGGCCATGCGCTCATGGCCAGTTCGGCGACCTTGAGCAGCTCCTCGGCGGTCGCGCCGTCCTGCGCTGAGCGGGACATGCCGCGGACGACGACCGCGATGTAGTCGGCCAGGGCGTCGGCGTCGGTGTCCTCGGGCAGTTCGCCGCTCTTGACGCCTTCGCGAATCCGGTTCGCAATGGCCGCACAGGCCCGGCGACGGTGCTCCCGCAGCTCCTCCTCGACCTCGGCCGAATCGGGGCCGTGGTTGATCGCGCCAGAGATGACCAGGCACCCCGGCGGGTGGCCGGGGTCGGTGTAGTTGACGGCGAACTCGCGCAGCATGCGCTCGACCGCGCCGCGCGCGGTGGGCTCCTCGGCGAGCGCGGCGCGGGAGAAGGCGCCGTAGGTGGCCTGGTAGCGGGCGACGGCCTCGCTGAAGAGGCGGCGTTTGTCGCCGAACGCGGCGTAGAGGCTCGCCGGGCGCACGCCCATCGCCTCGGTGAGCGCGGCGATCGAAGCGGGCTCGTACCCGTGCTCCCAGAACACGCGCAGCGCCCGCTCCAAGGCGGCGTCGCGGTCGAACGACCTGGGTCTTCCTCTGGTCATCACCCCATTGTATAGCGATCGTTCAAAAATGTGGTAGCGTGGCCGCATCAAATTATTGATCGATCACTCAAAAAAGGAGTTCCCATGTTCGACCTCTCCGGAAAGACCGCGCTCGTCACCGGGGCCAGCAGAGGCATCGGCCGGGCCGTCGCCCTCGCGCTGGCCAGCGCCGGAGCCCGCGTCGCCGTCCACTACGGCGGGAACGCCGCGGCCGCCAAGGCGACGGTGGCGGCGATCGAGGAGGCCGGAGGCAGCGCCTTCGCGGTCCAGGCCGACCTCGCCCTCCCCGGCGCGGCCGACACCCTCGTCGACGCCGTGGCCGCGGAACTCGGCGGCACGCCGCTCGACATCCTCGTCAACAACGCCGGCATCAGCCCCGACGGCGGGATCGGGACCGTCACCAAGGACGACTACGACCGCGCCTTCGCCGTCAACGTCAAGTCGCCGTTCTTCATCACCCGCCGGGCCCTGGAGCTCATGGCCGACGGCGGCAGAATCGTCAACATCGGCTCGGGCGTCACGCGCATCGCCTTCCCCGACGGGATCGCGTACGCCATGACCAAGGGCGCAGTGGACACCTTCACGCTCGCGCTCGCCGCGGCGCTCGGACCCCGCGGGATCACGGTGAACACGGTCGCGCCGGGCTTCGTCTACACCGACATGAACGCGAGCTGGCTGCACGGCAACCCCGAGGCCGAGGCGGCCGCGTCGGCGAGGGCGGCCCTGGGCCGCGTCGGCGTGCCGGAGGACATCGCCGGGCCGGTCCTGTTCCTCGCCTCAGACGCCGGCCGCTGGACCACCGGGCAGATCATCGACGCCACCGGCGGCGCCGACCTCTGACCGCCCCTCAGCCGCCGAGGAACTCGGCGAGCCGCCTGTCGACCAGGTCGGCCCGCTCGACGGAGACGAGGTGCTTCGCGCCCTCGACGGCCATGACCTCGGCTCCGTCGATCTCCTCGGCGATGCCCTCGGCGTCGGCGCGTGAGACGATCTCGTCATCGGTGCCGTACACCACGAGTGTGGGGGCCTCGATCCCGCCGAGGCGGCCGCGCAGGTCGAACTTCGCGAGGGCCTCGCAGCAGCTCGCGTAGCCCTCCGCGTCGCACGCGGCGAAGCGCTCCCGGAAATCGGCGACGACCTCTGGGCGCCCGTCACGGAATCCGGGCGTGAACCACCGCTGCATCGCCGCGTCGGCGATGGCCCCGCACCCCTCGGCCTTGACCGTCGCGGCCCGCTCATGCCAGGACTCGATGGTGCCGATCTTCGGCGCAGTGCTCATGAGCACCAAGCGGTCGACGCGCTCGGGGTGGCGCAGGGCCGTCGCCATCGCGATGGCCCCGCCGAGCGAGATGCCCACGAGGTGGGCCCGCTCGGCGCCCACGCCCTCGAGCAGATCGGCGACGTCGTCGGCGAGGTCCCCGACGGTCCAGTCCCCGGGCTCGGCGTTGGTGCCGCCGTGGCCGCGCGTGTCGAAGCGGATGAGCCGGAACCGCCCGGCGAGCGAATCCACCTGCGGCGCCCACATCTCGAGCGTGGATCCCAGCGAATTGATCAGAACGACGGGCGCGCCCCCGCCGTCGACGATGTGGTACGGGATCATGCGACGACCTCCTCAGGTCCGATCCGGCGCTGCGACGGTCCGACGACCGGCCCCGAACGTACCCCTGTCGGCCACCGACCGCATGACCGGATCGTATGGGAAGCGAAACGCCCGAGGAGGCCCGACAGCCCGATCGGGCGCACGACGCCGACCCATCCCCGGCAAAACCCCAGCAAGACCACGTGACGGGGGTCTCCAGCCCCTGCTTGGAGCCCAGGTTCAAGACTGTGTAAACTGGTCCCGGTTCCAAGGTCAGCGACCGCGGAGACCACCCGCAAGGGGCTTTGGCGCAGTTGGTAGCGCGTTTCCATGGCATGGAAAAGGTCAGGGGTTCGAATCCCCTAAGCTCCACCAGCAGAAACGCCCCCGGCAAGAGTTCGCCGGGGGCGTTTCTTAGACCACTGAAGGGCCCAGGAGTCCCCTTGATTTAGTCGACCAAGCCACCCTTGAAAGTTTGGTCCAGCAGTTCAGCGCCATTGGTGACGACCGGCCGGAGCTGATGCCGGTAGACGGTTCGAATCGTACTCGTGCTCTTGTGTCCGACAAGATCGGCGATCAATTCCTCATTTGCGCCCTGGTCGGACATGAGCGAAACGAACGTGTGCCGGAATTCCCGAGGTGTCCAGTTCCCCGGAACCTCAGCCTTCGCGACCACTGCCCGAAGATCCCGCCGGACATTGAGTCTTTTTCATCGTGATCGACGGTTGTATTCGATGAGCACGCCGACGGCTTTGGCGATCTGAGTGATCTGGTGCAGGTCGCAGCGGACTCGGTCGAACACGCCCCACTGCTTGAGCTGCGCGAACGCGCGCTCTCCCGGTCCGCGCAACCGTGCGTGGAGCCGGTTGTGCTCCTTCTGACAGGCCGGTTTGCCCCTACCCTTGTAGGGCGTGACGACCAGGTCGCAGTCGAGACCGTCGTAGCCTTTGTCGGCGATGGTGCACAATCCGAACTCGGCCAGCAGGCGCGGGATCTGCCAGATGCGAGCGGCTTTGGTGTGGTGGACCGAGTCTCGGATCGCACCCGATATCCACAGCAACGCCCCGCGTGGGTCGGTGATGGCCTGGAGGTTCATCCCGTGATGTTTGTGCTTGCCGGAGGAGAAGGGCTGGCCGATGCTATTGCGTTGAAGGCGTGCCAGGGTGCCGTCGAGGATAACGAAGGCGCAACCGCGCCTAGGTGTGGTGTTTGGGGAGGTTGTTCAGTCGGGTGGCGGGTGGGTGGCCTCCGATGGCGGTGTGGGCTCGGTGGTGATTGTAGTAGTGGAGCCAGGCCGGTAGGGCTGCTCGGCGTTCGGTCTCGGAGGTGTAGAAGCGGGCGTAGGCCCATTCGTCGGCCAGGGTGCGGTGGAATCGTTCGATCTTGCCGTTGGTCTGGGGCCGGTAGGGCCGGGTCCGCTTGTGTGTGATGCCCAGGTTGTGGCAGGCATCGCGCCAGGTGCCGGATCGGTAGCATGCGCCGTTGTCGGACAGGACCCGCTCGACGCTCACGCCTCGTTCGGCGAACCAGGCCAGGGCGCGGTGCAGGACGCCGGTCGCGGTGGTGGCTTTCTCGTCGGCGCAGGTCTCGGCGTAGGCGAGGCGTGAGTGGTCGTCGATGACGGTGTGGACGTAGGCGGTGCCGGTCCGGGCGCCGTGGTTGGGGTTGCGGTTGCCGGTGCGGTGGGCGGTGGCCCGTTTGTGGTGGCCGCCTTGGGCGCGGCCGAGGAAGCGGTGGCCGCCGCCATCGGGGATGTTCCCGAACTTGGTGACATCGACATGGATCAGCGAGCCCGGGTAGGGGTGTTCGTAGCGGCGGATCGGCTCACCGGTGACCCGGTCGAGGCGTGAGAGGCGGTTGATGCGGCAC
>DASTYG010000037.1:0-56501 GCA_035765105.1 Glycomyces sp.
GTCGAGGGCGACTCGGCCGGCGGCTCGGCCAAGCAGGGCCGCAACCCGCGCACGCAGGCGATCATGCCCATCCGCGGCAAGATCCTCAACGTGGAGAAGGCCCGCCTCGACAAGATCCTCAAGAACAACGAGGTCCAGGGCATGATCACGGCCCTGGGCACCGGCATCCACGAGGAATTCGACATCGAGAAGCTCAGGTACCACAAGGTCATCCTGATGTCCGACGCCGACGTCGACGGCCACCACATCAACACGCTGCTGCTGACGCTCCTGTTCCGGTTCATGCGCCCGCTCCTGGAGCTGGGCCACGTGTACATGAGCCAGCCGCCGCTGTACAAGATCAAGTGGAACAAGAAGGGCGACCTGGTCTCCTACGCCTACTCCGACGCCGAGCGCGACCGGATCATCGAGGAGGGCATCGCCCAGGGCAAGTCCGACCCGCGCCGGTCCGACGGCGTCCAGCGCTACAAGGGCCTCGGTGAGATGAACTACACCGAGCTGTGGGAGACGACCATGGACCCGGAGCGTCGCAATCTCCTCCAGGTCCAACTCGACGATGCGGCAACCGCCGACGAGCTGTTCAGCGTCCTCATGGGTGAGGACGTGGAGAGCCGTCGCCGCTTCATCCAGGAGAACGCCAAGGACGTCAGGTTCTTGGACATCTGATGAGGGCCCGTTCGTTCACGATCCGCTTTACAGACCAAGGAAGCACCGTTGCCTGAGAACAACCAAGAGCAGCTGGAAGCGTTGGAGAGCCACGGCCGCATCGACCCGATCGGCATCGAGGTCGAGATGCAGCGCTCCTACCTCGACTACGCCATGAGCGTCATCGTCGGGCGCGCGCTGCCCGACGTGCGCGACGGCCTCAAGCCCGTCCACCGCAAGATCCTCTACGGGATGTACGACGGCGGCTACCGCTCCGACCGCGGCTACGTCAAGTGCTCGCGCGTCATCGGCGACGTCATGGGCCAGTACCACCCGCACGGCGACTCGGCGATCTACGACTCGCTGGTGCGCATGGCCCAGCACTGGAGCCTGCGGTACCCGCTCATCGACGGCCAGGGCAACTTCGGCTCCCCGGGCAACGACCCGGCCGCCGCGATGCGGTACACCGAGTGCCGCCTCGACCCGCTCGCGATGGAGATGCTGCGGGACATCGACGAGGAGTCGGTGGACTTCCAGCCGAACTACGACGGCAAGACCACCGAGCCGACGATCCTGCCCTCGCGGATTCCGAACCTGCTGATCAACGGCTCCGAGGGCATCGCGGTCGGCATGGCCACCAAGATCCCGCCGCACAACCTGCGCGAGGTCGCCGCGGCCATCAACTGGTGCCTGGAGCACCCCGAGGCCACCGACGAGGAGGCGCTGGAGGCCGTCATGGGCCTCATCACCGGCCCGGACTTCCCGACCGGCGCCACGATCCTCGGCCGCGCCGCCATCGAGGACGCCTACCGCACCGGCCGCGGCTCGATCAAGATGCGCGCCGTCGTCGAGGTCGAGGAGGACGCCAAGGGCCGCGCCTGCCTGGTCGTCACCGAGCTGCCCTACCAGGTCAACCCGGACAACCTCGCCGAGCGCATAGCGGACCTGGTCAAGGACGGCAAGCTCACCGGCATAGCGGACATCCGCGACGAGTCCTCCGGGCGCACCGGCATGCGCATCGTCATCGTGCTCAAGCGCGACGCCGTCCCCAAGGTCGTGCTGAACAACCTCTACAAGCACACCCAGCTCCAGGAGACGTTCGGCGCGAACATGCTGGCCCTGGTCGACGAGGTGCCGCGCACGCTGAACATCGCCCAGATGGTGCGCTACTACGTGGCCCACCAGATCGACGTGATCCAGCGGCGCACCCGCTACCGGCTGCGCAAGGCCGAGGAGCGGGCCCACATCCTGCGTGGCCTGGCCAAGGCGCTCGACCTGCTCGACGAGACGATCGCGCTCATCCGCCGCTCGCCCTCGGCCGAGGAGTCCAAGGCGGGCCTGATGGAGCTGCTCGACGTCGACGAGATCCAGGCCACGGCCATCCTCGACATGCAGCTGCGCCGCCTGGCCGCCCTGGAGCGCCAGCGCATCGTCGATGAGCTCGCCGAGATCGAGACCAGGATCGCCGACCTGAACGACATCCTCGCCAAGCCCGAGCGGCAGCGCGCGATCGTCCGCGACGAGCTGGCCGCGGTCGTGCAGCGCTGGGGCGACGAGCGGCGCACGCAGATCCTGCCCGACGCCGGCGAGGTCTCGATGGAGGACCTCATCGCCCGCGAGGACATCGTGGTGACCATCACGCACGGCGGGTACGTCAAGCGCACCAAGACCGACTCCTTCCGCTCGCAGAAGCGCGGCGGCAAGGGCGTCCTGGGCGCGCAGCTCAAGCAGGACGACATCGTCAGCCACTTCTTCGTGTGCACCACGCACGACTGGATCCTGTTCTTCACGAACAAGGGCCGCGTCTACCGGGCCAAGGCGTACGAGCTGCCGGAGGCGAGCCGCACGGCCCGCGGGCAGCACGTCGCCAACGTCCTGGCGTTCCAGCCCGACGAGACGATCGCGCAGGTCATCCAGCTCCAGTCCTACGAGGCGGCCCCCCACCTGGTGCTCGCCACGCGCAACGGACTGGTCAAGAAGAGCAGACTGGTCGATTTCGACTCCCCGCGCACCGGCGGCATCGTCGGCATCAACCTGCGCGACGGCGACGAGCTGGTCGGCGCGGCGCTCATCGAGCCCGCCGACGACCTGCTGCTGGTCTCGCGCAAGGCCCAGGCGATCCGCTTCCAGGCGTCGGACGAGTCCCTGCGGCCCATGGGCCGGGCTACCAGCGGTGTAATAGGAATGCGATTCGTGGGAGATGACGAATTGCTCACCATGATCGTGCTGCGCGATAATATGGACATCCTCGTGGCCACCAGCCGCGGATATGCGAAACGGACTCCGGTCGAGGCGTATCCGCAGCAGGGCCGCGGCGGCAAGGGCGTGCTGACAGCGAAGATCACGGAGCGACGTGGCGACCTGGTGGGGGCGCTGTCCGTGACGCCGGAGGACGAGCTGTTCGCGATCACCTCGGAAGGAGGCGTCATCAGAACTCCTGTCAAGCCGGTCCGCAGAACCACGGACCGCAACACGATGGGCGTGAAGCTGATCGACCTCCCCGACGAGGTCTCGCTGCTCGCCATCACCAAGAGCGCCGAAGAACCCGATGATGGGCAGGACGAGTAGATGACGGAAGCGAAGGCCACCGCTGCGGAGACCGAGCGCGAGGATCTCGAGGCGGCGCCCGATGCGGTCGATCAGTCGAAGACGGACGCGGGCGAGTCGCCGTCCGCGGACTCGCCGTCGGCCGACGAGGACAAGACGCTGACGATTCGCCGCCCGCCGGGCATGACGCCGCCGCCGGTCACGCCGGAGGCGATGCCGCAGATGCAGGCGACGACGCCGCCCGCGGCGGGCGTCGCGAGCTCCGCGCGCGTGGCCGATGCGGTCCGCGCGGCCAGGGCCGCCGTCTCGCAGGCCGCCGCGCGCGGCCCGCGGCGGGCGAGGCTCCGGCTCAAGCGGGTCGACCCGTGGTCGGTCATGAAGTTCTCCTTCGCCGTGTCGATCGTGCTGTTCATCGTGATGGTCGTGGCCACCACGGTGCTGTACATCGCGCTCGACGCGATGGGGGTCTTCGACACCGTCAACGACATGCTGGCGATGCTCATGGGCACCTCCAGCGACACCGGCGGCGTCGACACCGACGGGATCAGGATCACCGCGAAGGGCGTGATCGGGGCGGCCGCGCTGCTCGGCGTGGTGAACATGGTCCTGTTCACGGCGCTGGCGACGCTGGGCGCCTTCATCTACAACGTGTGCGCCGACCTGGTCGGCGGCGTCGAGGTGACCCTCGCCGAGCGCGACTAGTCGTGAGACGACGGCCCGCGGCTCCCGGAGCGAGCCGCGGGCCGTCGCCGTCTCCGCGGCCGGCTGCGGGCGGCCGTTCCCGAGGGGCGCACCGGGGGCGAGTGACGGCCGTCCCTTCGGCGAGGGGGCCGGGTTCGCATTCCTTCCGCTGGTGGGGTAACCTTTCTCAGCGTTGCCGATGAATCGGCGCGACACCTGGAACGGGCGTATAGCTCAGGTGGTTAGAGCGCAGAGCTGATAACTCTGAGGTCCCAAGTTCGAGTCTTGGTACGCCCACCGACACCCGCCGGAAACGGCGGGTTTTTTCATGCCCGGCATCCGCCCCGCACCTCGCGCGGCCGCTCCCCCGCGAGGGACCAGGTGACCTGCTCGTCATCGTGTTGCGGGCGTGCCGCACTCCGGCCCGGGGGCCGGGCTCGCCGGTGTTCGCTATGCTGAGTTGCACCGTGCAATGCCGAACGGGACATTGCTATACGCGGCAAGCTCTGGTAATAGGGGGCCTGGGTCCATGTGGAAGAAACTGTTGATCGCGGCCGGCGTCGCGACCGTCGCCGTGGTGGTGGCCAAGAAGGTCAAGGCCATCAACGACGAGCGCACGCTGTGGCACGAGGCCACGACCTCCGCCGAAGACATCCGCTAGGGAGTGGCGTTAGCCAACTCACTGCGATCCGGGTATCCTCGCTGGTGCGATGAGCACGGCGGGGATACTCGTACGAATCGCCGCCCTTGACGGGGTATCGGGGCTATAGCTCAATTGGCAGAGCACCTGCTTTGCAAGCAGGAGGTTAGGGGTTCGATTCCCCTTGGCTCCACCGCCGGCCCGCTCGGGGGCCGTGTGAACTTGTGATCGCCGGTGAGCGGCAGTGGCCGCTCACCGGCGATCGGGTTTCCCGGTCCTTGTCCGCTCCCGATTCGATGCCCGAGGCGGGTTCGATCGCGGTCAGCGGCGTCCGATGGCTTTGACGAGACGGTTGCGCGTCCGTGCGCGCCGTCCGGCGGACAATGCCGTGCTCATGAGGATTCCTGACGCGACTTTGACGAGCTGCGGGCCGACGAGCCGCTGCCGGCGGTAGTGCCGCAGCGCCTCGGCGGGCTGGTACCTGTTCAGGAGAGTGCCGAGTCTGACGGCGTCGAGGATCGATTCGCAGGCGCCGCGGCCCAGGTTCGGCGTCATCGCGTGGGCGGCGTCGCCGATCAGGACGACATGCCCGCGGGTCATGGACAGCAGGCTGCGGGAGACGTGGACCCCGTTGACGAGGGTCTGCCGGGGCTCGGCCGCCGCGATGATGTTCCGCACCGCCGCCGGGAAGTCCTCGGTGATGTGCCGCAAATGGCGGAGTCCTTCGTTGGTGCTGTCGAAGCGCTGTTCGGCGAAAGCGGTGAACCAGTTGGTCTTGTCCTCCGACACCGGCGTGATGCCGAATAGCCGGCCCTCGCCCCAGTACTCGGTGACCTCGCCTCTGGAGAGGTCACCGTCGATCACCCCGCGGATGACGGTGGCGCGCCGCGACCGTGCTTTGCTCCGGTGGCCCCAGTGGTCGCGGCGGACCACGCTGTGCACGCCGTCGGCGCCGACGATGATCTCGCCTTGCAGGGAGCGGCTGTCCGAGACGCGGGCGTCGCGCCACTGCACCTCGGCAGGGATCGCCTCGCGGAGGACGCGGTGGAGACCGGTGCGCCCGATCATCACGATGTCCAGCTCGGGCAGGGAGGTCAGGACGCGGTCGCGCGTGTCCCGGATCGACGCCTTCGCGGCGTGGACTCCGCGTTTGCGGACGGTCTCGCCCAGGCCGATCCGGTCCAGCGCGGACATCGCTGCGGGCCAGAGCCCGAATGCCGTCCCCACCTCGCGCTCGTCGGGGCCGCGCCCCTGCTCATGCACGATGACGTCCCAGTCCGGGCGTTGCAGTGTCGCGGCGAGTGCCAGCCCGGCGATGCCGCCTCCGACGATATGCACGGTTGACATGATCCGATGATACAACATTTGTTGTTAACATGGGGCTCATGGGACGACGTGACGATCTGGTCGACGCCGCGCTGCTGGTGCTGGCGGAGGGCGGACTGAAGGGCCTGACGCACCGGGCCGTCGATGCCGAGGCGGGCCTGCCCAGCGGGAGCACGGCGAATCTCTTCCGGACTCGGGACAGCCTGGTCCGCGCTCTGCTGGAGGAGATGGAGCGTCGCGACCGGAGCCAGTTCCAGGCCCGCTTGGAATCCGAGGCGGTCGCCGGGCCGCTCGGCATCGACGAGGTGGGCCGGATGCTCGCCGAGGCGGCCGTGCACATGGCGTCGCCGACGCAGGCCGCCGTGACCAGAGCGCGCCTAAATTTGTCTCTTGTGTACCCGGATGAGGTGCGTGCGGGCCACCTGCGGCTCCTTGACGTCTTGACGCGGACACTGGAATCCGCCGGCGTCAGCGCCCCGGCCGGTCGGGCGGTGCGAGTGGCGGCCTTCATCGACGGCGCGCTGCTGCACGCGCTGACCGTTTCGCCCGAACCGCTCGACCGCGCGGTGCTGGCTTCTGCCATCAGGGCGCTTCTGCGCTGACCGGCCCGCGGCCGGTACCGCACGCTTCGATGCGGAGCCCACCTCGTCAGCGGATGAGCTTCTTCTGGAGCATCTCGGCCGGGCCGGCCGAGAAGCGCGACATCCACAGCCGCGCGCCCACCACGAGCACGACGCCGATCGCCAGCCAGAGCGCGCCCGCGAACCACGCCGAGCCGCCGAACCCGGCCGCCAGGCCCAGGCCCCAGCCGTAGCAGACCGCCGAGGCCAGCAGGTTCTGGAGGACGTAGCCGCTCAGGGCGGCGCGGCCCAGGCTCGACAGGCCGTTCATGAGCGGCCCGCGCCGCGCGCGGTCCACGATCCACCCCGCCAGGCCGATGTAGCCGACGGCGAGGAACGGCGCGGCCACGTAGCGCTCCGCGAAGAACAGCTCGCTCGGCCCGGCCATCAGCGCGGCGGTGAGCGGCGCGCCCACGCCCAGGCCCCACCGCAGCAGGCGGCCGCGGATCGCCCGCGCCCGCTCGTCCTCGCCGAAGGCCCCGGCCCGGAACAGCTCGACGCCCGCCAGGAACAGGAAGACCATCATCGGGAAGGCGAGGACCAGCTCGATGCGGAACACCACCGCGTTGTCGAGCCGGAACTGGACCTGCTCGATCCACGAGCCCGAGGCGTACAGCGCCTCGACCGCGCCGTCGCGCTCCGGGCCCGACCCCGGGCCGGCGAGCATGGCCGCGGTGATCAGCCCCATGATCACCAGGTGCAGTGCCAGGTTCGTCCACATGAGGGCGCGCTGGAACCGGCGCGACCGCGTCAGCGTCCAGGCGACGACGATCGCGGCGACCGCGTACCCCATGAGGACGTCCCAGGCGAAGATCAGCGTGAAGTGGACGGCGCCCTCGACGAACAGGAACAGCGCCCGCCAGTGGTAGCGGCCGGGCCAGCGCCGCCCCCGCTTCGCGGCGGACCGGTACTGAATGGCCAGGCCGACGCCGAACAGGAGCGTCAGCATCGAGATGAACTTGCCGTTCGCCAGGAACGCGAAGACGGCGCCGATCGCCGAGTCGTCGGTGGCCTCCCAGCCGAGGACCGGTCCGGCCTCGGCCGGGGGCGAGGCGAAGATCCAGATGTTCGTGCCGAGCGTGCCGAGGATGGCGACGCCGCGCAGGACGTCGAGCAGCGGCAGCCGTCCGGAGGGCGCCCCGCCCGGCGTCCGCGCGGGCGCAGTGGATTCGCCTGTCGCGGCGGTGGAGGTGTGCATGGGGCCAAGCCTGTCCCCGCGCGGGCCGAGGCGAATCCTCCCGGGGCACGGACTTTCGGCCACCCGGCAGCGACCTGGGGGGCAAACGGGACCGCGCCGAACGTCGGAGGGCGGCGGGCCCGGCCTGCGACCAAAGTGGCAGACCGGGCCCGCGACCCCGCCGAGTCGGTCCTCAATGTCACGACCTGCTTAGGCAAGGGTTACCCGCATTGGTGTTCCGCCTTACAATATGCGGATGTCCCGACTGAGCCCCCGTCCCGCCCTGGTCAGCATCGACTTCGGTACCTCGCACACCGTGGCCTCGATCAGGCGCCTCGACGGCAGGGTGCAGCAGCAGCTCTTCGACGGGTCGCCGCAACTGCCCTCCGCCGTGTACCTCAACGCGGCCGAGGAGATCGAAGTCGGCGTCGACGCCGTCCACCACGGCCGCAGGCACCCCGAGCGGAGCGAGCCCCACCCCAAGCGGCGGGTCGACGACGGGACGATGCTGCTCGGCGAGCGGGAGCTGCCGGTCGCGGACGTCATCGCCGCCGTGCTCGAACGCGTCAAACGGGAGATCCGGCAGGCGACCGGCGCGATGGGGCCGGTGACCATGACCGTCCCCGCCACGTGGGGCCCGACCCGCAAGCACGTGGTCACCGACGCCGCCGCCCAGGCGGGCCTCGGCGACCTCACCCTCGTCGCCGAACCGGTCGCGGCCGCCACCTACTTCGTCGCCACGCTCGGCAACGACGTCCCGACCGGCTCGGGCGTCGTCGTCTACGACCTCGGCGGCGGCACCTTCGACGCCACGGTCCTGCGGCGCGGACCGGCGGGCTTCGAGGTCCTGTCCGTCGACGGCGCCGACGACCTCGGCGGCATCGACTTCGACCACGCGCTCGCCGCGCACCTGGCCGCGAACGTCCAGAGCGACGACGAGCGCTGGCGGCGGCTGACCGCCCCCGAGACCACAGCGGACGGACGCCACCGCATGGCGCTGCTGGAGGAGGTCCGCCACGCCAAGGAGCGGCTCTCGCGCCAGTCCTCGACGGAACTGACGATCCCGCTGCTCGACGTCGACGCGCACCTGACGCGGGACGAGCTCGAAGCGGTCGCCAGGCCGCTGCTGGAGCGCACCGTCCGCATCACGCAGGGCGTGATCCGCGAATCCGGCCTCGGCCCCGAAGGGCTCGCGGGCCTGTTCCTCGTCGGCGCCGCGAGCCGGATGCCGCTGGCCGGAACCCTGCTGCACCAGGCGATCGGGCTCGCGCCGGCCAGCATCGAGCAGCCCGAGCTCGCCGTCTCCGAAGGCGGCCTGAACGCCGCGGCGGTCGCGACGCCGCCCGCGGGGCCGGTCACGAGCCCGGCCATGAGCCCGGTGATGACGCACGTCCCCTCGCCCACCCAGCACTGGCAGCACACGCCCGCCGCGCTGCCGCCGCAGACGGCGGGCCCGACCGCCCCGATGCCGGTGACGGCGCCGCTGCCGCCCGCGCCGCCGCCCCGCTCGTTCGGGTCCTGGATCGGTTCGGCGCGAGGCGTCATCACCTCGCTGGCCGTGCTGATCGCCGTGGCCATGGTGGTCGCCACGGTCGTCTACCTCGACCGCGAGCGCGGCGCCGACCCCGGCGACGCGGACCCCGCGATCGCGGGCGAGGAGGCCGACACCGAGGAGGACCGGCCGGAGACGGGCGACGAGGAGTCCGAGGAGGCGGTCGATCCGGCCGACTACTACGTGGAGCAGTACGGCGAGTTCGAGGAGTTCACCGAGAGCGGCGGCGGCGACGCCGTCGTCGAGCTGCCCGAGGGCGTCACCGCCGGGATCGTCGAAGCGTCCTTCACCGCCGCGAACAACCTCTCGATGTTCACCATCGAATCCCTCGACGAGGACAACCAGGCCTCGTACGACCTGCACGCCTACAGCTTCGGCGGCTCCACCGAGTTCAGCGCGCCGTTCGGCGTCGGCGGCCTGGGCGCCACGGCCAAGCTGTCGATCAGCGCCGACTCCGACTGGACGCTGACGATCAAGCCCGTCTCCTCGGCGCCGCTCCTGGAGGACTCGGTGAGCGGCACCGACAGCCACGTGCTCCTCTACAACGGCGAGGCGGCCGAGTGGGACCTCGAGTACACCGGGAACATGTCGTTCTCGGTCACGCAGATCGCCTCCGACGGCCTGCTCGGCAGCACCTCCTGGGCGAGCAAGGCCGGGACCTACACCGGGACGGCGGCGGGGCAGGCGGGCCCCTCGGTGATCATCGTGACCGCCGACGGCGACTGGTCGATCACCAAGCGGTGACCCGGCGGCGGGGCCGGTTCCCAGGCGCTCACGGTACGGATGCGTATCGGGCGGCGAGCGCGGCGGCGCGCTCGCGCAGGGCCGCGCGCAGCGACGGCGGGCCGAGCGCCTCGGCGTCCGCGCCGAGCTGCCACAGCGCCCATTCGGCGTGCCGCGCGTCCTGGAAGGTCACCTCCAGCCGCAGCCGCCCGTCCGCCTCGGGCGCTTCGGCGCGGACGGCCAGCGCCGCGTCCAGCAGCGCTTCGCGCCGCTCGGGGCGCACCCGCACCGGCACGGTGAGGTGCCCCTCGGACAGGAACCGGGCGGCGCGCTCCCGCCAGATCCGGTCCAGGTCGACCCGTTCGGGCCGCTGCGCCGCTTCGGGAAGCGCCTCGGCGGCCAGCATCCGCGAGAGCCGGTAGGTGCGGTCCGCGCCGGACCTCGTGGCGAGCAGGTACGCCTTGTCGCGCACGGTGACCAGGCCGAGCGGGTCGACTGTGCGCCACTGCGGCTCCCGGTCCGCCGCGGCGTAGTGGAGGCGCAGCCGGCGCCCGGCGAGGACCGCGCGCCGCACTTCGGCCACGACGGGACCGGGCGCCTCCTCGGCGGTCAGGCGGCGCGAGAGCAGGTCGGTCTCGGGGTCGACGAGGAACCGCCCGGCCGCCTCGCTCGCGGCGGCCCGGTGGCTTTCGGGCAGCGCGTCGACCACCTTGCGCATGGCCGAGGCGAGCGCCGAGCCGAGGCCGAAGACCTGCTCGCCGCGCACCGACCCGGCGGTCAGCAGGGCCAGGGCCTCGTCGTGGTTCAGGCCGGTGAGTTCGGTGCGGAAGCCCGGCAGCAGCGAGAAGCCGCCGTGCCGACCGCGCTCGGCGTAGACCGGGACGCCCGCGGCGGACAGCGCCTCGATGTCGCGCAGCACGGTGCGGGTGGAGACCTCCAGTTCGCGGGCCAGCGCCTCGGCGGTCGACCGGCCGCGTTGCCGCAGCAGCAGTACCAGGGAGACCAGTCGATCGGCGCGCACGCGGAAACGGTACAGGAATACCTGACACAAGGTGTCGTGATTCGTTGCGAGGCTCGTGGACGCGGCGGCCGAAGGGGCCGTCGACGCAGGTGCGCGAAACGAATGGAGCCGACATGGCGATGGAACGAACGGCGGTCAACCCGGTGACGTGGTCACTGGAGATGGGGTTCAACCAGGGCGAGCTCGTCTCCGGGCACACCCGGACCCTGTACTGCTCGGGGCAGACCGCGATGAGCGGCGAGGGCGCGCCCCTCCACGAGGGCGACATGGCGGCGCAGCTGGCGCTGAGCCTCGACAACCTGGAGGCCGTGCTCGGCGAGGCCGGCATGTCCCTGGGGAACCTCGTGCGGCTGGGCGTCTACACCACCGACGTCGACCTGCTGTTCCCGCACTACGGGGTGCTGGCGGCGCGGCTGGGCGCGGCCGGGGCGGCGCCGGCCACCACGATGCTCGGGGTGACGAGGCTGGCGGTCCCCGGCCAGATGGTCGAACTCGAAGGCACCGCCGTCGCCTGACGCGGTCGCCCGGGGTCCTCGCCCGTCGCCGACGGCGGGGGCCCCGTCCGGCTCAAGCTCCCCTGGGGGCGTACATGATGACGGCGACGCCGACGAGGCAGACGGCGGCGCCGACGACATCCCAGCGGTCGGGGCGGAAGCCGTCGACGACCATGCCCCAGGCGAGGGAGCCGGCGACGAAGATGCCGCCGTAAGCGGCCAGGACGCGGCCGAAGTTCGCATCGGGCTGGAGGGTGGCGACGAAGCCGTACGCGCCCAGGGCCATGATGCCCGCGGCGATCCACAGGACGCCGCGGTGCTCGCGCACGCCCTGCCAGACCAGCCAGGCGCCGCCGATCTCGGCGAGCGCGGCGAGGAGGAACAGGGGGATCGAGCGAGCGAGGTCCATGCCCGCGATGCTATCGGCCCGGCCAGCTCGGGCGGCGGCGCGAAGAGCGGCCAAAGCGATTGCGTTCCGGCGGCCGCGCGGGTTGAATGCCGGTCATGGATCTCACGACGGTGGCCGAGCGGCTCGGGTTGGGGCGGCTGCTCAGTCCGATGCTGCCGCTCAAGGACGACGAGCGGAACCCGGTGTGGCGGGCCGAGACGGACTCGGGCGTCTGGGCGGTGAAGGTCGAGCGCCCGTGGGGGGACTTCTGGCTCGGCATGGCCGCCCAGTCGGGGGCGCTGGAGGTCGCGGCGTGGGAGGCCGGCGTCGCCATGCCCGAGCCGCATGTGAAGGAGTTGGGCGAGGCGGGGCTGTGGCGCGCGGTCGGCGGCGGCGCGTACGCCAGGGCGGTGCGGTTCGTCGAGGGGGCGCACCCGGCCCCGCCGGTGGGCCGGCCGTTGGCGGCGTGGGCGGGCGGCGTCGTGGCGGCCTTGGGGCGCTTGGGGATTCCGGCCGACCCGGAGGTGGACGGCGACTACCGGTCGCATCCTCGGGAGGACTGGGACGAGTGGTTCGCCCAGGCCGAGCGGCTCGGCGTCCTCGACGCCGAGCGGATTCGCGTCTTCCGGGGCGCGGTGGCGCGCACCGATGAGGTCGTGGCGGCCGAGCGGGACCTGTGGCGGTCGAAGCAGGTGATGCACCGCGACATCGGTTTCCACAACCTCCTGGACGCTCCCGGCGGTCCCGTGCTGCTGGACTTCGATGCGGCCGGCGCGCAGGTGCCGTGGTGGGAGCTGGTGTGCACCGCGTTCGAACTGGCCGGGCCGGGGCACGGGGCGATGCGGCCCGAGCGCGGCACGGTCGAGGCGTGCCTGGCGGGGTACGTCGACGCGGGAGGGCCGGTCGGCCGGACCGACGAGTCGGCGTTCACCGGGATGCTCGCGGGGCGGGTGGGGGTGGCGGCGTGGCAGTTGTGGATGGCGTGCGGGCACCGCGGCGGCAGCGCGGAGCTCCAGGCCGGGTTCGGCCGGGCCGTCAGGGACTCGGTCGACGCGGTGGCGGTCATGCTCGAGCGGTTCCCGGCCTGGGCCGCTTGGCTGCGGGGGTGAGCGTTCGCGCGGCTCACGCGTGTTCGGGCGCGAAACCGAGCGCCCTGATTTGAACATGTTCAACTTCTGGATCGAGGGTACCGCAAGGCCGCGACCGGGCGGGCGGTGCGGCTCCGTGCTGCTCTGAGCAGCGCTGCTCAGAGCAGCACCGGTGGCGCCCGGTGCGTGCGCGGACGCATCGTGGTCGGCATGAGCGAAACATCGAGACCACCGCTGTTCGACGATCAGGCCCGCCGCGAGCTGTACCGGCAGCGCGTGCTCGTGCTCGACGGCGTCCTGGACGACGACAACGGCACACTGCTGGCGACCCAGATGATGGGCCTGGCCACGGAGCACGCCACGGCCGACATCGCGCTGTGGATCCACTCCCCCGGCGGCTCCGTGCCGTCCATGCTGGCCATCCGCGACACCATGCGGATCATCCCCTGCGACGTCGCCACTCTGGCGCTCGGCATCGCATGCAGCGCAGGGCAGTTCCTGCTCTCCTCGGGCACGCCCGGGAAGCGCCGCGCCATGCCGCACGCCCGCGTCCTGATGCACCAGGGCTCGGCCGGGATCGCCGGCACGGCCGTCGACATCGAGCTGCAGGCCGACGACCTGCGGCACATGCGCGACACGGTGCTCGGCCTCATCGCCGAGGACACGGGCCAGAGCGTGGAGCGGGTCTTCGAGGACTCGCTCCACGACCGCTGGTACACCGCTCAAGAAGCGCTCGAATACGGGTTCATCGACGCGGTGGTGAGTTCCTTCGACGAGATCGCCCCGCGCGTCCACCGGAACATCGGCATCGGCCTCACCCCCGAAGGAGTCTCGCGATGAGCACCTACACCATCCCGAACGTCATCGCCCAGCACCCGCGCGGCGAGCGGATCATGGACGTCTACTCGCACCTGCTCAGCGAGCGGATCATCTACCTCGGCACCGGCATCGACGCGGGCGTCGCGAACGCCCTGGTGGCGCAGCTCCTGCACCTGGAGGCGGCCAACCCCGACCGCGACATCCAGCTCTACATCAACTGCGAGGGCGGCGACCCCAGCGCGATGCTCGGCGTCTACGACACGCTGCGCTACATCCGCCCGCAGGTGGCGACCACCTGCGTCGGGCAGGCCGTGGCCGTCGGCGCCGTGCTCCTCGCGGCGGGCGCGCCCGGCAAGCGGGCGGCGCTGCCGCACGCGCGCATCATCCTGGACCAGCCCGCGGCGCAGGGCCGCGGGGCGATCCCCGACCTCATCCTCCAGGCCGACGAGGTCGTACGCGTCCGCGCCGACATCGAGCGGATCCTCTCCCGGCACACCGGGCAGACCCCCGAGACGCTGCGCGCCGACACCGACCGGGACCGCGTGTTCGCCGCGGCGGCGGCGAAGGCGTACGGGCTCATCGACCACGTCATGGAGGACCGGTGAGCGGCCTGCGCTTACGCCGCCAGCGCGTAGGCGGCCGCGCGGCCGGTGCAGGCGGCCCGGGCGGTCGGCCGCCCGCCCGCGCGGCCGTGCGCCGCCCCGCGGCCGGCGCCCGCGAGGGCGGTGGCCCGCGGGGCGCGCGTGCGCTCGGCGACGGCGATCGCCAGATCGGCGAGCGTCAGGTCCAGCGCCCCGGCGACGGCGGCGATCATCTCGCTCGACGGGTCCTTGACGCCGCGCTCCATCTCGGAGAGGTACTGCGGCGAGATGCCCGCGCGGCTCGCGGTGTCGGCCAGCTTCTCGCCGCGCTCATGGCGCAGGTTCCGGAGGCATTCGCCGAGGGCGTCGCGCCACAGCGGCTCGCGGTCCGCGGGGCGGCGCTTCGGCGCGGGACGGTCGGGCGCCTCGTCGGTCGCCGGCTTCGCGTGGGGAGGAGTCTCGGCCATGCCTCATCATATGGCGGCACCGCGGCAGGATTCCGCACGTTACGCCCAGGGCGGAAAATCCGGGGCAATTCATTAATTGACATTCCTCAATGTTATGGGATCATGGGAGCGTGACCGCCCGCCTCGACCTCCTACCGAAAGCAGAGAATCGCATGTCCCGCAACGCCACTCGACTGCTCAGCCGCACCCTGCTCACCGGTTTCGTCGCCGGGGCGGCCGTCATCGGCATGAGCGGTCCGGCCGCAGCCCACGTCGGTGTCTCGGCCGCAGACACCACCGCCGGCAGCTACACGCTGCTGACCTTCAGCGTCCCCCACGGCTGCGAAGGCGAGGCCACCACCGCCGTCGCCATCCAGATCCCCGAGCCGCTCTACGCGGTGACCCCCACCGTCAACCCCAACTGGCACGTCGAACTCGTCCCCGTCGAACTCGACGAGCCCATCACCGACAGCCACGGCAACGAGGTCACCGAGCGGATCAGCGAAGTCGTCTACACCGCCCACACCCCCCTCCCCGACGGCCACCGCGACGCCTTCGAGCTGTCGCTGCGCCTGCCCGAGGAGACCGCCGGGCAGACCCTCGCCTTCCCGGTGGTCCAGACCTGCGGCGACACCGAGCACCCGTGGATCCAGCTCGCCGAAGAGGGCCAGGACCCCGACGCGCTCGACTCGCCCGCGCCCGTCATCGAAGTGACCGCCGCGGACGAGGCCGCCGCCGACGCGGGCGAGGCGCCCGCCGCACCCGCCGAAGCCGCCGACGGCGACGAGGAGGGCTCCTCGACCGGCGCCCTCACCTACGTCGCGCTCGCGCTCGGCGCGGCGGGCGTCGTCCTCGGCGCCCTCGGACTGCTCAAGGGGCGTCGGACCCCGTGAACGCCACCCGTGGACGACCGCGGGCGGCGGCACCGGCGGCCCTGGCCGCATTGGCGGCCCTGCTGTGGATGCTGCTGCCCGCGCAGGCGGCGCAGGCCCACACCTCCCTGACCGGCAGCGACCCCGAAGAGGGCGCCGTCCTCACCGAGCCCCCCGCCTCGGTCACACTGCACTTCAACGAACCGGTCCAGCCCGTCGACGAGGTCCTGCGCCTGGTCGACGCGGACGGCGCCGACCACCCGGTCGAGGCGACCACCAGCGACAACGACGTGATCGTCACGATGGGGCACGACCTCCCCGCAGGCGGCTACTCCCTGAACTGGCGCGTGATCTCGGCCGACGGCCACCCCGTGTCGGGCGTCCTCGGCTTCACCCTCGACCTCCCGGAGGCGGAGCCCTCGGACGAGCCCACCGAGGCGGCGCCGACCGAGCACGAGACGGACGAGGCCCCCGGCGGCGGCGCGGAGGAGACCGCCACCGACGCCGCCGCCGAGACGGCCGTGAGCGAAGTGGAGGACCACCGCGCCGCGGTGACGGCGGTGTCCGTCCTGCAGTACCTGGGCCTCCTGGTCTTCGCGGGGCTCGTGTGCTTCCGGGCGGCGATCGCGCGGGACCTGTGCCCGCCGCGCCCGCGGCACCGGCTGCTGCGCGCCTCCGGGGCGCTCGCGGTCCTCGCGGCCGCCGCCGCGATCCCGATCGGCGCGCTCGACCTCATGGGCCTGCCGCTGCGCCGCGTCCTCGACTACGGCGCGTGGAGCGGCACCGTCCAAACCGAACCGGTCGCGATCCTCGCGCTCACCGCGGTCGGCGTGGGCGCGGCCTACTGGCTCACGGCCCGCGGCCGACGACCATGGGCGGCCCCCGCGTCGCTCGTCGCGGCCGCGGTGGCCCTCGCCGCCCCCGTCCTGACCGGCCACTCGATGCTGTTCGAGCCGGGCTGGGCCATGATCGCCGCCGACGTGGTGCACCTGTTCACCGGCGCGGTCTGGATCGGGGGCCTGCTCGGGCTGCTGATCGTGCTGCGGCACGCCCTCCGGCGGGGCGCAGGCGCCGACGCCGTGGGCCCCGCGACCGTCGTGGCGCGGTTCTCGACCTGGGCCGGGGTCACCGTCGCCCTGCTCGCCGCCAGCGGCCTGACCATGGCCGTCCTGATCCACCGGGAATGGTCGAGCCTGTTCGGCAGCGAACACGGCAGGATGCTGCTGGTCAAGCTCGCGATCGTCGCGGTCGCGGTGGCGCTGGCCGCCTGGAACCGGTTCCGCCTCGTCCCCCTGATCCGCGGCGGCGGCGAGGGAGGACTGGGGCGCCTGCGCCGCATCCTGGCCGTGGAGGCCCTCGTCGTGGCGACGGCGGTCGGCGTGACCGGCGCGCTCGTGCACCTCAGTCCGCAGGCCGAGACGGCGACCGCGGCCGAGACGGAGGCGGCGCCGCCCCCGGCGGAGGTCGCCTTGCAGCACGACCTCGGTGAAGGGACGCTCACGGCCGTGGTCGAACCGGGCCGGACGGGCGCCAACACGATCGCCGTCGAACTGGTCGACGCCGAAGGCGCGCCGGTCGAGCCGCTGGAGGCGCCGGTGGTCTCCGCCTCCCTCCCGGCGGAGGACTTCGGGCCGATCGAGGCCCCGACCGAGGCCGGAGCGGACCCGGGCGTCTACCTGGCGGCGATCGACCTGCCCATGGCCGGCGAATGGGAGGTGGCGGTCCACGTGCGCGTCTCGCGCTTCGAGGAGCACCACGCCGTGCTCGACCTCGTCCTCGAATGACGGCGGGCGGGGCCCCGCCCACCGGGGCCCCGCCCGACCCGGCCGCCGCCACGGGCGCGTGCGTGTCGGACCCCTGTGGCAAGGTGGTCGGGTGACGTTGGAAGACCTCGTCCGGCTGCGCCGGGCCCGCGACACCATCGACCGCGACTACGCGCAGCCGCTGGACGTCCCCGCGCTGGCGCGCGTCGCCCACATGTCCGCGGGCCACTTCTCCCGCAGCTTCCGCGAGGCCTACGGCGAGACGCCGTACAGCCACCTCATGACGCGCCGCATCGAGCGGGCCAAAGCGCTGCTGCGGCGCGGCGACCTCACCGTCACCGAGGTCTGCTTCGCGGTCGGCTGCACCTCGCTGGGCTCGTTCAGCTCCCGGTTCGCCGAGATCGTCGGCGAGAGCCCCAGCGCCTACCGCGCCCGCGACCACGGCGAGGGCGCGGCCATCCCGCCGTGCGCCGCCAAGATCGGCACCAGACCCGTCAGAAACGGAGAAGCCCGGCCCGGCCCCCGTCGGTAGCGTGAACGGCATGGACATCAAGATCGCCACCTGCTTCATTCCCGTCGACGACCACGACAAGGCGCTCGCCTTCTACCGGGACGCCCTCGGCTTCGAGGTCCGCAACGACGTCGGCTTCGAAGGCATGCGCTGGGTCTCCCTCGGGTCGCCCTCGCAGCCCGACGTCGACATCGTCCTCGAACCGCCGATCGGCGACCCGCACGCCGCCCAGGCCGACAAGGACGCCGCCGCCGAACTGCTCGCCAAGGGCCTGCTGCGCGGCGTCAACCTCACCACTGACGACTGCGACGCCGCCTTCGAGCGCATCCGCGCCGCGGGCGGCGAAGTGCTCCAGGAACCCACCGACCAGCCCTACGGCGTCCGCGACTGCGCCTTCCGCGACCCCGCGGGCAACATGATCCGCATCAACCAGAGCCAATGAGCCGTCCCGCGCGGGCACCGCGCCCGAACCCGCGCGGCCAGGCCGCGCCCCGGGGTTCCGGGGCGCGGCCGCCGCGGAGCGCCGACGGCCGCCAGATCCCACAGCGATATGGAGCAACCATGAGCAACGCCCCCCAGACGGCGGCGAGGCACGCCGCCGACGGCCACGACCTGATCCGGGTGCACGGCGCGCGCGAGAACAACCTCAAGGACGTCAGCGTCGAGATCCCCAAGCGCCGCCTGACGGCCTTCACCGGCGTCTCCGGCTCCGGCAAGAGCTCGCTGGTGTTCAGCACGATCGCCGCGGAATCGCAGCGGATGATCAACGAGACCTACAGCGCCTTCCTCCAGGGCTTCATGCCGACGCTCGCCAGGCCCGAAGTGGACGTCCTCGAAGGACTGACGACGGCGATCATCGTCGACCAGGAGCGCATGGGCGCCAACCCCCGCTCGACGGTCGGCACCGCCACCGACGCCAACGCCATGCTGCGCATCCTGTTCAGCCGCCTCGGCGACCCGCACATCGGCTCGCCCAACGCCTACTCGTTCAACGTCCCCTCGGTGACCTCCAGCGGCGCCATCACCGTCGAGCGCGGCGCGAAGACCAAGACCGAGAAGGCCGTCTTCAACCAGCTCGGCGGCATGTGCCCGCGCTGCGAGGGCATGGGCTCGGTCACCGACTTCGACCGGACCGCGCTCTACGACGAGGCCAAGTCGCTCAACGAGGGCGCGCTCACCGTGCCCGGGTACAGCACGGACGGCTGGCAGGGCCGGATCTTCGCCGCCACCGGATTCTTCGACATGGACAAGCCGATCGGCGAGTTCACGAAGAAGCAGCTGCACGACCTGCTCTACCGGGAGCCCACCAAGATCAAGACCGAGGGCATCAACCTCACCTACGAGGGCCTGATCGCGAAGCTCCAGAAGTCGATGCTCACCAAGGACGTCGAGGCGATGCAGCCGCACGTCCGCGCCTTCGTGGAGCGGGCGGTGACCTTCACCGTCTGCCCCGACTGCGAGGGGACCAGGCTCAGCCACGAGGCGCGGTCGTCCAAGATCGACGGCAAGAGCATCGCCGACCTGTGCGCGATGCAGATCAGCGACCTGCGCGAATGGATCAGGAAACTCGACGAGCCCTCGGTGGCGCCGCTGCTGGCCGGACTCCAGCACCTCTTCGACTCGTTCACCGAGATCGGCCTGGGGTACCTCTCGCTCGACCGGCCCGCGGGCACGCTCTCGGGCGGTGAAGCCCAGCGCACCAAGATGATCCGCCACCTCGGCTCCTCGCTCACCGACGTCACCTACGTCTTCGACGAGCCCACCATCGGCCTCCACCCCCACGACATCAAGCGGATGAACGGCCTGCTGCTGCGGTTGCGGGACAAGGGCAACACGGTGCTGGTCGTGGAGCACAAGCCGGAGGCGATCGCCATCGCCGACCACGTCGTGGACCTCGGGCCGGGCGCGGGCACCGCGGGCGGCACCGTCTGCTTCGAGGGCACCGTCGAGGAGCTGCGGGCCAGCGGCACCGTCACCGGCCGCCACCTGGACGACCGGGCCGCGCTCAAGGAATCGGTGCGGCGGCCTTCGGGCGCGCTGGAGGTCCGCGGCGCGAACGCGAACAACCTGCGCGACGTCGACGTGGACATCCCGCTGGGGGTGCTCACCGTCGTCACCGGCGTCGCCGGCTCGGGCAAGAGCTCGCTCGTGCACGGCTCGCTCCCGGCCGGGGAGAACGTCGTCTCGATCGACCAGAGCGCGATCCGCGGCTCGCGCCGCAGCAACCCGGCCACGTACACCAAGCTGCTCGACCCGATCCGGAAGGCGTTCGCGAAGGCCAACGGCGTCAAGCCGTCCCTGTTCAGCGCCAACTCCGAGGGCGCCTGCCCCTCCTGCAAGGGCGCGGGCGTCATCTACACCGACCTCGGGATCATGGAGACCGTCGAGTCCACTTGCGAGGAATGCGGGGGGAAGCGGTTCCAGGCCGCGGTGCTGGAGTACCGCCTCGGCGGCCGCGACATCGCCGAGGTGCTCGCGATGTCGGTGGCCGAGGCCGAGGCGTTCTTCGGCGGCGGCGAGGCCCGCACGCCCGCCGCGCACAAGATCCTCAAGCGCCTCGACGAGGTCGGGCTCGGCTACATCAAGCTCGGCCAGCCGCTCACCACCCTCTCCGGCGGCGAGCGGCAGCGGCTCAAGCTGGCCGTCCACATGGCCGAGCAGGGCGGGATCTACGTCCTCGACGAGCCGACCACCGGCCTCCACCTGGCCGACGTCGAGCACCTGCTGGGCCTGCTGGACCGGCTCGTCGAATCCGGCAAGTCCGTCATCGTCATCGAGCACCACCAGGCGGTCATGGCGCACGCCGACTGGATCATCGACCTCGGGCCGGGCGCGGGCCACGACGGCGGCCTGGTCGTCTTCGAGGGCACGCCCGCCGAACTGGTCAAGGACCGCTCCACGCTCACCGGCGAGCACCTGGCGGACTACGTCGGGGCCTGACCGGGAGCCGTGACGGCGCCCGCCCCGGCCCCGCAGCGGGGCCGGGGCAGGCGCCGCTTCAGCGCATGTCCTGGAGCGCCAGCTCGACCATGTCGAGCGTGTAGTGGGCGTCGGTGTACCCGGCGATCGTGTTCTTGCCCGCGGGGTAGGCGTGCCCGGCCCGGACCGCGGGCAGCTCCCGGTACAGCGGGGTCTCCTGGAGCGCGGCCATGAAGGCGTTGACCTCGCCGCGCAGGTCGGAGTCGATGAAGAGCACGTCCGCGTCGCCGACGGCGGTGGCGAGCTTCTCGTTGGAGACCGTCGCCTCGGGCTCGTCCTGGCCCTCCACGATCGCGTTCTCCTGCGCCGACCAGGTGAAGCCGAGCGGCAGCAGCACCGTGCCGGTCATGTTGTCCTGGCCCCAGGCGTAGAAGTTGTTCTCCTCGTAGGCGCCGATCACGGCCACGGACCTGCCCGCGATGACGTCGGCGTACTCCTCGGCGATCGCGCTCTGGCGGGCCGCGAACGCCTCGTCGAGTTCGGCGACCATGCCGGTCCGGTTGAGCGCGTCGGCGATCTCCTCGGTGCGCTGCATCCACTCGGCGCGGTCGCCGCCGCGCAGCGTGAAGGTGTAGACCGAGGTGATCGTCCGGAGCTGCTCCAGCACGTCGTCCTCGTACACGTTCGGCGCCAGGATCAGGTCGGGGTCGAGTTCGGCGATCTCCTCCAGGCGGGGCTCGACCGCGTCGGTGACGACCGGCACCGCCTCCACCTCGGCCTCGATGTCCTCGGGGATGATGCCGTCCTCGAAGGTGCCCTGGCCGACGGGCATCAGGCCCAGGTCGAGCACCGGCTGGGTCGCGGCGTAGTGCAGCGTGACGACGCGCTGCGGGTCCACCGGGACCGCCACTTCGGTGCCGGTCGCGTCGGTGACGGTGCGCGTCTCGGCCTCCGGCTCCGCCGCGCCGCCGCCGCAGGCCGCGGCGGCGGTCAGGGCGAGGAGCGCGAGCCCCGTGCCGAGGGCGGTGCGCATGTGACTGGCCTTCATCGTTGTGGTGCCTTTCGTGATGGGGAGGGCGCGGCGGCGCCGCGGTGCCGGGTGATGATCAGGGGGCCGCCGTTGACGGGGTCCTCGATGACGGTGGCCTCGATGTCGAAGACCTCCGCGAGGAGTCCGGCGGTGAGCACCTCGTCCGGCCGCCCCTGGGCCACGATGCGGCCGTCCGACATCACGACCAGGTGCCCGGCGTACCGGGCGGCGTGGTTGATGTCGTGGAGGATCGCCACGAGGGTCCGCCCGCCGGTCCGGTTGAGCTCGGCGAACAGGTCCAGCAGCGTGATCTGGTGCGAGACGTCCAGGAACGTCGTCGGCTCGTCCAGCAGCAGCACGGGGCTCTCCTGCGCCAGGACCATCGCCACCCACGCCCGCTGGCGCTGGCCGCCGGAGAGCTCGTCGACCGGCCGGTGCGCGAGATCGGTCATGCGGGTGGCCTCCAGGGCGCGCGCCACGCTCCGCTCGTCCTCCTCGCTCCACCGCGACAGGACCGACTGGTGCGGGTAGCGTCCGCGGCGGACCAGGTCGAACACGGTGATGCCCGCGGGGGTGACCGCGGACTGCGGCAGCAGCCCCAGCCGGGTCGCCACGTCCTTGGCGCGCCGGCGGTGGATGTCCTTGCCGTCCAGGTAGACCGTGCCGGCCTGCGGTTTGAGCAGGCGCGCCAGCGAACGCAGCAGGGTGGACTTGCCGCACGCGTTGGGGCCCAGGATCACCGTGAACTCGCCGTCGGGGACGTCGAGGGAGAGCCCTTCGCCGACGACGTGCTTGTCGTAGGCCATGGTGATCGCCTCGGCGCTGAGCCCGGGCCGGCCGGCGTCTGGTCGCGGGGTGTTCACAAGGTTCCCTTCCGGTTCTCGCGGGCGATGAGCGTGATGAGGTAGATCCCGCCCACGGCGACGGTCACGAGGCCCACGGGGTAGGAGTGGCCGGGGATCGCGTGCTGCCCGGCGAGGTCGGCCGAGGCGAGGACGAGGGCGCCCGCGCAGGCCGAGGGCGCCGGGGCGGCGCCCGCCGCCCCGGCGAGGCGGCGTCCGATGTGGGGGGCGGCGAGCGCCACGAAGGCGATGGGCCCGGCCGAGGCGGTGGCGATCGCGATGAGGACCACGCCCGCGGCGATGGCGAGCAGGCGCGTGCGCCCCGGGTCGGCGCCGAGCGCCGCGGAGGCGTCGTCGCCCAGGTCCAGCAGTCGGAGCCTGCGGCCGAGCCCGAACCCGGTGACCAGGAGCATCGCGGTTCCGGCGAGGAGCGCCGGGCCGGTGTAGGTGAAGCCGGTGCCGTTGAGCGATCCCGTGCTCCACAGGGCGGCGACCTGCGCGATGTCGAGGTCGGCGCTGAGGATGAACCAGGTCTCCAGGCCGGAGAGCATGGCGCTGAGGGCGATGCCCGCGATCACCAGGCGGAAGCCCGCGATGCCGCCGCCGCGTGAGAGCAGGACGATCAGGGCGGCCACGGCGAACCCGCCGGCGAGCGCGCCCGCGGCGACCATGAGGTGGCTCGATCCGATGAGCGCGACGACGGCGACGCCGCCCGCCGAGGACCCGGCGGTGAAGCCGATGATGTCGGGGCTGCCGAGGGGGTTGCGGGTGACGGACTGGAACAGCGCCCCGGCGAGGCCGAGCATGGCGCCGAAGACCGCGGCGGTGACCGCGCGGGGCAGGCGCCACTGGACCACGAACAGCTCCGCGGCGCCCGGCGCCTCGCCGAACAGCGCCTGGGCGACCTGCTGCGGGGAGTAGACGACTTCGCCGAGCATCAACGCGGCCAGGGAGACCGCGGCGGTGAGCGCGAGGAGCGCGGCGCACGTCAGCGTCGAGCGCACCGAGAACCGCTCGGAGGCCCGGACGCCCGGCAGCGGCGCCCGCAGGACGAAGGCGCGCGCGGCGCCGGTGCGGCTCACGGGGCGCCCGCCTTCCTGCTGCGGACGACCCAGATCAGCACCGGCGCGCCGATGAACGCGGTCACCACGCCCACCGGCAGTTCCCGCAGGGGCAGCAGGACGCGCGAGAGGACGTCGGCGAGGAGGACGATCACGGGCGCGGCGAGCGCCGACATGGGGATGACGCGCGTGTGGTCGTTGCCGACCAGCAGGCGGCAGGCGTGGGGGACCATGAGCCCGATGAAGCCGATGGGCCCGGCGACGGCCGTGGCCGCGCCGACGAGGAGCGCGACGGCGGTGACGGTGAGGACCTGCACGTTGCGCGTGTTGACGCCCAGGGACGCGGCGAGGTCTTCGCCGAGGGCGATCGCGTTGAGCGGCTTGAGGAGCAGGACGGCCAGGGCGAGGCCCGCAGCGATGTAGGGGGCGACGTCGGCGAGGTCGGCGAGGGACCGGCCCGCGACCGAGCCGGCCTGCCAGGAGCGGAGGCGTTCGAACGTCTCGGGGTCGGAGAGGCGCACGCCGGTGGTGACGCCGCCGATGACGGCCGCGAGGGCGACGCCCGCGAGGGTCATGCGCACCGGTGTGGCGGGGCCGCGCCCGATGGAGGCGAGGAGGAGCACGGCGACGGTGGCCGCGCCCGCGCCGACGAGGGCGGGCCACACGAGCGCGGACGTGGAGGCCGAGAGCCCGAGTCCGAACGCGACGGTGACGCCGAAGGCGGCGCCGGCGTTGACGCCGAGGATGCCCGGGTCGGCCAGGGGGTTGCGGGTGTACGCCTGGATGAGCGCCCCGGCGACGCCGAGCGCGGCGCCCGCGGCGATCGCCACGATGGTGCGGGGGAGGCGGTACTCGAAGACCAGCAGGTGCGCCTGGCGGTCGGCGCCGTCGCCGAACAGCGCCGCGAACGCCCGCGGCGCCGCCAGGTCCTCGGCGCCGATCACGAGGCTGGCGGCCACGGCGACGGCGAGGGCCGCCGCGAGTCCTGTGAGCGCCGCCGGGAGGGGGAGCCCGGCGGCGCGCGCCGGGCGCGGCCCGCCGCGGGCGGCGGTCGTCGTCTCAGGCATGCGCGACGGTCACGTTGCCGTAGGGGCCGAAGCCCCAGCCGAGGACGGTGTGCTCGACCGAGGCGGCGCCCGCTTCGCGCAGCAGCGCGCCGATGCCGTCGCGGCCGCGCAGCGGCGAGCCGGTCAGCGCGAGGCTGGTGAGCGCGTACTCGGCGGCGTGGTCGTCCACTGCGGCCTTGTCGGCGGTGTGCTCGGCGAGGACCAGCGCCGGTCCGGAGGCGAGCGCGGCGCGGAGGAGGGCGAGCGCTTCGGCGTCGGAGCGCCCTTCGAGCGCCGAGACGAGGATCGCGCAGTCGTGCTCCGGCCACGCCGCCGCCGGGTCGCTCCCCGGCAGGTGGACCGTCCGGCCCCGGGCGAGGCGCGCGGCCGTCTCGGCCGCGGCGTCCCCGAAGACCGCCAGTGTGGACGCCCGGGCGACCGGGTCGAGGCGGCCGAGCGGTTCGAGCACGTAGTAGAGCGCGTCGGCGCTCCGGTCCTGGTAGGCCGCTTCCAGGGCGGGGTCGGCGGCGCGGCGGGCCCGCCAGTCCGCGCCGCCGGGGCGGCCGGTCCGCAGCACGTCGACGAGGTCGACCAGGGCGAGGGCGGCGCGGTTGGCCGGGTCGTGCAGGGACAGCCGGTCGATCGTCTCCGACTCCAGCAGCAGGCCGCCCAGGGCGGTGTTGCGGTACTCCCCGGCGTCGGCTTCGAGCAGGCCGAGCGCGGTCATCGCGTCGAGCAGCGCCCGGAGCCGTCCGGCGTCGACGCCGGTGGCCGCGCTGAGGCCCGCGAGCGTGGCGGTGCCGGAGGCGATGAGGGGTCCGACGCCGAGGGTCGCGGCGGCCCGGGTGACGATCGGCGGCCCCAGCTCGCTCATCTCGTGGAGTTCGTGGAGGAGGGACCGCACGTCCTCGTCCCTGCCGTTCGCGGCGGGGGCGATCCGCTCGGCGTCGTCGTTGGCGGCGACGTCGGCGGGGGCCTCGTCGCGCGCGGTCTCGTGGCGGCGCCAGTAGCCGACGACTTCGACGTCCTCTTTGGGGAGGGCGCGGTCGCGCCGCAGGTGGCGGCGGATCGGCGCGATGGTCTTGGTCTCGCCGCCGCACCAGGCGTAGACGCGCCCCTCGGGGAGGGCGGTGCGCCGGACGGCCTCCAGCAGCAGCGTGCCGGTCCCGGCGGGGGCGCCGCCGCGCACGAGCCATTCGATCGCGACGTCGGCGGCCGTGTGGATCTGCTGGCGGTCGGCCTCGTCGGGGACTTCGACGATGACGCGCCCGCGCGTGCCCGCCGGGGCCGTCTCGAGCCAGCGCCCGATCGCCGGCAGCGCGGTCTCGTCGCCGACGAGCAGGTGCCAGTCGGCCTCGTCCTGGTGGAGCGCACTGGACTTCGGCCCGGCGAAGTGGATCTCGTCGCCCGGCTCGGCCCGGAAGGCCCAATCGGAGGCCAGGCCGTGGTCGTGGCGGACCACGTCGACGTCGAAGGTGTTCGCCTCCCGGTCCCAGGCGCGCACGGTGTAGTCGCGGGTGAACGCGAAGACCTCGGGGTTCCAGGCGAACCGGTGCGCCTCCTGGGTGCCGATGTGCGGCAGCGGCTCTTCCGCGGGCGGGACCACGAGCTTCACGTGGTCGTCGAAGCCGAGGGAGCGGAACGGCGGGCGCTCGAAGCCCTCGCCCATCCGTCCTTCCAGGAGCTCCTCGCCGGTGAGGGTGATGCGGCGCATGTTGGGAGTGAGGTCGCGGACCCTCGCCACCGACACGCGGCGGAGCACGATGGGGAACACTTGCAGGGCGCGAGACGTGCGAGGCATGACCACTCCGGGGAACGCGACTATAAGGCGAGGCTAACCTTATATCAGGGCTCCCCGGGGCCGCTCGGAGGCGAGCACCGCTCACTCGCGCGGCGCCACCCGCGGTCAGGTCACCAGCCCCCGGCGGTAGGCGTAGACGACCGCCTGGACGCGGTCGCGGAGCCCGAGCTTGGCCAGGATGCGCGAGACGAAGGTCTTCACGGTCTCCTGGCTGATCACCAGGCGCGCGGCGATCTCGCCGTTGGAGAGCCCGTCGGCGATCAGGCGCAGCACCTCCATCTCGCGCGGGGTCAGCGGCGTCTCGGCCGGGCCCTCCTCGGCGGGCCGGATGCGGGCGGCGTACTTGCCCACGAGCTGGCGCGTCACCTCCGGGTCCAGCAGCGCCGCGCCCGTGGCGACGGTGCGGATGCCGTGCAGCAGCTGGCTGGGCGGCGCGTCCTTGAGCAGGAACCCGCTCGCGCCCGCCCGCAGCGCCTCGTAGACGTACTCGTCCAGATTGAACGTCGTCACCACGAGCACCTTGGCCGGGTTCGGCACCGCCGCGCCCGCCAGGCGGCGGGTGGCCTCGATGCCGTCGAGCACCGGCATGCGCACGTCCATCACCACCACGTCGGGGCGCAGGCGCTCGGCGAGGTCGATCGCGGCCCGCCCGTCCCCGCACTCGCCGGCCACCTCCAGGTCCGGCTGGGCGTCGATGATCGTCACCAGGCCGGTGCGGATCAGCATCTGGTCGTCGCAGACCAGGACCCGGATCGTCACGCCGCGCTCCCCGCCGGGATGCGGGCCCGCACGACGAAGCCGCCGTCGGTGCGCGAGTCGGCGCTGAAGTCGCCGCCCAGGACGTCGACCCGCTCGCGGAGGCCGACGAGGCCGCGCCCGCTCCCGCCGCGGACCGGCGCCCTCGAACCCGAGCCGTCGGTGCTCACTTCCACGGTGATCTCCTTCTCGCGGTGGCGCACCCGCACCTCGGTGCGGCTGCCGTGGGCGTACTTGAGGGCGTTGGTCAGCGACTCCTGCACGACGCGGTAGGCCACGAGGTCGGCGCTGCCGGCCGACTCGGCCGGGGCGCCGTCCTCGGTGAACACCACCGGCTGCCCGGCCCGGCGCGTCTGCTCCACGAGCGTGAGCATCCCGTCCGCCGGGGGCGTGGGGTCCGCGGCCTCGTGGTCGGGGTTGAGGAGGCCGAGCAGGTGCCGCAGGTCGGCGGTGGCCTGCCTGCCGGTGTCGCCGACGGCGGCCAGGGCCCGGTCGAGGCGCTCGGGGTCGCCGGTCAGGTACCGCGCGGCCTCGGTCTGCACGATCATGGCCGTCACGTGGTGGGTGACGACGTCGTGGAGCTCGCGGGCGATGCGGGTGCGCTCGGCGGTGCGGGTGGCCTCGGCGACGTGGCGGCGGCGGTCGGCCTCGGCGGCGCGGGTGGACCGCAGCCAGGAGCCGATGGTCCAGGCGGCGGCGGCCAGGAGGTAGAACAGGACGAACCCGTCCACGCCCTCCTCGGACCCGAGGCCGACGAGCGCGACCGCGGTAGCGGCGTAGACGCCGGTCAGGACGGACACGGCGGTCCGGCGGTGGTGGCCGAGGTGGGCGCCCGCGCTGACGAGCGCGAGCGTGAACGCGGTCCCGGCGACCGTGTGGTAGGTGCCGAGGGTCGCGATCAGGAAGCCCAGCGAGACCAGGGCGAGGCTGGCGGCGGGCCACTTGCGGCGCACGGCCAGCGGGAGGCACTGGAGGGCGACTACCACGATCGTCATGGGGCCGAGGGGGCTCGAGGGCAGGTCGCCGACCTGCGTCTCGTGGCCGCGGAACATCGGCAGGAACGAGGCGACGGCGAGGAGCAGCCCGAGGGGGAGGTCCCTGACCGTGACGTCGAGCCGCCGCCACAGCTTCGGGAGCCGCCGAAGGTCCATCACCGGGGCAGTCTAGCGACGGCTTCGGCGCGGGCGGCGCGCCGGAGGGGCACCAGGTAGCCGCGACGCTTTGCGATCCAAAGGAACACGACGGTCAGCAGCAGGCCGAAGCCGATCGAGTACAGGCTGCCTTCGGGGCCGAATTCGCCGCCGGAGACCGGCATCGGGCCGGAGGTGGCGGCGTCGAGCAGGCCCTGGGGGGTGCCGTTGCCGGAGACCTCGGTGCTGAAGACCGCCGAGGCGGCGAAGTTCCATCCGAAGTGGATTCCGATGGGGAGCCACAGCTTCCGGGTGGCGATGTAGGCCGCGCCGAGCATCGCGCCGGCCTCGAGCGTGATGGCCGCGGCGCCCCACAGGCTCGCGTGGGGGTTGGCGAGGTGCATGAATCCGAACAGGACGCTGGTGAAGGCCAAGGCGATCCAGGTGCCCGACCACTGCTCGATGACGCGGAACAGCACCCCGCGGAACACGACCTCCTCGGTCACGGCCGCCGCCGCCATGAAGCCGAGCAGGCCGATCACGGCCCCGGGGTCGCCGAGGCCGTCCACTTCGTAGTAGCCGAGGAAGGCGAGGTTCACGACGACCAGGCCGAACATCCCGGCGCCCAGCAGCGTCCCCCAGCCGGTCCCCGCCCATGCGCCCTCGCGGCCCAGTTCGACCACCGGGCGGCGCTCGGTCCGGCCGACCACCCACCGGTAGACGACGATCGCGAGCACGACCGTGGCGAGGCCGATCGCCAGCGACAGCCACCCGCCGTCGTCGAACGTCAGCATCGCCTGTCCGCCGCCGGCGAAGATCAGGCCGACCGCCAGGAGTTGCCAGAGCAGTCTCATCGAGGACCCCTTTCCCAGGGCCGCGGCCGGGGTGCCGCGGCTGGTCTGAACGCTACGGATCGAAAGGCCCGGCACCGTCACCGTCAAGTGGACACTTGCGCGTAGCTCTCGCGGGGGACGGCCCGCCCGCCTCCGGGGAGGCGCGGTCCTATAGATGCGTGATCGCACATCCGACAACACCATTATTGGACAATGCATATATAGGTGCTATCCTGTATGCATGTCACTTCGGTACGCGGTCCTGGGAATCCTGTCCATCCAGCCGATGAGCGGCTACGAGCTGAAGAAGGTCATCGACCACAGCGTCGGGCACTTCTGGACGGCCGACCAGTCGCAGGTGTACCGCACGCTCGCGGGCCTGGTGGAGGAAGGGCTGGCCTCCCGCCGCACCGTGGTGCAGGACGACCGCCCGAACCTCCACGTGCACAACGCCACCGAGCGCGGCCTGGCCGCGCTGGACGAGTGGCTCGCCTCGCCGCTGCGGACGCCCCCGACGCGCGAACCCTTCCTGGCGCGCCTGTTCTTCGCCGACCGGATGCCGACCGAGGCCGTCCGCGAACTGCTGGAGTCCCGCCGCAGGGAGGTGGGCGAGCAGCTGGCGGCGCTGGAGGCGATCGCCGTCCCGCCCGCGGACGGCGGCGTCGGGAACATGCTCCGCGTCGCCACGCTCGAGAACGGCATCGCCCACGCCAAGACCGAACTCGACTGGCTCGCGACCACCCTGCGGCGACTGGACCGGGCGACCGCATGAGCACGCCGCCCGCCGCCGCGCTCGACCGCATCGCGGCCCGCTACGACGCCAAGCCCGCGGTCGCGTCGCTGCGGCTCGCGGTCGAACAGCCCTCCACCGGCTTCCGCTGGCGGTACGGGGACGCCGACCGGCCCTACTTCATCGCCAGCATCACCAAGCTGTTCACCGTCGCGGCGGTCATGCAGCTCCGCGACGAAGGCGCCCTGACGCTGGAGACGCCCGCCGCGAGCCTGCTCGGCGAGCGCACCATGCGCGGGTTGAACACGCACGGCGGCCGCGACCACGGCGCCGCGATCACCGTGCGCGAGCTGCTGGCGCAGACCTCGGGGATACCGGACTACTTCGAGCAGGAGCGCGCCGACGGCACCACCTTCCTCGACGACGCGCTCCGCGCCGACGCCGCATGGACCTTCGAGGACTTCATCGCCTCGGCCAGGCGCATGCCGAGCCGGTTCGCCCCCTCCGCGCCCGGCCGGGCGCAGTACTGCGACACCAACTACCAGCTTTTGGGGCGCATCGTCGCGACCGCCTCCGGCGGCGACTTCCACCGCGCCGTCCGCGAGCGGATCATCGAACCGCTCGGCCTGCGCGGGACCTGGCCGCTCACCCCCGAGACGCTGGAGCGCCACGACGAGGCCGCGACGGTCATGCACGGCCGCACGCCGCTGCGCCTCCCCCGGACGATCGCCTCGTTCGGCCCCGACGGCGCGATGGTGTCCACAGCGGAGGACCAGTTGCGATTCCTCCGCGCCTTCATCGCAGGGGAGCTGTTCCCCGCGCGGTACCTGCCCGAGATGACCGCCCGCTGGCACCCGGTGTTCTCCCGGTTCGACCCCATCGACTACGGGATCGGGCTCATGCGGTTCAAGCTCCCCCGCTGGCAGTCGCCGCTCATGCCCGTCCCGGCGATGATCGGCCACTCGGGCGCCTTCGGCAGCGTGCTCTACCACGTCCCCGAGCGCGACCTCTACATCGCGGGGACGGTCAACCAGATGCGCCCCCGCAGGCTCCCCTACCCGCTCCTGGTGCGGATCGCCGCCCTGCTGCGGTGAGGCGGCCCGGCCGCCCGCCGGAAGCGGCCCGAGCCGCGCCGCGACGGCGACGACTTCCCCGGAAGTACGGCGCGGCGCCGCCTTACCTCCCGCGGAGTATGCCGATCGCCTTCCCCGAGCCGATGCCCGGCAGCGCAGGCGGCGGCAGACTCGACCGCATGCAACGGCGACGCATCATCGGCCCACCGGCCGGCGCCCCCGGCGCCGCGCCCGCCGGGCGGGGGCACCGGCCGCCCCGGCCCCCGACCGGAAGCGGGGCGCGCCCGCGGTGAAACGGTTCTTCCTGGGATGGACGCGCTTCGTCGTCCTCCTCCTCGTACTCCAAGTGGGCCTGGCCGGATGGGGCGCCGTCACCGAGGGCGAGGAGCGCGTCATGCGCTTCATCGCCCACGTCGGCAACGGCGGCATGCTCATGTTCTGGCTCATGCTGTCGGTCGTCTTCGCCCTCCTCGCCAGGCCGGGCCGCAAGGCCGTCCTGCTGACGGTCCTGTCGGCCGTCATGATCTTCATGCAGGGCGCGTTCGCCTACGGCTTCGGCGACGAGGGCGCCGGCGGGGGCGTCGGCATCGCCCTCCACGCGCTCAACGGACTCGGCATCCTCGCCGTGCAGGCGGCCGTCGCCCGCCTCGCCAAGCGGGCGGTCGACGTGACACGCGCCCCGCGGGTGCGAGCAGGAAGCGAGGTCCCCGCATGAACACCGTCTTCGCCAAGATCCTGCGGATCTGGATGCTGCTGCTGACGCTGCTGCTGGTCGTCCAGTTCGCCCTGGCCGGGTTCGGCATCGGCTACGGCGGCGCCCTGGAGGACGGGTTCGGGATGCACTTCGCGAACGGCAACGCCCTGCTGTACCTCTACGCGGCCGCGATCCCCCTCGCCCTCGCCTCGCGGGCGGGGGCCGCGCCCGTGTGGCTGACGGCCCTGGGCGCCTTCCTCGTGCTGCTCCAGCACGGCATGGCCCTGGTCAACGTGCCCGGCACGCTGTGGGGCCAGTCGCTGTTCCTGTTCCACGCCCTCAATGGACTGGCCCTGATCGTCCTGGCCCACCGGACCGGCGCGCTGGTCCGCGACCGGCTCCGCGGGCGCGCCGCGGCCGCCGCACGGTAGCGCCGGGCTCACCCGGCGGGCCGCCCCTCCGCGCGCTCGACGATGCCTTCGAGGGCGGCGAGGTCGCGGGGCGCGAGCCGGTCGACGAAGTGGCGCCGCACCGACTCGACGTGGGCGGGCGCGGCGGCTTCGAGCGTCGCCATGCCCTGGGCGGTCAGCACGAGCAGGCAGCCCCTGCCGTCGGCCGGGTCGGGCTCGCGCCGCAGCAGGCCGCGCGCCTCCATGCGGGTCGCGTGGCGGGACAGGCGGCTGCGCGACCAGCCCATCTTCTCGGCCTGCTCCTTCAGCGTGCCGGTGCGGCCGGGGCGCTCGGACAGCGTGCTCAGCACCTCGTAGTCCGGTTCGGAGAGCCCGATCGCGGCCAGGTCGCGGGCCGTGCCGGTCTGGACGGCGACCATGAGCCGCCGGAAGGCCCGCCAGGCGCGCTCCTCGTCGGGGCTCAGCCAGGGCACGGCTCGCGACGGTGTCGTTGACATGTAATCAACCTAGCATCTACACTTCGTTTCCATGTCAACGAAAAAACTTCGGATCATGGTGCTGACGTGCAGCACCCGCCCCGGCGCCCTCGGCCCCGCCGTGGCGCGGTGGCTGGTCGACGCGGTCGCGGACCGGGCCGCGGCGCTCGGCGCCGCACTCGTCCCGGTGGCCCTCGGCGACCTGGACCTGCCGCTGCTGGACGAGGAGGAGCACCCCTCCTCCGGCGTCTACCGGCACGAGCACACCCGCCGCTGGAGCGCCTTCGTGGACGGATCGGACGGATTCGTCGCCGTCACACCGGAGTACAACTACGGCATGCCCGCGACGCTGAAGAACGCGCTGGACTGCCTCGGCGGCGAATGGGCCTGGAAGCCGATCGGCTTCGTCAGCTACGGCAACACCTCGGCGGGCACCAGATCGGTCCAGCACGCCAAGCAGGTGGTGACCACCCTGCGCCTGGTCCCCGCCGGCGCTGCGGTCGCGATCCGCATCGGCGAGGCGGTGGAGGACGGGCGGCTGCGCCCGGACCCCGCCCGCGACGCGGCGGGCGCGGCCCTCCTCGACGAACTGACCCGCCTCGCGCACGCCCTGCGCCCCATGCGCGAGCGGGCCGGAGCCGCGCCCGGCCCGCTCCCGGGCTCGTACACCAGGCGCCTGACCCCCGACGACGCCCCGGAGGCGACCGTGCTGCAACGGTGCTGCTGGGTCGACGAGGCCCTGACCAACGACATCGCGTCCGTCCCGGCCCTGCACGAATCGCCGGAGGAGGTGCGCCGGTGGCTCGCGGACTGGGACGCCACCGGCCTCTGGCTCGACGGCCGCCTGCTGGGCATGGTGCGGACCCGCGCCGCCGAGACCGACCTGCACCTGGGCCGGCTCGCCGTCGTGCCCGACCGGCGCGGCGAGGGCCTGGGCCGGTGGCTGCTGCGCGCCGCCGAGGCCGCCGCCGGACCCGGCCGCCGCATCCTGCTGCACACCGGCGCCGGGAGCCTGCGGAACATCGAGTTCTACCGGCGCGCGGGCTACCGCGCGACCGACCTGCCCGCCCCCGAGGGCGCCGTCTGCCTCGCCAAAGCGCTCCCCGCCGAGAGGCACTGACCCGACCGGCCGATAGCCTGGGCCGCAAGATGACCCGACACCGACCTGCATGGACCGGCCCGCACCCGCCGCTGCCGCGATCGGCCGGAAGCGGCGCGGCGGCCGCCGACGTCGACCGCTGGACCGGCTCCGAGCCGATGCGGGCCCTGGTCGCCGACTTCGGCGGCGCGCTCCCCGACGACCCCGCCGAGCGACTCGCCTACCTGGAGTCCTTCTCGGCCGAGCACTGGGACTTCCGGGCCGGACGCGAACGGTTCGCGACCGACGCCGAGCGCCTCGACCCGGACAGGGAGCGCTTCGTCGTGGAAGCGGCCCTGGCCCTCGGCCTCGGCGGCGAGCGGCGGCCCCGCAGCGACCGGTACACCCACGTCCTGGTCCTCGGCGGACTGCTCAGCGCCTGCCTGCTCCGCGCCCGCCACGCCGCCGCCCTCCTCGCGGACGGCGTCCGGGCCGACCACGTCACCGGCCTCGCGGGCTTCCGGCCCTGCAACGACCGCGACCGCGAGTTCGCCGAGCTCACCGGCGTCACCGGCGCGCGCTTCGAGATCGACGCGATGGAGGCCGGCCTCGAACGCGCCTTCGCGCTGCGGGGCGAGCCCGACGTCGAAGCGGGCGGCGAGCCCGGACGCGACCCGCACCGGGCCTGGAGGATCGCCGCCTACCGCAGCGGCGACATGACCGTCAGCGCGGTGGCCGCGCCCTCCTCCGAGCCCGAGCGGCGCCGCGCCGACACCGCCGACACCTGCCGCTTCTGGGCCGACCGCGTGGCCGACCTCGGCCCCGGCGACAGCGTCCTGGTGGTCACCTCCGCGATCTTCGTGCCCTTCCAGCACGCCGACGCGCTCGCCTTCATGGGGCTGCCCTACGGGTGCGAGGTCGAGACCGTCGGCGTCGACACCACCGCCCTGCCCGAAGCCCGCTTCCGCAAGGAGTACACCGGCGGCGCCTACCTCCAGGAGATACGCTCGGCGATCCGCTCCATGCGCCGCCTGCACCGCATCGCCCTGGGCGGCTAGCACTTCGAAGGCACCACGACCGGCGCGCATTTGCTACTTTGGAGGACACGGCTACCTTCCACCCCTGGAGATGGTTATGCGGCAAGCAGTTCCCGTCACAATCGGTTCGGCCGAGTTCCTGATCGAGACCACCGAGGCGGCAGCGGACGCGGACGGCGGCATCGAGCCGATCGGGGACGACCTGTTCGACCGCCCCGAGACCTTCGACCGCCTCCGGGAGACCGTCGAAGCCGTCTCCGCCGAACTGGTCGCGGTCTGGCAGAAGGTCCGGCCCGCTGAGGCGACCGTCGAGTTCGGCATCGGCGCCGATGTCAAGACCGGCAAGCTGACCGGCATCCTGGTCTCGGGCGGGGCCGCGGCCTCCCTCAAGGTCACGCTGAAGTGGACCGACAAGCCCGAAGCCCGATGACGGAGTCGCGCCGGTGCCTGTCTATACCATCGACGAACGGCTCTTCCCCTTCGCGGTCAAGGTGTACGCCGAGGACGCCGCGGCCGGGAGCTTCCTCGGCTCGGGGTTCGTAGCCGCGCCCGGATTCGTCCTCACCTGCGCCCACGTGGTCCAGCACGTCGCCGACGGCGGCCCGGTCCGCCTCGCCTCCACCATGCCCGAACTGGGAGAGGCCCGGGCGGTCGTGCGCGCACGATCCCCCTTGGCGGCGAACGAGGACCGGACCTGGGCCTGGCCCGACCTGGCGATCATCGAACTGCGCGACGCCGCCGGACGCCGCCTGACCGGCCACCCCTGCCCCCGCGTCGAACTCGACCCGCCCCGCCCGGTCGAGGGCGAACCGTTCCGCGCCGTCGCCGCGGCCCGGCCCCGGCCGGAGCACCGCGGCTCCGAGCCGCAGCTGCGCGGCCTCGGCCTCACCTGGGACAGCGTCGACCAGCTGCGGTTCTGGTGGCTCAAGGAAGGGCACGCGGTGAAGGGGATGTCGGGCGGCATGCTCGTCTACCGCGAACGCCGCGCCATCGTCGCGGCCGTCAACAACACCCGCAGCAAGACCGCCGACGTCGGCGCCCTCGCCACCCCGCTGAGCGCCCTGCTGCACCCCGAGGAGCGCGACGGCGCGTTCGCCGAGGCGGCGGCCGAACTGCGCGAAGCGCTCCGGGCCTCCGCCCGGCGGGCCCGGCCCGAATGGGACCGGGCGTTCCTCCGCCGCGAGCACGTCGAAGCGCTGCGCGACTACTGGGAGCCCGACACCGGCGGCGAGCACTTCGTCGGCCGCCGCGGCGAACTCGCGAAACTCGAAGCCGCCCTTGAAGAACCCGAAGGGCTCGCCGTGGTGCGGTCGGTCGGCGGCTTCGGCGGGGTCGGCAAGACCGCGCTGGCGGTCGCCTTCAGCGCGCGGAACCGCAGCCGCTTCCCCGACGGGCGCATCTTCCACGACTTCCGCTCCTACCGCGGCGGACGCTCCGACACCGCCGCCGAGGCGCTGGGGACGGTCCTGACCGAGATCGGCGCCGTCAAACCCGACGAGGTCTCCAAACTGAGCCACCGGGAGCGGGTGCGCCGCTGGCATGAGGTCGTCTCGGGACGGAGGCTGCTGATGGTCTGGGACAACGTGGAGCGCAGGGAGCAGCTCGACGGCCTCATCGTCGACGCCGACGGCTGCGCGACCATCGTCACCAGCCGCGACGCGGTCCTCGGCCGCGGCGGCCACCACCTGGACCTCGACGTGCTCGACAAGGACGACGCGATCGCCATGTTCCGCGGCATCGCGGGGGACGACCACCCGCCCGAACTGGTGGAAGAGCTGGTCAGGCTCGACCTGCACGTCCCGGTCCTCATCCACGCGCACGCCACCGAGGTCGCCAACGCCGTGAGCGGCCTGCGGTCGATCATCCGGGCCCTGCCCGAGCCGTCCAAGGCCCGCCACCGGTCCGACGCCGAACGGCAGAAGGCGCTGTTCCGGCTCCTCGAAGGCTCCTACCGCCGCCTGGCCGAGCAGGAGCGGCTGGCCTTCCGGGTCCTGGGCGCGCACCCCGGCTACCGGGCGACCACCGGCAGCCTGGCCGCGGTCATGGGCTGCGACCTGGACGAGGCCAACCGCCGCATGGGCGCGCTCGTCAGATCGGGCCTGGCGACCAGGGACCACACCGACGACCACGACGACCCGGAGCTGTGCACCCACCGGGCGCACGACCTCGTCCGCGCCTACGGCGCGCACCTGGCCGAGCGCGAACCGGCCGCGCTCCAGGACGGCGCGGCGGGCACCGAGACGGCCCGCGTCCACGCCGCGCTGGCCGACTACTACTTCGAATTCCTCGGCGGGGGGACCGCCAGCAACCGGCGCGACTGGTTCAGCGTCGAGGTCGAGAGCATCCGCGACCTCGTGCTCGCCAACGACGGCGAGCGTTTCGGGCACCTGGCCCGGTTCCTGGGGTACCGGGGGATCGTCTTCAGCCGCTACGACGCGGCCGAGGCCGGTTTCCTGCACGCCAAGGAGATCGACGAGCGCCGCGGGGACACCGCCCGCACCGCGCACTGCCTGTGGGGCCTGGGGGAGATCGCGCGGACGCGGAACGAGCTCGACCTGGCCCGGCGGCGCTACGGCGAGGCGCTGACGCTCTCGACGCGCGCGCAGGACCCCGGCGGGATCGGCAACGCCGAGCGCGGCCTCGGCGAGGTGGCCCAGTTCCGCGACGAGGCCGACGAGGCGCAAGCCCGCTACGAGGCCGCGATGGCGGCCTACCGGTCGGTCGACAACCGGCACCGCGTCATCTACGTGCAGCGGGGCCTGGCCCGCGTGGCCGAGCTCAAAGAGGACTTCGCCCGCGCCCGCGAACTGTTCGCCACCGCCCTGGCCGGATCGCGCGACGAGGACGACCCGGTCGGCGAGGCGGCCGCGCTGCTCGGCCTCGCGGACGTGGCCCTGGCCGAGCGCGACCTGCGCGAAGCCCGGGACCGCTACCGGGACGCCGAGGCGACCTCGAAGCGGGCGGGCGACCCGGTGGCCGCGGCCAGGGCCGTCCGGGGCCTCGGCGCCGTCGCCCTCGCCCGCGGCGACCGGGCGGCGGCCCGCGACCGCTTCGAGGCCGCCAGAAAGGTCTTCGACGAGTACGACGCCACGATGTGGCTCGGCCGGACCCAGGCCGACCTGGACGCCCTCGACGCGTAGCGGCCCGGCCCCGGGGCCGGGCCGCCCTCAGTGCCCGTCCCCGCCGATCGGCGGCACCCGCCGCAGCGCGACCGCCACGACCGCCAGCGTCGCCGCCAGCACCCCGGCGCTCATCAGCGCGCCCGCGTGCACCGCGTCGGTGAACGCCGCCCGCCCGGCCTCGACCAGCCCGGCCGCCTCCGGTCCCGGCAGGCCCTCGGCCGCCTCCAGCGCCGCCGCGAGGTTGTCGCGCGCCGCCTCCGGCACCGCCCCGGCCAGCGCCGCCGACGCCATCTGCCCGCCGTAGACGGCCGTGATGATCGAGCCGACGATCGCGATGCTCAACGCCGAGCCCAGCTCCGAGGTCGTCTCCGACAGCGACGCCGCCGACGAGGCCCGCTCCTTCGGGGCCGACCCCACCACCAGGTCCGTGCCCAGCACCATCAGCGGCGTCGCCCCGATGAACATCAGGACCGTCCCGGCCACCGGCAGCCCCACGCCGCCCGAGGCCACCTGCGAGAACAGCAGCAGCCCGAGGATCGCCACGGCGAGGCCGACGCCGATGACCGCCGCCGGACGCCAGCGCCGCGCCAGCACCGGCGCGGTCGCCGAGACGACGATGCTCGCCGCCACGCCCGGGATCATCCACAGGCCCGTCTCCATCGCCGACCGCCCCTCCACCATCTGGAGGTACTGCACGAACAGCATCGTCACCCCGCCCATCGCGACGGTGCACAGCAGCAGCGACGCCAGGGCCGCGCCGAAGCCGCGCGAGCGGAACAGCCGCATGTCCACCAGCGGGTCCGCCAGTCGCCGCTGCCGCCGCACGAACAGCGCCCCGAACGCCGCGCCGACCGCGAGCGAGGCCGCCGCCAGCGGGTCCCAGCCGTGCTTCGCGAACTCCTTGATCCCGTAGATCACCGGCAGCATCGCCGCCAGCGCGAGCACCGCGCTCACCAGGTCGATCCGGCCGCCGCCCCCGGCCCGGTGCTCGGGCAGCAGCACCGGCCCGGTCGCCAGCAGCAGCACCATCACCGGGACGCCCAGCAGCAGGACCGAGCCCCACCAGAACCGCTCCAGCATGAGCCCGCCGACGACCGGCCCGATCGCCGAACCGCCGATGAACGCCGTCACCCACACCCCGATCGCCAGCGACCGCTGCTTCGGGTCGGGGAACAGGTTGCTGATCAGGCCCAGCGTCGAGGGCATCAGCGTCGCGCCCGCGACCCCCAGCAGCGCCCGCGCCGCGATCAGCGCCTCGGCGGTCGGGGCGTAGGCCGCCACCACCGAGGCCGCCGCGAACGCCGCCGCGCCGATCAGCAGCAGCCGCCGCCGCCCGATCCGGTCCCCCAGCGTCCCCATCGTCACCAGCAGCCCGGCGACCATGAACCCGTACACGTCGAGGATCCACAGCAGCTGCGTGCTCCCGGCCCCCAGGTCGGCGCTCAACGCCGGCGCCGCCAGATGCAGCACGTTCAGATCCAGCGCCAGCACCAGCACCGGCAGCGCCAGCACCGCCAGGCCCGCCCACTCGCGCGCGCCCGCCCGCGCGGGCGCGGTCTCGTCCACCGCAGTCATTCAGGTCTCCTTGTCTCCGTGGCCCCTCCAGATTCCGCGCCCCGCTTTCGATCGGCTTGCGATCGGCATGCGGTCGCCGGTCACGCCGCCCGGATAGGGTGAGACCGTGCGCTTCGGAATCCTGGGGCCGCTGGAGGCGCGGACCGACGACGGCCGCCCCGTCGCCGTGCGCGAGAAGAAGGTCCGAGCGCTCCTGGCCCGCCTCCTGGCCGACCCGGGCCGGGCCGTCTCCGCCGACCGGCTCATCGCCGACCTGTGGGACGGCGAGCCGCCCGCCGACCCCCGCGCCGCCCTCCACACCAAGATCTCGCTGCTGCGCCGCGCCATCGCCCCCGTCGCGGTCGAACGCGTCGGCGACGCCTACCGCATCGAGGCCGACACCGACGCCGCCGAGTTCACCGCCCTGACCGACCGCGCCGCCGCCCTCGACGGCGCCGACCGCGCCGCCCTCCTCGAACAGGCCCTCGGGCTGTGGCGCGGCCCCGCCCTGGCCGAATTCGACCACCTCACCGCCCCCGCCGCGGCCCTCGACGACCGCCGCCTGACGGCCCGGGCCGACCTCGTCGACGCCCGGCTCGACCTCGGCCGCACCGACGGCCTCCCGGCCGAGACCGCCGACCTCACCGCCGCCCGCCCCCGCAGCGAACGCCTCCACGCCCTCCACCTGCGCGCCCTCTACGCGACCGGACGCCACACCGAGGCGCTCGACGCCTACCGCCGCCTGCGCGACCGCCTCGCCGCCGACGGCCTCGAACCCGGCCGCGAGCTCCAAGACCTCCACCGCGCGATCCTGCGCCACGACCCCGCCCTGGACGCCGCCCCCGCGCCCACCGGGCCGCCCGCCCCGCTCACGCCCCTCATCGGCCGCGAAGCCGACCTGGACGCCCTCGGCGACCGGCTCGCCGCCGCCCGCCTGGTCACCCTCACCGGCCCCGGCGGCGTCGGCAAGACCAGCCTCGCCCTCGCCGCCGCCCGCGCGCACGACCGGGCCCGGTTCGTCGACCTCGGCGGCCACGCCGACGACGCCGGCCCCGACCTCCTGGCCGCCGCCGTCGCCGACGCCCTGGGCCTGCGCCGCGGCACCGGCACCCCCGCCGCCCGCGCCCCCGCCCCCGAGGCGCTCCTGCGCGCCGCCCTCGACGGCGCCGACGCCCTGATCGTCCTCGACAACTGCGAGCACGTCGCCGAGGCCGCCGCCGAGCTGTGCCGCCGCCTCCTCGCCTCCCGGGGCGTCCGCATCCTCGCCACCAGCCGCGAACCGCTCCGCCTGCCCGGCGAACACGTCCAGCCCCTCGCCCCCCTCGGCCTGCCCGAGACGGCCGACGCCGCCGCCGTCGCCAAGGCGCCCGCCGTCCGCCTCTTCACCGCCCGCGCCCGCGCCGCCGACCCCGCCTTCGCCCTCACCGACGCCAACGCCGCCGACGTCGCCGCGATCTGCGCCCGCCTCGACGGCCTCCCCCTCGCGCTCGAACTCGCCGCCACCCGCGCCGCCGCCCTCGGCACCGGCCACCTCGCCGCCGAACTCGCCGACCGGCTCCTCACCGCCGAATCCCGCGGCCTGCCCGAACGGCAGCGGTCGCTGCGCGCCGTCATCGACTGGAGCTGGGACCTCCTCGGGCCCGCCGAACGCCGCGTCCTCACCCGCCTGGCCGTCGCCACCGGCGGCGCGGCCCTCGACGCCGTCACCGCCCTGTGCGAGGACGCCCTGGACCCGGCGGCCGCCGCCGACGCGCTCGCCGCCCTCGTCGACCGCTCCCTGGTCGTCGTCGCGCCCGGCGAGGACCGCCGCTACCGGCTCCTGGCCTCCGTCGCCGTCTACGGCCGCGACCGCCTCGCCGAGACCGGCGGCCTCGACGCCGCCCGCCGCCGCCACCGCGACGTCTACACCCGCCTGGCCGAGACGGCCGCCGACGCCCTCCGCGGCCCCGCCCAGGCCGCCACCCTCCGCGCCCTCGACGCCGAGACCGCGAACCTCCGCACCGCCCTCGACACCTCGCTGCGCCTCGGCGACGCCGACGCCGCCCTCCGCCTCGCCGTCGGCCTCACCTGGTACTGGTACCTGCGCTCCGACCTGCCCGACGCCGTCCGCGCCCTCGACGCCGCCCTCGCCCTCGACGGCCCGGCCGGGCCCGGCCTGCGCGAGGCCGCCCGGTTCTGGCGCCACTGCTTCACCGTCATCACCCGGCCCGGCGCCGACCGCGCCATCGCCGAGGACGTCGGCTTCGCCGCCGCGCTCACCGATGCGCGCCACCGCGCCCGCGCCGAACTGTTCATCGCCTCCACCATGATCGGCTTCGACGACCACGGCGAGGCCGAACGCCTCTCCCGCCGCGCCCGCGAGCACTTCGCCGCCGCCGGCGACACCTGGGGCCTGGCCGCCGCCGACGCCAACCTCGCCTGGTTCGCGCTCGTCCGCGGCGACATGCGGCCCGTGCTCGAACTCGCCGAGGCCGCCCGGGAGCGGTTCGCCGCCCTCGGCGACGGCTGGGGCGCACTCCAGGCCCTCGAACCGCTCGCCGCCCACGCCGAGATCACCGGCGACTACGGCACCGCCCTGGAGCGCAACCACGAAGCGCTCGCCATCGCCGACGAGCTCGGCCTGCGCCTCGAACAGGCGTACCGGCAATCCCGCCTCGGCCGCGTCGCCATGCTCCGCGGCGAATTCGACGAGGCCCGCCGCCTGCACCGCCGCGCCCTCGCCGCCGGCCGCGAGCTGTCCGTGGCGTTCATCGAGATGTTCGCCGACACCGGCTTGATGCTCCTCGAACGCCGCGCGGGCGACCTCGACGCGGCCGAGGGCATCGCCCGCCGCTGGCTCGACCGCATCGAGCGCGCGCCCGGCCTCCACGAGTCCACCGCGATGCTCCTCGACGAGCTCGGCTTCGCCGCCGAGATGCGCGGCGACGGCGCCGAGGCGCTGCGCCTGCACCGGCGCGCCCTCGCCCTCAGCGCCACCCGCCTCGATGGCCGCGCCGCCGCGCTCAGCCTCGAAGGGCTCGCCGGGGCCTGGTCGCTGCTGGGCGAACCGCGCTCGGCGGCCCGGGCCCTGGGCACGGCCGCGGCCCTGCGCGAGGCCCGCGGCGCGCCGCTGCCGCAAGGGGAGCGGTTCGACCTCGACCGCATCGAACCCCGCCTGGCCGCCGCCCTCGGGCCCGACGGGTACGCGGCCGAACGCGCCTTGGGCCGTGCCGCCGCGCCACTGGACTACCTGAGCGAATGACCCCGGCTTTCATTCCGCCGCAGGCTCGGCCCGCAGCGGCAGCACCGCTTGCAGCGTCCAGTGGGACGGGCCGTCGGGGCCCGCCGAGGACGTGCCGCCCAAGAGGCGCACGCGTTCGGCGACGCCGATCAGGCCGCGGCCGTGCCCGCCGCCACGGGAACCGTCCGCGAGCTCGTTGCGGACGCGGACGGTCAACTGCGCATCGGTGACGGTCACGCTGAGCCGCACCCGTGAGTCCGGGGCGTGGCGCAGCGCGTTGGTGAGCCCCTCCTGCGCGATCAGGTAGGCCTCGCGGGAGACCGCAGGAGTGACCGAGCCCGGTTCGCCGTCGATCGCGACGTCGAGTTCGGTGCCCCCCTGCGCGATCCGGTCGCAGAGCCCCTGGAGGTCGGCCAGCGTCGGGCGGGTGCGGGGTGACTCGGGCTCCTCGCGGAGCACGCCGAGCGCGCGGTCGAGATCGTCCAGGGCCGCGCGCGAGGCGCCCTCGATCGAGTTCATGGCGCGGCGGGCCGCGGCCGGGTCGGAGTCGAAGACCTGACTGGCGACGGCGGCCTGGACGGTGAAGGCCGTCAAGGCGTGCCCGATGGAGTCGTGCAGGTCGCGGGCGAGACGGTTGCGGACCGCCGCGCGGTCGGCCTCGGCCTCGGCCGTCGCGAGCCGTTCGGCCAGGCTCGGCCCGAGGAGCAGCGCCGCCAGCCGTCGCATCAGCGCCGCCCCGGCCGAAGCCGCCGCGGCCAGCGCGAGCAGGCCGCCGGCCGCCGCGAGGATCGTCCACGCCCCGGCCGCACCGGCGGGGACCCGCACGTCGATGACGACCGTGACGCTGTCCCCGCCCGCCAGCCAGACCACCGGCAGGCCCAGCGCGACCGCCGCCAGCAGCGTCACCGCCATGAGCGCCGCGCCCCACACCGCCCAGGCCGAGACCCAGGCCGCCGTGGCGAGCCGCCGCGCCGCCCCCGGCCGCGGCAGACCGGTCCCCAACAGGGCGTTGGCGAACCGGACGCTCGTCCGCCGCGCCGCCTGCGGCACGCCGAGCAGGGCGAGGGACGCGAGCGAGGCGGCGGTGAACACCGCTCCGGGCGTCCGCGGCCACGCCAGCGCCAGCACCGCCGTCACCACCGCGGCGGCCGACACCGCCGCCACCGCACCGAGGAACGCATGCGCCCATCCGCGGCAGGCGGCGCGGAGGTACGGAGGCCCAATGAGTCGTCGCATGAGAGCGAGTCTGGCACCCGGGCCGAGGCGGCGCCTCCCTCCGATGAGGGAGCGGACGTTCCCGCTTTCCAGGGAGGCACGGGACCGCTCCGGCGGCGAACGTTGGCGGCGACATCGTATCGAGAAAGGACCGCCTTCCATGACGCCCAGAGCAAAGGGCCTGTTCGCATTCCTCCTCCTCGCCTTCGGGCTGGCCTGGGGAGGGATGTTCACCGCAGTGCTGGTGTTCGACCTGTCACTGGTCAATCCGGTGGTGCAGCTCGCCAGCGTCGCCCTCACACCGGCCGTCGCCGCGTTCATCGTCCGGAAATGGGTCACGAAAGAGGGCTTCGCCGACGCGGGGCTGCGGCTGCGACTGCGTGAGAACCTCGGCCTCTACCTGGTCGCCTGGCTCGGCCCGCTGGTCTTCGCCGCGGTGGCGCTCGGCCTGGCCGTGGCGCTCGGCCTGTGGCGCTTCGACCCCGCGGCCTTCGCCCTCGTCCCCGGCATGCCCCTGTGGGCCTCGATCGGCCTGCTCATGGCGGCGGTCGTCGTGCTCACCCCGGCCTACTGGGGCGAGGAGTTCGGCTGGACGAGCTACCTGCGGCTGCGGCTCGTCCCCGAACGCCCGGTGCTGTCCACGCTGCTGACGGGGTTCATCTGGGCCGTCTGGCACTACCCGCTCGCCTTCCTCGGCTACCTCGTCTTCGACAACGTGCTCCTGGGCCTGGCGGTCTGGACGGCCTCCATGATGTTCCAGGAGATCATCCTCTCGTGGCTGCGGCTGCGCAGCGGCTCGGTGTGGACCGCGAGCCTTGCCCATGCCGGGAACAACATGGTCCTGTTCCTGCTCATCGGCGCCGCGTTCGGCGACGACCGCCAGAACACCGGCACGCTGCTGGGCACGGTGCCGATGGTCGCGGTGGCCCTGTGGATCATCCTGAGCGGCCGGCTGGCCTCGGAGCTGCCGGAGCGGGAGCGGTCGCCGGAGCGCGGAACGGTGCCGGTCTGAGCGTGGCGGGGCGCGCGCCCGGACCGGCGGACGGGCCGGGCGGGAGGGCGGGGTGGCATCATCGTGCGGTGACCTCCCCGCCCGTCTCGGTGCTCATCGCCGACGACGACCCGATCGTCCGCACCGGACTGCGGACCCTGCTGTCCGCGCAGTCCTGCATCGACCCGGTCGCCGAGGCGTCCAGCGGCGCCGAGGTCCTGCCGCTGGTACGTCGGTGGCGGCCCGACGTGGTCCTCATGGACGTGCGCATGCCCGGCATGGACGGGATCGAGGCGACCCGGCGGCTGCGCGAGGCCGTGCCCGAACCGCCGAAGGTCATCGTCATCACGACGTTCGCGAACGACGAGTACGTCTACGGGGCACTGCGGGCGGGGGCCAGCGGCTTCGTGCTCAAGCGCAGCGACATCGCCCAGATCGCCGGTGCGATCCGCCTTGTGTCCCAAGGCGACGGGCTGCTGTTCCCCGAGGCGATCCGGTCGCTCGCGACGAGCCACGCCCCGCCGCCGGGGAACGCGCACGGCCCGATCGCGCTGACCCCGCGCGAGGCGGAGGTGCTGCGCCTGGTGGCGCAGGGGCTGGCGAACCAGGAGATCGCGACGCGCCTGTACCTGGGCCTGGAGACGGTGAAGACCCACGTCCGCAGCGTCCTCACCAAGCTGGGCGCCGGGAACCGGACCGAGGCGGTCATCATGGCCTACGAATCGGGGTTCATCCGCCCCGGGGAGCGCTGAGGGCGCCGCGGCCGTTCTCGGGCGGCGCTCGTGGTCGTCTTGCCCGCCGAACGCTGACCCGGCCGTGCTTTCGCGGGTCGCACCCCCGAATCCGGGTCCGAGCACGGGCGGCGCCCTCCCCGAATATGCCTGCACTGTTCAATTGCTTAATCATTAAGCTAATATTGCCGCATGGGCGACGAGACGGTACGGGAGGTCACGCGGCTGCTGCCGCCGTGGCTGTCGGCGATGGAAGCGGTGAACGAGAGGATCGCGCGCGAAGCGGGGGTCGGCTCCACCGACCTGACGTGCTGGCACGAGGTCGTCGCGGACGGCCCCCTGCCCGCCGGCGAGCTGGCCCGCCGCCTCCGGCTCACGACCGGCGCCGTCACCCACCTGGTGGACCGGCTCGTCGACGCCGGAGTCGTACGGCGCATCCGCGACGACGCCGACCGGCGGCGGGTCCTCATCGAGGCCGTCCCCGAGGCCCGCGAGCGGATCATCGACCGCTACGAGCGCCTGGGCGAGCGCATCCGCGCCTCGCTCGCCGGGTTCACCGCCGAGGAGCGCGCGGTGATCGCGCGGTTCTTCGCGACGAGCCTGCGCGACGTCCAGACGCTGCTGGAGGCCCCGCCGACCACCGCGCCCGCCGAGTGAAAGGACCACGCGATTGTCCGAAGCAGACCAGCTCGCCGCCGAGCAGACGCACCTCGACCGGGCGTACCGCCGCCTCGACGCCGAAGCGGCACAGGTGCGCGAGCGCCTGGCGCGGCTCCGGGCGCAGGCCCCGGCGGACCCGACGGGCCTGACCGAACGGGACGGCGAGATCCGGCGACTGGCCGCGCGCGCCGCCGCGCTCCGCAACGCCGAGGACCGGCTGTGCTTCGGCCGGATCGACCGCGACGACGGCGAACGCCTCCACATCGGCCGGACCGGGGTCGGCGACGGCGACCGGCGCCTGGTGGTCGACTGGCGCGCGCCCGCCGCCGAGCCCTTCTACGCCGCGACCGCGCGCGAACCGCTCGGCCTGGTGCGCCGCCGCAACCTCGCCGTCGCCGGGCGGCGCGTCGTCCGCGTCGACGACGACCTGCTCGACCCGGACGCCGCCCAGGACGACGCCGTGGGCGACGGGGCGCTGCTGCGGGCGCTCTCCCGGTCCCGGGACGGGCGGATGCGCGACGCGGTCGAGACCTTGCAGGCCGAACAGGACGCGATCGTGCGCGCTCCCCTGGACGGCGTCCTCCTCGTCCAGGGCGCCCCCGGGACCGGCAAGACCGTCGTCGCGCTGCACCGCGCCGCCTACCTGCTGTACCGCTCCCCGGACCTGCTGCCGCGCGGCGTGCTCATCGTCGGGCCCAACGAGCGCTTCCTCGACTACATCGGCGACGTGCTCCCCGCGCTCGGGGAGACGAACGTCGTCACCGCCACCGTCGAGGACCTCTACCCCGGACACCGCGGCCTCCGGCCCGCCGCGCCGGACCTCGCGCGCCTCCTCGGCGACGGCCGCATGGCCCCGGCGCTCCAGCGGTTCCTCACGGGCCTGCAAGGGGCCGTCGGCGACCAGGGGCACCCCGTCCCCTGGGACGGCGAGGAGATCCGCCTCCCGCGCCCGGTCGTCGAACGCTGCGCCGAGGCCGCCCGCGAGACCCGCGAACGCCACAACATCGCCCGAGCGGTTTTCGTCGCCGCGATCCTCGACGAGCTCACCGTGCTCGCCGCCGACGCCGAAGACGCCCGGATGGCGGCGATCGACGAAGGGTTCGAAGCGGAGCTGCGGCTCCTCGAATCCTGGGAGGAGCAGGACGCCGACACGCTCATGCCCGCGCGGTCGCCGGCCGAGCTCGCGGCGGAGGAGCGCTGGTCCCGGGAGCGGCTCCGCGAGGAGCTCGAACGCTCCCCGGCCGTCCAGCGCGCCGTCGACGCCCTCTGGCCCGGCCTGACCCCCGAAGCCGCGGTGGGCCGCTTCCTGCGCGAGGGCCTCGGCGGCGTCCCGGGCCTGGGCGAGCGCGAGGCGGCCCGGCTGGCCGCCACCGCCGGTCCGCCGTGGACCGGCGCGCACGTCCCGCTGTTCGACGAGGCCGCGGAACTCCTCGGCGTCGACGACTCGGCGGCGGTCGCCGCCGCCGAACGCGACCGCCTGCGCGAAGTGGCCTTCGCCCGGAAGGTGCTCCGCTCGGACCGCTCGCTCGACGGATGGACGACCGCCGAGTCGCTGGCCGACCGCAACGCCGCGGGCGACCACCGCGGCCTCGCCGAACGCGCCTCGGCCGACCGCACCTGGACGTACGGGCACGTCATCGTCGACGAGGCCCAGGACCTGACGCCCATGCAGTGGCGGATGATCGCGCGCCGCTGCCCCTCCAAGTCCATGACGGTCGTCGGCGACATCGCCCAGACCGGCGCCGCCAACGCCGCGGCGACGTGGGACGAGCGCCTCGCGGAGCTGCGCACGGCGCCGCGCCCGGTCGAACTGACCGTCTGCTACCGGTCCCCGCGCGAACTGGTCGAGGCGGTCGACCCGCTGCTGCGCGAACTGCGCCCGGGCGCCCGCCGGATCGACGCCGTCCGCGCCTCGGGGGACCGGCCGGAGCTGATCTGCGGGGACGTCGACGAGGCCGAGCAGATCCTCCGGTGGGCCCGGGAGGAGCGAAGCGGCCAGCGCGCGATCGTCACCCCCGAGCCCGAGCGCGTCACCGGCGTCCTCGCCGACCGCGGCGTCGCGGTCGGCGGCGACCTCCGCGCCGCGCTCGTCGTCCTGCCCGCCCCGGCGGTGAAGGGCCTGGAGTTCGACCACGTGCTCGTCCACGGACCGGACGCGATCGCCGCCGCGCACGGGCGCTCCTCGCTCTACGTCGCCCTCACCCGCAGCACCGGAACGCTCACCGTCGTCCAGCGCGGCGAGGCCGACGGCTTCGGCCCGGAGTGGGAGCGGCCCGCGGCCGGGCGCCCGTAGCGGCCGGGGACCGCCCGGGCGTCCGGCGCGCCGGAGTCAGCGCGACGGCAGCTCCGGGTAGAGGACGCCCGGGTCGGCGTTCAGGGCCGCCTTGATGTCCGCTGTGGCCCGGTCGGCCAGGACTTCGAGGGCGCCGGACTCGATGCCGTCGAGTCCGATCCGGACGATGTCGGCGGGGTCGCTCTTGTCCGCCTCGATGCCGGCGAGCATGTCGGTGTCGACCCCGGCGACGTGCAGCCCGACCACCTGCGTGCCCTGCGCGGCGAGTTCGAGCCGGGCGCCGTTGGTGAGGCTCCACGAGGCGGCCTTGGCCGCGGAGTAGGCGTGCGCCATCCCCGATGAGTGCCAGGAGAGCGCCGAGAGCATGTTGAGGATCGCGCCGCCGCCGTTGGCCCCGAGCACCGGGGCGAAGGCGCGCACCATGTTCAGCGTGCCGAAGAAGTTCGTCTCCATCTCCTGCCGGATCGCGTCCTCGGCGCCGTCGACGAGGTTCGCGAACGTCGTGATGCCCGCGTTGTTGACGAGGAGGGTCGCGTCGGCGGCGGTCTTCGCGGCCGCCGCGACCGACGCGGGGTCGGTGATGTCGAGCTGCACGGCCTCGACCCCGGGGAGGTCGACCGATTCGATCCGGCGCGATCCGGCATAGACCTTGGCCGCGCCGCGTTCGAGAAGTTGACGCGCGAAATGGCGGCCCATGCCGCGGTTGGCGCCGGTGACGATTGCGATTGATCCTTGGATTTCCATGTGGTCGACGCTAGGACCTCACGTCGGCGTCAGGGGCAAGCGACAGTGGTGCACGCCACGAAGACAGAGGATCGGAGGATGCGGATGCGCATCGGGGAACTGGCCGAGGCGACGGGCGCGAGTGTGCGCGCCATCAGGTACTACGAGGAGCAGGGGCTCCTGCGGCCCGAGCGGACCGCGAGCGGCCAGCGCGTCTACACACAGGACGCGGTCGACCAGGTCCGGTGGATCCGGATGATGCTGGCGAACGGCTTCCCCAGCAGGGCGATCGCGAAGCTGCGCCGGTGCGGCAGCGCCGAGGAGATCACCCCCGAGCAGCGGGCGGTCATCCACGAGGAGCACGCCCGCATCGAGGCCGAGTACCGCGCCATAGCCGCGACGAAGGACCGGTTCGAAGCGGTCCTCGCCTTCATCGGTGAGGAGCGGGCCTGAGCCGTGCCGGTTCCGGTGGCGGGGCACTATTCTGGTCCCGGTGGATCGGATGTTCGAAGCGCTCGCCCCCCGCCAGACGGAGCTGATCGAGGCGTGGCTGCCCGATCTCGCGGTCGAGGCCGACATGAGCTGGGGACTGGTCGAGACCGCGGTGCTGCGGGCCAGGACCGGCGGGCGGACCGTCGTCGTCAAGGCGGGCGGCCCCGACGACCACCACATCGAGCGGGAGATCGCGGCGCACCGGCGGTGGACCGGGCCGTGGGTCCGCCTCGGCAGGGCCGCCCGGATGCTGCACGCCGACGTCGACGCCAAGCTGCTGGTCACGGAGTACCTGCCCGGGGACCTGGTCCAGGGGACCGCGGCCGCGGCCCGGACGGACACCTACGCGCAGGCCGGCGAACTGCTCCGCGTCTACCACGACCAGGCGGCGGTCGAGGACGCCGACTACGAGGAGCGGATGAACGCGAAGGCGCTGGCGTGGTTCGCGGGCCCGCACCGGGTCGCGCCCGAGGCCGTGGCGGAGCTGACGGCCATGATCGGGTCCTGGCCGCGCGTGAGCGCCGTCTGCGTGCCGACGCACGGCGACTGGCACTGCCGGAACTGGCTGCTCGACGACGGGGTGCTGCGGGTGATCGACTTCGGGAGGGCCGCGGTGCGCCCGGCGGCGGAGGACTTCGAGCGGCTGGCCGTCCAGGAGTTCGTCCGCCACCCGGGGGCGGAGGCGGCGTTCGTGTCCGGCTACGGCGCCGATCCGCGCGAGCCCGAGGCGTGGTTCCGCCAGCGCGTCCGTTCGGCGATCGCCACCGCGTGCTGGGCCCACCGGGTCGGCGCACGGGACTTCGAGGCCCAAGGGCACCGGATGATCGCCGACGTCCTCGCCGAGGCGGCGTAAGCCCGGGGCCGGCGCGCCGGGCGCTCACGCGGCCGCGGCGGTCGAGCCGGCCATGAGCCGCAACTCGGGCCGCCGCGCGGCGAGCCCGGTCGGCTCGAACCACATGGACAGGCGGCCGCATTCGCAGCGCGCGTACACGACGGTGCCGGTGGAGGTGCGATGGCGCGAGACCACGTGCAGGGCCTCGCTCATGCGCAGCTCGCACAGTGGACAACGGTCGTTGCGGGACTTCGCGGCAGCGGTCATGCGTCAAGTCTCGGACTATGATCCTACGAGAACAACGAATGTTCTCTCACCATACCTGTCGAGGTTTTCGAATGATCGATGCGAAGCTCCAGACCCTGCGCGTCCTGCGCACGCACGGCACGGTCACCGCCGCCGCACTGGCGCTGCGCCTCACGCCCTCCACGGTCTCGCACCAGCTCAAACAGCTCGCCCACGAGTCCGGCATCCGGTTGCTGGAGCCGGACGGCCGCCGCGTCCGGCTCACCCCGGCGGCGGAGCTCCTGCTCGAACACGCCGACACCATGTTCTCGCAATGGGAACGCGCCAAAGCGGATCTGGCCGCGCTCGACGCCGGGGAGACGGGCGGCCTCCGCATGTGCGGCCTGGCGAGCACGCTCTCGGCCTTCATCGCCCCGGCCGCCAAGCGCCTCCGCCGGGCGCACCCGGGCGTCCGGCTGCACCTGGCCGCGGTCGAGTCGGACGAGGCGTTCCGCATGCTGGAGTCCGGTGAGGCCGACATCGCCGTCATCAACCCGATCGACACCACGCCCCCGCCCAGCGACGGGCGTTTCGAGCAGCACTTCCTGGTGGACGACGTCGAGGACCTGCTGGTGCCCGCAGACCACCCCTTCGCCGAGCGCGAGAGCGTGGCGCTGGCCGAGGCGGCGGACGAGGAGTGGATCAGCACGCCCAACTGCGTCGACCAGGAGCAGCTGTTCCTCAGCGTGACCGCGGCCGCGGGCTTCAGCCCGGACATCGTGCACCGGGCGGACGCCTGGTTCAACGCCTCCAGCCTGGTGTGCAACGGCTTCGGGGTCATCTTGTGCTCCCGTCTGGCGCCGGTCCCGGCCGGCCACGCCGTGGTGCGCGTGCCGATCCACGGGAGCCCGGTGCCGACCAGGCGCCTCTTCACCGCGGTGCGCCGCGGCAGCGCCGAGCAGCCCGCCATCGCCCGCGGCCTCGCCGCGATCCGCGAGGAGGCTGCGCGCGTCTGCCCGTGAGCGGGCCCCGATCCGGCGCCTGAGCGGTGCGGCGCCCGGCCCGCTCGGCGCCCGTCCGCGCGCTCGCCGGCCCGCGGCCCAAGGACACTTTATATAGACATACGTCTATCAATAGGGTACATTAACTTTCGGGGCCTCTCACGAAAATTTCGACCGCAGCAATGCGAGCCTCAACCAACCCATCCCAACTGAAAGGCGCCTCATCATGAAGCCCTTGCGAACGGGTGCACGGGTCGCGCTGATCGCGGCAGCCCTGACGGCGGTCTTCGCCGCGGGCACGCTGACCGCCACCGCCGACCCCTCTGGCGCTCCGGCGCAGACCGGGACGACCGCCGGATGCGGTCAGGCCCCCACGCTGACCAGCGGCACCCACACCATCCAGAGCGGCGGCAAGAGCCGCAGCTTCATCCTCGACATCCCCTCCGGCTACGACCCCGACCACCCCCACCGCCTCGTCTTCGGCTTCCACTGGTGGGGCGGCACCGCCCAGGACGTCGCGACCGGCCAGATGGTGCAGAACGGCACCTACGCCTACTACGGCCTCAAGCGCCTCGCCGGCGACTCCACCGTCTTCGTCGCCCCGCAGGGCCTGGACAACGCCTGGGCCAACACCGGCGAGGAGGACATCGCCTTTGTCGACGACATGCTCGCGCTCATCGAAGGCGACCTGTGCGTCGACACGCGGCAGCGGTTCTCCCTGGGCTTCAGCTACGGCGGGGCCATGAGCTACTCGCTCGCGTGCTCGCGCCCGGACGTGTTCCGCGCCATCGCGCCCTACGGCTCGCCCGGGTTCGTCAGCGGATGCAGCGGCGGCACCCAGCCAGTCGCGGTCTTCGCGGCGCACGGCACCACCGACCACTTCACCGACGGGATCGCCCAGCGCGACAGGTTCGTCGCCAACAACGGCTGCACCCCGCAGACCACGCCCGCGCCCCCGCAGGGCAGCCGCACGCACATCACGACCGAGTTCGCAGGCTGCTCAGAGGACCACCCGGTCGTGTGGGCCTCGTTCGACGAGGGCCACATCCAGGCCCCGCGCGACGGGGCCGCAGGCGACGGCGCCGACTCGTGGCTGCCGGGAGCGACCTGGGAGTTCTTCAACCGGTTCGACTCCGACCCGCCCGAGGAGACCACGCCCCCCGAGGAGACCACCGACCCGCCCCCGACCGGGTCGGACTGCTCGGCCGAGATCGCCGTGGTCAACGACTGGGGCTCGGGCTGGCAGGGCAACCTCCTCATCACCGCGGGAGCGGCGACCATCGACGGCTGGACGCTCACCTGGACCTGGCCGGGAGGCCAGAGCATCAGCAGCCACTGGAACGCCGACGTCACGGCTTCCGGATCGGCCGTCACCGCCACCGACGTCGGGTGGAACGGGACCATCCAAGCCGGACAGACGGTCGACGCCTGGGGATTCGTCAGTTCCGGGGCGGTCGCGACACCGGCGGTGACCTGCACCGCCGGCTGAGCCGCGCCGCTGCGGCCGGGGACGACACCGCGTCCCCGGCCGCCATGCCGTCCGCCGCGGGGAGCACCTCGGAGGCGCGCCGTGCGGTAGGTTGCCACGAGACGGCCCCGCGGACCGGCCCGGCGGCGACGCGATACGCCGACCGCTGCGGCCCACGCCCGCCGTCCACGCCGCGGGCGAAGGACGCGGGGTGCGCCGACGAGGAGGAGGAAGCGATGGACGTGCCGACGACCATGCGCGCCGCGCGGATCACGGGACACGGCGGGATCGAAGCCCTCGAATCGGCGGAGGTGCCCGTGCCGGTCCCGCGGGCGGGAGCAGTGCTCGTGGAAGTCCGCGCGGCGGCCCTGAACAACACCGACCTGTGGACCCGGGAAGGCGCCTACGGCCGCCCGGGAGATCCGACCGCGCGCTCGGGCTGGCGGGGCCCGATCGACTTCCCGCGCATCCAGGGCGCGGACGTCGCCGGCCGCATCGCCGCGGTCGGCCCGGGAGTGGACGGCGGCCTCGTCGGCCGCCGAGTGGTCGTCGACCCGGCGATCTACGACGCCGAAGGACCCGAGGCGAACCCGGTGGGCCTCATGGGCAGCGAACGCGACGGCGGTTACGCCCAGTACGTGACCGCCCCCGCCGGGCGCGTGCACGACGCGACCGACTCCCCGCTCACGGACGACCAGCTCGCGTCGCTGCCGACGGCCTACGGCACGGCGCTGGGCATGATCGAGCGGGCCCGGCTGCGGGAGGGCGAGACCGCGCTGGTCTCGGGGGCCTCCGGCGGCGTCGGCCTTGCGGCGGTGCAGATCGCCAGGGCGCGCGGGGCGAGGGTGATCGCCCTCAGCAGCGGCTCCAAGATCGACGCGGTGCGCGAGGCGGGCGCGCACGACGTCCTCGACCGCGCACGGGACGTCGGCGAGCAGGTCCATGCCGCAGCCCCCGAGGGCGTCGACGTCGCGCTCGACGTCGTCGCGGGCGACTTGATGAACGAGGGGCTGCCGTGGCTGCGCGACGGCGGCCGGTGGGTCGTCGCCGGGGCACTCGGCGGCTACGAGGCGGCCTTCGACGTGCGCCTCCTCTACCTGCGCAACGCGCAGCTGATCGGCTCGGCGATGCACACGCCCCGGCACTTCGACCTCCTCATGGACCTCGCCAGGAGCGCCGAGATCCGACCGGTCGTCGCGGCGACGTTCCCACTGGACCAGGCCGCTCGGGCGCAAGAGGCGCTCGCGCGCCGGGAGCACGTGGGCAAGATCGTCCTGCACCCGTAGCGGCGCCCGGCCGACCGACACTCGCCTCCCGAGCACTGAACGGAAACCGATGAAACGACACATACTGACCGGCGCCCCGGGCGCGGGCAAGACCGCCGTCCTGAGAGCCCTTGAGGCCGACGGCTACACCGTGGTCGAAGAGGCCGCCACCGACGTCATCGCCCTGGAACAGGCCCGCGGCGTCGCCGAACCGTGGACCGACCCGGCCTTTCCCGACCGGGTCTGCCGCCTGCAGCACCGGCGCCAGCTCGCCGCCACCGCCCTGGCCGGCGCCGTCCAGTTCTTCGACCGCTCGCCGATCTGCACCCTGGCCCTCGCCCTGCACCTGGGCCACCCGGTCTCGGCGGGCCTGGAACGCGAACTCGAACGGATCGAGACCGAGCGGGTCTACCAGCGGCAGGTCTTCATGATCGACCTGCTGGGGTTCGTCACCCCGACCGCGGCCCGGCGCATCGGCCTGGAGGAGGCCGTCGATTTCGAACGGCTCCACCGCAAGTGCTACCGCGACCTCGGCTACGACTGCGTCCCGATCCCCCCGGGCGCCCTGCCCGACCGCGTCGAGGCCGTCAAGTCGCTCGTCGGCGCACCGTGACCCCTCCCGACGTCCAACCCCGCATGGCGCTCGATCGGCCTGTCGACAAGCCGGTGCCGAGCAGTACGCGGACCGTGTCTAGAGTCCCTCCCGAAAGGGGTGAGGCATGGACGAGTCGACCGAGGGGGCGATCGCCGCGGGGTTCCGGCCGGTGCTGACGCTCATGGAGGAGTGCGAGCGGCTGGGAGCGGCGCTGGACCGGCTGGAGGACGCGACCGATCCGGCGGAGCTGGAGGAGCGGGACGCGGCCGAGGAGCGGTTCGCGTTCCTCAACGAGGAGATCTGCCGCGCCACCGCGAAGGCCCTCAAGGAGATCGGACTGTGGCACGGGGCGGCGATGATCGATGCGGGGCTCGCGATCCCCCACGAGGTCTGGGAGGACCTCGTCGAACGGTACCCGCCGTACCCGCCGGCCATGCCCGACATCGAACTCAGGCCGTGCCGGTCCTGGAGGGCCTAGGTGTGATGTTTAGGGACGTTGGTCCGTGGTTGTAGCGGATTCGTGTGACAGGTGAAGGCCTCCGGTAGTGAAGTGGAGCTGTCAACGACACCGCTGCACGACCAGGAGGCCTTCATGTCCCACGCTAACGCAGCCTTGACCCCGCGCGCCCGGCTTCGGCTGGCGCGTCTGATCATCGATGACGAATGGACGGCTACGGCCGCGGCGAAGATGTTCATGGTCTCGGCCCGGACTGCCAGGAAATGGGCCGACCGCTACCGCGCCGAGGGCGCGGCGGGCATGACCGATCGCTCCTCACGGCCCCACACCAGCCCGAACAAGACTCCTGATGCGCTCATGCGCCGGATCGTCGCGCTGCGCAGGCGCGAGCGGCTCGGACCGGTCCAGATCGCCGGGCGCACCGGGGTGGCGGCCTCGACCGTCCACGCCGTCCTGGTCCGGTGCCGCATCAACCGCCTCTCACGCCTCGACCGGGTCACCGGTGAGCCGATCCGCCGCTACGAACACCCCTACCCGGGCTCGCTGATCCATGTCGATGTCACCAAGTTCGGGAACATCCCCGATGGCGGCGGCCACCGCTACCTCGGCCGCGCCCAAGGCGGCCACCACAAGCGGGCCACCGCCCACCGCACCGGCAACCGCAACCCCAACCACGGCGCCCGGACCGGCACCGCCTACGTCCACACGGGCCTTACCCCTGTGGTGTTGACACTGTCCTTCTTACACAGCGGCAGGAATCGTAGCCCGCTGCTGTTCGTACTCGATGGGCGCGATGTTGCCCAGTGATGAGTGCCGCCTCACCGCGTTGTAGCGCAGGATCCACGAC
>DASTYG010000038.1:0-106970 GCA_035765105.1 Glycomyces sp.
CCGGTGGTGGTGGGGCGCCGGGCGCCCCACCACCACCGGGGGACAGGAGACCGCCACGGAACTCGGTCGGGCGGGGTCCGCCGCGCTCGTCGCAGCGCCCGCGCGCGGAAGCCGACTATAGGACTTGTCCTATATATGTCACTGCCTCTCGCCCCCGCGGAAGACCGGTTACGGCCGGGGCCTGCCGGGACCGGGTCGCCGCCCCGCGGCGCGCATCTCCACAAATAATCATTATATGTAAATTTCCCTATATTGAGGTCGAGTGTGGCGGCGGCTCCTCTGAAGTCCTCACCGGATGAACTGCTCAGTTCAGCGCGAGGAACCGCTCCACGCGCTCGACGGCCTGGCGTTCGAGCGCCGCATAGTGCTCGTCCCTGGCGGCCCCCGTCAGCGCCTCGCCCTTGGTGAAGTTGCCGTCCCCGTCCACGTACTGCGGTTCGCCTTCGGCGTCGAGCAGCAGCTCCACGGCGGATTCGGCGATGCCCCCGTAATACGAGACGCCGTCCCGCAGGCCGCTCTCCAGGGACTCCTGCATCACCGGGGCGAGCGGGTCGTCCGCCCCGGCCCCGGCCAGACCGATCCAGAGCATCTTCCTCGGTTTCGAGGCCAGCTTGGGCTTGCTGCGCCCGTAGGCGAAGCCGTAGTTCCAGACCCGGTCGATCCATCCCTTGAGGATCGCGGGGACGCTGTACCAGTACACCGGGAAGACCGGGATGACGACGTCGGCGTCCAGGACGCGGCGCATATGCGCCTCGGTCTCATCGGAGTAGACCTTGTCGCGGTCGTTCCAGTCGGGCTGGTCCGCGACGGTCATGCGCGGGTCGAAGTCCTCGCCGTGCAGGTCCAGCAGGTCGATCCGGTACCCCGCGTCCTCCAGGCGCTTCGCGACCAGGCGCGCGATGTGCGCGGTGAGGGAGTCGGCGCGGTGGTGGGCCACGATCACGAGCGCCGCCGGAACGGCATTGGGTGCGGTCTTCACGTTGTCCTCCTTGGGATTTCGATCGATACACCCAGTACAGCGCCGAAATCGTGGACGGACTATGGCTGAGACGCTTCGATGCATGTCCGTTCGTCTACGCTCGTCGTCATGGACCCATTGAGTGAACTCCTCGGCGGCATCCACGCCTCCGGCGCCGTGGTCAGCGAAGCCGTCCTCGAAGCGCCGTGGGCGGTGCGGTTCGAGGACCGCGCGCCGTTGACGATGGTGACCCTCGCCAAGGGATCGGGCACGCTGATCCTCGCGGACGGGAGCGAGACCGCGATCCGGGGCGGCCAGACGGCCGTCGTCCGCGGCCCCGATCCGTTCCGGCTCGTGGACGGCGCCGACGCGTCGGGTCGCGAGTGCACCGAGTACCTGATGTCGTGCTTCGACCCCGGCATCGAGTGCACCGCCGAGGTGCTGGATGACGGCCGCTGGGGCAACGACCCCGACGGGGCCACGAGCCTGTTCGTCGGCGCCTACCGGGCCACCGGACGCCGCCACGAGTGGCTGCTGCGGGCCCTGCCGCCGGTCCTGGTCGTCGACGACGAGCCCTCGGTGCGCACGTGGCTGGACGCGGCCGCGGCGGACATCGCGGGCCGCCGCCCCGGCACGCAGGCGCTCATCGACCGGCTCTTCGACTGGGGCCTGGTCTGCACGCTGCGCACCTGGTTCGACCGGGAAGGCGACGACGCGCCCACCTGGTACCGCGGCTTCGCCGACCCGGTGGCCGGTCCGGCGCTGGAGGCCATCCACACCGAGCCGTTCCGGCAGTGGACGGTGGCCGCGCTCGCGGCCGAGGCCGGAGTGTCCCGCGCGCTGTTCGCCAGGCGCTTCGCCGAGGTCATGGGCGAATCGCCGCTGCGGTACCTGACCGAGTGGCGCATGGAGCGCGCCGAAGAGCTCCTGGCCGACCGGGAGCTGACCGTGGCGCAGGTGGCCCGGGCCGTCGGTTACGCCGACGCGTTCGGCTTCAGCACCGCCTTCAAACGCCGCAGAGGCCAGAGCCCCACCGAGTTCCGAACCGCCGCCGCACCGTTGCCGGTCTGATACCTGCCGCCGCAGTGACCTCCGCCTACACTGAGGGCGAAACCGCCGGCTGACATTGACACGGATGGGCGCACATGGAATCTCGGCGCACGGCGCTGATCACCGGAGGAACCGGGAGTCTGGGATTCCATACGGCGCAGGCGATCCTGGCCCGCGGCGGCTGGGAGGCCCTCATCACCGGCCGCAGCGGCGTCGCCGAGGCCGCCGAGCGGTTGGGGGCGTCCGCGTCCGGTCGGCGCCTCGACCTCGGCTCCCTCGACGCGGTCCGCTCGTTCGTCCGCGACCTGCCGCCGCTGGACGCGATCGTCTGCAACGCCGGGCTGCTGCGGGTCTCCGGCACGCGCCTCACCGACGACGGCATCGAGGAGACCTTTGCGGTGAACCACTTGGCGCACTTCCTGCTCGTGCGCGAGGCGCTGCCGCTCATGCGGCCCGGCTCGCGGGTCGTGTTCGTCTCCGGCGCCGCCCACGACCCGGCCCGGCGGACCGGCTTCCCGCCCCCGGACTTCGGCGACGCGAGCGAGCTGGCCCGTCCCGACGGGGAGCGGGCCGAGCGGCGGATGCGGGCGGGCCGCCGCCGGTACGCCGCCTCGAAGCTGTGCGCGGTGATGACCGCCTACGAGTTCGCCCGCCGCATCCCGTCCAGGGCGGTGGCCTTCAACGCCTTCGACCCCGGCCGGATGCCGGGAACCGGCCTCGCCCGCGACTTCCCGAAGCTCTTCGGCTCCCTGTGGCACCGCGTGATGCCCGCGCTGGCGGCCGTGCCCGGCGCGGGCCGCCGCGGCCCCGAGCGGTCCGCCGCGGCGCTGGCCCGCCTCATATGCGACCCGCAGCTCGCGGGCGTCACGGGCAGGTACTACCGCGGCGAACGCGAGATCCGTTCCTCCGCCGCGTCCTACGACGCCGCCAAGCGCGCCGACCTGTGGGAGACGAGCACCGCCCTGGCCGTCGCCTGACTGCGTCGCCGCCGCACCCAGGCCGTGGGCGGAGCGCTGCACGCGGCGGGCGCGGTGCGCGCCGTCGCCCCCTCGGCGCGACGGGGCTCAGCGGGGCTTGGCGGTCTTGGCGCCCTGCCGGTCGGCGATGCCGACCATCGCGATCAGCGGCCGGAGCTTGCGGCGCAGCGACCGCGCGGCCCGCTCCCCGCCGCGCCGCCGGGTCAGGGCGGCGCCGATGCCCTCCATCACCGCGACCGTGCCGGGCAGCGGCCGGAGCCAGAAGGTGACCTCACTGATCCGCTGGTCCGCGTCGAGACGGATGAGCTGCGCCTCCTCCACCGGCTGGTCCCCGACCCGGGCGGTGTAGAACAGCGCTCGCGTCGTGTCGTCGCCGAGCTCGGTGTGGTAGGCGATGTCCTCGACGGTCGCGAAGGCGGCCCGGAGGATGTCCGCGACCTCGGCCCTGCCTTCGAAGCGGACGCGTTCGGTCAGCGGCGAGCGGAGGACGACGTCGTCGGCGAGCGTGGCCACGGCGGCGTCGAGATCGAGCGCCTCCCCGGCGGCCCGCCAGGCGGCCGTGGTCGGATGCGTCATCGGCCCGATGCTACCGCCGCGCCTTGAGGCCGCCAAGAACCCTGGGGCCGCGCCGGTCTGGCCGCCGACGCCCGGCACCTCGAGTCCACTCCGGGCAGGACCGTCCTCAATGGCCTACCGGTTTCGCGCTGAGCATCCACCAGTGCGCGCCGAACCCCGCGCGGTCGGTCAGGCGCGCCGAGGCCGACGCCCGCGCCAGGTCCATCGCGTAGCCCGTGGGGTCGCGGTACGCCTGCGCCAGCCGCGGCCTGTCCACCGGCAGCCCCAGCTCCAGCAGCGCCTCCCGCTGCGTCAGCCGCCGCCCGCACGGGATCGCGTCGACCGCCACGTCGGCGGTGATGTCGCAGGAGCCGTCCGGCACCGGCCAGACGCCGCGGCCGTCGCGGAAGCCCACCAGCGAGCCCGTCTCCGGGCGCTCGGCCCTGGTGTGGCCGTAATCGACCGCCAGGACCGTCCCGGCCGCCACGCGCCCCTCCAGCTCCCGCCACCGCGCCTCCCGGGGCAGACCGATCTCGGCCCGCTCGCCCGGTTGCCGGATCGGCCACCACTCGGCCAGCCACGCCGCGTCCGCGCCCTCGACCGGGGCGCCCGGCCGCGTCGCGCCGGTCCCGTCGACCTCCTCGTAGCGGACCGCGCCCGCCTCGTCGACCACCGCGACGTCGCACGGCACGTTGTCCAGCAGCTCGCACGCGATGAGCAGCCCCGTCACACCGGCCGGGACCTCGGACCGCCACGAGACCCGCCCGGGCAGGTCCCGCGGCCTCGGCCGCAGCTCCACGGCCGTCAAGCGCGCCCGGTCGTCCAGCAGCGCCGCCAGGTGCCCCAGCAGCTCCCCGTGGCCCGCGCCCACGTCCACCACGTCGAACGCCGCGGGCCTGCCCAGCGAGGCGTCCACCTCGTCGGCCAGCCGGGCCACGGCCTCGGCGAATACCGGCGCCTGTGCGCTCGTCGTGAAGTGATCTCGCGGCAGCTCGCGGCGGTAGAACCCGTCAGGCCCGTACAGCGCCCGCTCCATGGCGTCGCTCCAGCGTGTGAACTGCGTCATCACCCGACCCTAGTCGGGGTGAAAATCGCCACTCCGCGCCTCCCGGACTGGCGCCGCCGTATCGAAGACGCACAATTGATCGGTAAGCAGTGACCGGTACCTCGAGAAGGACTGGATCAGCATGATGGAGCAGCACGGCGCCGCCTCGACGCGGCCGGAGCGGACGGCCGCGAGCCGCCTCGCGGTCGGCGTCGTATCCGCAGGACGAGTCGGCTCCACCGTGGGCGCCGCGCTCCAGCGCGCCGGGCACCGCGTCGTCGCCGCCACGGCCGTCTCCGACGCCTCCCGCGCCCGCGCCGCCCGCTGCTTCCCCGACGCCGAGATCCTCAGCCCCCACGATGTCGCCGCCTGCGCCGAACTGCTCGTCATCGCCGTCCCCGACGACGCCATCGCCCCCCTCGCGGCCGCCCTGCCCGTCCGGCCCGGGCAGATCTGGGTGCACACCTCCGGGGCCAACGGCGTCGACGTCCTGCGGCCCGCCCGCGAGGCCGGCGCGCTCACCATCGCGCTCGCCCCCGCCATGACCTTCACCGGCCGCGCCGAAGACCTCGACCGGCTCGCCGGGATCTCCTGGGCCGTCACCGGCGAGGCCGAGGCCCGCTACGTCGGCGAGGCCCTCGTCCTGGAGATGGGCGGCGAACCCGAGCACGTCGACGAGGCCGACCGCGCCCGCTACCACGCCGCGCTCGTCTACGCCGCCAACCACCTCGTCACCCTCGTCAACGACGCCGTCGAGCAACTGCGCGACATGGGCGTGGCCGCCCCCGAGCGACTGCTCTCCCCGCTCGTCTCCGCCTCGCTCGACAACGCGCTGCGGCACGGCGACGCCGGACTCACCGGCCCGGTCTCGCGCGGCGACGCGGGCACCGTCGCCGGACACCTCGCGGCCCTCGACGGCACCGGCATCGCCGACGCCTACCGCGCGATGGCCCGCCGCACCGCCGAACGCGCCCTCGGCTCCGGCCGCCTCGGCGCCGCCGACGCCGAAGGACTGCTCGAGGTCCTCGCAGGCCCCGAGACCCCCCACCCCGAGGAGGACACCCCCCGATGAGCCCGCACACCGCACCGGAGCGGCCCGGTCGCGCCGGACCGCGACTCGTCCACACCCGAGCCGACCTGGCCCGGGCCCGAGACGCCCTGCCCGGCCGCGTCGCCGTCGTCCCCACCATGGGGGCGCTGCACGAGGGCCACCGCGCGAACCTCCGCGAGGCCCGCCGGGTCGCGGACTCGGTGATCGCCACCGTCTTCGTCAACCCGCTCCAGTTCGGCCCCGGCGAGGACCTCGACCGCTACCCGCGCACCCTCGACGCCGACGTCGCGCTCTGCGCCGAGGAGGGCGTCGACGTCGTGTTCGCGCCCGTCGAGACCGAGCTGTACCCGAACGGGCGGGACGCGCTGACCACCGTCCACGCCGGGCCCGGCGGCGACCTCCTCGAAGGGGAGTCCCGGCCTGGGTTCTTCACCGGCGTGCTCACCGTCGTCGCCAAGCTGTTCCACCTCACCAGGCCCCACGCGGCCTGCTTCGGGGAGAAGGACTTCCAGCAGCTCGCGATGGTCCGCCGCATGGTGCGCGACCTCGACTTCGGCATCGAGATCGTCGCCGTCGCGACCGTCCGCGAGGACGATGGCCTCGCCCTGTCCAGTCGCAACGTGTACCTCTCGGAGACCGAGCGGGCCGCCGCCCTGGCCATCCCGCACGCCCTCCGCGCCGCCCAGGGCTCGCCCGACCCGCTCGCGGCCGCCGAGAAGATCCTGGCCGCCGAGCCCGGCCTGGCCGTGGACTACGTCGCACTGCGCGGCGAGGACCTCGGCCGGGCGCCCGAGACCGGGCCCGCCCGACTCCTCATCGCCGCCAAAGCGGGCACCACCCGCCTGATCGACAACGCTCCCGTACGCATAGGAGACCCCGATGCTTAGGAACATGTTCAAGTCCAAGATCCACCGCGCCACGGTCACCCAGGCCGACCTGCACTACGTGGGCTCGGTGACCGTCGACGCGGACCTGCTCGACGCCGCCGACATCCTCGACGGCGAGCAGGTGGCGATCGTGGACATCACCAACGGCGCGCGCCTGGAGACCTACACCATCGCCGGGGAGCGCGGCACCGGCGTCATCGGCATCAACGGGGCGGCGGCGCACCTCATCGACCCCGGTGACCTGGTGATCCTCATCTCATACGCGCAGATGGAGGACGCCGAGGCGCGCGCGTACACCCCGCGGGTCGTGCATGTCAACGAGCGCAACGAGATCATCGAGGTGAACGGCGACAAGGCCGTTCCCGCCGAGGGCACGGCCGGGGACCCGGTGGCCCCGCCGCTGGTCGCCGCCCGCGCGGTCGACGACGCGGTGGCAACGTCACTAGCCGGGCGGTAAGTTTCTTGACCATGAGCGATGAAACGAAGCACGAGGCCGGGCAGGGCGACAAGCCCGAGCCCTCGGACGACCTCACGACCACGCACCACACCATTGGTGACCTCGCCTACACCGCCACCACCGGGCGGATCGTCCTGCGCGAAGAGGTGACCGAGGACGAGAAGTACGGCGGCCGCCGGGCCAAGGCCGAGCTCTCGGTCACCTACTACACCCTCGACGAGGCCGACGCCGCCACCCGGCCGGTCACCTTCGCGTTCAACGGCGGCCCCGGCTCCTCCTCGATCTGGCTGCACCTGGGCCTGCTCGGCCCGCGCCGCGTCGATTCCGGCGACGTCGGCGACCTCACCCCGCCGCCGTACGGCCTGATCGACAACGAGGAGACCCTGCTGCGGCACACCGACCTGGTCTTCATCGACCCGGTCTCCACCGGCTACTCGCGGGCCGTCGAAGGCGAGAAGGCGAAGGACTACCACGGCTTCACCGGCGACATCGAGTCCGTCGGCGAGATCATCCGGCTGTGGACGACCAGGCACAACCGCTGGCTCTCGCCCAAGTTCCTCATCGGCGAGTCCTACGGCGGCACCCGCGGCGCGGGCCTGGCCGAGTACCTCCAGGCGCGCTACGGCATGTTCCTCAACGGGGTCATGTTCCTCGCTCCGGCGTTCAACCACGAGACGCTCTACCACGCGCGCTACTCCGACCTGCCGAACCCGCTGTTCCTGCCGACCTACGCGGCGACCGCGCACTACCACGGCCTGCACCCCGGGCGCGAGCTCGAAGCGGTGGTGGCCGAGGCCAGGGACTACGCCGACGAGTACCGCGCCGTGCTCGCCAAGGGCCAGAACCTCACGGTCGAGGAGCGGGCGGCGGCGGTCGCCAAGATCGCTTCCCTGGCCGGGGTGAGCGAGGCGTACGTCGACAACGCGAACCTGCGTCTGGAGCACACCCGCTACTACGCGGAGCTGCTGCGGCACCGCAAGCTGGTCACCGGCCGGCTCGACACGCGCTTCACCGGGCCCGCGGACAACCACATCCACGAGCAGATGCCGTTCGACCCGTTCCTGTCGGCCATCGACGGGCCCTACACCGCCGCCTTGCAGCACTACCTGCACAGCGAGCTGGAGTACCCCAACGACGCGGTCTACGAGACCCTCTCGCGCAACGTCCACCCGTGGTCCTACAAGGAGTTCGAGGGCAACGCGATCGACGTCATCGACAGGCTCGGCAGCGCCATGCGCGCCAACCCGCACCTGAAGGTCCACGTCGCGATGGGCCGCTACGACGGCGGCGTCCCGGTCGAGGCGATCGAGTACACGCTCGACCACCTGGAGATCCCGCTCGAAGCGCGCGAGCGGATCGAGACCAGGACGTACCCGACCGGGCACATGATGTACGTGCACGGGCCTTCCCGCGTCCAGCAGGCCGCGGACCTGGCCGAGTTCATCCGGAGCGCCTCCGGACGGAGCCGGGCCGCGTAAGCGGCGCGGCGACGGGAGAACACCGAACCGGTGACACCGCTGACCACGGCGACACAGGCGACGGCCGCCCCGCGGCCGTCGCCGAAGCGCGTCAGCGGGCGCACCGCGTCATGCCGAACCGATCGCATCGGGTCGCCTTCACGAGAGAGCATCGAAGAGTGCAACCGCTGATCGAGCCGCTGCCGCGGCTGCCGCTCCTGCCGCGGCGGCTGCGGGCCGAGGCCCCGTCCTGGACCGAGACCACCGACGTGTGCGTCATCGGCTCCGGCGTCGCCGGCCTCACCTGCGCCCTCAACCTCCGCCAGGCCGGATTCCACGTCACCGTGGTCACCAAGGTCCACATCGACGACGGCTCCACGCGGTGGGCGCAGGGCGGCGTGGCCGCCGTGCTCGACCCGCTCGACACGCCCGAGGCCCACGCGCGGGACACGCAGATCGCGGGCGTGGGCCTGTGCGACCCGGCCGCGGTCGAGGCGACCGTCACCGAAGGGCCCGCGCGCATCGCCGACCTCGTCCACCTCGGCACCGAGTTCGACCGCCACGCCGACGGCTCGCTCCAGCTCACCCGCGAGGGCGGACACCGGGCGCGGCGCATCGTCCACGCCGGAGGCGACGCCACCGGCGCCGAGATCCAGCGCGCCCTCCACGCGGCCGTCCTGCGCGACCCGTGGATCCGCATCATCGAGAACGCGATGGTCCTCGACCTGCTCGTCGACAGCGCCGGGCGCACGGCCGGCGTGAGCCTCCACGTCCTGGGCGAGGGCGTGGAGCACGGCGTCGGCGGCGTCGAGGCCCGCGCGGTCGTGCTCGCCACCGGCGGCATGGGACAGATCTACCAGTCGACCACCAACCCCTCCGTGTCCATAGGCGACGGCGTGGCCCTGGCGCTGCGCGCCGGCGCCGACGTCACCGATCTCGAATTCGTCCAGTTCCACCCCACGGCCCTGTACCTGGATGGTAACGAGGGGGGCCGACAACCCCTGGTGACCGAGGCGATACGGGGCGAGGGCGCCCACTTGCGGGACCACTCCGGCGAGCGCTTCATGGTCGGCGCCCACGAGCTCGCCGAGCTCGCCCCGCGCGACGTCGTCGCCAAGGCCGCCACCTCCCGCATGCGCGCCGAGGGCGCGCCGCACGTGTGGCTCGACGCCCGCCACCTCGGCCGCACCATGCTCGAAGAGCGGTTCCCGACCGTCACCGGCTCCTGCCGGGCCCTCGGCATCGACCCGGTGACCGACCTCGTGCCCGTCGCGCCCGCCGCCCACTACGCCTCCGGGGGCGTCCGCACCGACCTGCGCGGCCGCACCACCGTCCCCGGCCTGTACGCCGCGGGCGAGGCCGCCTGCACCGGCCTGCACGGCGCCAACCGGCTCGCGTCGAACTCCCTGCTCGAGGCGCTCGTCTTCACCCACCGGATCGCCGCCGACATCGCCGAGCACAAGCCCAGCCCGGGCGTGCCCGACCTGCCCGCCGCCGAAGGGCGGGTCTGCTCGACGACCTCGCGCGCGCCGCTCCAGGAGGCCATGACCGCCGGGGCCGGCGTCCTGCGCTCGGCCGCGAGCCTCGAAGCCACCGCCGAGGCGCTGACGGCGCTGGGGGACAATGTGTCGGGTCGTCCGCGTCCGGCCACATGGGAGGCCACGAACCTCCTCACCGTCGCCGCCGCCCTGACCGCCGCCGCGCACCGGCGCCGCGAGACCCGCGGCAGCCACTGGCGCGAGGACCACCCGGAGGCGTCCGACGCGTGGCTCGGGCACCTCAACATTTCCATCAGCCCCGACGGGGAGCTCAACACCACCTGGGAGTCCGCATGAGCGAGGACTGGAACGCCGCGGCGAGGCTCGTGGCGGGCGGTCTCGACCCGCAAGACGTGTTCGTGGCGGTGGAGGACTACCTCGACGAGGACCTCTCGGCCGAGCGGCGCGACGTCACCTCGGAGTCCATCTTCGGGCCCGACCACACCTCGGTCGTGGTCCTCACCGCGCGCGCCGAGGGCGTGCTGGCCGGACTGCCGGTGGCCCACACCGTCTTCGAGGCGATGCCCGGCGACGTCGAGTTCACCTACCTCGCGGGGGAGGGCGCCCGCGTCCGCGAAGGGCAGCGGCTTGCGCGCATCGCGGGCAGGACTCGCGATCTGCTCGCCGCCGAGCGCACTGCGCTCAACCTGCTGTGCCGCCTGAGCGGCATCGCCACGCACACGCGCCGGTTCGCCGACCTGCTCGCCGACTGGGACACGGCCGTCCTCGACACGCGCAAGACCACGCCGGGGCTGCGCGCCCTGGAGAAGTACGCGGTGCGCGTCGGCGGCGGCGAGAACAAGCGGTTCGGGCTCTACGACGTGGCCATGATCAAGGACAACCACAAGGAGGCGGCCGGGTCGGTCGCCGCGGCCTTCCACGCGGTGCGCTCGGCCGAGCCCGACGTCGACATCCAGGTCGAGGTGGAGACGCTCGAAGAGGCGCTGGAGGCGGTCGCCGCCGGGGCGACGTTCCTGCTGTGCGACAACATGGGCCCGAAGGAACTGGCCGAAGTGGTCGAGGTCGTGGGCGAGCGGGCCCAGCTGGAGGCCACCGGGACCATCACGCTCCTGACCGTCGCAGACTACGCCGCCACCGGCGTCGACTTCGTCTCGGTGGGCGCCCTGACGCATTCATCGCCCATCCTGGACATCGGGCTGGACTTCGAGGAGTGAGCGGACCTGTGGGAGACCGTATGCTGCTGTGCGTCGACATCGGCAACACCAACACGATACTGGCCGTCTTCGAAGGCGAGGAGCTCAAGCACTCCTGGCGCATCAGGACCGACCCGCAGGCCACCGCCGACGAGCTGAGCCTGACGTTCCGCGCGCTGCTCGACGGCAACGGCGTCGACCTGACCGGGATCGCCCTGTCCTCCACGGTGCCGCAGCAGGCCGCCGAGGTCGCCAAGATGGCGCAGCGCTACTACCCGCACGCGCACTACGTGGCGATCGCGCCGGGCGTCAGGACGGGAGTGCGGCTGAGCATCGACAACCCCAAGGAGGCCGGGCCGGACCGCATCGCGAACACGCACGCGGCCTACCACCTCTACGGCGGGCCGTGCATCACCGTCGACTTCGGCACCTCGACCAACATCGACGTGATCTCCGCGCAGGGCGACTTCCTCGGCGGGGCCTTCGCCCCGGGCATCGAGATCTCGATCGACGCCCTCGCCTCCCGCGCGGCGAACCTGCTGAAGATCCCGCTGATCAAGCCGCGCAACGTCATCGGCAAGAACACCGTGGAGTGCCTCCAGTCGGGCATGGTGTACGGCACCGCGGCGCAGGTCGACGGCCTGGTCAAGCGCATCACCGCCGAACTGGAGACGGCGCCGACCGCCGTGGTGGCCACCGGCGGGCTCGCCCCGGTCGTGATCGAGCAGTGCGAGACCGTCACGCACTACGAGCCGGACTTGACACTGCACGGATTGCGAATGATCTTCGACCGCAACACCTGAAGCGGCCACGGCCGCTGACGCCGCGACGGCATGGGCTACAGCCCGCATTTCCTATAGCCTATGACCTCCTTAGCGGGTCGCGTCGAACACCGGGACCCGCTGCTCGATCGCCCCGATCAGGAGAAGCACATGCGCCCCGACCGATCCCACGGCGACGGCCACGGCAAGCTGCGGCCGCTGCGCATCGCGGACAACGCCATGTTCGTTTTCGGCGACTCCGCCGCGGTCCGCGCCAGCCCGCCGGTCGGGAAGGTCGAAGCCGCCATGAACCAGGGGCCCAAGCCGACCTTTCGCGAACCGAGCGCCCTGCTCGCCCCCCGCCCCGGTCAAGGACTCCTCTCGATCGCCGTCGACGCCGACGAGACCGCCCCGGTGATCGCTATCGACGGCCGCCCCGTCGCCGCCGGAGCCGGACAGCTCGACCTGGTGCTCCCCGTCGGCGCTCACTCGGTCGAAGTGCAGGGCTCGCGCACCGCCGACCCGACCGTGGTCCGGATCGAGGAGGGCGAGGTGCGGCACGTCGGCTACTACGAGGACCCCTTGACCGGCCACCGGGCGTTCGGCGACTTCCCCGAGTCCTTGGAACGGGTCGGCGACAACTCCGGCTGCCTCCTGTGGATCGCCCAAACGGCGCTGCTGGTCGGCGTCCTGTGGATCCTCGTGGCCGCCGTCGTCCAGAAGGACACCGTCACCGCAGTGGCGGTCGCGGGGGCGACAGCGCTCGTGCTCGTGGCGAGCCTGCCCATGCGGCAGCTGGCGAAACGGTCCTACCGGCATAAGCGGGCCGAGCAGTTGCGGCTCCCGGAGCGGACGTCCGAGCCGCACCCTTGGGCGACCGCCGCCCCCGCAGACGGCACCGGGGCAGTGCTCCGCGGCGACATCTGCCCCGACATCACGCCGGGACGGTCGGCGATCGACCTCGACCTGGTATGCCGCAGGCACCTGCGGATCGGCCGCCGCAAGGCATCGACCGGAGGGTTCCTCGCCCGCGCGTGGACACCGCCGCCGCGCGTCGCCATCGACGGTGTCGACCAGCCCGCGACCTGGGGCCGGTGGCGCTACCCGACGACGCCGGGACCGCACCGCGTCTCGGTCACCGTCGACGGACGGCCGATGAACCTGACCGTCCCCACGAGCCATGAGGGAGAAGCGACCGCACAGGGCGACATCGAGGTGACGGCCCCGGTCGGCGCAGCCGTATCGGTCCAGGCCGACGCGCATGTCTTCGCGAACTGGAGCGCCGGCGCCGGCCGAGTGACATCGCGGACCCCGGCACTGCGCCTGGAGACGGCCTGAGCGCCGCTCAGGCCACCCCGTCGAGCTCGCCGCTCAGGTTTCCGAAGTCGGAGGCCGAGTCGCCGTCCGCCTGCACGTAGTCGTCGGCGCAGCCGCGCAGACTCTCCGCACTCGACGTGTGCGCTCCCGAGATGTTCCCGATGATCTCCGCGAGCTCTTCCCCGGCCCGGCTGTACCGGTCGGCGAACCAGATGCCCGGCACACCCCACGTCATCTCCGCCGCCGCGGCCTCCGCGGCGACCGACTGGATGGAGTCCGCATTGCCCACCAGGCCTTCGAGCGCTTCGGCGGTCTGCACGAGTTCGTCCGGGTCCACCGCGAGTTCCCCGCCGCCGCGACTGATGCCGCCCGCATAGGGGTTCAGCGCCGAGCTCACCGCCGCCGAGGCCATGGAGCCGCCCACACCCGCCGCCCCCAGACCGGCGGTCTTGGCCGCGGCGATGCCCGCCTTCGCGCCCAGCGCCGCCAGGAGATCGACCCAGTTTCCGATGCCGCGGGTGATGACCGGGTTGTTCAGCAGGAACTTGCCGAGCCCGCCGAGGAGCAGGTTGAAGATGCGGCTGCATTCGGTGAGCTTCTTGAACGCCCGGCTGAACATGGAGTACGACTTGTACGCCGCGGACAGCAGGAACGTCGCGACCGAGGCACCGAACGACCAGGCGCTGTTCGCCAGCGCCACCAGGCCGCGCGTGATCAGCCACGCGACAAGCTCCGAGAGGATCGACTTGATCACCTCGTAGATCGTCTCGGCCAGCAACTTCGCCCATCCGAGCAGCGTCTGCACGCCCTGGACCTCGTTCGCCGCCGCGTAGATCGAGGCTTCGAGGGCGCCGAGCTGCTCGAACGCCGCGTCGGCCGCCTGGCCCGTCCACGAGGTGAGGTTGTCGTTCACCGCTCCGGCGGTCTCCCCCTGGAGTGCGCCGAGCGCGGTGGCGACCTGGCCCCAGACGTCGATCTGGACCTGCATCTCGTCCGGATCGCCCGAGACGGCGTGGATCAGGTCGTTGAACGGCTCGACGAGTTCCAGGACGATCGTCAGGCCTGCGCTCGCGAGCGCGTAGACGGGGTCGCGCAGCGCCATGAGCCCGCCCATGCCCAGACCCATGATGTCGCCGGGAATGGACTTGAGCGAATCGAGCCGATCGTCGCCCGCGACCACACCGTAGATGTCCTCTGCGGTCTTGGAGACGGCGCTGACCACAGGGGTGCCCTGGACGATGTCGCGCGCGGTGCTGTCTTCCTCGACCTCCGGATACTGCGTGATATCCGAGCCGTACTGATCTTCTGGGCCTGGCATTGACGGATTCTCCTTGCGCGGGGACAGTTCACCTCGGGGCGGTGCATATGGAGACACATCCTAAATAAGGCGCGCTACTTTCGTATTCTGCGCAGAAAGGCGACGACCGCATAGGACACCCCCGTCTTCGATCTCACGCGAGAGACGTGAGCGGTGATGGAAAGGGCGTGACCCGGACGCCGGGCACCTCGCCCCTGCGGGCCTGAGACGCATGGCTGCCCACCGACCGCCGCCTGGAGTACTCGGTCGGACCGCTCGAAGTTCTTCAGCGCGGATCCCGCTCCCGGGAACCGGTCAGCACAGCCGAACCGTTGGAGACGGATTCGGCGCCTTCTCGCAGGCGGCGGCGTGCGGGTCAGGCCGCCGGTCCCGGTACCGGTCCGCGAGCTATGTGGACGCTTCTGGCACCGCCGCGCATCCGCAGGCGGCGCGCCAGCGCCACCGCGTGCTTGACGTCCGAGGCCAGGAACAGCACCGTCGGCCCGGAACCGGAGACGTGCGCGGCCAGCGCGCCCTCCTCCAGCCCGCCGTGCATGAGCGAGGCCAGCTGCGGGCGGAGGCTCACCGCGGCGGCCTCCATGTCGTTCACCAGCAGATGCGCCAGCGCGTCGGCGCCGATACCCGTCTCGAAGGCCCGCACGATCGGCTCGACATCGTCCGAGAAGCGCCCGATGCCGTCCTCCCGCAGCCGGTCCACCTCCTTGAAGCACTCCGGCGTCGAGATCTGCGTGTCCGTGGTGGCGACCACCCAGTGCCACGTGCCGCCCGCCTCGACGCGCCGCAGCTCCTCGCCGCGGCCCGAACCCACCGCCGTGCCGCCCTTCAGGCAGAAGGGCACGTCGGAGCCCAGCCCCGCGGCGAGACGGTGCAGCTCGGCGTCGCCGATCTCGACCTCCCACAGCCGCGCGCAGGCCACGAGCGTCGCTGCCGCGTCGGCCGAACCGCCCGCCAGGCCGCCGGCCACCGGGATGCGTTTGTTGAGGTGGATGCGGACGTCGGGCTCGATCTCCCCGTAGAGCGCCACGAGCTTGGCGGCCCGCACCGCCAGATTGTCGTCGCCCAACGGCAGGGTCTCGGCGCCCTCGCCGGAGACGGTCAGCCCGATGCCCGGGCCCTCCTCCTCGCCGCGCCGCTCGACCGTGACCGTGTCGTACAGCGAGATCGACTGGTAGACCGTCGAAAGCGCGTGGTAGCCGTCGGCGCGGGCACTGCCGACCCCCAGGTGCGGGTTGATCTTGGCCGGCACGTCCACCGAGACGGCCGCACCCGGCACTGCGGGCGCGGTCTGACCACTGCTCTGCTCATTCACTGGCGGCCTCCTTGGCATCGGCGAGAGCGATGAACTCCGCAATGTCCAACGACTCACCCCGCCGTGTGGGTTCGATTCCCGCGCGACGCATGATCGCCTCGGCTTCGGCGACCGACCCCGCCCAGCCCTTGAGCGCCTGGCGCAGCATCTTGCGGCGCTGGCCGAACGCCGCGTCGACGGCGGCGAAGACCTCGGCGCGGTTCGCCTCGGGCGACTCGATGCGCTCGAAGGCGACGAGCCCGCTCGCGACGTTCGGCACCGGCCAGAACACGTTCGGCGAGACCGATCCCGCGCGCCTGGCCTTGGCGTACCAGGCCATCTTGACGCTCGGCGCGCCGTAGATCTTGGACCCGGGCGAGGCGGTGAGCCGGTCGGCCACCTCGCTCTGGACCATGACCAGGCCCTTCCTGAGCGTCGGGAACGTCTCCAGCGAGTGCAGCACCACCGGGACGGCCACGTTGTAGGGCAGGTTGGCGACCAGCGCCGTCGGCGGCTCGGGCAGTTGGTCGGCCCTGACGCGGGCCGCGTCGGCCTCGACGACGGTGAGCCGCTCGTGCTCCTCGGGGGCGCGGTGCTCGACCGTGGTGGGCAGCGCGAGGGCGAGCTTGGGGTCGATCTCGACGGCGACGACGCGCCGCGCGAGCTCGATGAGCGCCAGCGTCAGCGAGCCGAGGCCCGGGCCGACCTCCATGACCGTGTCGTCGGCCTCCACGCCCGCGGTCTTCGCGATGCGGCGCACGGTGTTGGCGTCGACGACGAAGTTCTGGCCCCACTTCTTGGTCGGCTGGATGCGCAGCCCCTTGGACAGGGCCCGGACGTCGCCCGACGTCAGCAGCCGCGCCATGTCAGCCCTGCCCTCCGGCCAGGAGCGGTTCGAGCGTGATGCCCGGGTGGTCGTTCATGAGGGTCTGGATGCGGTACTTGTTCGGCAGCGCCACCAGGAACGCGCCGTCGCGGGGGCGCGTGAACACCTCCACGCCCGGCGCGGCCATGAGCTTTTTGGCCCCCTCGGCGTCGGTGAGCCGCGCCAGCCGGTACGGCAGGTGGTCGATGGCGGCGGGCACGTCGAACTCGGCCGAGAGCCGCGCGAGCGTCACCTCGAACTGGAGCGGGCCGACCGCGGCGAGCACGGGCGTGGCGTCGCCGCGCCGATCGGAGTACAGGACCTGGACGACCCCTTCGGCGTCGAGCTGCGAGATGCCGCGGCGGAACCGCTTGGCCTTGGAGGTGTCGTGCATCTGGAGCGCGCCGAAATGCTCGGGCGCGAAGGCCGGCAGCGGCGGGAACTCGACGGGCTTCCCCGCGTAGATGGTGTCGCCCACGGCCAGGCCCGAGGCGTTGACCAGGCCGAAGATGTCGCCGGGCCACGCCTCCTCGACGGTGTCGCGGGAGGCGCCGAACATGGTCTGGGCGTACTTGGTGGACATGGTGCGCTTGCCCTGGGCCTGGGTGACCTGCATGCCGCGCTCGAAGCGCCCCGAGCACACACGGACGAACGCGAGCTGATCGCGGTGCGAGGCGTTCATGTTCGCCTGGGACTTGAACACGAAACCGGAGAACCCGGATTCGAGGTCGCGCGGCCGGCCCTCGACGTCCTCCCTGGCGAAGGGCGCGGGCGCGATGTCGACCAGCAGGTCCAGCAGCTGTCCCACGCCGAAGTGCACCAGGGCCGCGCCGAAGAGCGTCGGCGTGGTCTGGCCTGCCTCGAAGGTCTTCTGGTCGAAGTCGGCCTCGACCTCGCTGAGCAGCTCGGACTCCTCCAGGGCGCGGCTGAAGTCCTCGCCGAAGCGGGCGGCGGCCTCGTCGGCGCCGAGGACCTCGGTGACGGCGAGGTGCTGGCCGCCGGGGGAGCGCTCGTAGCGGACCATGCCCTCGGCGCGGCCGCCCCGTTCGCCGATCGCGATGCGCTCGACCACGCCGTGGAACTCGCCGCCGATGCCCACGGGCCAGGTGACGGGCGTGGGCTTGATGCCGATGCGGTCCTCGATCTCCTCGAGCAGTTCCAGGGCGTCCTTGGCGGGCCGGTCCCATTTGTTGATGAACGTGATCACCGGGATGCGCCGCGCCCGGCACACCTCGAACAGCTTCAGCGTCTGCGGTTCGAGGCCCTTGGCGGCGTCGAGGAGCATGACGGCGGCGTCGACGGCCGTCAGCACCCGGTAGGTGTCCTCGGAGAAGTCGGCGTGGCCCGGGGTGTCGAGGAGGTTGACGACGCAGTCGCGGTACTCGAACTGGAGGGCCGCCGAGGTGATCGAGATCCCCCGGTCCTGCTCCATGGACATCCAGTCGGAGACGACGCCCTTGCGGGCGCCCTTGCCGTGGACGGCTCCGGCCGAGGCGATGGCCTGGCCGTGGAGGGCGAGGGCCTCGGTGATGGTCGACTTGCCGGCGTCGGGGTGCGAGATCACCGCGAAGGTGCGACGGCGAGCGGATTCGGCCGTGATGTGGCTGGACATGGATTCCTCAAGGATGTGACGCGAACAGGTCTTTCGAAAGCGCGGTGGGCCCGGCGTTCAACGATAACCGCGGTCGGCGCCGCCACCCACGTCGGCGCGGCCGTTACCCAGCCAGTTCGGCCTTGACGATCCCCGCCACGGCCTTCCCGTCCGCGCGCCCCGCCACCTTCGGCTGAACGGCTTTCATGACCTTGCCCATGTCCTTGGGCCCGGAGAAGCCTCCCTCGGCGATCGCCGCCCGCACGATCGCAGTGAGTTCGGCCTCAGTGAGCTCCTCGGGCAGGTAGCGCTTGATCACCGCCTCCTCGGCCAGTTCGGCCTCGGCGGACTCGTCGCGCCCGCCCTCGCGGAACGCGTCGGCGGCCTCACGGCGCTGTTTCGCCTGCTTGACCAGCACTTTGACGACCTCGGCGTCGTCGAGTTCACGCGGGGACTTGCCGGCGACCTCCTCGTTGCGGATCGCCGCGAGGACCATCCTCAACGTGCCGAGGGTCACTTTGTCCCTCGCCTTGAGGGCGGTTCGCATATCCGTTTCCAACTGGGTCTTCAGCTCACTCATATCTCGACAATCTACCGTTGGGGTATGAAGATCAGCCGTGGCCTTGCCGCAGCAGCCGGCATCGGAGTCGGCGCCAGTGCGCTGGCGCTCGCGTACGCGTCCCTCTACGAGCGCGTCCAGTACACGCTCCGCCACTTCGCGGTGCCGGTGCTGCCGCCGGAGGCCGACCCGATCCGAGTCCTGCACATCTCCGACCTCCACATGACGCCGGGACAGGTGCGCAAGGCGCACTGGGTGTCGTCGCTGTCCGCGCTCGACCCGGACCTGGTGCTGCTGACGGGCGACAACCTCGCCCACCCCGAAGCGCTCGACCTCGTGTCGAAGACGCTCCGGCGCCTGTTCAAGGCGCCGGGCGCGTTCGTCTTCGGCTCGAACGACTACTACGCGCCGGTGCTCAAGAACCCGTTCCAGTACTTCAACCGGAACCACGAGCACAAGTACGGCGAGCCGCTGCCGACCGAGGAGCTGCACAAGGTCCTCGTCGACGGCGGGTGGACCGACCTGAACAACGCCTCCGCGGACGCGGTGATCTCGGGCCTGAACGTCCACTTCGCGGGCGTCGACGACCCGCACTTCGACCTGGACGACTACGAGCTGGTCTCGGGCCCGGTCCCGGCCGACGCGGACCTGTCGATCGGGCTGACGCACTCGCCGGAGCCGCGCGTACTGGACGCCTTCGCTCAGGACGGCTACGACTTCGTGGCCGCCGGGCACACCCACGGCGGCCAGGTGTGCGTGCCGGGGTACGGCGCGCTCGTGACGAACTGCGGGATCGACCGTAAGCGCGTCAAGGGCCTGCACCCGTGGGACGACATGTGGCTGCACGTCTCGGCGGGCCTGGGCACCTCGCCGTACGCGCCGGTGCGCTTCGCGTGCGCGCCGGAGGCGAGCCTGCTGACCTTCGTGCCCGCCGAGCTCTAGACGCCGACTGTGACGGGGCCCGGCCGGGCCGGACCCCGTTCGACGTCGGGCCCTGGGCTCGGGTATCATTTCATCTCGGTGTGAACGCCTCGGCGCGTTCGCGGACAAAGGAATATCGGGTTGTGGCGCAGCTTGGTAGCGCACCTCGTTCGGGACGAGGGGGTCGCAGGTTCAAATCCTGTCAACCCGACCGTGTGATGTCTCAGGACATCGAGAACAGGTCGGACCTGCAAGGGTCCGGCCTGTTTTGCCATGTGGGTCTGGAGTGGGCCCTTTAGCGCGGCCGGCGGGCCGGTGGCCGAGGGCGGGGTCGCGGAGGGTTCCGCCGGCGGCCGCGCTCAGGACGCGGACGCGGAGTCCTTCGATCGGAGGACGGCAGCGGTGATGATCAGACGGGCTTTTGACATGCCACGGGGCAGACCCCCGAAAGGTTGCCGATGGCCCGAGGCACGGGTTTCCTCTGCCCTGAACAGGACGCCGTCGGACCCGGCCGTCCACACGGCCCCCTCGCGGGACCGAAGTCGCGTGCGCAACGGGCACGCCGCGGCACCGGACTCGTTCTCGCTCATGACACTCCGCCCGGGTCGAGCTCCGGCGCCAGGATCGGGAGGTCGTCGTACCCTCGCGTGTCGTGCGCTGGTACGACCCGCATGTGGCGCGACAGCGCGGCCACCCGGGCGAGGTCCCGCCTGACCTGCGCCGAGTCGCTGTCGGCCAGCATGCGCATCAGGAGCGGACGCTGCACGCCGCGCGTGATCCCGTCCAACTGCCAAGCGAGGTCGCCGATGAAGGCGAACCGCCGGTCAGGCCCCGCGTTGACCAGGACCACGACCGAGCCGGTGGTGTGACCGGGCGCCGAGACGATCACCACCGAGCCGTCCGCATGCAAGTCGTGGCTCGCCGGGAAGCCCAGATGGGCGGGACCGTCGAAGTCGTACACCCGACGATCGTGTTCAGCCGCGACCCGGCTGAACACGCGGTCGCCGCGGCTGCGTTCGGCGTACCGCAGCTCATCGCGGGTCACGAGGATCGGCACGTCGAGGGAGTCGAGGCCGCTGACGTGGTCCCAGTGCGAGTGGGTCAAGACGACGCCGATCAACCTGTCGCGGTCGTATCCGGCGGCGTCGAGCCGCTCGCTCGCGGTCGCGCCCAGGCGGTGCGGTGAGCGCCGGAACGGCGGCAGGGACCGGATGTGCTCCTCGGCCCGGGCACCGAAACCCGCGTCGATGAGCACGTCGCCCTTCGGGTGCCGGACCAGCACGGCCGTGGCGGCGAACTGCCGGCGGTCCCGGAAGCCGCCGCCTTGGAAGGCCAGGGCGGCGGGCGTCTCATAGGTGCCGGTGGGGAGCTGGAAGATCGTCATCTCCGGCGGCGGGGCCGCGGCCGAGAGGGTTTCGACGACACTCGGATCACTATTGAACATGTGGTTCAGTATTGCACTCAGTTTAATTTACTGTCAAATGAGGTCGCTATCTGCTCGCGCCTTCCCGAACGGACCCGCCCGCTCGGACGCGCCTCGGCCCCGGCGTCACAGCCGCCGTGTCGGCCCTCGGCTCAGACGATCCCCGACTCGTAGGATCGAGGCCATGACGAGCGAAACCCCATCGCTGGACCCGCGCATCGCCCGGACTCGCCGCGACGTCGTCGCGGCGACCAGCGCCCTCCTGCTCGAAGAGGGCTGGGACGCCGTCACGCACGCCGCGGTAGCCGGCCGTGCGGGCTACTCCAAGGCCACCCTCTACACCCACTGGCCGACACGGCTCGACTTGATCCGCGCCTCGATCGAGCAGATCTGCGACGAGGCGGATCATCCTGCCGCGACCGGCGACCTGCGAGCCGACCTCCGCGCCTCACTGGCCGATTTCGCCGACGACCTCACCCGAGGCCACCTCGACCGACTCCTGGCGGGCGTCGTCGAGCGCGCGAACGACAGCGAGGTCGTCGCCCTGCTGCGCACGCGGCTGTACGAGACGGGGACCAGCGCCATGCGCGCCGTTCTCGAGTCCCACCTCGCGCCCCGTGACGTCGAGCCCGCGCTCGCGCTCCTGACCGGATCGGTGCTCGTACTGGTCACCTTCGAGGGGAGACCGGTGAGTACCGCGGTCCTCGACGACCTCATCGACCGCGTACTGGGCTCCACGACGCCGCTCCCGGACCAGGTGTGACGTCCGGGGAGTCCGGTCGGCCGGTTGACACGGCGGCGGGCCGGGACCGGCTCGGCGGTCAAGACCGGTGCGTCCCGCGATCCGGCGAGCGTTCGCTTTGAGCGGCGGCGGGCCGAGGGCGCATTAGTATCACCAGCATGGTTCCGAATATCGAACTGAGCGACAGCACTGACATTCCGCAGATCGGGTTCGGGACGTTCCTCGTCCCGCCCGACGAGACCGCCCGCGTCGTCACCGAGGCGCTCGAGGTCGGCTACCGGCACATCGACACCGCGCAGGGGTACGGCAACGAGGAGGGCGTCGGCGAGGCCGTCCGCCGGTCCGGCCTGGCCCGGGAGGACGTCTACCTCACCAGCAAGCTCACCAACAGCAAGCACGCGCCCGACGACGTCCGCTCCTCGTTCGAGGAGACCTTGGAGAAGCTCGGCGTCGACTACCTCGACCTGTTCCTCATCCACTGGCCGCTGCCGACCCGGTACGACGGCGACTTCGTCTCGACCTGGGAGGCGATGCTCGGGCTGCTCGACGACGGGCGCCTGCGCAGCGCGGGGGTCTCGAACTTCGAGCCCGACCACCTGGAGCGGATCATCGGCGCGACCGGCCGGGCGCCGGTCGTCAACCAGGTCGAGGTCCACCCCTACTTCGGCAACGAGGCCGTCCGCTCCGCCTGCGCCTCCCACGGCATCGCCGTGGAGGCTTGGGGACCGCTCGGACAGGGCAAGTCCGGCGTCCTGGAGGACCCGGCGGTCCTGGACGCGGCCCGCGCGCACGGCAAGACCCCGGCGCAGGCGATCCTGCGCTGGCACCTCCAGCGCGGTGACATCATCTTCCCCAAGTCGATGCACCGCGAGCGCATGGCCGAGAACTTCGACATCCTCGACTTCGCCCTCACCGCCGAAGAGGTCGCCGCGATCGACGCCCTCGACAAGGGGGCGTCGGGCCGGGTCGGGCCCGACCCGAAGACGTTCGACCGCGTCTGAGCGAGCGGCGGCGGGTCATCGGACGCCGAGGCCCGCCGTCCGCTCCGCCAGCGGGACGACCCGGTCGCACCAGTGCATCTCGGCCTCCCGGTGCGTGATGAACAGCAGCGTCTTGTCGGCGGCGGCCTCGCGGAGCGCCCCGAGCACCTGCCCGGCGGTCATGGCGTCCAGCGAACTGGTGGGTTCGTCGACGACCAGGACCCGGCAGTCGGCCAGGAGCGCGCGGGCCAGCGCCAGCCGCTGACGCTCCCCTCCCGACAGGCCGCGCCCGCCGTCGCCCACCGCCGCGTCGAGCCCTTCGGGGAGCGAGGCGATGAGCGGGGCGAGCCCGACCGACCGCACGGCGCGTTCGAGGTCGGCCTCCGAAACGCCCTGTGCGCCGAATACGAGATTCTCGCGCATCGAGCAGTCGAAGAGGACGGGGTCCTGCGGTATCAGGGTGACGATCCGGCGCAGGTCCGCCGGCGGGCACGGCGCGCCGTCGATCCTGACCTCGCCCTCGCTCGGGGCGATGAGGCCCGCGGCGATCAACCCCAGCGTGGTCTTGCCGGACCCGCTGGGCCCCACCAGCGCCACCGACCCTCCCGGTTCGACGCGCAGGGCGACGTCCTCGACCACCGGCAGCGCCCGCCCCGCGTACCGGTGCGAGGCCACGCGGACCTCCACGGACGGCGCGCGGTCGGGGAACGCGGCGAACCGCCGCCGGTCCGGCTCCGGCCGGGGCAGGTCGACGTACTCGAAGACCCGCTCGAACACGGCCACCGACACCTGGAGTCCGCCCATGATCTTCAGCAGCGACTGGATCGGCCCCGACAGCCGCAGCTGCATCATCACCAGCACCAGGATCGTGCCGACCGTCAGCTCCGCGAAGTACGCCCCGCCGACCCAGTAGATCAGCGGCGGGATGCACGCGAACGCCAGAGCGATGATGCTCACCGCCCCCGCGCCCACCATCGTCTGCCGCACCGAAGTGCGCCGGAGGTCCTCGCACACGGCCGTGAACCGCGACCGCTGCGCCCGCTCCCGCACCATCGTCCTGTAGAGGATCTGACCGGAGTAGGTCATGTCCTCGCCCAGGCGCTTCATCATGGCGGCCAGCACTTCCTGGCGCCGCTTGGACAGGGCCCGGCGCCGGAGCGCGAACCGGTCGTTGAGGAGGCTCAGGAGGAACGCGGCGACGAACGAGACGACCGCCAGGGGCCAGCTGAGCACCAGCATGACCACGACGAACCCGAGGAGGTTCGCGGCGGCGGTGAGGAACGCCTGCGCCGTCGAGGTGATGAAGCGCTCGACGCCGCCGATGTCGCTGACCATCCGGGACTGGATCTCGGCCTGCCCGCGGCCGAAGAACGCCAGCGGCTGCGCGGCGACGGCGTCGTAGACGTCGATCCGCAGCCGCTCCAGGACGCTCTGGCCGACCCACGCGCTCAGCGCCGCCTGGAGGTAGGAGACGCCGCCGGCGAGGACCCCGAGGCCGATCATCCCCGCGCACAGCCACGCCAACAGTTCCATGTCCCGCTGCGGCAGCGCCCGGTCGACGATCTGGAGCAGCAGCAGCGGGCTGAGGGCGCCGAACCCCACGTTCACCAGGACCAGGAACGCCGAGAGCAGCATTTTCCAGCGGTGGGGCCGGAAGCGCCGGGCCATGCGGCGCACCACGAACCGCGGCCCGCGCGCGGCGGCCCGGCCCCTCATCCGCCGGACTCGGTCGCGGGGGCGTACCCGAGGGCGACCGTGAACAGGTGCCGGGAGCCGCGCCCGGTGCTTCGCAGCAGCCTGGCGAACCCCGAGCTGGACCGTCCGAACACGCAGCCGTCGAGCCCTTCGGCCCGCCCGGCCAGCCAGCACGCGTAGCCGAGCGCCCCGGCCCGCACCAGCCGCTGCCCGTACTGTTCGGCCGCGCCCGGCCCGGGGGTGTCGGCGATCAGCACGAGGACCGGCGCCCGGGCGTAGTCCCGCGCCAGGGCGCGGGCGGCCTCGGCGCGGTCGCGCGCGGGCCCGAGCACCGCCCCGGACCGGTACTCGCTGATCCTGAGCGGGGCGTCGCCTTCGCGCACGGCGAGATACAGGTCCAAGGCGTCCCCGGGCTCGGGGTGCTCGCCGCAGAGGCCGACGGCCGAGCCGACCACGCGGTGGAGCAGTTCGGGCGGGACGGGCCGGTCGCGGTAGTCGCGGCGCGAGCGGCGGCCCTCGACGGCGGCGGCGAGACCGTCCGTCAGGGCCTCGGGCCCGGTCGGGCCGGGCCGCTGCCGGGCGCCGGCCCGGAGCAGCGCCTCGACTTCGGCCCGCACGGTCTCACGGGCGAGCATCGGCATGTCGCGTCTCCTCTCTCGGGCGCACGGCCGCCGCGGCGGCGACGCTCCGGCCCGGGCCCTCCAGTCGGATCGCCTCGCCGAGGCGGGGACTCCAGCCCTTCGCGTACTCGACGGCCAGGCCGAGGGAGTGCGCGACCAGGCGCAGTTGCAGTGACGCGCACCCGGCGTCCAGCCGGGCGAGCCGCATCGCGAAGTCGCCGTACTTCTCGGCGATGCGCTGGTGGTCGCTCACCAGGAACACCAGGCAGGAGGGGACGGGCCCGGCCGGGTCGAGTGCGAGCGCGCCGTCGAGCCCGACCGGTTCGGGCGCCACGGCCAGCAGTTCGTGCGTCAGGTCCATGTACTTGAAGAGGTTCCCCGGCAGCCCGGGCACGCCGCCGCGGAGCAGCACGTACGCCTCGACCGAGCCGAGGTTGCCGCCCGAGGGCGCCCAGCGCGACGGCTCGCCGGAGTCGTCGAAGCGCCGGAAGCCGACGGTCCGGTTCAGCAGGGAGCCCAGCTCGCCCAGGCCGGGCCGCGACCCGCGGCGCTCGGCCCGCCGGTACCGCGGGCCCGCGAACCGGTCGAGGCCGACGCGCGGATGCGTGCCGAGCCGGTCCCTGACGGTCTGGAGCTCCCGGAAGCGCTCCGTGCGCCCCGCCGGCGCGGCGTCGGCGGCCGCCAGGGACGGCGGGGGAGCCGCGCAGGCCAGTTCGTACGCGTCCACGGCCGCGTCGGCCCTGGAGGCGTGCTCGCGCGGCTCGGCGCGGCACCGCGGGCAGTCGAGGTACGGGGTGGCCAGGTACGTCTCGCCGGTCCACGAGGTCAGGTCGATGCGGCGCATCTCGTAGCGTCCGAGCATGACCGCCGACCGGGCCAGGAACGCGACGGTCTCGTTCGCGGCGAACCCGCAGACGAGGTCCACAGTGCCCTCGTCGAGGTCCGGCGGGCCCGAGGGCGCCCACCCTGCCTCGCTTCTGCCGCGCGCCAGGCACCGCCCGCAGTTGGGGGCGTCCGCCGCGATGTAGGGCCCGATCTCGACGCGGCCGGGGAACAGGCCGACCCGCAGCACCGGCACCGACAGGTCCGCGCCGATCCGGCGCGCCGTGTCCATGGAGGACGACGATCCGGCCTTGACGCCGACGACGAGCGCCGTGTCCCCGTACGGCTCGTCCGGCATCAGCCCGCCGCTGTGGACGCCGGTCCGGACGCCGCTCTCCTCCAGGATCGCCGCGAGCGGTTCGGTGAGCTCGCTCCGTCCGACCAGGAGCGCTCTGCCGCGGCGGAGGGTGCGCAGCAGCGGGGCGGCGCCGTCGTGGGCGCCCAGCGTGTGGCTGTGGCGCGCGTAGAACGCCGCCGTCTCGGCGGCGACCGCGTCCTCCTGGACCGGGTCGCCCCCGGTCTCCAGGAGCCGCCGCTCGTCGAGCAGGCGCAGCACGGATTCGACGTGCCGCCGCTCGATGCCCGACTGGGCGGCCAGCTCGCCCGCGTCGCGCGTGCCGTCGAGCAGCGGCAGCAGCCGCGAGGCGACGGCAGCGGCGGCGGCGCCCTTGAGGACCATGCGCCGGGAGCCGGCGGCGATGACGGCGCGGTCGTCGGCGCGGACGACGTCGGCCCCCGCGCTCAGTCGCGGCGCCCGCAGTGTCGCGCGAACGGTGTGGGGGCTCATCGGGCCTCCCCGCCGGACGCGCCCGGTCGCCGCAGGGCGCACCCCGGGCAGCCGTGGACGCCGGTGACCGGGTGCAGTGCGACCGGGGCGGCGGTCAGCAGCCCTACGGCGATCGCCGAGCCGGGCACCAGTGCCCCCGCGTGCGCGGCGGCGAGCCTGGTGACGATCCCGGCCGCCTGCCGCACGTGCGCGGGGAGGAACGCGGCGCGCTGGTCCGCGGAGCGTTCGACGGCCTCGGTGGTGCGGCGGAAGGGGTCGTGCTGGCGTTCGCGGGTCTTCATGCAGCGGAAGCACGCCTCGGACGCGGGCCCGATCACCGGGCCGACGTCGATGCGCGTATGGCGGAGCACGACGGGGAGCCACCGCGTCCCCGCCGCGGCGGCGAGATCGTTGATCGCCGTCAGCTCGGGACGCCAGGACGCGCCCGCCGCCACCAGCAGCGCCGGGTGCGCGTGCCGCAACTGCGCTTCGACGTCCTCGCCGCCGATCTGCCTGGCGGGCCAGCGCGTGCGGAGCCGACGGGAGACGGCGAGCCCGAACTCGTCGATCGGCACGAGCCAGGGTTCTGTCATGCGAACGGCTGCGGCCACGGGTTGAGTCCTTCCACTTCGTGTACCCGGTAGCCCATCCGGCGGGGCGCCTCGAACAACCGGGGATGGGCTTTGAACTGCGCGAACGGCTGGAGGCTCATCGGCTGGAGATCCGGCACGACGACGTTGACGCACGTCAGGCCGACCGACGCGAGGTCCCTGGGGGTCCGGTCGACGCACACGGCCCGCCCGCCGATCGCGTGCACTCCGGAGACCACGGCCCGCAGCGCCGCCTCGGGGTCCGCGGGCAGGGGCTCGGGGGCGTCGCGGCGGCGGGACTCGGCGCCGTCGAGCAGGAAGTCGAAGGCCGCGGCCCGCTCACGGTGTCCCATGTGCACCGCCCCGTCCACGATGTCGGTGAAGTCCTCGACCCGCTTGGGCCCGCCTTCGCGTTCGCTCACCGCAGGCAGGACGGACATGGCCTCTTGCAGCGCCTTCTCCGCGGCGCTCGCCGCATCGCGGTCGGCGGCGGCCCCGACGACCCGGGCGCAGGCCGGGTCGTGCGCCGAGGCCAGCACGCAGTAGACCGCGGGCGCGCCGACGTCGGAGGTCGCGTCGAACAGGTGCGCCGTGACGAAGTGCCGCTCCAGCCATGCGATGAGGCCGAGGACCGGCGGCGAGTAGGCGGCCTCGCCGACCTGCGGCAGCGGCATGCGCTGGAGCCAGGTGAGGGCGATCATGTCGCGCTCGACCACTTCCAGCAGCCCGCGGAGCACCGCTTCGACCGGGTCGGTGTGGACGGCGTAGCCGGTGGAGATGCCGTAGGCGAACCGCTCGTGCGCCGCCGTGTCCGCCAATCGGTAGGTGGCCATGACCGCGGGCACCCAGACAGGGCGTCCGGTGCGGAGGTCGGTGCCGCGCACCCAGCGGATCGGCGTCTCGGGGTCGAACGGCGTGATCCGGCACAGCGGGTTGGCGTACTCCGCCTCCGTGCAGCGCGGATACCGCCACGGTTCGAGGAAGTCCGGGTCGCCCTGGACGTCGCGGCCGGAGGCCAGCAGGCGCTCCTCGCCGAGCATGTCGGCGGCGGCGTACCGTTCGGCGCCCTCGGCGATCGCCTTGATCCTGGCGAGTTCGGGCGAGCCGGACGACCGGCCGCCGCCCACGACCGTCTCATCCCTGTCCGAGGGCGGCAGGGCGCCGACGTCGCCGATGAAGCCGGTCATGTCGTCGGGGCCCCAGGGCCGGTGCTCGCGGACCTCGGAGAGCACCCCGAACGGGGAGACGAGGCGGTCGAGCGGTCGTCGCGCGCTCATGGCGGTCACTCCTCGGTTCGCCGGGGCGGGGGTTCGGCGCGGACGCGCCCGTTCGCGGCCGAGGCGCCCGCCTCCCACGCGGCGGGCGCCCCGGCCGCCGTGCTCAGTCAATTCGGCAGTTCTCGCAGCATGCGAGGCCGGCGCAGTCGCGGGGGTCCATCTTGGCGTTCGTGCCCATCTCGTCGTCCTCGTCCTCGACTTGCAGATCGAAGTCCTCTTCGGTGTCCATGTCCCGTCCTTTCGACGTGCGACCGGAGGTTCGGCCGATCCGATTCCGGTGGTGACGAGGAGTCTCGGACGGCGGCGCACGATCGCTGCACGGAATCTGCACGGAGCCGCGGTTCCCTCTGCGTCTGGACGGCGGCGCGCCCGCCTCGCGGGCGGCCGGACGCAGGTCGGGGCGCCCTGTTCGAAACCGGGGCCGGTCCGGGCGGGGAGAAACTGTCGGTCCCGTCCGTACGCTCGATGACAGACGCGGATCACTCCGCGTAGTCGATACGAGACCGAGTGAACGGACATCGCGATGGACGCACCGAAGCCTGCCGACAGTTCACGACACCGCGGACCGCACGAGCAGCCGCCGACCGATCCGGGCGCCGCCCGGCATCCGGCCGAGCTCATCGTCAAGGACGTCGCCTTCGAGGCGATGAAATGGCTGCTCCGCTACGACGGCGACACCTCCCGGCTCTCGGAGGTGGGCCTGGCGGCCCTGGAATGGGCCGGCGCCCGCCCCGACGAGCGCGACCGCCACCTCATCGGGAGCGCCGAACCGGAGCGGCGCTTCGTCGACGAGACCGACGACCGGGCGTGGGCGACCAAGCCCATCCTGAAGACGCGCGGCTGGACCGAGGCCGCGATCCGCGACTTCCTCCCCGAACCGGAGGGGTACAAGCCCAATCCGCGCTTCGTCCGGACCGGCGCGCCGATGCCGGTCTGGCTGCCCGAGACGGTCGCGGAGGCCGAGGCCGCCGAGGAGTGGCAGCGGTGGCTCCGGAAGTCGCTGCGGCGGCGGGGCACGACGCTGCACGGGCTCGCCTCGGCCGCGGACGGTGACTTCCGCCGCCGCTGCGACGGCGTCCAGGAGGCCGTGGAGTCCTACCTCAGGGCGCAGATCGTCCGCAGCTCGACCGGGGGAGGCGGTCGGCGGGCGGCGGCCGGATAGCGGAGGGGCGCAGGCCGCCGGTCAGGCGCGGACCGGCTCGGCGGCCTGCTCCGCGGCGAGCAGCTCGTCCCGCTTCCAGCGGTGCAGCACGAACGGCGCCACCGGGAGCACGGCCGCCGCCAGGGCCGTCATCGTCATGACGAAGCCCCATTCCAGGCGGCGGCGGATCACGAGGGTGCCCGCCACCATGAGCATGAACAGCACGGCGTGGATCACGCCCAGCGGCATGACCAGGTCGATGTCCGAGATGCGGCTGAGGAGGGAACCGAACACCAGGAGCAGGATGAAGGACCAGCCTTCGGCCAAGGTCAGCATGCGGTAGCGGAAGACGGGATTGGCGAACACGGAGTACCTCGCATCAGGTGGTCGCGGCGGGTCTGACCCGAATCGTAGGCATGTCGTCCCGCGGCGTCGCCGCTCGCGCGGGGCCGCCATGCCGGGGATCACCGATGCGTCGGTCACAGGGGCCGCCCGGGCCGCGCCGGGAACCGGCCCCGCAGGGGCGCCGCGGGCCCGGTGAGCCGTGTTGGCGCGATCGCCATACAGTGATGACGAGCCCGCCCGCCCCGAGGAGTCACCATGAGCGATCCTTCGCCGTACCCGCGCGAACCGGCCCCGCCCGGCCGGTACCCGCCCTCCGCGCCCCCGCCGCAGGCGCCGCCCGCGAACAGCGGGCTCCGCATCGGCCTCGGGCTCGGCCTGCTGGTCCTGCCGCTGGCCGCCGCCGTCGTCGCCTACCTCCTGCCCACCCTGCGGACGATCGACCTCAGCTTCCAGTCGGGCAGCAGCATGATCGGCGGCACCGAACCGGCGGGCACCGAGAACTACAGCCGGGCCTTCGGCGACTCGGGCTTCCTCGAAGGACTCACGTCGGTCTCCCTGCTCGCCCTCGGCACCGTCGTCGCGGGCGCGGTCATGGCCCCGCTCGTCGCCTGGTGCCTGCACAGCGGCGGCGCCGGCGTCCGCATGGCCGCCCGGATCGTCTGGAGCGTCGCCGTCATCGCCTTCGCCCCGGCCGCCATGACCATCGCCTGGCTCCTGGCGCACATGGAGAGCGGCCGCAACTTCACTGAGGCGGACATGACCCAGTGGGCGGCGCTGATCTCCGGCACGGTCTTCGGCGCGGGCGTCCTGGTCGCCCTCGCCGCCTTCAGGGGCGGCGCCGAGCCCGCGAAGCCCGCCAAGGCCGTCGTGACCGCCGCGGGCCTCACCGCCCTCGCCCTGGCGGCCGCGTCGCTCCAGGCGTTCACCTTCACCTACATCACCGGCGTCCCCGCGCCGCCCGGCATGACCCCGCTGAACAACGTGTTCCACGACGGCTTCCGGCTGCTCGACTCCGGCTACGCGGCGGCGAAGTCGACCGTGCTGCTCGCGATCCTGGCCGTCCTCGGGATCGGCGCGGCGCTGTTGTTCATCCTGACCAGGACCCGCATCGAGGTCTCCCCCGGGCCCGGCCGCCCCGAGCGGTTCCGGCCCGGCGCGGGCATAGCGGGAATCCTGCTGCTGATCCTGTTCGGGGCGGGCGTCGTGGTGAACCTGCTGCCGTGGCTGACGCGCATGACCGGCGAGTCGATCGGCTCGTTCGACCAGACCGAGGTCCTGATCAACACGTGGGTGCCGCCGCTCATCACCACGGCGGTCGCGCTCGTGACCGCCGCGGCCGGCGGGTTCGCGATCGGCGCGCTGCGCCCGCTCGGCGAGGGCTCGCGCTGGCTGCTGCTGCTCTTCGCCCCGTGGCTGTTCGTCGGCTCCGGGCCGCTGGCGGTGGTCGGCTACGAGTCGCTGGCCGAAGCCGACGCGGTGTTCACCTTCGGCGGCCTCGTGCCGCGGGCCTGGATCGCCGTCCCCGCGCTGTTCGTGTTCACCGCCCTGTTCTGGGGCCTGGAGGACCGCCGCCGGTCGATGAGGGCCCTCGGGGCGCCCGCGTCGAAGGCGAACGGCGCGTTCGCCGCCGCGGCCTGGCCGCTCGTCGCGCTCGTCGGGATGGTCCTGTGGCTGGTGCACGCGAACGACACGTTCTGGCAGACGGTCGCTGGACAGAAGACGGCCGTGCAGGCGATGCTCCAGGCGCTCCACTCGTTCCAGACCGAGACCGCCGGTGTCGGCATCGGCTACCCGTTCGCGCTGCTGGCGCTCTTCGCCGCCGCGATGGTGGCGGCCGCGGTGTTCTACCTGCCGCGCGTCGGCATCCGGGTCGGGCGGTGAGCCGGCCTACGCCAGCTTGAAGCCCGCCGCGACCGCGAGTTCGCCCGCGATCTGGACGGCCTGATCGGCCGTGATGAGCGAGCCCTTGAGGCTCATCAGGCCGGTCACGCCGTTCAGGTCCGAGCGGCGCATGTCGCAGCCCTGCGCCTTCGACACGCGCGTGAAGTCCGCCCCGGGGAACGTGCACTCGATGAACACCGCCTTGGAGAGGTCGCCCAGGAAGCTCGCGTTCATGAAGCGGCACCGCTCGAAGACCACGAGGCCCTTCGCGGTGCCGATCGAGATCCCGGCGAAGTCCGCCCGGCAGTCGGCGATGTAGACGTCGGCGGCCAGGGAGAACTGGGCCTGCCACCCGACGAGCTGGCTCTCGGTGATCTCCACCCGCCGGGCGGTCATCTGCTCCCAGCGCCCGTTGGAGAGCACCGAGCGGTCGACGGCGACGTCCACGATCTCCAAGGGGGACAGCCTGGTCCCCGAGAGGTTCGCATTCGTGACGGCGCTGGTCTCGAGGATGCCGTCACCGCTCTGCTCCGACCAGTCGGTGTGCTCCAGCAGGCGGTCGTGGTGCTCGAAGTCGAGATCGAGGTCGTCGGTCAGCTCCACGAGCGTCTCGGTCTCGATGCCGGGCCGCCGTATCGAGCGGTCGTCGTCGATCTTCCTGAACTGCATAGGGCCCCCGTGTCCGCCGATCGGTTCGATCGAACGGTACGGGAGCCCTATGACACTCGTTTACTGGAGTCGGCTGCGACGCCTGCTGAGCAGCAGCGCCGCCGTGCCGGCCGCCAGCAGCACCGCCGCCGCGATCCCGAACGGCACCAGCGTGGAGCCGGTGGTCGGCATGGTGCCGGGCTTGTCCGGGTGCACGGGCGCGTCATGGGTCGGCGCCTCGGACGACGGCGCTTCGGTGGTCGCGTCCCCGCTCGTGGGCGCATCGGAAGTCGGGACGTCCGTGGTGGGGACGTCGGTGGTCGGGACGTCCGTGGTCGGCACGTCCGTGGTCGGCACGTCGGTCGTGGCCGACGGGCTCGGGTCGACATCGGACTCGCAGGTCAGCGTCGCGTCGAACGGGTAGTAGTGCAGCTCCCCGGAATCCTGGCTGGTGGTGCCGAGCACGGCGTTGGCCGCCACGATCTGCCCTTCGACGTTGGAGATGCTGAGGTCGGTGAAGTCGGCGTCGGGCGCGTAGATGCTGCCTTCGACCGTCGCGCCGCCCGGGAGGAGCGTCAGCTCCGTGGTGTCGTTGAAGTTCCACAGGATGTAGGGCGCGTCGACGCCGCCGACGCCGGCCTGGTTGGGCACGGTCCAGTCGAAGACGCCGCCGGTGTCCGAGGTGTCGACGTTGATCAGGAGCGGCGTGTCGGCGGTCGGCTTGTTGACGAAGGTCAGGTCGGCCATGTTGTTCAGGTCCTCGCCGGTGACGTTGAGGACGTTGGTCCGGCCTTCGGTGAGCGTGATGAAGACCTGCTGGCCCGGGGCCACCTCGCCCTTCGCGATCGGCGAGCCGCCCTCCCTGGCGTCGAACATCGTCACCGTGTTCGCGCAGGCGGCGAGATCCGCAGAGTAGGAGCGCATCTGGGAGAAGGCCGCGCCGAAGTCGATCGGGGAGGAGTTCACCGTGTCGATCGGCTGGGACGGCTGCACGACCGTCCTCACGTGGAGGGGGCTGTCGTAGCTGGCGCCCGCGGGCACCAGCCGGGTCGGCTGGCTCGCGCCGTTGGCGTCGGTGTCCAGCACGTCGGTGCCGGTGAGGTCGCCGACTTTCACATAACCGTTGCCGAGCACCGGGACAGTGCCGTCCGGTGTGCTGTCGTCCCAGTCGATCCTGCCGCCGACGACCAGTGAGCTCGGCCGCTCGTCGTCCCCGTCGAAGAAGGTGGCGTTGTCCTGGATGTCGATCTCATAGGTGCCTCGGATGGTGAGATCACCGCCGGTTGCGAGCGGTCCTTCCATCTCGTGCTCGGTGAGGACGGTGTCGCCTTCGATGAAGGCGTTGAAGTTCAGCGCGGGGTCGAGCGGATTGAGCGCGACCACGTCGGCGAGCGCGGGTTGCCTGACGGCGGATATGCCGATGGCCGTGGGGCCACGGCCGCGGCGGCTCCGATGATGCTGAGGCGGCCTATCAGCGTGCGCCGGCGCGATGGTGCTCCCGGTCGTGCCGAAGTGGTCGATCTGGACACTGTTCCCCCCATGTGGTCTGTTGCTGGTGTGACCGGGGGAGTCAAGAGGGTACGTTACATTCAGTTGTCATCCGCTTTCCGATGAATCGCTACAGTGACCGAAATACCTGCTCCGGAAGCAAACTGAAGAATTTTCAGCGCTTTGGTCCGATGGCGATGGTCCCTCAGAGTCCTCGGTAGCAGGTGGTCCGCAGCCCTTCGGAAGCCGTGAATTCGAACCGCCCCTGGGGGAGCATGAGCGGGGTGACGGCATCGGTGCTGATCTTGCAGCGTCCGCCCACCTGCTCCTCGGTGTCCTCGAACCGTTCGATCCCATTGCCGGACACCGATACCCAGCCCGGAACGACGGTTTCGACCGTCAGGTCGGCCTTGAGCCGCACCTTCGGGTAGGCGCCGACGGCCCAGGTCAGCTCCCCGGTCTCCTCGAAGTCGTGGACGCCGTCGTCCACGCCGCCGTAGTCGGACATGGCCGAGAACGGGCAGCCCGCGGGCTGGGCCTCGGTGCTCTGCACGCAGAAATCGATCCAGGCGGCCATGTCCTCGTTCAACTGCTCCTCCAGCGCCGCGTTGTCCACGAAGGCGTCACCGGTCAGGTCGAGCAGCGAGACCGGCAGCTGCTGCTCGGGCATGGCGAGGAACGACACGGCGCCGTCCCCCGAAAAGTTAGGGTTGCTCGTGAACAGTGCATATGAGCCGGGGAAGAGCGCCACCCGCTTCGCGCCGCCGTCCCCCGACTGCTCCTCGACGGTGCCGCCGAGGCCGTTGAGTTCCAGCGTCTCCAGCGGTCCCGGGGGCACCAGCAGATGCATGTACGGGTTGGCGATGCGCAGCCCGTCGTCGGTCTCCTCCAGGCGGAAGAGGGCTTCCGCGGTCCGGCCGCCGGAGCCGATCACGGCGTGGACGGCGAAGCGGTACGCCGAACGCCGCGCCACCGACTCGATCTCCCAGTCCGAGGAGAGCGCCTCCTCGGTCAGCCATGCCTCGTCGGTGACGGTCGCGTCGACCTCGCCGGTGTACGACTTCGCCTCCTCCACGTCGCCCTCGCGCAGCGCCTCAAGGTACGCGGTGACCACCGCGACCTCGTCGCTCTGGTCGTCCAGGGCGACGACCGGCCAGGCGAGGAGCGCCAGCAGCGCCGCCAGCACCGCTTCGCCGAGGATCGACCAGCGGCGCGGGCGCGCCCAGTCCAGCGCTCGGTGGAGCGTCGAATCGTCCTTGCCGCTCATGCCGTCCCCCTGCACGTGTCGGTCGCCGGCGCGCCCACCGGTCTGAGTTCGACCCCGTCGTCCCCGTGCAGCAGCACCACCAGCCCTTCGCCGCCGAAGCGGCAGGCGGCGGTGAACGCCTTCCACTGGTCGCGGCCGGCGGAGCCGGTGCCGCTCAGTTCGAGCAGGCCCGGCTCGTCGAAACCGACGAGCAGCATCGGCTGCCCCCATATGTCGACGCCGGGGACCACCGTCGTCTTCGGGTACTCCGACACCGTCCAGACCAGGTCCTCGACGCGACTGAGCCGTTCCCGGTCCGCCGTGTCGACCTCGCCGTCGGTCGCGAACGGGCAGCCCGGCGGAGCGGCCGCACTGTATTCGACGCAAGCGTCGATCAGCGCTTCGACGGCCGTCTGCACCGCCTCGACCTGACCGGACGTCGGCTCCGGGGCGGGCGGCTGGATGACCGGCACCTCGGACGCCTCGGGATCGAGCAGCGCGACCGGCTCACCGCCGTGGAAGCGGTAGACGCCCGGCAGCAGCTTGTACCGCGGGCTCTGGGTCAGGGCCAGGTCGTCGTGGCTCAGCGGCTGCTCCACCACGCGGTCGTTGACCCGCACCGCCAACTGCGAGGAGCGCGCCAGGGCGACCGTCTCGAAGGGGTCGGCGATGCTCAGCTCGCCGTGCAGCTCCTTGACGGAGTAGCGGCCCTTCGCGATGCCGTCCGGGTGCCCGACCGTCACCGTCACGGCCGTCTCCCACGAGGAGCCGCCCTTGTGCTCGCGGACGTCGAGCAGCTCCCACTCGTCGCCGATGGCGTCCGGGTGCAGGAACGCCGCCTCCTGGCCGAAGGGGATGCTCGCGTCGACGTAGGAGTACGCCTTGTCGAGGTCCTTGTCGAGGACGGCCGTGAAGAACGACTCGACGACCTCGGCCGGGGTGCTCGGTTCGAGCGTCGACCGCCACACGGCGAGCGGGATGAGCGTCAGCAGCGAGAGCAGCACGATCCATCCGGTGCGGAGCGCTTCGCGTCTGGCGTTGAGCGGCGGGGCGTCGGTCGAGGTCATGGGCACATCCGGCGGGGCTCGGGGTACGTGGGGCCGATGCTAGCCACTGGGCGCAAATTTGCGGCCGCTCGTTATGGTGCGAAGCGACCAGGTGCAGACCCCTAGCCCCGGGAGGCCCGATGTACGAGCGGCGCGACCCCCACGGCATGTGGCGCGAGCTGCGCAGCTGGCCGCTGTACGCGCAGCTCGCCGTCGCCGCCGTGGGGATCGGATCGATCGCGCTCGCCCTCGCCGCGCCCGCCATCGCCGGGGGCGGCGGCGTGGACGAGTCCGAATGGCCCGAGGGCGAGCTGCCGAAGGCCGCCGACTTCACCGAGACGCCGGAGCCGACCGAGGCGGAGGACGGGCCCGACCTCCCCGAGGGGGTGAGCGTCTACGACGGCGAGCCGCTGTGGTCGCACCTGCTCGACGAGGACTCCGGCGCGGTGGCGCCGGTGGAGCAGGGGACGCTGGTCCGCAGCGGCGACCTGCTGCGGCTGGTCGCCGACGACGCGACCGTCTGGGAACTCTCCGCGGAGCGCTTCGACGCCGAGATCGGGGTCGCGGGCGACCTCGTCGTCATCTCCTCGCGCGACGAGGACGACGACTCGTGGCCGGGGCGGCGGATCACCGTCGCGTTCGACCTGGACACCGGCGAGGAGGTCTGGCGTGACGAGGACGCCTCGTTCGTGACGGTCTTCTCGGACGCGGTGCTGATGAGCGAGTGCACCGGGGAGCAGGACGACCGCATCGGCGACTGCACCCTCTACGCGCGCGACCCGGCCGACCTGTCCACCCTGTGGTCGACGCCGACGTACGCGAGCGTGCAGGCGATCAGCCCCAGCTCGTGGACCGGCGAGCCGCTCCCCGAGCCGCTCCTGGTCGAGTCCTTCCCGACCGGGCACGAGACCCGCACGGTGAGCGCCCTCGGCCCGGGCGGCGAGGAGCTCGTCAGCGTCCAGACCTCCGACAGCGCCTTCGCGGCCGGGGCGGAGCAGATGCTCATCGTCTACGACGACTACGACGACAATCCCGCCGACGGCTGCACCGCGGTGCTCCAGGGGCACCGGTTCGGCGGGAGCGGCCCCGCCTGGGAGATCGAGGCGGACATGCGCAAGACCGCCGACCTGAGCTCCTGCGGCCAGCTGCCCGCCACGGGCCTCCGCGACGGCATGCTGCCGTTGACGGTCGACGGCGCTCCGGCGATCGTCGACGCGGTGACCGGCGAGGTGGCGTGGACGGCGCCGGACGAGGGCCAGGCGTACGCGCTCAGCGGCGACGCCGGGACGCTCGTCGCGGCCGACTGGGAGGCCGAGGAGGACAACCTGGTCGCCTACGACGTCGACTCGGGGGAGGCGCTGTGGCGCGCGACCGCCGCGGTGGAGAGCTCGACGCAGACCTCGGTGATCGGGTCGACGCTGTGGCTCTACGGCTCGGGCAGCATGTGGGGCTGGAGCAGCTACGGCGTCGTGGCCTACGACCTCGGCACAGGGGAGGGCGCGGCGCTCCCGGGCAGCATCAGCACCTTCATCCCCGGAGCGGTCGTCATGACCGACGGCGACTTCGACACGCCGGAGCTCACCGCCTGGCCGGTCGAGATCTGGGAGTAGCGGCCCGCGCGCCCCGCCCGCCGGTCACGGCGGAGGAGGCGCGGAGGACTCGCGTCGTCGGCACGGCGGGCCCGGCCGCCGTGACCGCGCGCTTAGAGGTACTGCCCGATCGACTGCTGCGGAATGCGCGACTCGCTCGTCGTCGGGTCGGTGCCGCCGCGGCGGGCGTACAGCTCCGCCAGCGTCATCGGGCGCGTCACCGTCTCGCCGCCCAGCCAGTCCGCGGCCTCCTCCTGCGACAGCTCGCCGACCTCGATCTGCGCCAGGCACCGGCCCGGACGCACCACCGCCGGGTGCAGGCGGTCGAGCCGCTCGTTCGTCGTGATCGCCACCATGATCTCGCGGCCCTGCCCCAGCAGGCCGTCGGTCAGGTTCAGCAGGCGCGCCAGCGACTGGCCCGACGCCTCCTTCGCCTCGCCGCGGATCAGCTCGTCGCAGTCCTCGAGGATCATCAGCCGCCAGCCCTCGCCCTGCTGCTCCTCGTCGCTCATCGCCAGCTCCATCTCCGAGCCGATGATCACCTCCATCAGGTAGGAGGGATCGGCGAAGAACGCCTCGGGGTCCAAGACCGTGTCCACCTGGCACCAGTCCGCCCACTCGCGCGCCAGGGCCCGCAGCGCCGTCGTCTTGCCCGTCCCGGGCGGGCCGTGCAGCAGCACCAGCCGCCCCGCGACGTCCGAGGAGCGGGTCGCCATCAGCTTCCCCAGCGCCGCGGCCGAGCCCGAGGCGTAGTTCTGCGCGATCTCCGGCCACTGCGGCGCGGCGATGGACCGCGTCGAGCGGAACGGGCCCCGCGCCGAGCGGTACCAGAACCCCATGTCGACCTTCTCGTCGCCGGCCTCCTCGGGCGAACCCGCCTGGTCGGCGATGAAGCCCGCGATCTCCTCGGCCCGCTCCCGCGTCTCGGCGGTCACCACCGCCTGCCCCGAGCCGTCGCGCCAGCGCTGCGTGCGCAGCGTCCAGTCCTCGCCGCGCACCAGTTGCAGGAACGAGGTGCCGGAGATCGAGCGGACCAGCTCGCCGCCTTCGGGGACCAGATCGGTGTCGTCGCCGACCGCTTCGAGGGAGCGCACCACGGCGTGCGGCTGCGTCCCGGTGACGTACGCGTCCAAGCTCATGAGATTGAGCACGTTCGAGGGATCGTCGGACCCGTCGAGGGTGAAGTGCATGTTGCCGAGGACACCGCCCGTTCCTTGCAGCAGGTTCATGATGTCGCCGCGTTGTTCGATGATTCCCATTGCGATCAGGATGCCCTATCCGTCCGACACGCCCTGGCGCCGGTCGAAGCGCCCTCCGGGGGAGTCCCCGGCGACGATCGGACCCACCCGGTGGGGCGTGAGCTGGAACAATCCGTCAGGATGGGTTGCGTGACCACGTCGACCGAGAGCAGCGAAAACGCCGCCGACACCATACCCGGCGACGACACGGCGAAGCGACCCGCCCCGAGCCCGCACCGGCGCTCCGGATGGCGCGCGCTCGCCGTCTTCGCGGCCGCGGTGCTCGGCGCGATCGCGGCCGTCCTCGCGCTCGAACTCGGCGGGGCCGTCCGCATCGAGCAGCTGCCGGGGCTCTCCGCGGTCGACCCGTCCGTGACGTGGGCGTCCGGCCTCCTCAAGTACGTCTACGACCTGCTCATGCTCGCCGCCGTCGGCTGCGCCGTGGCCGCCGCCTGCTTCCTCCCCGGACGCGAGGGCGACCGGGCCCGGCTCTCCGCGCAGTCGTGGCGGTGGCTGCGCGTCGGCGCCCTCGCCTCGGGCCTGTGGGCGCTGGCCGCGCTCGTGCGGCTGCCCGTCGAATACGCGAATCTCGCCGTCATCTCGCTCGATCAGGTGACATTCGACGACGTCCGGTTCTACGTCACCGAGTTCGACCAGGGACAGACCCTCGCGTTCGCCGCACTGCTGGCCTTGGCGGCGGCCCTCATCGCCGCGCGCTCGTTCCGCGTCTCCGGGGCGATGGCCGCCGCCGTGTTCGCGCTGCTGGCGACCGTCCCGCCGATCTTCACCGGGCACTCCTCGGCCAACGGCAACCACCAGATCGCCGTCGACGCGCTCCTCATCCACGTCGTCGCCGCCGCCTTCTGGACCGGCGGCCTGTTCGCGCTGTTCATCGCCCGCGCCGAGCCGGTGCCCGCCGCGCGCCGCTACTCGAACACCGCCGCGCTCGCCTACCCGGCCGTCGGCGCCTCCGGGCTGATCGTCTTCGTCGCCAACGTGTCCCTCACCGACCTGTGGGAGACCGACTACGGGCGCATCGCCCTCGCCAAGCTCGCCGTCCTCGCCGTCGGCGGCGTCCTCGGCTGGGCGCACCGCCGCCGCACCCTCCCCGCCGTCGAGGCGGGCGACCGCCGCGCGTTCACGCGCCTGGCCGCCGCCGAACTGGCGCTCATGGGCGTCGCCTTCGGACTCGCGTCCTCCCTGTCGGTCACCCCGCCGCCCTCCGGGGAGCTCGCCGACCCGAACACCGCCGCCCTGGGGTTCACCACGCCCGGTCCGATGACGTTCGACTCGCTCGTCCTCGACTGGTACCCCTCGGTACTGTTCTGCACCGCCGCGCTCGCGGGCGTCGGCTTCTACGTCGCCGGAGTCGTGCGGCTGCGCCGCCGCGGCGACGCCTGGCCGTGGTACCGGACCGCGCTGTGGATCGGCGGCTGGGCCGTCATCGTCCTCACCACCTCCACCGGGCTCGGCAAGTACGGCATGGTCATGTTCAGCGCCCACATGGTGCAGCACATGGCGCTCAACATGCTCGCCCCGATCCTGCTGGTGCTGGCCGCGCCGGTCACGCTCGCACTGCGCGCGATACCGCCGAACCGCGCCGGCGGCCCCCGCGAATGGCTGCTCGCCTTCATCCACAGCCGCTACGCGAACGCCGTCGCCCACCCCCTGGTAGCGCTGCTCATCTACCTCAGCAGCCTCTACCTGATGTACTTCACCGGCATGTTCGAGTGGGCCATGGGCTCGCACTTCGGGCACCTGTTCATGACCGGGCACTTCCTGCTCGCCGGATGCCTGTTCTTCTGGGTGGTCATCGGCCCCGACCCCAAGCCGCGGCGGCTCACCTACCCGGCGAAGGTGCTGCTGTACTTCGTGTCGATCATCTTCCACGCCATCTTCGGCCTGACGCTCATGATGGGCACCGAGGTCATCGCCGCCGACTGGTACAACGGCCTCGCCCTGCCGTGGATGGGCGACCTCCTCGCCGACCAGCAGGCGGGCGGCGGCATCGCGTGGGCCTTCGGGGAGATCCCGAGCTTGATCATCATCGGCGCGCTCATCGCGCAGTGGTCCCGCTCCGAGGAGCGCGAGGGGCGGCGGCTCGACCGGATGGCGCAGCGCGCCAGCGAGACCGGGCGGCCCGAGGACGACCCGCACGAGGTCTACAACGCCTACCTCGCCGGGCTCGACCAGGAACGGCGCTAGGCGGACGCCTCCCGGAGACAGGGGCCGCCCTCGCGTTCCCCGCTGTGCGGTCTGCGGCCCGGCCGGACGCCCGCCCCGGACGGCGGCGGCAATTAAGGACAATCCGCTGATCGGGCCACAGAGGCGTCGTAACGTCGGGCAGATGAGCGACAAGCGACTCCGGTTCGAGACCCTCGCCGTCCACGGCGGCGAGCCGCGGCCCGCCGGGGACGGCTCGGTGGTCTTCCCCATCTACCAGGGCACGGTGTTCGAGTCCGCTCCCGGCAGCTCGGTGGACGACGTCAGATACATCCGGCTCGGCACCAACCCCACCCAGTGCCACCTGCACCGCAGGCTCGCCGTCCTCGAAGGGGCCGAGGACGCCGTCGCCACGGCCTCGGGGATGGCCGCCATCACCGGCGCGCTGCACAGCGTGATGACCGCGGGCGACCACCTCCTGGCGGGCGGGACGTTCTACGGCGGGACCTACCGGTTCCTCGCCGAGCACGCCGAACGCCTCGGGTGGGCGTTCGACCTGGTCGACCCCTGCGACGCGGGCGCCTGGGCGGCGGCGCTCCGCCCCCAGACGAAGGCGTTCCTGGTGGAGAGCATCACCAACCCGCTCGTCCGCGTCGGCGACCTGGCGGGGGCCGCCCGCTTCGCGCGGCGCCACGGCCTGGCCTCGATCATCGACAACACGTTCGCCACCCCGGTGAACTTCCGGCCCCACAGCGTCGGTTTCGATCTGGTGTGCCATTCGGCCACGAAGGCGCTCAACGGCCACTCCGACATCGCCGCCGGGGCCGTCACGGGCACCGCGGCGCGGATCGCGAAGGTCGCCTCGGTGCTGGGCGCCTACGGCGGGAGCCTCGACCCGCACGCGGCCTTCCTGCTCGCGCGGGGCCTCAAGACGCTCGCACTGCGCGTGCGCGCACAGAACGCCAACGCGCTCGCGGTGGCCCGGTTCCTCGCCGCGCACCAGCGCATCGCCCACGTCAGTCATCCCGGCCTGGCGTCCCACCCCGACCACGAACGGGCGGCGGCGCTGTTCGACGGCTTCGGGTCGGTGCTGTCCTTCCGGCCCCTCGGCGGAGTGGGCGCGGCGGAGGCGCTGATCAAGTCGCTGCGGCTGCCGTACACGGCCTCGAGCCTCGGCGGGGTGGAGTCGCTGGTGACCCGCCCGGGGGTGGGCGGCCACGCCGGGGCGGCCGAGGCCGAGGGCGTCGAGCAGGACCTCGTCCGCTTCTCGGCGGGCATCGAGGCGACCGAGGACCTCATCGCCGACTTCGCCCAGGCCCTGGACTCCTGGGCATGACGCGGTTCGCGCAATGGGCGCAGTGGTCGGCTCGCCCCGGCGGCCGCAGCCGGGTCCGGGTTCAATACTGTGACCGGCAGAGGGTCGACCGGTCCGCGATGTCGTCCGAGGAGGCTGTGATGCCGCAATCCGACCGTATGCTGCTGATCGAGCTGGTGAACAGCGTGCGAGCGCTGACGGCGGCCGTCGAATCGCTGGGGGAGACGCAGGCGGCGCTCGCCGAGCGGCTCGCCGCGCTGGAGGCGCGGGCCGAGCGCGGCGACAAGGCCGCCGCGGGCCGCGCCCGCAGCGCCTACGCCCAGTTCGAGGACCTCCTCGCGCTCTACCGGGACACCGATCCGGAGCGGTCCCTGCCCCGCATGCGCGGCTGGGCCGCCGGGCCGGAGCTGCTGCGCTTCCTCTACGACGAGGTCACGGCGCACCGGCGCGGCCGCGTCGTGGAGTGCGGTTCGGGCACCACCACCGTCGTCATGGCCTATGCGATGCGCTCGCTGGGCTCGGGCGAGGTGATCGCCTTGGAGCACGACCCCCACTACGCCGCCCTCACCCGTCGCGAGCTGACCGAGCGCGGTCTGGGCGAGTGGGCCGAGGTCGTCGACGCCGAACTGGTCGACGTGCCGATCGACGGGGAGGTGTGGCGCTGGTACGACCCGGCGGCGATCCCGTCGGGCGCGATCGACATGCTCCTGGTCGACGGCCCGCCCGGCGCCACCGGGCCCGAGGCCCGCTACCCGGCCCTGCCGCTGCTGTTCGACCGGCTCACCGAGGGCGCGCTGGTGGCCCTCGACGACGCGGACCGCCCCGACGAGCGGGCGATCGCGCAGCGCTGGGCCGAGCGGTTCCCGCAGTTCGAGTCGCGGCTCCTCGGGCACGAGCGGGGAACGCTCGTGCTGCGCCGGACCGCCGCCGGGGGCCTGTGACCCGCGGCCACGGGCGCGCGAGTCAGATCGTCTCGTTCCACTGCGGCATGGGAAGCGGCACGAAGCGGATTCGCGTCCCCGGCCGTGCCTGCGCCGCGGCCGCCAGGGCCGCCGCCCCGACCACGCCGATCACCGGATAGCCGCCGGTCGTCGGATGGTCGGCGCCGAAGAGGACCGGCTGCCCGTCCGCGGGCACCTGGAGGCTCCCGGCGACGATGCCCTCGCTCGGCAGCTCCGCCCCCGGGTCCCGGTGCCGCAGCGGCGGCCCCACCAGCCGCAGCCCGATCCGGTTGGAGTGCTCCGAGACCGTCCAGACGCCCCGGGTCAGCTCGTTCACCGCGTCCGGGGCGAACCAGTCGAGCCGGGGGCCGAGGTGCAGCTTCATCACCAGTTCGTCGCTGACGCCCGCCCACGGCGCGGGCCACTGGGTCGGCAGCGGCGGATGCGCCGGGCTGGGGCCCAGCGGGATCGTGTCGCCGTCCTTGACCGGGGCGGGCCCGAGCCCCGAGAGCAGGCACGTCGAGTGCGAGCCGAGGCTCGCCTTCGGGTGCAGCCCGCCGGAGAACGCCAGATAGGAGCGCACGCCGACCTCGGCCGGGCCGGCGTCCAGGACCGACCCGGCGGCGAGCTTCACCGGCTGCCCCCACGACTCGGGGCGCCCGTCGACGGTCACCGCGCACGGCGCGCCGCCGACCACGACGGTGACGTTGCGGTGCGCGCGAACGGTGCAGCCGGTCAAGGTCGTCTCCAGCGTGCAGGCCGCTGTCGCGTTGCCCGCCAACTGGTTGGCAAGACGCCATGAGGGGCGGTCGGCGGCGCCCGACGGCGGCACCGCCAGGTGCGCCCAGCCGGGGCGGCCGCCGTCCTGGCAGGTCGTCAAGATCCCCGAGCGGATGATCTCGATGTGGCTCATGGGTTCTCCCGCCCGGAACCGGGAACTCGAATGGACACTAGATCTCAACTTTCACGAAGCGGACGCGGGTGCCGGGCACGAGCAGGGCCGCGGGCTCGCGGTGCTCGTTCCACAGCCTCCCGGGGTTGGTCATGGTCGCGATGAGCCGCCAGCCGCCCGGGCTCGACCGCGGGTACACCCCCGTGTAGGGCCCGGCGACGCCGACCGAGCCGGCGGGCACGGTCGTGCGCGGGGTCTCCTGCCGGGGCACGCGGTACCGCTCGGGGAGCCCTTCGAGGTAGGCGAACCCCGGCGTGAAGCCGCAGAACGCCGCCTCGTACAGCACCGAGGCGTGGATGCCCCCGACCTCCTCGGGGGCGACGCCCCACAGCTCGGCCACGGCCTCCAGGTCGGGGCCGTCGTAGCAGACCGGGATCTCGACGGTCTCGCCCGCGTGCTCGGTGTCGTCGGTCAGCACCCAGCCGGGGATCTCGGCGGCCAGCAGCTCGGGCTCTTCGACGCCGTCCACGAGCACGGTGGTGGCGCCGGGGACCAGGTCGGTGGCGTCGAGCGAGCCGTTGACGCGCCGCGCTTGCAGCGCGCGGTAGCAGGCACGGGCGAGTTCGCCGGTGCCGCAGTCGATGAGGACGCCGCGCGGGCCCGAGGGCAGCGGCTTGAGCCGCCCGCCCGAGGGCGTCCTGGTTTGCGGAGCGGTCACAGGAAGGCCTCCACTTCGATGCCTTTGTCGTCCAATGCGGATCTGATCGCCGCGGCGGTGGCGACGGCTTCGGGGCCGTCGCCGTGGACGCAGAGCGAGGCCGCCTCGACCCGGACGCGGGAGCCGTCGACCGCCGTGACCTCGCCGCGGGCGGCCAGGTCGACCGCCTGGGCCACGGCCGCCTCCCTGCCGAGGAGCGCCCCCGGGCCGCCGCGCGGCACGAGGCGCCCGTCCCTCCGGTAGGCCCGGTCGGCGAAGCACTCGCCGACGACGCTCAGGCCCGCTTCCCTCGCGGCCCGGTCGAGCTCGGAGCCGAGCGGGCACAGCAGCACGTCCACGCCCGCCAGGCGCATGCCTTCGACGACGGCGCCGGCTTGCGCGGCGTCGCGTCCGGCCCGATGATAGAGCGCTCCATGCGGTTTGACGTAGCGGACCTCGGTGCCCGCGGCCCTCGCGAAGACCTGGAGCGCGCCGATCTGGTAGGCGGTCTCCGCGGCCAGCTCTTCGGGCGGCACGTCCATCTCGCGGCGGCCGAACCCGGCGAGGTCCCGGTAGGACACCTGGGCGCCGATGCGGACGCCGCGCCGTGCGGCGGCCGCGCAGACGCGCTGGAGCGTGATGGGGTCCCCGGCGTGGAAACCGCACGCGACATTGGCGCTCGTGACGAGGCGCAGCAGTGCGACGTCGTCGGTGAGCTCCCAGCGTCCGAAACCCTCCCCCAGGTCCGCGTTGAGGTCCATGTCTTCACGTTACCGGAACGCAGGGAATCAGGGCCCTTCAGGAACGGTGGGCGAAATCTCCCCGCCTGCGTCCGGGCCTGCGCGGCGGGAAAGGCCGCCACAGAGACGGTCACGAGTGATACTCCTGCTCACAGGTACCTACCGAGTGTCAGGTCGTGGGCGCGTACGCCGTGCTCAGCGGGAGGCGCGCGGTGACTTCCCGCCGTCGCCGCCGGGGGTTGGCGTCGCGGCGCGGGGTCAGTACTGTGGACCACGGTAGTATGGCAAGCGCTATCCAACGCTCGCGGCAGCGAGGGCGACCCCTGGAGGATCAATGACGATCGGCGAGACCCGAAACACCGGCAACGCGGCACCGGCGCCGCTGTTCACCGACCCCGTCTTCGACGGCCCGACCGACCCCACCGTCGTCTACGACCCCGCCGGGGCGCTATGGCACCTGTACTACACGCAGCGGCGCGCCAACCAGCCCGACGGCGGCGTCGCCTGGGTCCACGACACCGACATCGGCCACGCCACGAGCCCCGACGGCCGCGAATGGACCTACGCCGGGACGGCGATCGGCGACGGGCCGGGCGGCGACACCTGGTGGGCGCCGGAGGTCATGCGCCACGAGGACACCTGGCACATGTACGTCACCCACCTCGAAGGCGTGCGCGAGGACTGGACCGGACCGGCCGAGATCCGCCACTACACCTCGGGCGACCTGAGCGACTGGCAGTACCAGTCCACACTCGACCTCGACACCGAGCGGGCCATCGACGCCGCCGTCCACCGGATGCCCGGCGGCGGCTGGCGCATGTGGTACAAGGACGAGCGCAGAGACTCCCACATCTACACCGCCGACTCCCCCGACCTCCGCGACTGGACGCCCGCGGGGCCCGCCGCCACCGACCAGAGCCAGGAGGGCCCCACCGTCTTCGAGCTCGGCGGCGTCTGCTGGATGGTGACCGACGGCTGGAGCGGCCTGCTCGTCTACCGCTCCACCGACCTGCGCTCCTGGCACCGCCAGCCCATGCCGCTGCTCGGCGCCCCCGGCAGGCGCGCCTACGACGAGGCGCTCGGCCACCACGCGATGGCCCTCCCGCAGGGCGAGGACGAGGCGTACCTGTACTACTTCACCCACCCCGGTGGCGGCCGCCGCTCCACGGTCCAGGTCGCGCGCCTCTACGTCCGCGAGGGCTGGTTGCGCTGCGACAGAGACGAACCGTTCGAGTACACACCGGACCCGGCCCGCACCCCGGCCTACCGCGGGGGCGCTCACTGAGCACCGCGATCGTCGCCTTCCGCACCGCCAAGGGCGACGCCATGACCGACCCCGATCGGCCATCGGGAAAGCGGCCGCACTGAGACCGGCCTGAGTAGCGGGACGGGGCCGCGAGGTAGCCTGGGAGCCCGCCGACGGCCGACCGTGGAATGGGGCAACGCCGTGACCGCACCCGAACGCTACCGCGCCGTCTGGGGCGAGGACGGCATGACGCCCTTCCCCGGCGGGTTCTGGGCCGAGAAGGGCGTGCCCGCCGACTCGCTCCCCGAAGGCGACGCGATCCCCTCCGCCGTCGCGGCCGTCTACACCGCGCACCTCGACGGCGACATCGAGCTGTACGAGACCCTGCGGCTCACCGCCGAGGACGCCGACCTCGACATCAGCTTCGTGGTCGTCGGCGCCCTCCAGGGCGAGGCGAACCTGCTGTACGTCATGGAACCGGAGACCGGCGGACTCCTCCAGCTCGACCTCACCGCCCACGACGTCCGCGGCGTGAACTCGACCTTCCGCCTGTTCGTCGAGTTCCTCTACCACTTCGCGCGCTTCGTCGACGCCGACGACGGCGAGGCGGGCAGGCACGAGCGCGCCGCCGAGCTGCGGCGGACCCTCGAAGCGCTCGACCCGGGCGCCTTCCAAGCGGACGCCTGGTGGCCCCTGGTGTTCGCTCAGCTCGCGGCCTGACCCCTGCCCGGCGCTCAGAGTCCAAGTGGCACAATGCTTCCGGGTAGAGCGAAGCCCCGCGGCGACCCCGCGGGGCTCAGCGGCGCCGCGATGCGGCCCCGCCGGAGCTCAGAACAGGCCCAGCACTCCCGCGAGCACGAACAGCACCAGCACCACCAGCACCGTGATCGCGATGTACAGCAGCAGTTCGGGGAAGACCACGATCAGGATCGCGGCGATCCCCGCCGCGATCAAAGCGACGATGCCCGCCGTCTTCCACCGGCGCCCGCGGATCTGCTGGTCCTCGCGCAGCCGCATGTTCGCCCTGGACAGGCTCGGGTGGACCGGCGTCGTCGGCTGCATCGACTGGGCGTCCTGGTAGCCGGGGGGCGCGAGCCGCTGGAGGTCGGCGACCAGCACGTCCAGCTCGGAGTAGACCTTCGCGTTCATGGCGGTGTCGATCCGGTCCTGGTACTCGGCCACGTCGAGGCGCCCGTCCTCCACGGCCTGCCGGAGCTGGTCCAGCACCAGCTGCCGGTCGGATTCCGACGCACGCATCTGATCGCGGTCCATCTCGCCACACCTCCATAGTCGGCTGCAGTGTCAAGGATGCCAGGTGAGCGCAACATCCGCTCGGGGCCTTCCGCCGAAGTGCCGAAGCTGCGACGATGGTCTCCATGAGTGCGCGAGACGAAGTCGTCGTCGGCGTCGGGGCCGGCACCGAGACCACCGACATGGTGCTCAACATCGGGCCCCAGCACCCCTCCACCCACGGCGTCCTGCGGCTGCGCCTGCGCCTCGACGGCGAGCGCGTCACCGAGTGCGAGCCCGTCGTCGGCTACATGCACCGCGGCGCCGAGAAGCTCTACGAGGTGCGCGACTACCGCCAGGTCATGCTGCTGGCGAACCGGCACGACTGGCTCTCCGCCTTCTCCTCCGAGCTGGGCGTGGCCCTCGCCGCCGAGCGCCTCGCGGGCATCGAGGCGCCCGAGCGGGCCGTGTGGCTGCGCACCGCGCTCGCGGAGATGAACCGGGTGCTCAACCACCTCATGTTCCTGGGCTCGTACCCGCTGGAGATCGGCGCGATCACCCCGATGTTCTACGCCTTCACCGAACGCGAGCGCCTCCAGACCGTGTTCGAAGAGGCCAGCGGCGGGCGCATCCACTACATGTACAACTGCGTCGGCGGCCTCAAGGCCGACGTCCCGCCCGGCTGGGAGGACCGGGCCAGGAACGCGCTCGACGAGGTCGAGCACGGCATGGTGCGGCTCGACAAGCTCTTGCGCCACAATGAGATCTTCGCAGCCCGCACCAAGGGCGTCGGAGTCCTCGACGCCGCCGCCGCGGCCGCCTACGGCGTCTCGGGGCCGGTGGCCCGCGGCTCGGGCCTGGACCTCGACCTGCGCCGCGACGAGCCGTACCTCGCCTACGCCGAACTCGACGTGCCGGTCGTGCTGCGCGAGGAGGGCGACTGCTACGCCCGCTTCATGATCCTGCTCGACCAGGTGCAGGTCTCCATCGACCTCGCCCGCGCCTGCCTCGACCGGGCCGCCGCGACGGAGGGGCCGGTGAACGTCAAGCTCCCCAAGATCTTCAAGCCGCCGCCCGGGGAGACCTACGTCTGGACCGAGAACCCCTTGGGCGTCAACGGCTACTACCTGGTGAGCACCGGCGAGAAGACGCCGTACCGGTTGAAGCTCCGCTCGGCCTCGTACGCGAACGTGCAGGCGCTGACCACGCTCATGGACGGGTGCCTCATCCCCGACATGATCGCCATCCTCGGCTCGATGTTCTTCGTGGTGGGGGACATCGACAAGTAGCGGCCTCAGGCGCAGCCGCCGCCGGTCCGCTCGACGGTGAACGGCCGCTCGTCCGAGGGCGTCGTCCAGCTCTCCAGCCGCCCCCCGCCGGGGCATTCGACCGAACCGAAGCTCCAGGACGCCTCCCCGCCCTCGGGCGTGGCCGGGCGGACGACGCCCAGCCGGTCGCCCCCGGGGCGGCAGCCCGTGCTCGCCCGCAGCTCGGCGACGCCCGATTCGGTCTCGGCGAGCCGCAGGCCGATGAAGTCCGCGGTCGTGCCGCCCCACACCGCCGCATCGACGTCGCGGTCGCGTTCGAGGCCCAGGCGCGCGGCGAGCCCGTCCAACGGCACCTCGCCGCCCTCGACCATGAGCCTGCGGATCAGCACCACGCCCGGCCGCACGGGCGTGACGTCGCACGCGGCGACCTCCAGCGGCCCCGCGGTGAGGACGTGCGCCCCGCCGGTCAGGTACCCGGCGGCCTCCCCCAGGACCGTGTCCAGGTCCTCGCGCGCCTCCGCGGCGTCCACCTGCTCGCGCACGGAGGCGCCCGAGGCGAAGAGCGCGGCCGCGACCAGCAGCAGCGCCCACCCGGCCACGAGCAGCCGCAGCCGTCCGCGCCAGGCGGGGGAGACGTTCACGAACACGCCCACAGTCTGCCTCATCGTTTTCTGAGACGCCGACCACAATCGCCGCGCCGCGGTCACACTTGGCAACCATGTCCCGTCCTCCTTCCATGAACGAACCGAACGCGCACCGGCCCGCCGACGAGGCGGCGGCCGCCTTCGAGGCGCTCAGGCCCCGCCTCATCGGTGTCGCCTACGGCCTCCTGGGCACCGTCGCCGAAGCCGAGGACGCGGTCCAGGAGGCGTGGATCCGCCTCCAGCGCAGCGACCTCGACGCGATCGAGGACCTCACCGGCTGGCTGGTCACCACCACCTCCCGGATCGCGCTCGACGTCCTGCGCTCGGCCCGCGTCCGCCGCGAGTCCTACGTCGGCCCCTGGCTGCCCGAGCCGGTCGAGACCGCGCCGGACCCGGCCGACTCGGTCGGCCTCGCCGACGCCATGTCCTGGGCGATGCTCGTGGTCCTGGAGACCCTCGGCCCCGCCGAGCGCGCCGCGTTCGTCCTGCACGACGTCTTCGGGCTCGGGTTCGGCGAGATCGGCGAGGCCCTGGGGCGTGAGCCGGCCGCCTGCCGCAAGCTCGCCAGCCGGGCCCGCGCGCACGTCCAGGCCCGCAAGCCGCGCTTCGACGTCGACCCCGAGGCCCACCGCGAGGTCGTCGACGCCTTCGCGGCGGCCGCGGGCTCGGGCGACTACGAGGCGCTGCTGCGGGTGCTCGACCCCGACGCGGTGCTCGTCTCCGACGGCGGGGGCGTCGTCCGGGCCGCGCTGGAGCCGATCCGCACCCGCGAGAAGGTCGCCCGGTTCCTCGCGGGCGTCATGACCAAGACGCCGGGGACCTCCATGCGCGCCACGGTCGTCAGCGGCAACCCCGGGCTGCTGGTCTTCAAGGGCGACCGGTTCGAAGGCGTCATCGCCCTCGGGATCGCGGACGGCCGCATCGCCGCCGTCGACTACGTTCGCAACCCGGACAAATTCCACGGCCTGCGCTCGATCGGCGCGGCCGAACGCCGAACACCACCGACAAGACAGGAGCGACCATGACCGTCCGACTCGACCCCGCCGAAGTCGAGACCCTTCCCCAGATCTGGAAGGCGTTCTCCGCTGCGGGCAAGCCCATGAAGTCGCAGGACATCGTGCCCAGATCCACACTGGAGCTGATCAATCTGCGCGCCAGCCAGATCAACGGCTGCGGGTACTGCACCGACATGCACACCAAGGACATGGCCCACGCCGGAGAGCGGCCCGAGCGGATCGCGCTCGTCGCCGCCTGGCGGGAGGCCACCTGCTTCACCGAGGCCGAGCGCGCCGCGCTCGCCTTGGCGGAGGAGGCCACCCGGATCGCCGACGGCGACACCGGCGTCGACGACGCGGTGTGGGACGAGGTCCGGGCGCACTACGACGGCGAGCAGGCCGCGGTCCTGGTCGGCCAGGTCGCGATGATCAACGCCTGGAACCGCTTCAACGTCGTCCTCCAGAACCCGGCCGGAAGCTACACTCCCGGCCAGTGGGGATAGCGAACACCGCCGCCCGCGGCGGGGCCGGCCCGGCCCCGCCGCGAGCGCAAAGTTCATGAACTTTGCAGTACAATGGGGGCATGGACACCATGATCCTGCAGATCCGCGATGTCGACGCCGACGACGTCGCCGTGCTCCGCGCGAGAGCGGAGCGGGAGGGCCTGTCGCTGTCGGCCTACCTGCGCGCATTGATCCACGATGAGGCGAAACAGCCCACCAACGCCGAAGTGGTCGCACGCATCGCCGAACAGGAACCGGTCGAACTCTCCGTCGACGAGATGATCGGGTACATCGAAGAGGGACGCCGGTGACGGTCGTCGACGCCTCGGTCATCGTGCGGCTGCTCCTCGCCCGGAAGGACGACGCGAAGCTGCGGGAGCAGTTCGACAACCGGACGCGGATTCTTCACGCCCCCAACCATCTCGACCTCGAGGTCATATCGGCGGTGGTGGGGATGCTCAAGGGCGCCAAACTCACTGAGGACCGCGCCCGAGAGATGGTCGCCTCCTATCAGCGGCTGCGGATCAAACGCCACGACGTCGCCCTGCTCGGAGGCCGTCTCGTCACCTTGCGGCACAACTTCACCGTCTACGACGCGGCGTACATCGCGCTGGCAGAGCAATTGCAGATGCCGTTGCTGACCTCCGACGCGAAATTCGCCCGTGCGCCGTCGAACTGCCATTCGGCCGAGATCGACACGTTCCCCGCGTGAAGGCGAAGGGGCCCGGTCGCGATCGCGACCGGGCCCCTTCCGACTGGGTCTTCGGAGCTGAATATCCCTGTCTGTCCCTTACCGGCTCACGGCCAGCTCGGTCTGGTTGAGGCCCTGGACGGCCTCCAGCTCGCCGGTGGCGTCGCCGAAGCGCGACAGCGCCCGCAGCGTCCACTTGCCCGGGGCGGCGAAGAAGCGGAACTGGCCGCCGTCGCCGGTCACCACCTCCGCGGTGAACTCGCCCGAGCCGTCGAGCAGTCGCACGTAAGCGCCCTGCACGGTCTCGCCCTCGCCGTTGACGACCGTGCCGGTCAGCACGGTCTCCTTCTCCAGGTCGACCGACGCCGGGAGCGACGCGTCCTGGGACGGCGCGCCGCATCCGGCGCCCGACAGGGTGGTGTCGGCCTCTACAGCCATGGAAGTTCCCCTCTCTGCGTCGCCGGATTACTTCGTGCCGGGCTCGTCGCCGAGCGCGATCGGCACGCCGATGAGCGAGCCGTACTCGGTCCAGGAGCCGTCGTAGTTCTTCACGTTCGCGTAGCCGAGCAGCTCGCGCAGCGCGAACCAGGTGTGGCTGGAGCGCTCGCCGATGCGGCAGTAGGCGACCGTCGCCTTGTCCTCGTCCAGGCCGGCGCCGTCGACGTAGAGCTTGCGCAGCTCGTCGTTGGACTTGAAGGTGCCGTCCTCGTTGGCCGCCTTGCTCCACGGGATGTTCAGGGCGGTGGGGACGTGGCCGCCGCGCTGGCTCTGCTCCTGCGGCAGGTGCGCCGGGGCGAGCAGGCGCCCGGCGTACTCGTCGGGGGAGCGGACGTCGATGAGGTTCTTGGCGCCGATCGCCTCGACGACCTCCTCGCGGCGCGCCCGGAGGGAGGCGTCCTGCGGCTTGGCGACGTACTCGGTGCGCTCGCGCTGGGGGAGTTCGGCGGTGAACGGGCGGGCGTCGAGCTCCCACTTCTTGCGGCCGCCGTCGAGGAGCTTGACGTCCTCGTGGCCGTAGAGCTTGAAGTACCAGTACGCGTAGGCCGCGAACCAGTTGTTGTTGCCGCCGTAGAGGACGACGGTGTCGTCGTTGCCGATGCCGCGCTCGCTGAGCAGCTGCGAGAACTGTTCCTGGTTGACGATGTCGTGGCGGACCGGGTCCCGGAGGTCGTCCCTCCAGTTGAGCTTGACCGCGCCCTTGAGGTGGCCGGTGTCGTAGGCGGCGGTGTCCTCGTCGACTTCGACGAACACCACGCCCGGGGTGTCGAGGTTCGCTTCCGCCCAGTCGGCGGTTACCAGCACGTCTTCACGAGCCATGATCGTTCTCTCCTGAACATGAGTAAATTTGACTGAAGTTCGGTTTCACTGAGTTCGCAAGGAGGGCCCGGCGCTGGAGCGCGGAGGAGGACGAGCAGGGGGCGACCATGCCGGAAGACGGCGTGGTGACGGGATGAAGCCTTGCTCTTCGGTGACTTGCGCACGCTGGGCCGCATAGCGGCGACTGTCCTCGGGGGGTTCACTACCGGTGAACCCGTGGACGAGCCGCCTAGGGCATTCGACAGAGCGTGGCCGCGATCTTGCAGAAGTCGATCGCACGCCGCTTGGTGAGCATCGGCTTGCGCATGCGCTGAACGCTAGCAGACTTCAGGGCCTGTGACCACACCTGTTCTCGGCATGCGGACTGTGGGTCGCAGACCGGTGCCCTCAGGTGAGGGTGACGTCCCTCGCCGAGCCGGAGACCGTCGCGCCGCCGCCGTCGATGGCGATCTCGGTGAGCCGGAGGCCCCACGGCAGCTCGGGCAGGGCGATGACCGTGGTCATCCGCTCCCTGATCTCCTCGACGTAGGGGTCGGCCGCGGGCGGGAGCTGCCCGGTGAGCGCCTCGACGGTGTCGGGCACGAACCACAGCTCGTCCTCGGTGAGCTCGATGGCCCCGGTGCCGACGATCTCGAACTCCATGCCGACCGCTTCGACGACGGTCGAGACCGAGGCGCTGCCGTCCTCGTTGACGCTCAGGTCGTAGCCGGTGCGCTCGCGCAGCAGCTCCTCCAGGGAGGCGATGGAGACGGTGCCGGAGACCTCGACCTCGTCGGCGGTGATCCGCGACTCTCCGGCGACGAAGTCGCGCCAGTCGGCGGTCACGTCGTGGGCGACCATGTCCAGGGTGGGGAAGGTGAGGCCCTCGGCGCCGACCTCGCGCAGCTCGATGTCGATCTGCTCGAAGTCCCCCGACCACGCCTGCGTGGCGAACGGCCAGCCGTGCACGGTGACGTCCGGGCGCTGGTCGGAGTAGGCCCCGTACGCGGCCGCGGCCTCGGCGACCTCCGTGGCGATGCGCCGTTCCGCCACCGCGTTCGCCACACGGTCCCCGAGGGCCGCGACGGCGACGATGACGACCAGGGTGATGAGGGTGCGGCGGAGGATCTTCAAGGGGGTTCCACTCAATCGATGATGTAGTAGGCACTCAACAGATACACGACCGGCCCTGCGAGGGCGAACGCGAGGAGCGGCCCGGCAACGCCGATCACCGGGAGCGGGGCGGTGCCCTCGCCGTCGATGCGGCGGGAGGCGGACATGTAGCCGCAGGCCAGGTCCGCCAGGACGGCGGTGAGGGCCACGAGCAGGCCGCCGATCGCGGCCTGGCGCGGGTCGGGCCCCTCGATGACGAGCCCCGCGTACGCCGCGGAGGCGGTGCCGCACATCGTGCCGATGACGATGCCGAACGCGCCGCGCGTCACCTGGCGGTTGATGCGCGGATCGGGCATGACGAGGTCCACGGCCCGCGCGGCGAGGATCGCGGTGCCCGCGGCGACGACCGCCGAGTACATGGCCGGCGGGGCCGAGCCGAGGCGCGACAGGGCTATATAGCAGGTGTAGCCGCACACGGCGACGCACAGGATCATCGTGAAGCCGAGGACCTCGATGACGCCCTTGTGGTCGCGGCGCAGTATCTGGCCGAACGCGGCGGCCTGGAAGGCGACGGCGAGCAGCACGGTGATCGGCAGCATGGAGACCGGCGTCCAGGCGACGGCGGCCCAGTCGACGGCGACGGCGAGCGCGGCGCCGACCGCCAGCGGCACCCAGGCGCCCGCGACACGGCGCGTCCAGACCAGGCAGACCAGCATCGCCAGCTGGAGCACCGCGATCCCGGCGGCGTAGGCGGGGCGGTCGAGCTGCGTGCCGAGGATGAGGCCGGCGCTGATGACGACGGTGGCGGCCACGGCGGGGAGCCGGTGCAGCAGGGACGGCGTGGGCGGGGGCATCGTGTGGTCCCCGGCCTCGTCGGCGGGGGCGCCGCCGGTGTCGCCGGGCCGCCGCTCGGGGCCCGCCTCGGAGGACTCGGACGCCGGCGCCCGCCCGCCTCGGGCGGCCCGACGGAGCAGCGCCATGCCGCGGCGCGCGGGCCGGGGAGGCTCGGCGGGGGCCTCCTGCTCGCCCCACGCGGGTTCGTCAGCGGGGCTGGCCGTCTCGGGGGGCTCGTAGCCCCAGGTTTCGTCGGGTCGGCTGTACGACACGATGGACAGCCTACGGCAACGCCTCCGTGCACCGTTCACCTTCGTGCCCGCCCCGGCCGGGTGTCGGGCCTTGTCCGTGTCCTCCGGGCGTCGGCCCGTTGAACGGCGCGTCACGGCCTCCGCACGGCCGTGTTGCCGCGCGGTGAATCGCCGCGGCGGTGGAACTGGCCTTTCGCAGAGTGACCGTTTACACTTATCCCAGACTCCACCTACCGTCTGTAAAGCCGCCCGCCGTCGACGTCGGGAACCGTAGCCTGTGTCGATTCGCGTCTCCACGGGCGTCGACGCGACTGCGCGCTCAAGAACAGCGGAGGACTGCTGTGGAAATATTGATCCTCACTTCGAACCCGGTGCCGGAGTCTCCCGAGTCGATTCTGCCGTCGCTGGAGCTGCTGCCCCACCATGCGCGCTACGCGGGCCGCGATGTCCGCGCGCTGCTGAGCGGGCCCAGCCCGGACGCGGTGCTGATCGACGCCAGAGCCGACCTGGCCGACGCCCGGGCCACGTGCCGGGTCCTCCAGGCCACGGGGCTCACCGTCCCCTTGTTCGGCATCGTCACCGAGGCGGGCCTGGCCGCGCTCCAGGCCGACTGGGGCGTGGACGACTTTCTCCTCACCGGCGCCGGCCCGGCCGAGGTCGAGGCGCGGCTGCGGCTCGCCACCGGTAAGCCGAGCGCCGCCGCGGCGGCCGGTCCGGCCGTCATACGCGCCGGGGACCTCACCGTCGATCCTGACACGTACGCCGCGAAGCTCAAGGGCCGCCCGCTGGACCTCACGTACAAGGAGTTCGAGCTGCTCCGGTTCCTCGCCCAGCACCCGGGGCGGGTCTTCACCCGCGAGCAGCTGCTGCGCGAGGTGTGGGGCTACGACTACTTCGGGGGCACCCGCACCGTCGACGTCCACGTGCGGCGGCTGCGCGCCAAGCTCGGCAGCGAGTACGAGTCGATGATCGGCACCGTGCGGCAGGTGGGGTACAAGTTCGTCGCCCCGCCGCCGGAGAACCTCCGCGACCACGAGCCGGAGCCCCAGCGGGTCGACGCCTGAGGCGCTGCGCGCCCGCGGCGGTCCTCGCGGCCCGGCCGTGCGGGTCCGCCCGCGCCCTGGACGCGGCGACGGCGCGGCGGCCCGCGCCGTGCGACGTCGGCGAGTCCTCCTCGCCATCGCCGCTGTACGGCCCGGGCCGGGAGCCCGCAGGTCACGCCCTGTGCGCTCCCGGCCCGGTTTCGCGCCGCGGCGCGGTCACGCCCCCGACGGGGGCGGGAGCGTCACGCCGCTGGGCACGGGGGAGCCGAAGTCCGGCGTGCCGTCCGCGTTGAAGGTGAACGGCTGCACCCTGGTCTGCCGGGTCGAGCCGCAGCCGTGGTCCGGCGAGGTGTTGCCGTGGTACACCAGCCAGTGCTCGGTGCCGTCCGGCGAGGTGAAGAACCCGTTGTGGGCCGGGCCGTAGACCCCGTTGCCCTGCTGGAACACCGGTTGGCTGCTCTTCGACCAGGAGGACGCCGAGACCGGGTCGCCGCCGGTGTAGGTGAGCAGGCCGAGCTTGTAGTCCGGCGTGTTGCACGAGGAGGCGGAGAAGGTGATGAACGTGTCCCCGTCGTGCTGGAGCACGGCCGGGGCCTCGTTCACGCGCGAGCCGACGGTCTCCCACGCGTACGAGGGCTTGGCGATCACCGTCTTCGTGCCGGTCACCGTCCACGGGTTCGACATCTCGGAGATCCACACGGACTGGTCCGGGCCCACCCACTCGCTCCACAGCAGATAGAGCCGCCCGTTCAGTTCGAGGTAGCTGCCGTCGATGTTCCAGCGGTCGGGCATCGGCGTGCCCATGAACTCGTAGGGGCCCATCGGGGTGTCGCCGGTCGAGCGCAGCACCCGCAGCTTCTGGCCGTCCAGGTCGGTCTGCGAGAAGCCCGAGGTGTACATCAGGTACCAGGTGCCGTCGATGCGGTGGAACTCCGGCGCCCAGTGGCTGCAGCAGCGGTCGGCGACGCCCGCGTCGTCCCACACGACGGTGTCGCTGGCGGTCTTGAGGCCCTCCAAGGTGGTCGAGCGGCGCATGATCACCGTGGAGTCCCATGTGGTCGTGGACATGTAGTAGTGGCCGTCCCAGTACTCGATCCACGGGTCGGCGCCGTTCTCCCGGATCGGGTTGGTCAGCGACTGCGAGGCGCCGGCCTCGTCGAGGCGCCACCGCTGGACGGCGGCGCCGCTGTAGGTGTACTGGGAGATCCGGTCGCCCGCGGCGGTGGACCACTCCCACAGGTCGAGGGCCTTGCCGGAGAAGCGGTTGACGAAGCTGTAGGTGCCGTCGCCGTGGTCGGTGACCGACCACTGCTGGTTGGTGCCGCCCAGATCGGTCCACTGGGCGATGGTCGCGCCGTCGTCGGCGTTCCACTCGAACGCCTCCAGCACCAGGTTGGAGTGCCTGGCCTGGATCTTGTAGTAGCCGCCGCCCGCGTCGACGAAGCGGAACTGCTGGTTCTCGGCGCCGGTGGGGTGCCATTGGATCAGCTCGGCCCCCGGCTCGGTCGACAGGTCGAGGATGTCGAGCGCGAGGCCGGAGTGGGCGCTGGTGACGGTGTACCAGGCGCCGGGGGTGATCGCGGCCTGCGCCGGGGTCTGGGAGGCCGCGGCGAGGCCGAAGGCCGCCATGGCGGTGGTGAGGGCGAGCGCGACCAGGGCGCGCCCGCGTCTGGTGAGGGACTTGCACATGTTGGGCTCCAAAGGGTGTGGTTGCCGGGACGGGAGGGAAGGGCGCTCCGAGGCCGATCGGAGCGCCCCGGCCCTCAACCGCCGTTGAGCACGGGCCATCCCGCCGAGTTCCACTCGATCTGCTCGATGCCGAGTGCGAACCCGCCGTTCGCGCCGTACGAGTGGTACGCGATGAGGCCGCGGTGGAGCGACTGCCCGCCGGAGGCCACGAAGCCGCCGTGGCCGCCGAGGACGACGGTGCCGCCGCCGTTGCGCATGTCGACGCCGTTCGCGTCCACGAACGGGCCGGTCGGCGAGGTCGAGCGGCCGACCGTGATCTGGTAGGTCGAGTCGGCGTCCGCGCAGCAGCGGCCGATGGAGGTGAACAGGTAGTAGTAGCCGTCGTGCTGCATCATCGACGGCCCTTCGATGCCGCCGCCCTTGGTAGCCAGGCGGATCGGCTGGGCGCCGGAGGCGACTTTGCCCGAGGGCCAGTCGAGCTCGACGATGTGGATGCCTTCCCACCAGGAGCCGTAGACCATCCAGTGGGCGCCGTCGGCGCCGACGACGATGTTCGGGTCGATCGCGTTGTAGGCGTCGCCCTCATAGGACTGGAGCACCGCGCCCTCGTCGACCCACCGGTAGGCGGGGTCGGACGGGTCGAGGGTGGTGTTGGTGGCCAGGGCGATGAGGGAGCGCTGCGAGCCGAACGTGGAGGCCGCGTAGTACAGGTAGTACTTGCCCTGGGCGGCGTCGTAGTGGATCTCGGGGGCCCAGAGGTTGTCCACGCCGGGGATCTGCTGGGTGAGCCAGGACGGCTTGGTGTCCCAGACGGTGCCCAGGCTCTGCCAGCTCCGGCCGCCGTCGGTGGAGCGGCGGATGGGGATGTTGCCGTCGCCGAACCGCCCGTCGCCGGTGGCGAAGACGTACCACGGCTCGCCCTCGCAGCCCGCCCACAGTGCCGGGTCGTGGGCGCCGAGGTCGCCGCTCAGGTTCCCCGGTTGGACCGGCGGGCTCTGGCAGTCGCTCGGCTGGGGCTCGGGGCCGCCGCCGTCGTCCACCGGGTCGAGGAGCCACTGCTGGGCGGCCGAGCCGGCGTCGTAGGTGTACTGGGAGATCCGGCCGCCCGCGGCGGTGGACCACTCCCACAGGTCGAGGGCCTTGCCGGAGAAGCGGTTGACGAAGCTGTGGGAGCCGTCGGCGTGCTCCTCCACCGACCACTGCTGGTTGGTGCCGCCCAGGTCGGTGTACTGGGCGATGGTCGCGCCGTCGTCGGCGTTCCATTCCCAGACGTCGAGGACCTGGCCGGAGTGGGGGGCCTGGATGCGGTAGTGGCCGCCGGAGTCGATGAATCGGAACTGCTGGTGCTCGGCGCCGGTGCGGTCGCCCTGCACGAGGACGGCGCCGGTCGCGGTGGAGACGTTCTGGATCTCGAGCGCGAGGCCGGAGTGGGCGCTGGTGATGGTGTACCAGGTGCCGGGGGTGACGGCCGCTCCGCTGGAGGCCGGGTTGAGGAACGCCAGGCCGGCCGCCGCGATGACCGCGGCGGCGAGCCCGGCGAGGAGGCTTGCTCGTCGTTTTCGCATGTGAAGATCACCTGGATCTCTGAATAGAGGAATAGGTATGTGTCGATGTTATCGAAAACATTCCGACGGGTAAACATCCGGCGGGTTTTGTTTGCGGTGAATTTCGACGGAAACCGGCGAGCGGGCCCATTGCTGCTATAGCCTATAGCCTGTCGTACCCAGCCTATACGTTATAGGCTATAACGGTGCTTTGCGCCGGTCGCCCCTGTCGAGCGGTCGAACGCAGCGCACCGGCGATGCCGCCGCAGTGCCGCGGTCGCCGCGACGGGGTCTGGCCGCCCCGCTCGGGAACGGCGAAGTGTCACCCGCCGCACTGTGCTCTCCAACGGGCGCCTGCCGGTCCGCTGGAACGACGAAGCGCCCGCCGCGAAGCCGCGGCGGGCGCTCCTGTCGTCCGATCGTCAGGTGAGGATGTTCAGGATCGTCGAGTCGATCCGCTCGCCCTCGGCGCTGAAGTCGACCGTGCCCATGTAACGGGCGTCGGCCTCCAGGCCCGACCAGGACAGGCCCAACTCGAAGCCCTCGCCCAGACTGACCGCCTGCTCGGCCGGGGACACCGTCAGGTTGCCCTCGTCCGCGCTCGGCACCGTCCAGGAGTGCAGCTTCACGTCGACGCTGTCCGGTCCGCCCCACAGGTCGACGAACACCACGAAGGTGTAGCCGCCCGGCAGGGTCACCGTCTCGTTCGTGCCGCCCGAGGCCGAGTAGTCGACCAGGGTCAGCGAGTCGTCCGCCTCCTCGACGTAGACGAACACGTCGAGGTCGGTGCCGGCCGGGTGGTCGGCGTCGAAGGTCGCGAAGCGGACCACGGCGGCGTCCTCCGGCGTGGTGAACTCGAACGACGCGGTGTGCGAGCTCTCGACCGGGTCCTCCGAGGGGAACGACGAGCTGTCGGGATCGGTCAGCGTGGCCTCCGAGACCTCCGAGGCCACCAGGCCGGACACCGAGGCCCCGAGCGTGCCGTCGAAACCGGACGTGCCCGCCAGCGTCGACTCGCCCTCGGCGCCGGTGAGGCCGACCTCGTCGGCGACGCCCACTTCGGCGGGCTTGACGACGATCGGCGAGCGGACCTCGCTGCGGTCCCAGGGCCGGCCGTTGATCTCGGTCCAGGTGATGTCGCCCCACGCCCACTCGTCGAACGCGCCGTCGGTGCGCTCGACGGTGATCGTGTACGTCGCCGAACCGCCCGGCTTGAGCAGCAGGAGCTTCTTGTCCACCTTGACCTTCGTGCCCTCGGGCGCGTCGATGCGGGCGGTGTAGAGGCTGGGCCGGTCCGACACGTTCGTGACGGTGCGCGTGACGGTCTCGACGCCGGTCAGCTCGGCGACCGTGACCGACGGGTAGTTCAGCTGCGAGGGCTCGATCGAACCGTAGGTGTCGCAGTTGGAACCGATCTTCTCGGCCTCGGCGGTCCCGCAGATGTACTGGATCCACTCCTCGGGGGACGACTCGTAGACCAGGCCCGGGTCGAACATCGCGGCGCCGTCGACGTGGCCGGCCCCGTAGTCGAACGGGGTGGCGTCCTGGCCGCCGCGCTGGATCGGGTTCCGGTCGCCGTCGGTCTGGTAGGACGTGGTCATCATGGCCGACTTGACGGCCATGGGGGACCAGTCCGGGTTGGCCGACAGCAGCAGCGCCGCCAGGCCCGCGATGTGCGGGCTCGCCATCGAGGTGCCCTGCGCGGCGCCGTAGTCGTTGCCGCGGTTGTGCTCGGGCGTCAGGCCCGCGAGGATCTCCACGCCGGGCGCGGTGATGTCGGGCTTGAGCATGTTCTGCCCGGCCGCGAGGGCCGGTCCGGCCGAGGAGAACGCGGCCATCTCGGGCGCGTTCTGCCCCTGGCGCTCCGAGGTGGTGACCGAGACGGTCGGGTCCTCGGCGGCGGCGAGCCAGTCGAGCAGCGCCAGGCCGTCGTCGTAACCGATGTGGATGGTCGGCACCGCCTGCGAGGTGACCGTCGAGCCGGGGCCGAGGTCCTGGACGTCGCGGACGACCAGGGCCGTGCCGCCGGCGGCGGCGACCTCGTTGGCCATGTCGGTGAACAGGTTCCCGCGCTGGCACAGGATCGCGAAGCCCTCGGTCTTCGCCGGGTCGAGCGTGCCCGGGGCGCAGCCGGCGGCCGCGGCCGGGTCGGCGTCGTCGAGCGCGGCGTCGGCGGCGAGCTTGAGCGTGTACTCGGCGGCGCCGTTGATGGCGCCGACCGGCACGGTCGTGTCGCCGAAGGTGAAGTCCGAGCGGTAGGTCGCGTCGTGCGTCGAGGCGGCGACGGTGGTCACCCACGGCTCCTGGTGGTCCACGGTGGACCCGGGGCCGTTGTTGCCCGCCGAGGCGGCCACGAAGACGCCCGAGGCGGCGGCGTTGAAGAACGCGATCGAGACCGCGTCGACGAACTCCGTGGTGCCCAGGCTGCCGATGGAGAAGTTGATGACGTCGACGCCGTCGGCCACGGCCGCTTCGACGCCGGCGACCAGGTCGGCGCCGGCGCAGCCGCCCCAGCAGACCTTGTAGGCGGCGACGCGCGCGGCCGGGGCGAGCCCTGAGACCGTGCCGAACGCCTCGCCGTCCATGACGACCTCGGCGTTGTAGTTGCCCGCGGCGGTCGTGGCGGTGTGGGTGCCGTGCCCGTCCTGGTCGCGCGGGGAGGCGTAACCGTCGGCCGAGACGCCCCGCACGTCGAACCAGCGGGCGCCGATCAGCTTGTTGTTGCAGGTGATGTTGGCCTCGGGGTCTTCGTCCTCGCCCTCGACGCATTCGCCGTTCCACTTGGCGTCGATGACGTCCTGGTCCGGGCGCGGCTCCGGCAGCGGCTGGAGCGAGGGGTTCTCGGGCCAGACGCCCGTGTCGAGCACGCCGACGATGACGCCCTCGCCGGCGCGCTCCGGGTCGCCGAACTGGGCGTTCCAGGAGCCCCAACGGCCGTCCAGGCCCAGGAAGTCCGGCGTGGTCGCGGTGTTCACCTGGTAGATCCGGTCCGGCACGACGGACAGGACCCGGTCGCTGCCCGCGAGCTCCTCGGCCTCCTCGGCCGTCAGCTCGGCGGCGAAGCCCGAGAACACCGTGTCGTACTCGGCGAGGGCTTCGATGCCGTACTCGTCGAGGACGGTGCCCCGCTCGCCGTCGAGGTGCTCGCGGTACTCCTCGACCGCGGCGGAGCCGAAGTCGATGGTCCCGCCCGCGTCGGGCGCGGTCGCGTCGAGACCCGACTCGCCGCCTTCGTAGGTCGCGAGGGGCTGGTCGGCGAGCTGGACCATGTAGTAGCCGTCGGTGTACTCGAAGTCCTGGGCCGGGGCTTCCTTGTAGTACTGGGGAGTGACCTCAGGGAGTGCGGGGGGATCGGCCGCGGCGGGGGAGGCCGCGGTGACGATCCCGGCGATCACCACTGGGACGCTCGCTGCCGCCAGTGTGATCCGGGTTCCGGCTCTGGCGCGCGATCGCGCGCTCCCGCCGGAGGAACGGGGGGACGAAGATCCCATTCGGTGAGCTCCTCTCAAAGGGGATGAGCACCGCGCAGGGTGGAAACGGTGCACGAAAGCGAGCCTATTGTGAGCAAGACTCGCTGTAAACCCTCACATAAGGAGAAACCCGGACCAGATCGATACTGTTACATGTCTGTGACATCGGGGGTTCGGGCGGACGTGATCGCAGGTCGGGCAGGGGGCGCCGACGATTCCTCCGCGGCGTCAGGGGGCGGGGAGGCGGCGGGCGCCGAACGGCTCGGCGCTCACCAACGCCACCACAGGAACCGGCGCTCGAAGCGGATCGTGACCGAACCGGCCTTGACCTTGCCGGTCACGTTGAAACGCAGTCCCTGCATTCCTTTGTACTCGCAGTAGTTGTTGACGCTGCTCGCCAGCATGTCGACATTGTCCTCCGCGTAGGCGCCGCTGGGCAGGACGAGCTCGACCGAGGAGGCGATGTCGTCGATGACGATGTCGACCTCGCGGGTGCCGATGACCGCGTGCCTGAAGTCGAGCTTGACCGAACTGGCCTTGGAGTTGAGCTTGATGCGCCGGGGCACCAGCCACTCGCCCTTGCGGCTCACCGAGGAGGCCTTGGGCGCCAGGCGCAGCTCGGCCGGGGCGTCCGCGGCGCGGCCGGCGGCCGCGGAGGCGGCCGCCCGGTCGGGCGCGGGCACGGCCACCTGGCCGGTGGTGTCGGGCAGGTCGCTGAGCAGGCGCTCGAGCTCGCCGTAGGTCTTGGCGGTGTAGGCGTCGCGGGAGCGGTCGGCGAACTCGTCGAGTTCGAGCCGGCCCTCCTCGGTGGCGGCGTGGAGCTTGGCGATGATGGCCTCGCGCTCGGCGTTCGAGACGCGCATGTTCGGGTCGGGCGTGGGCATATGTGCGTTACCTTCTCGTCGGACCGGGGCTGAGTCGTCGCGGCCTGCGCACCAGGCCGCCGTTGCACCACTCGTCGTAGTCGAACAGGTCTGGTTTGCGTATGAGCGCCTTGGTGTTGGCGGCCCACAGTCCAACATACTGGTCGCGGACCCCCTGCGCCTTGTCGAGGAGCTTGTCGACGCGTTTGCGGGAGTGGACGCGGAACTTCGTGCGCACCGCGTCGCCCGAGTAGATGTAGAGGACGTGCAGCGCGAAGGAGCGCTTCGGGCAGGTGGCGTCCCCGGCGAGTTCGAGCCAGGTGTCGACGAGCTCGTCGGTGGCCAACGTCAGATCCCAGTGGCGGCCCTCGGGCGCCACGGAGGCCGGGTCCAGTGCCCACGCGCGGATCTCGTCCACGGTGGGGAGCGCAGGGTGCGCGAACCCGGTGAAGGACGCTTCCGACACGTGTACTCCCACCAGACTGCCCCGTCCGCGGCGCGACGGCGGCCGGGCTCCGGCCGCGCCGCCTGCGACACCGCGCGACACGGTGCCGCTCGAACGCCGTGCCGTCTGCGACGGTGCCGCCCTCATCGGGGCCGCGTCGGGGGACTCGAACAATGCTCGCCCCGATCGTATCGTGATCTGCCGGAAACCTCCGCACTCGCGTTCAATGGCGTGGGACACGGCCGGGCGGCGGCCCGCGCCCCGCTCAGACCCGGCTCATCACCGAGTCGACGGCGTCGATGCGGGCGCCGATGTCGTGCAGCTCCGACAGGCCCGGCGCCCACCCCCGCTCCAGCAGCGTCTCGCGCAGGCCCACCAGCCACGAGCGCGGATGCTCCATCACGTCGGCGGCCGTCAGCACCGCCACCTCCCAGCCCGAGCCGCGCAGCAGCCGGTGCCGCCGCCGGTCGTGCGTCTCGGCGGCCGGGCCCGCGTGCGCCGCCATGCCGTCGTACTCCACGCCGACCTTCCACTCCTCCCACCCGAGGTCGAGGAACAGTGAGCGCCCTCCCCGCGTCCTGACGCGCAGCTGCGGCGTGGGCGCGGGAAGCCCCGAATCGGCGATGAGGCACCGCGTCCAGGACTCCATGGGCGACTCGGCCCGCGGATCGGCCGCCAGCAGCGTCGCGTTCGCGCGCCGCAGCCGCTCGCCGTGCAGCCGTTCGAGGGCGGCGGCCAGGCCGCGCGAGTCGACGCCGACCCGCAGGAACTGGTCGGCCGCCGCGACGGCCTCCAGCCGCGGCAGGTCGGCCGCGCAGTCGACGAGCGTGCGGGAGCGGCGGGTGACCGGGAGCCCGTCGACGACGGTCGTCTCGGCCTCGGGCAGGTCGGCGTCGCACTCGAGGGGCCACTCGCGCTCGTCGACCCCGGGCGGCAGGACGTCGAAGCCGTGCACCCACGCGGCCGTGCGGCCGGTGGCGACGACACCGTGATCGGCTTCGAAGGCCGCCTGGAATCGCTCGCGAAGTCCTCGGCCGGTCGTCGCCGACGTGGTCGCTGCGGTGGTCCGGTATGCGGGTATCTGCGTCATGCATCGAGTGTCACGGCGCGGGCACGTTCCGTCAAGAACTGTTCTCCGGCCTGTGGACAACTTCCTGAAAACCGGTGTACCGCCTGCGTAACGCCTGTGGAAAACTTCGGCGGGTGCGAAAGGGCCGTGCCCGTGCCCCCGTGGGGAGGCGCGGGCACGGCCGCTCGCTCATGGCGTCAGTACCAGACGTCGCACACCTTCCAGGTGCCGTCCTCTTCGACCGCGCTGAAGTAGTCGCCGCCGGAGATCATGTCGTCCTCGCTCGCGGGGGCGGCGTCGCTCCACGTCCAGCCGGCCCAGACCTCGACCTGGCCGTTCTGCTCGGCCTTGGCCAGGCCCCACAGGAGGAAGTTGTAGTTGTCGCCGTCGCCCGAGGCCGCGGCGTCGTACTGCGCCTGGAGGGACGCGCTGGGGCTGGCGCACATCACCTCGGCCAGCGCCGCCTCGTCGCCGTGGTCGACGCCGATCTGCCAGGAGAGCGCGGCGCCCTCGGGCGTGTTCGGGTCGAAGTCCTCCGAGCTGACGGGGGTGCTCCAGCCGTCGAAGCCGCCGGTGTCGTCCGTGCCCTGGGTCTCCTCCGGGGTGGGCGATTCCTCGGGGTCGTCGGAAGGCTCCTCGGAGGGCTCCTCTTCGGTCGGCTCGCTCGTGGTGTCGTCGCCCGCCTGGGCCGAGTCGTCGTCGTCCTCGAGCATCCCCGGGACGATGAGCACCGCGGCCACGCCGAGGATCACCACCAGGCCGACGATGATCCCCAGGATGACCCCGAGGTTCGAGCCCTGGCTGGCCGGCGGGATCGGCGGGGGCAGCGGCGAGCCCCCCTGCGGGTAGCCCGGCTGCACGCCGACCGGCGGCGTCATGTTGGGCGGGGGCGGGTACTGGCCCTGGCTCGGGTCGTAGCCCGGCTGCGGCGGCGGGTACTGGCCCTGCTGCCCCGGGTCGTAGTTCGGCGGAGGAGGCTGAGCGCTGTATCCCTGCGAGTACGGGTCGTTGGGCTGGGGCGGCTGGCTCGACACGTGGTACTGCTGGGGGTCGTAGCCGCCTGTCGGCGGGTAAGTCATCGCTCGCTGTTGCCTCGTCTGCTTGATGGGCGGTAAGTCGTGGTGAACGCCTTCACCGGGGTGCTTCGATCGTACAGCGGTCCACCTACTTCTTGGTACCACGCGACCACCGTTCGGTACTCGGCGCCACGTCGAGCGGGTTTCACGAACGCCCGGAGCGGTCGCGGACGCCCCCCGACCCGCCGCTTCCCGCCTCGGGCCCCGGGCCCGACGCGCCGCGGTTTCGGGCCGCTCGCGCAGCGGCTCCGGGCAGGCAGGTTACCGTCAGTGGCGCACCCGGTGCGCATGCCGTTTCGGCATGGGGGCTAAAATCTATGGCCCCGGCACCCGATCATCGTCTCCCCAGGCCGAATACGACACGAACGCGATACGGCCACTCCCGGTGGAGACCGGCGGCGCCGTACCGAGAAGTTCAGGCAGCGATAAGACCAGCTTCTACCCGAGGTTCAACGTATGGCGACTGTCCATTCAATGAGACTGTGGACGCTTCAACTCTCTACTGTGCTTGCCCCCGTGCCCGTCGTCGAGCTGTTGGGCGTCAACCGGCTCTGGGGTTACGGCCTGCTCTATCCCGCCCTGGCCGCGACGCTGGCGACCTCCAGGTGGCAGCGGCGCAGGCAGTTCGCGCAGCTGCGCGACGATCCCGCAGCGACGCCGCCCAAGGAGCTCGAAGCGCGCAGCGCATTCTGGACCGACGGTGCCGTGGGAGCGATCTCTGAGACGATCGACATCGCCGGCGACTCCGGCATCGCCCGATCGCCCGAGCGTCGTGAGCGCGCGATGCGGAACCTGGTGCGCAGCATCAAGAACGAAGGCATCGAGGCCGATCTGCGAATCCAGTTGATCCAGGACCTCGTGGACCTCGGCGGGCGCGACATGGCGATGCGGCTGACACCCGTGGCCGTCGAGTCTGAAGTGGACATAGAGGTGCGGCTCGAAGCGGCCGAGCACATGGGACGGTACAGTTCCGAGGAGGGCGCCCGTGCGCTCGAGTCGATCGCCCTGGACCCCACCGTGGACGACCGGTTCCGGCTCGACGCCGCCAGCGCGCTCGTCGACTGCGCCGCCCGCCTCGCGGGGGCCGCGCTCATGGAGCTGGTCGTCGACAGCGCCGTCTCGGAGTACGTCCGGCACAGCGCGGCCAACATGCTGCGCCGCGTCAGCCACGGATCGGCGGCGATGGCGTTCCGGCACTTGGCCACCGCGCCCCTGATCACCTCCCGGCTGCGGATCATCTGCGCCGAGCAGCTCGCCGACGACAACCCGGGCGACGCCGAACAGGCGCTGTGGCGCTTGATCAAAGGCGTCGAGTCCAGCATGGACTACCACCTGGGCGTCGACGCCGCCGAAGCGCTCTACGGGATCTCGCCCGACAGCGGCGTGGAGGCGTACGCGGCGCTCGCCGTCGACCCGAGCTTTCCGTGGTACGGCCGCATCGAGGCCGCCTACCGGCTCGGCAAGCTCGGCGTCCGCGAAGGCTTCGACCTGCTCAGCGACTTCGCCCGCGCCGAGGACCTCGACGACGTCTACGGGCTCGCGGCGCTCGACAGGCTCTTCCAGCTCGAAGCCGAGACCGGCACGCTGGAGGCCGACGACTAGGCGCACCGACGAGGGGGCGGGCGCGCGGCTCGCCGCCGCGCGCCCGCCCCACTCGCGTCAGCGGTTGCGCCGCCCAGGGGCCTTCAGCGCTTGACGCCCACGTAGATCGACTGGATCTCCATGTGGTGGAGATCGCGGCGCGCACCGAGCCAGTGCGGGCCGTCCGCGTCGAGCAGCGCCGCCCAGACGTCCCGGTCCTCGGCGTCGAGGAAGTCCTCGCGCCAGCCGACCCAGGCGGTGAGCGAGCGCAGCGCCGCCTCCAGATCCGCGCCCTGGAGCGGCGCGGGCTTGATCACGGCCTCGCTCAGCGTCCGCACCTCGGACAGGCCCGCCCGCTCCAAGGCCACGTTCCATCCGTACGGCAGCGGTTCGCCGTGGTGCTCGCCGCGCATGGCCTCCTTGAAACGCGACCCCGCCTCGGCCAGGCGGAGCTCCAGGCCCGGGCGCCCCACGCCCAGATCCCACGGCAGGAACTGCGGCTGCATCCCGCCCTCGTCCAGGGCCAGCCGCCCGCCGTCTCCGAGCAGCGCCGCCAGATTGCCCAGGGCCGCCTGCTGGTCGGCGATGTGGTGGACGACCCCCCTGGCCCACACGAGATCGGCGGGCGCGTCGACGGCGGCGGCGAGGCTCTCGGGGCGGTTGGCTCCGGCCACCGCGGTCTCGACCGCGAGACCGGCCTGCTGCGCCCGTTCGCGGGCGAGGCCGACCACGGCCGGCTCGGCGTCGACGGCGATCACGCGCGCGTCGGGGCGCGCCGCGGCGAGCGCCAGCGCCATCCCGGCCGCGCCGCAGCCGACGTCGACGCAGACGCGGTCACCGGGCTCGGAGAGCCGCTCGGCGAGGCGCCGGTAGTCCTCGGTCTTGGCGTCGGCCTGTGTGCGGAGATGCTCGATCTCCTCGCCGAAGTCGACGGCTGCTCGATGCCCGTGGGCCGAATGATGCGACATCGCCCGAACCTACCACCGGCCATGACCGCTTCCCCGCGTACTTATAGCCCATAACGTCCAGGGCGGCTGCGAAGCACGGCCGCCCTGGCACGGTCCCGGACTCAAGCCCTGGTGAGCTGCTCGCGGACGCGGGCCAGCTCCTCGTCGATGGTGCCGATGCGCCGTTCGAGGTCGTCCCGGCTCTGCAGGTCCTCGGACGCGAACTCGGGGAGCGAGGCGAGCAGGGCCTGGCCGATGAACGCCTGCACGAGCGCGGAGCCGCGCAGGACCAGCGGCAGGAGCAGGGCCAGCACGAGACCGCCGAGGAACGTCAGGCCCGCGACGGCGCCGTACGAGTCGCCCCAGCCGAGCCACCTGGTGGCGTACTCGATCCCGTTGCCGTCGTCCTCGCCGACGGCGCGATCGATGATCCAGCCGTAGAGCGGGTAGGTGATCGCGGAGACCGTCGTGGCCCACCAGACGACCGTCAGCGCGAAGCCGGCGACGGCGATCGGGAAGTTGATCACGGCCCACAGCAGGTTGAGCCAGGACTGGCCGTCCGTGACCGCGGTGAGGAAGCGGCGCAGCGGGGACGCCCCGGCAGGGGCCCGCTTGTAGTTCGGCCTCGCGACCGCCGTGCCCAGCACGGCGGGCAGCTGCACGCGCCCGGCCGCGGCGAGGCCGCGCATGGCCAGCAGCGTCGCCGCCAGGATCGGCACACCGATCCAGATGACGGCGGTGCCGATGCCCAACGCGAAGCCGGTGACCGCGATGACGAACGCGGGAAACGCGATGGGGAAGGACGAGAGGAGATAGGCCGTGTCGACGCCGACCTGCTTGAATGCCTTGTTCATACCTCAAATCTAGAGAGCACCGAGGCCGCGCACGAGCCTGCGACCGGGCGTCTTGCCGGTAGGGCAGGCCCTACCCGCCGAACGGTGCAGGCGGTCAGCGCCAGTCGCCGTCCCAGTCGTACAGCGGCGCGGTGGTCTGGTACTCCCGCAGGGCGAGCATCAGACCACCGGCGGAGCGGGCGACGGTCGCGCCGTCGAAGGCATGGCGACCGCCCTCCCAAGTGCATTCGAAGACCCACTCGGCGGCCTCGCGCTCGCCGGTGACGATGTGGTCGGTGATCGTCCACCGGTGGACGATCCCGCCCGCGCCGAACCAGGTCCGCGCCCACCGCCGGACCGTGTCGCGGCCGCGGTAGACCGGCCCGTAGCACTCGGCGATGACGCATTCGGGCGCCACCGCGCGAGCGATGCGGTCCGCATCGTTCGCGACCCAGGCCTCGATGTACTCGGTCAGCGCGGTCATGCGATCGACGATAGCGAAGCGCCGCTTCATGCTTCGCGGGAGGCCGAGGAGCGAGAGGAACCGGTCAGGATCGGATTTCGCCGCTGCGTTGCGGCGGTAAGGTGGTGGTGTGGTCAAGGGCACGAATCGCGCGTACAAGGTCGTCCCGGTCGAGGACGAGCCGGACTTCGGCGACCCGCCGAGAAACTGGGCCCGTGTGGCCTCGATGGCCGGAGCCTGGGCGCTGCTCCTCCTCGGCACGGCCTGGGTGGCCCCCGGCTTCGCTTCCGGCGGCGGCGAAGAGGAAACCGATGTCCGCGACCAAGCTCCGACCACGCCGCGACAGGCAGTCGCCCGTTACCTCGAAGCCGGTCTGGGCGGAGATTCGGGCCGTGTTGAGGACGCCCTCTGTGACGACGCGTCGCCTGAGGTCTCGGAATCAGAGCTGGTGGCGTTGCGCAGCGAATACGAGGAACAACCGGAAATCGAGATCAGTACGTCCGAGCCGGTCGGTTCCGCGACCGGAATGGAAGTGGCTGCGCAGGTGTCGTTCATCGGCGCCAGCATTTTCTATGAGGATTTCACCGTGACCGTATTGGCGACCGGGGACAGTTACTGTGTCGACCAGGTCACTGCCGTTGACTCTGAAGACGATGGGCCTGTAACTGAAGTCGATCCGCAGGACCAGGCGGCCCGGTTCCTCAGTGCGGTATTCACCGTACGAGATGTGGAGGCCGCATCAGGCTATCTCTGCGAGGAGTTCGAAGGCTCCGGTCCAGAGGCGTTGGCGTCAGGGCTGAACAGTTGGGAAGCTCGTTTGGGAGAATCGACTGCAGTTCAAGGCTTTGAAGGCGATCCGGTGTCCTCTCCCACCGGAACAACGGTGCCTATGAGCGTTGAACTCAGCTCTGGACAGGCGGTCGAGTCGTTCTCCTTCGAGATCACGGTCGAGGCCGATTGTGTCTCCGCGGTTTCGGGAGGCGAAGCGCTGCTGGACCCCCCCGAGGACTAGCGGCTATTCGAGCGGTGCGCCCATGTTCGCCATGAAGGCGACCGGGTCCACCGCGCCCGCCGATGAGCGGTCGCCGTTCAGATGCACCTCGTAATGCAGGTGCGGTCCCGAGGACCGCCCGGAAGACCCCACGTACCCGAGGATCTGGCCCGCCTGCACCACATCGCCCTCCTTGACCATCGGCTGCGAGCCGAAATGGCAATAGCGGGTCAGATAGTCACCGGCATGCAGGATGTTGACATACCAGCCGCACCCTGAGACCTGCGGTGATCCGTCCACATCGCACGAGTGCGGGCTGCCGTCCGGCCCGAACGCGTTGCACTGCGAGGTGATGACCGTTCCGCTAGACGCCGCGACGACCGGCGTGCCCCTCGGCGCGCCGATGTCCACCCCCTGGTGCGTCGGCCGCTGCTGCGTCCGGAACCCCGACCAGATCGGGCCTTCGACCGGGATCATCCACCCCGCCGCCGACAGCCCGCCCGGCGCAGAGCACTCTCCGGGGATGTAGTCGACCGCGGCGGCCCTGCCCCCGCCGTCGGTCAGCATGTTCACGATCTCCGTCGCGTCCGGCTCATGCTTCGCATACGCGAACGGATACGCCGAGATCTGCACCCTCTGCGCCGCCTCGGTCAGCGCCATGTGCTCCCAGCCGTCGATGGTGGCGAGCTTCTCGTAGAACTTCGTCGAGGCGTAGACCGGGTCCTGGATCTGCTCCGGCGTCCCCCAGCCGGAGGACGGCCGCTGCTGGAAGAGCCCCAGGGAGTCGTGGTCGTTCCGGTCGCCGAGGTGCCCCAGGTTCCTCAATGTCGATTCCTGCATGGCCGTGGCCACGGCGATGATCCACGCCCGCGGAGGCATCTCCAGGTCCTGACCGACCGCGATGATGATCGCGGCGTTGTAGATCTGGTCCTCGTTGTACCCGGCGATCGACGGCAGATCCGCATCGGGATCGACGGGCACGCCGCTGCCGCAGCCGAACCCCGCCGTCTGGCCGATGAGATCGTCGTCGTCGGACTGGTCCACCAGCAGTTGGGCCACTATCCCGACCGCCCCGAGGCAGCACACCGCGACCAGCGCGACGCCCCAGATCCACCGCCGCAGCCAGGCGGGGCGCCTCGGCCCGTCGAGCGTCGTCATGCGGGCTCCCAGTCGATCGCCGCCACCAGCCACCCCTGCTCGACCCAGGCGTTGCTGCGCTCGATCATCGGGAGCACCAAGGTCCCGGTGTCCATCGGAACGCGGACCTCGTCACCGTCGACCTCGGCCTCGCCGGTGACCTCGGCGGCGGGGACCGACACCGGGTCCACCCCGTGCATGAGCGCCGCGGCCTCCTCGGTCATGTACGGCTGTATCCCCTGGAACCAGCCGTTGGGGCCCTTGCCCTCCGTGTCGGCCCACGCTTCGGCGAACTCCATCGCCTTCTCCACGGCCTCCTCGGGAAGCTCGACCTCTTCGTAGGGGTCGTGGAGCGGCGAGTCGTCCTCCTCGCACCCCTCCCCTTCGCATTCGGGGACCGTGATGCCGTCGTCGGCCGTGAGCTCCTCCTGGCTGGGGGAGTCCTCAGACGAGGACGTCTCGCCTCCGGACTCGCCGGAGCTCAACGGGAACTGCTCCCGCCCCTGGGCCAGGGCGATCGCGCCGACGACCAGGAGCAGGATGATCACGACGATGCCGTAACGGGAGAAGATGATCCGCAACGCCGCGCGCATGGCTAGTCCCTCCTCGGCGGCCGGTAGACGCCTCCGCCGGAGGTGCCGCCGGTGGTTCCACTGGAGGCTCCACTACCGGTGGGAGCGGCTGTCTGGCTGTGCTTCGGCGTCTGCTGCCCCGGCTGCTGCTCGGGCGGCGCGGTGCGGCCCTCGGTGCGCTCCTGCTGCTTCCCCTGGGGAGGCTCGGACCGCGATTCGGGGCGCGCTTGGCCTTGCCGCACGGTCTCCTTGCGCCGTTCGATCTCGACCTCTTTGCGCCGCTCCTTGTCGCTCGACCGTCCGAAGAGCGCGTCGGTCGGGCCTCCGGCGCCCTGGAAACTGGCGAGGCGCCGGAAGGGGCGCAGGAGCAGCCACGCCGCCACGCCGACCAGGCCGATGAGCATGATCTGCATCCAACTGGGCAGACTCGCCCCGAGTATTCGGTCCGCGGCGAACAGATAGATCACCGCGGCGATCGCGAAGACGATGACGTTGATGACCGCCGCGAGAACGATGTTGACCAGGCGTTTGAACGGCCCGCCCGCTGGTCTGAGAATCGCGATGGTGCCGATGATCGGCAGCGCGATGACCGCGAAGCGCACGATCATGAACCCGAGGATGATGAGCACCGACGCGGTGATGTCGAACAGCGAGAAGAAGAGCGCCGTGAGGAGTGCGAGGAGGCCGGAGCCGGTCCGCTCCCATGCTCGGCCGCCGGTCATGTGCTCGTAGGCTTCAGGGTCCTCTTGCTGGATGATGGTGGCGAGCTTGCGCCAGTTCTCCTGTTTCTCCTCGATGATGTCGGCTCGGCGCCCCGAATCCTCGGCTTCGTCATCATCGGTCCACGACATCGCCTGCGCCGCGTACAGCGCCGGGCCGTACTTGTAAGCGGTGTTGGAGTTGCGGACCGTCGGGTTGCCGTCCTCGTCCTCGACCGGTTCGCCGTCGCGTTCCTGGTAGGTGACCTCTTCGCCCTGGCCGAGCATGGCGCGCAGCCAGTTCTGGTAGAGCACATCGCCGGTCGACATGTCCGATGCCTTGACCGCCGCGCTCCGCGTGTCGATGCATTCGACGTCCGGGTTGGCCCTGCGGGCCTCCTCGTATTCGCGGTTGTTCAGGCCCGGCATGCTGATGCAGCCTTCGGCCGCCTCGTCCTGGAGCAGTCCCTGGCTCAGGTTCAGGCCCGCCGACATGCCCTCGTCGGCCCAGCTCGCGGCCTGGACGGGCCAGCGGGCCACCGCCGTCACCAGGACCAGGATCAGCACCGCCCATGCCGTGGTGGTCACCGCGTTGTTCATGTCGGCCTGGCGGCTGCGCCACAGCAGGTACAGGCCCACCACGCCGACCGTCACCGCGCCGAAGATCGTGAAGACCTGGCTGTAGACCGCTTCGCTGCCGGTCTCCATGAACTCGTTCGACCAGCCCCACAGCCGCTGCGGATCCCATGCGGCCTGGCGCATCGAGTTCGAGGCGCCGATGATGGCCGTCGAGGTGTTGAACTCCAGGTTCGCCAGGGCGTTCGCCGTGTCGGCCCCGTCCGGCAGGCTCAGCGAGTCGATGCACTGCCCGCCGACGCTCATCTCCTTCGAGGCGTACATCGGCAACTGGTACCCCGCGTAGCCGTACCGCGAGTACTGGCCGATGCCCTCGCCCTTGTCCGGGAGGGTCGGCTCGGCGAACCAGCCGGCCATGCCCGAGTCGGGGCTCGACGGGGTCGGCGCCTCGGCGCAGTTGACCTCGGGGGCGTCGGCAACCGCGTCGAGGCACTGCTCCCACTCGTTGTGCCACTCCCAGTCCGAGCAGCCGCTCGAGTCCTGCGCCCCCGCGGCGTTCGGGGTGAGGACGAGGGCGCCGCAGGCCGCCACCAGCACGAGGAGGAACCGGGCCAGGCGGCCCGCGGACGACGCGATCGTTCTGCCGCCGGGAGAAGCGGAGGGGTCGGCCACTACTTCTCCTCTCCCGGCGTGGTGTTCAGGTAGTCGAGCAGGCCGCGCACCCAGCCGAAGTCGGCCCGGATGCGCTGCACGCGCCCGTCGACGTCGCGCATCACGAACTCGCGGTAGGGCAGCCGGCTCGTCTCGGCCGCGTCCACTTCGCTCAGCGAGGCGAGCACGTTCTCGTAGCCGACGCCCGTGGGCACGCGCAGCAGCTTGAGCGCCTCGGAGGCGACGTCGGCGTCCTCGGCGATGCGGCCGACGAAGACGGTGCTGACCAGGTTCTGGACGTCGAGCCCGAGGATGTCCTTCGGGTTCTGGCTGGCGACGAGCGCTGCCAGGTTCCACTTGCGGGAGTCGCGGGCGAGGCGCACCAGGAAGCTGCGGCCGGACTTCCAGCCCTCCATGAAGTGGGCCTCGTCGAGGCCGACGAGCTTGCGGCGGTTCATGTCGCCGCCGTAGGCCCGGCGGACGGCGAGGCGGTGGGCCGTGTGCAGCATCGGCAGCGCCAGCGCCTCCTCGGCGCTCCAGTACTCGCGTTCGATGCCCAGGTCGGGCAGGCGCAGGCCGGACATGGTGATGACGGTCAGCGCGGTGTCGTCCTCGAGCACGCCCTTGTCCGGGGTGCCGAAGAACAGCTTCGCCAGCGGCATCTCGGCGGTGTCGAGCAGGAGCGCCGCGAGTTCGGCGCCGTCGCCGGTGACGTGGTCCTCGGCGTCCTGGAGGCTCTCGACGATGTCCTCGAGCGCGGTGGACTCCTCGGCCGGGACGTGGCGGGCCGCGTGGCGCAGCAGGCGCGCGGTCGCGGCTTCGCGCTGGACCTGCGGCGGCAGCAGCATCGCGCAGATGTCCTGGACGAGCATGCGGCGCTCGGACCGGGCGTTGGAGACGGCGATGTCGTATTCGCGCTGGCCTTCGGGCGAGTCGTCGTAGTGCTCGCGCCGCGGCGAGGGGATCAGCGCGTACGGCGCGAGCGTGCCGTACTCCGATCCGGTCAGGTTGAGCACGCGCGAGTAGGGCTTCAGCTCGGGCATATCGCACAGCCTGGCCAGCGGCCCGGACGGGTCGAGGAGGGTCACCTGGACGCCGCGCCGGGCGGCCAGGTAGCCGAGGGCGCCCATGAGCGTGGACTTGCCGCCGCCGGGTTCGGCGACGAAGACGCTCAGGCCGGACCGCTCGCGGACCTCGGTGGCGAAGTGCAGGTCGAGGAAGACGGGCCTGCGGCAGGTGCCGGCGGTGCGGCCGATGAGGTCGCCGCGCCGGTCGCCCACGGTGGAGGCCGCCTGGGGGAGCGAGGCGGCGAAGAGCTTGACGGGCATGCGGCGCACGTACCCGGTGGAGGCGATGGGCTCGCCGGGGATGAACTCGCGCGCCAGCCAGTCCTGGTTCTTGGGGTGCTGGAGGCTGATCCGCATCTCGCGCTGGTACATCTGCATCAGCGTGCGGGCGCGCTCCAGGCACTCCTCCTTGGTGTCGGCGGTGACGGCCATGCGGTGCCAGCCGTGGGCGCGAGCGGCGTCGATCGGCAGGCCGGTGGTCATCTCGTCGCCGACGCCGAGGGCGCGTTCGGCGAGGCGCTGGAGTTCGGGCGGGGCGTCCAGGGCGTGGTCGTCGTAGTCGTGCTGCTGGCTGCGGATGAGGCGCAGCCGGTGGTCGAGGTCCCGGAACGCCTCGCCGGGGCCGAGGATGTCGACGCGGCTGGAGATCTCCAGGGGCCAGGGGCAGCGTTCGTGGAAGTGCAGCCACGGCTCGTGGCGCTGGGGGATCTCGAGCTCTTCCATGCGCCCGACGGTGAGGACCGCGGTGTGCTTCTCCTCGCCGGTGAGCCGGTTGACGAGTTTGACGGTGGAGCCGTACGGGCTCCGGTAGCGCTCGATGGACTCCGAGAGCGCGAGGACGTCGCCCGGTTCCCATTCGGAGGGCGAGCCGGAGAGGAGGCGCGGCGGCTCCATGCCCAGGGCGACCGAGCGGTAGACCAGCCATTCGAGTTCGGGGGTGGTGGCGCGGCGGGCCCTGACGCCGAAGGAGCCGAGGACCTCGTCGAACTGGAGGCTGCGCTTCTCGATGCGTTCGCGCTCGGAGAGCTTGGTGCCGCGCCCGAAGACGCGGCCGACGCGTTCGCCCAGGTTGTCGAACATGGATCGGCGGGCGAAGGAGATGCCGAGGTAGGTCTCGCCCTCGGCGTGGGAGAGGGAGTGCAGGTGGCGCTGGGCGGCGACGAGGTGCTCGGCCCAGCTGGTGCCGCCGGGGACGGTGCGCAGGGGGTGGGCGGTGTGCTGGTCGACGGTGCGCGCCCATTCGTCGGCCGGGAAGGGCTTGGTGGTGCGGCGGAGGTGGAGGCGCATGCCGGCGAGGCCGGCGAACTGCTCGGCTATGGCGGTGATGAGGGCTTCGCGCTCCAGGTCGGGGCGGAAGGACCAGCGCACGCCCGGGAGCACGTACCAGGCGGTGACGGTGGTGGGCGTGAAGGTGGCGTGCCCGGCGATCTCGGTGATCGACAGCTCGCGGAGCGGCTGGCGCTCCTTGTCCTTCTTGACCGGTTTGGGGACGCGGGCGGGCTTGGCGTCGGCGGGCTGGACGACGGCCTCGGTGCTGGCCTGCTTGATGGGGACGAGGTCCTGGGAGGGGGCGCGGCGCTGCTCCTGACGGCCCTTCTTGGACCCTCGGGACTGACCTGTGGAAACGCCGCCGCGCCGCTGGTCAGCGGCCTGTGGATAACTTGGACCGCCCTGTGGATAACTCCCTGCTCGCTGTGGATGACGCTGTGGATTACCGCTGGTCGGGGCCTGTGGGTACCGCTGTGGACGACCCTGTGGATAACTCGGCGGTTCCTGTGGATAACCCTGTGGAGAACCTGTGGACGGCGGGGCAGTCGGCGCAGGTGGGGGCGCGTGTCGGGCCCGATCGGCCGGGGCGCCTCCGGAGGCTCGGCGGGCGCTCGGCGGGGAGGGCTGGCGGGCCGGTTCGGAGCGGCGCTGTTCGCGGGCGGGCTCGGCCCGGAAGACGGCGTCGGCCAGGGCCGTGGCGTCGTCGTCGAGGTCGTCCGAGCGCTCGCGGGCGCGCACCGGGGCGGGCGGGCGGGGGGCCGAGAACTTGGCGACGGGCTGTCGGCGATCCTCGCCGCTCATAGGCGCTCCTCTGGTCGGGCGGTCTCCACGAGTGTGGGACGAAGCCTGATCGATCGGGTCGAATACGCCGGAATCCGCTTTTCGGCACCGGCGTCCCGTGTGTGCTTCCAGTCGGTCAGCAGCGTGCGGACCACCGTCGTCGCGGGGCGGTCGGCGTCGACGTAGCGGAAGATCAGCGAGGTGGCCACGAGGGCGAGGGAGATCTCGATGGAGGGGAACAGTTCGACGTCGCCGGTGGCGAGCCAGTGGATGAACATGAACAGCGCCAGCAGGGCGGCGAAGGCGCCGTACTGCGCGTAGGGGAGGTGGACGGGGAGGGTGTAGCCGGGCGGGCCGAGGTAGAGCAGCCGGGCACGGTAGATGTCGTCGTCGGTGCGCAAGCGCATGGGCGTCCTCCATCCGGGCTGGCTCGGTTGCGGGGCTTGGGGAGCGGGCTACTCGCCTTCGCTGAAGAGCACGTCGACCAGGCCGCCGCCGACGGCCACCAGGACCACGGCCCCCGCGATGAACGCGATGCCGAGGATGGCGATGGTCGAGGACGTCAGCACGCGGCTGACCTCGCCCTTGTTGGCGCGGGCGATGAAGATGAGGCCGAGGATCGCGAGGAGGATCGGGGCGATCCGGCTGAGGAAGAAGCTGATGATGCCTTGCGTGTTGATCTCGGCATCCTGCGCTTGGACCTGGGCCACCACTGTCCAGAGTGTCTCTCGTACCATCGTCAATCCCATCTCGTCACATGGGCCACACGGACCTCATGTTTTGCAATTTTCCCTCATGTATCTTGTCTCCCAACCCTTCGCGGGGTCTGCGTTCATCATATGCCGGGCCCCTGACTGAGCGCACCGTCGTCGGCTCGATGCGCGACCACACCCCCGACATTGACAAGTGAACCCCGATCGCCCACTCGTTTCAATGCTCGGCATCCGGTCACCCCCTGTCGGTAATCCGACACTAAACTGGGACCGCTCGGTGTCCTACGCTCGATACCGACGGAAAACCGCAGAATAGAGCCCGGAATCCGGTCACGGCGACGCGGTCGAGTCGTCGCACGGCGTCGTCGCCGGTGGCGCGGAACTCACCCTGCGTCACAGCCGGGTACCACAATGAACGCGCACTGACAGTCACGCCGAGGCACGGAGCAGCCACCATGGACAACCTCGATGACATCGCCGGACGGCTCACCGTCGCAGGCGTAGCCTTCGCCGTCGCGGGCCTCGCACTGGCCGCGATCTCGGCGGTGGCCCTGGGGAGCGTGCGGGCCGCCGACAAATGGCCCTCGGCGCCGCGCCCGCGCGTGGGCCGCCCCGTCGCCCTCACCGGCGCCATGATCGGCCTCGTCGTCTTCGCCCTCGCCGCCGGACTGTTCTCCCTGGCGCGCATCGGCACCGGCTTCGACCCCAACCTGCGCGTCCTGCTCGCCGTCGCCGTCGACCTCCTCGCCCTCGCCGCCGGCGTCATCGCCGTCAACCACGTCGCGGGGAAAGTGGAGATGCGCGCGCTCATCGCCGTGCCCGACCAGCCCGTGACGCCCCCGCCGATCCCCGTCTCGGTCGACCCCACCCGCTACCAGATGCCCGACACCGCCGAAACCCCCGTGGACGCCAACGGCGCCCCCCACCCGCCCGAACCGCGGCGCCCCGGCCCCCCGTTCGTACCGGACACCGCGGCCACCGGCGGCCTGCCCGCCGCCCAGCCGCCGGACGTGCCCACCATCCCCACCGACACCCGGCCCGGCTGGGTCTTCCAGGACCGCGGCACCGGCGCCTACTACGCGGCGGTCGCCCAGAGCCGCGGCGGCATCAGCCTGCTCGCCCTCGACGACTTCACCGTCGCCCGGACGGCCGCGCTGGTCGGCCCGCTCGAACTCGTCGGCTCGGTCGAGGCCACCGTCTGGCCCCTCGAGCACGGCAGCGCCGAGAACGGCGGGCTCGGCGGCGCCCGCCCGAACGGGAGCGTCGAGGCCGGTACCGAGGCCGAGCGCTGAGACCCCGCCGCGACCGCTCCCGCGCCGCCCGAACACGCAAAAGCCTCGGCTATGGTCGGAAAGGATGCAGGCCGATAAAGAGGAACGACCGTGGGCAGCCCTGAGCGCGCCTTGAGCGACATCGACGAGTACGTCACGCTGCGCACCGACGCGCACGGGGCCGTCACCGTCGAACTCTCGGCCGCGGGCTTCCGCCGGCCGCCGGCCGAGATCGCCCGCCTCATCGTCGAGACCGCCGAACGCCTCCCTGCCCCCGCCGCCGACGCCCGGGAGACCATGGAGGCCGGCATCGAAGCCGTCGGACGGCTCCACCGGGCCATGGACACCGGCGGCTACGAGGCGTTCGCCGACATGATGCGCACCCGCCTCGGCATCGAGGCGCCGCCGAACACGCTCACCGGCGACGCCGAGCACGAGCAGGCCCTCGCGGCCCACCTCGGCGGCGTCCTCAACACGATGCGCGAGGCCGCCGCCCCCCGCCAGGAGGAGCCGCCCGCGGCCCTCACCGCCGAAGCCGCCACCGCAGAGGGCGACATCGCCGTCGTCACCAGCACCGAACGCGTCATCGCCGAGGTCCGCCTCGACAAGGTCGCCCGCGGGCGCGGCATCGAGGGCCTGGGGGAGGCGCTGACCGCGCTCCTCGCGAAGGCCCGGGACGAACTGCGCGAACGCTCCGCCGCGCAGGCCCGCGAAGGGCTCGCCGACGAGGCCGCCGCCGCCATTGACGGCGCACCCGATGATGGAGACCGAGCGGGCCGGGCCGGCGCGGCGATCATGGACGAGGTCGTGCGGGCCTCGGCGACCGCGAGACGAAAGGCAGGCATGGAATGAGCGACAGGGTCTTCGATTGCGACTTCGTTCGCGGCCTCGGCGCCGACATCGAGAGCAAGGTCGTCCCCGTCCTGGAGGAGACCAACGCGATCCTCCCCGAGCTCAACGGGATCGACCGGAGCCTCTACACCACCGTCACGCTCCCCATGGCCGCCGCCTACACGATGGCGACCTCCACCGTCACCGAGTCGATGGCCGGAGCCGCGCAGTGCTTCAGGGAGATGCGCGAGGCCCTGGACGGCTGCGCCCAGGACATGGAGGACACCGACGGCGCCTGCGCCGCGGCGTTCGGCGGCGAGTGACAGGGGAGCTGCACGATGTCCACCGGGGAAGCCGTCTTCAAAGCGGGCGAGGAGATGTCGCCGTACTACAACGGCGTCATCAAGAGCTGCGCTGTGGCGATCGCCCCTCCCGCGCTGGTCTTCGGGCTGTCCGTCCAGGCCCTGGCCACCAGCGTCTACATGAACCAGTGCAACCCCGGCGACATGATGAAGGCCGCCGGGGCCTGGATCAAACTCGCCGAGAAGAACTGGGAGGCCGCCGACGAGCTGATGACGCAGGTCGACACCGTCGACGGAGACCACTGGTGCGGCAAGGACGCCGACGCCTTCCGCGACTCCGCGACGAACGTGAACGCCCAGCTCAAGGAGCTGGCCGTCGTCGCGTTCATGATCGGCGCGCAGCTCATCGCACTGGCGGTCGCGCTCACCGTCTACTGGGTGTTCCTGACCGCCTGCACCGTCGTGATGGACGTCTTCCTCGCCGCTTACACGGCCGCCTACGCCGGAGTGGTGACCGCCGTCGGCGCCGAGTCGATCCGCGCCAGCTGCCTCGCCGTCGCCACCTCACTGGTCGCGACCGCCAAGAGCTTCGAAGCGACGATCACCTCCATCTCCGCCGGCTGCGCCGCACTGACCGGAACGCTCACCGCGTTCACCTTCGGCTTCCAGAAGGGCGCCGGGAACCCCGTCTCCGCGGCCGACATCGCCGGCGCCGGCCTGACGAACATGCTCGAAGGGTTCGCCACGTACGCGCTCCGGTCGCTCACCATGACCCCCGCGGGCAGACACGCCCAGATGACCGGCTGGACCCAGGGCCTGCACGGACTCCAGGCCGTCAACGGCATCTTCCCCACCTACCAGGGCGACGGCGACTGGGAGGGCGGCTACGACGGCGGCGGCACCGGGCTCGGCGCCGTCGACGGCCTGGCGAACCTCTGGGAGGACCGCGCCCCCGACTCGCTCACCAACCCCGACGAAGTGCAGTGGCGGTGACCCTCGGCTCCAGCCCCCGGTTCGCGGCGCCCTGGCCCGAATGGCGGGCCGCCGCACCAGCCGGGCGCCGCGCCGCGCCGGGCGAGGGGACGCTGCGCCTGCGCCTGGGCCACTGCCGAGGCCCCCAGGCGACGACCCCCGCCGAACGCATGGAGGCCCTGGCCCGGCGCCGCCGCGCTGGCGACCCGGTGGCGACCGCGGGGAACCTCAGATCCGGCCTTGTCCCCGTCGTCCTCGTCGACGGCGAGCACCGCGCCTCCGGATGGGGCCCGATCGACCTCCCCCTCGCCCCGGGGCGGCACCTGGTCGAGATACAGAGCCAGCACTCGCGCTCCTGGCGGGCCGTCGACATCGCGCCCGGCCGCGCCACCCGACTCGACTACATCGGCATGCTCGGCGAGCAGCACTGCGCGTACGCCGCGGACGAGGCGCGCGGCGCGCTCGCGGACATGCACGGCCACACGCTGGGACCGCGCGGGCGGCTGCACTACAAGCAGTACCTTCCGGCCAACGCCCGAAGCCGCGGCAGCTTCATCGTGTTCCTGCTGTGCATGGCCGCCGCCGCGGCGCTGACGTGGCTCGCCGCCGCCGCGGGCGTGCCCGAGACCGCCGCCGTCCCGGCCGGCGCGGCGATCTGGCTCGGCGCCCTCGCCGCCTGGGCGGGCCGGGTGCTGTGGACGTACTCGCGGTACAACCGGACAGGCCCCGAAGCGCCCCTCGCCACCGGCGCGTTCGCGCCCCCCGGGACGGCCGCGCCGCTCGTGCTCGACCCCGACGGGCCCCCGCCGGAGCCCGCGCCGGGATCGGCGGCGCTGCTCATCGACGCCCGGTTCCGCAAAGCCGACCTGACCTCGGACGAACTGGCATTGCAACTGCCGCAAGGACAGACGGCCATCGACCGCGCCCAGCGCCGACGGCTCGACGCGATCGGCGAACTCGTGCCGATCCGGCACCGGTTCGCCGTGCCCCCGCCCGAGATCGAACTCGACGGCGTCAGGCTCGCGGGCTCATGGACCCGCATGTGGATCGAGACGGCCCCCGGGCGCCACCGCGTCCGCGTGCGGACGCCCGCCGCGCCGCTGCCGGTCCCCGCCGGGCAGGCGCCGCCGCAGGAATGCGAGATCGACGTGGACACGGCGGCGGGCCGGACCGCCCCGCTCGCGCTCACGGTCACCGTCAAGGCCGTCCCCGACCCCACCGAACCGCTGCTCCACCAGTGGGAATGCCGCATCGAACGGCTCGCCGCCGAACCCGAGCGGCCGCCCCGGGCCGCGCCGAGGGCCGACGTGCGCGGCGGCCTCCGCCGGGCCGCGACCGGCCGGTGGTGGGAACGCCCCGACCGCTGAACCCGCCGCCCCGGACGCGCCCGCGCCCCGCGGCCGATTCGGCGGGATGCTGCGAATGGTGCGATATTGCTACCGTGGACGGGACGGCCGCCCCCGAACCCGCCGAGGTGATCGCGCATATGAGTGACAAGCAGTCCGAGGAGTACCAGGGCCTCGTGGCCGCCGCGCCCTCAGCCGCCGCGCCGGCGTTCGGCGACGTCGCCGAACCGGCTTCCGCGCCCACCGAAGCCGCGCCCCTCCCCGCCGAGATCGAGGACCGGCCGGACTTCATCACCGGCCCCGCCGAGCCCCCCATCGGCTGCCTCCCCGCGCCGGCCCGCCCGGCCTGCTCCACCCCCGAATGCGCCAACCCCACCGCCCACCCCGCCGAGACCTCCTGGCAGCGGCTCATGTCCGCCGTGCCCGTCGAAGACCAGCTCTACCGGCTGCGGCCCCGCGTCGAAGGCATGTCCTACCCCACCGAAGAGGACTTCAGGTCCGCGGTGGCCGCCGTGCGGCCCGCCCACGCCGACGAGCACTCCCTCGCGCGCCTCCGCACCGCCTGGACCGACGAGGTCGCCGGGAAGCTCGCCGACTGGTCCGAGCAGATCAGGTCCCACCTGCCCGACCTGGCCGAAGGCTGGTCCGGCAGCGACTTCGAGGCGTTCGAGCAGGTGTGCGCCGAGACGCGCGAACTCGTGGACGACGTCCTCGACGACATCGACGCCACCGTCGCCCAGCTCCAGTCCACCGAGGAGAGCATCTACACCTTCCAGGGCGGCGACTCCGGCGAGATCCCCTACCCCGCACCGCAGTTCTGGATCGACGGCGAGTGGCACAGCTGGGTGTCCGTCCACATCAGGCCCGCGTGGTGGCACGGCGACTGCATCCAGTACACCTGCCAGGACGCCGAGCACGTGATGTCGCTGGCCGGGGCCGACCCCGAGGTGGCGACCGAGATCATCGACTACATCGACGAGAAGGTCGAGGAGTACGTCGAGTACTACTCCAGCCCCGTCAACATCGAGCGCGAAGGGCTCGACCCCAAGGGCATCACGATCGACGAGGCCAAGGAGCTGGCCGTCGCCGACGCGATGGAGACCTACGGCGCCGTCGTCGAGCAGCACTGGACCGAATACGACTCGCGGCACTCGAACGTGGACGAGGACATCGACCAGCGCGGTGCCGACAACGAGTCCGAGCAGCAGTCGATGCGCGTCACCGCCAGCGACAAGCACTACCCGGCCGTCGCCGACAGCAAGTACATGGACCTCGAACCGCCGTCGATGCAGCAGCCCACCGGGACGGACGCGCCGGAGTCCACTCAAGACCCGTCCCTGGAGCCCCCCTCCGGCGAGGCCCCGGCGCCCTCGGACCCGACCGGCGGCGAGGACGACGGCAAGAGCGGCGGCCTCGCCAGCGGCGGCCCCGGCGGAGGCGTCCCGGGCGGCGGCTTCGCGGGCGGCGCCGGAACGGGCGGCCCGGGGGCCGCCCCCGCCGCGGCCGGCGGCGCGGGGCCCTCGCCCGGCCTCGGTGCCGGAGCGGCCGGCGGCATGGCCGCGGGCGGTGCGGCGGCCGCCGCGGGCAAGGGCGGCATGGCCGGCGGCATGATGGGCGGCATGGGCGGCGCACGCGGCGTGTCCGCGGACGACCAGGACCGCGAAGCCGACGTCGACCTGATCGAGAACGAGAACATGTGGGGCTACGTCAATGAAGACGAAGACCCCTACGCCTGACCGGAGGAGCGTCAGATGACATCGCCGCGGTACCGCACGTTCGACCCCGCCGCGCTCACGCGCTACCGGCAGTTCCTGAGCGACCTGCTCGACGAACTGGAGCAGGAGATCATCCCGTCCCTGCGCGACGGCAGCCTCAACAAGGCCCCCGCCTTCGGCACCACGCCCGGCGCGCACCAGAACGCGGCGAGGCAGTACGCCGAGTTCCACGAGACGACCTGGCGCAACCTCCAGTACCTGCGCGGGACGCTGCACGGCATGATCACCGGCCTCCAGACCGCCATCGACAACGGCGGCGCCGTCGACGACTGGGTGGCCCTCCACATGCCCAAGCTCCCCGAGGACGAGATCTACACATAGCCCAGGAAGGCCGCCCCGGCGCGGGAGGGGGTCGAGACCTCGCAGCCGCACACCGCCGTGCATGAGGGCCGGTGCCCGGCCTGAAGGCATCGTCGGATGCCGCTCGTCTTCATTCACGACGCGTGGAACCCCCGGGCCGGGCCATGCTGCGGCTGCGACCGTGGAAGGACCGCGCCTCGCGTGCCAACGGGACCGAGGGCTGGCGCAGTGCTGTTGCATAACGATTCGATCGAATCACGGGAGGCGCATGTTGCCGTTGTCGGTGAAGGAGGCGCGAGTCGTCGCCGAACTTGACGCTTCAAGAGGGTAAGAAGCCTGGTAGAAGGGCATAACCTTCAGTACCGTCCGCGTTGCGGGCCCCTGCTAACCTGAATCGAGAACTTGACGCAACACCCAGATCCGTCATATCCCCCCGGAGGTACCCATGGCTCAACGCAAGTTCGATCCCGAGGCGCTCGAAGAGTTCATGCGCGTTGTCCGGGAGAACCTGCTCAAGACGCTGGAAGAAGATCTTCAGCCGTTGATGCAGGAGGGCGGTCCACTCAACAAGGAACCGGCGTTCGGGCACCTGGCCGGTTCCGATACGGCCCGGGACGCGTACAGCACCTTCCACTCCGGCACCTGGACGAACCTCGAATCGATTCGGGCCGCGTATTACGGCATGATCAAGACCCTTCAGGACTCGATTGATCTTCATGAAGAGGGCGAGAACATGAACGTGACGGAGACCACCAATTATGAGAACGAGCTTAGTTGAGCGGTTGCGCGGACCTAGAGAAAGGCCAGAAACAATGATGTCTCGAAACGTCGCCGGAGGTCTCGCGGCCGGCCTTGCAGTGCTGGCTTTGACCGGATGCAATGCCATCACCGGTGATTCGAGCGATGACGGTGACTCGGCGGACGCCTCGCCGGTCAGTGCGGAGATCAAGTCCTGGGACCCCTGCGAAGCGCTCGGCGATCTCCAGCCGATCGTTGACTTCATGCAGATCGAGGAGATCAACTCCGCTGACGGCCAGCTCACCAGTGCCATGTACGGCGAAGGTCTCGACGGCCAGGCGCTCACCTGCTTCGGCCTGGTCATCGTCTCGACGTTCGAGGAATACGACGGTTACGAGGCGATGAACGAGGGGGAGATCTCGGTCGGGATCATCCCCTGGGACACCGTTGAGGACGCTGAACTCAGCTATGAGGAGCGGACCGGCCCCGACCAGGAGCGCAGGGCCGACCAGAGCGAGTACTTCGAGTTCACCGGCGAAGAGGAGCTGGCCTCGTCCGAATGGGACGAGGGGAAGCTGTTCGTCGCCCAGGACAACCATAGCCATTACTACGACGCCTACATTCGGGACGGCGAGTGGCTGCTGTGGGTGTCGATCGATTTCAACATCGACAATGCGGTGTCCCACTATAAGGAAGTTATTGACATGGGGCTCGTGGACGGCCCGATCGAGAACTACCTCTCCTATGAGTTCACGCCTGAAGAGCTCCAGCAGTGGCTCGTCGGCGAGTACATCCCCCAAACACATGAGTCCATCAGTTCACGGATTCCTCAGGAGTAGCAGTCATGGGCGATCAAGAAGAATACGAACAGCTCGATTACGACGAGATCGAGACGTCCAGTGAATCGAGCCTTGAGGCGGACCTGACGCAGTCGCGTTACATGTCGACCAGTCCGTGTGGAGGCGACTGCACGACGAAGGTCGCCACTGACCCTGAGAAGGCCTGGCTCGAACTCATGTCGGCTATTCCGGTCAGGGACCAGACCGTCAAAGCGCGCTCGGACAGCATGGCCATGCCGAACGACATGACGGTCCAGCAGGTGGTGGACGACATCCGTCCGGCCAATGCCAACGACTATGCCATCCAATCGGTCAAGGAAGGCTGGGATGAATTCCGCGGTGTCTTCTCACCTTCCGAAAGCCTCCTGAAAGAAGCGCTCACAGCGCTCTCGAACGAGTGGACCGGCGACGACTTCGACGGCTTCGAGGAGCAGGTCAACACCGTCATCGAGAACATCAAGCAGGTGAAGGAGGACATCGGCTCCATCGGCGACAACACCGGTGTGCTCGGCCTGCTGAACCAGAAGCAGGAGGAGATCTACGCCCTCCAGGGCAGCGGCGGCGAGGTGCCCTACCCCGCGCCGCAGCTGTGGTGGGACGACGGCGGCTTCTGGGGAGTCAACGAGATCCACATCCGCCCCGCCTTCTGGGACAAGGGCGAATGCGAGAAGCAGAAGGACCCCTTCGGCGACGGCTGCGGTGAGCCCGACGCGGGCGGCAAGAAGTTCATGGAGATGGCCGGCTTCGACACCGAGCGCCCGGACGAGATCCACAACTTCATCGAAGACCGCACCCAGTACTACATGCAGAAGTACAAGGACGACGGGATCACCGAGGACGAGGCGCGGGACCTCGCCAAGGGCGACGCCAGCGAGACGGTGCAGCAGGACTCCGAGGAGGCGGCGTCGAACTACGAGGAGCGCGCGACCATCGTCAACCAGGACGTGATCTCGCGGCGCGACACCACCAGCACGGCGGTCGCGGAGATCACGCCGGAGTCGGTCCCCAACGAGGAGACCACACTCCAGGACCCCAACGCCCCGACCTCGGACCTCCCCGGGATGGACACCCCCGGCGGTGGCGGCATGCCCTCCCCCGGAGGCATGGACAGCTTGAACCCGCCCGGTGCGGGCTCCGGTATCGGTTCCGGTGACTTCAACCCTCCGCCCGGGGGCATCGGCGGCGGTCCCGGCGGCGGCATCGACGGCATCGGCGGTGGACCCGGCGGCGGCATCGGTGACCCCGGGGGCTTCGACCCCGAGGACCCGTGGAGCCCGTCCACCCCCGACCCCGACGACCTCGGCGGTGGTCTGGCCAGCGGCGGAGGCGGCGGTCTCGGTGGCGGCATCGGCGGTCCCGGCGGTGGCATCGGCGGAGGCGCCGGCGGCGGTCTCGGCGGTGGTGCCGGTGCCGGCGGCGGGCTCGGTGCCGGTGCCGGCGGCATGGGCGGCGGCATGATGGGCGGCGCCGGCGGTGGCCGCGGTGCGGGCGCCGGAGCCGGCGGCCGCGGCGGCGGCAAAGGCGGCGGCATGGGCGCCGGAGGCAAGGGCGCGGGCGGCCGCGGCATGGGCGGCGGCATGATGGGCGGCGCCGGCGGCGGCCGCGGCATGGGCGCCAACGACGACCAGGACGGTAAGGACACCTGGCTGGTCGAAGAAGACGACGTCTGGGGCATCGGCAACGCCGACGAGGACCCCTACGCGTAAACGGTGCGAGGAGCCGGGCGGGTCGCGACGACCCGCCCGGCTCCCGTGCGTCCGGCGCCGCCCGCCGACGGGGCGTCTCGCTCCGCCGGGTCACTGGCGGGCATCGGTTACGGTACTGACATGGACCAGCAGCGAAAGTTCCCAGACCCCGGGACGATCCAGCGATTGGTCGCGGAGGCCGAGGCCGAAGTGACCTCCGAGAACTCGGCCGTGCGCATCGTGGCCGGTCCGGGCGGCCAGATCAAGGAGATCGACCTGCGCCTGGAGGCGTTCGGGATGAGCGGCGTCGAGCTCGGCGAGATGATCGTGGAGACCCTCAACGCCGCCCACGCCGAGGTCGAGCGCGAACTGGCCGCGACGATCAGCCGCGAGACCGGCCTGGCGATCGCACCCGAGGACCTCAGCGGCGACATGCCCGACGCCGGCCCGAGCCAGGAGGAGCAGCGATGACCGACCGCCCCGACCCTCAGGAGATGATGGCCCGCCTCGAGCAGATGCAGCGCGAGGCCGAGGCGACGATGCGCAAGTACGAGGAGCTGCGCGCCGAGATGGGCGCCGACGCCGTCGAGGCGTACTCCGAGGACGGGCTCGTCCGCGTCCGGCTCGACGCGGACGGGAAGGTCGCGGAGATCCACATCGACGAATCGGCGATGCGGCAGCGGCAGTCCCTGGGCAGGGTCGTGCACGCGGTGATCGACGAGGCGGTCGCGACGCACGCGGTGAAGATGGCCGACATGGCGCAGGCGCTGGTGGGCGACAAGATCGACGTCATGGCGCTGATGAACGAGCACATGCCGCCGGAGATGCGGGAGCGGGCCAGGGACAACCTGGGCCGCCGCGACTGAGCCGCCGGGCGGGCGGACGCCGCTCGGTGACCGCCCGTTGACCCGGACTTGTACATTGCTCGCATGGGATTGAAAGACCGCCTGGGTCAGATCAAGCAGCGAGCGCAGGACGCCGGCAAGATGGTCGTCGACGTCGGGGTGGAGGCCGCCCGCGAGAAGCGCGACGCCGCCACCGGCTACGTGCGGGACCGGCGCGACGCCGCCGTGAACTTCGCCGACGAGGCCAGAAGCGCCCTGCGCGAAGGCGACGTCGAGGAGCTGCTGCGCCGCCTGCCGCTGCCCGAATCCCCGGTGGAGGAGCCGTGGCAGTGGAGCCTGTCCAAGCTGATCACCTCCGGCGCCAAGCCGCCCACCGGCACCGGTCTGCTGCTGAGCCAGCTCGACCACTTCGGCACCATCGACATCGGCCCCGAGGAGGTCGGCTTCGACGGGGACACCGCCAAGTGGGGCAAGGTCCAGGCGATCCGCACCCGTTCGCTCGACGGCATCATCGAGAAGCTCAGCACCGACGGCTTCATCGAGCGCGTCGAGATGTTCCTGCCGCCGGTGCCCGGGCGTGGCTGGGTCTCGGAGAAGGCCACGTCCGCCGTCTTCACCTTGTGGGCGCTGGTCGCGGAGCTGGCCCTCAAGGACCCGGAGGCGGGCCGCCGCCAGGTCGTCTGCGAGATCGAGTACAAGGGCTGGATCCGCACCAAGGAGGCCGCGACCGGTTTCTTCACCGGGCCGGTCATGGCGCTGCTGCCGGGCCTCGACGCGGTCTTCCGCGACGAGGCCGAGCGGCACGGCGTGCCGGTGGAGGCCGCGCCGTCGACGTCGATCGAGAACGCCGAGCAGCGGGCCGCCTGGCTGCGCGAGAAGCACGCGGCGATCCTCGCCAAGCGCGAAGCGCTCACCGAGCGGCGCGAACGGGAGGTCCGCGAGGAGGACGGGGCCGCCGAGGGGGAGGCGGTCGGGTCTTAGAGCGGGCGCGTCTCGCCGGGGTAGTGCAGGCCGATCTGCTTGCGCGCCTCGTCCATGATCTCCATCACCTCGATGGTGCTGGACGGCGGGACGAGCGTGGACTCGAGCCGGCCCTGCCGCAGGGCGCGGTGGACTTCGAGTGCTTCGTGGACATAGCCGTGGCCGACGTAGGGCGCCTCGAACTCGCGGGGCGCCTCGCCGTAGCGGGTCACGGTGTAGGCGCTGGGCCGGTAGGCCAGGTCGCTCAGCTCGATGCGGCCCTCGGTGCCGGAGATCGTGGCGGCGTTCGCCGCCCCGCCCACGAACGAGCAGGTCAGCTGGGCGATCCCGTTGGGGTAGCGCAGGGTCAGCGCCGTGTGCGCGTCGACGCCCTCGGGGGTCATCACCGCTTCGGCGTGGACCGTGTCGGGGACGCCGAGTGCGATGTGCGCCAAGGTGAGCGGGTACACGCCGAGGTCGAGGAGGGCGCCGCCGGCGAGGTCGGGGTTGCGCAGGCGGTGCTCGGGCCCGAAGTCGCCGTGGATCGCGAAGTTCGCGTGTACGCCGATGACCTCGCCGATCATGCCTTCCTTGATGGCGCGTCGCATCTCGCGGATGGCGGGGTTGCAGCGGGTCCACATGGCCTCCATGAGGAACCGCTGGTGCTCGCGGGCGACGTTGAACATCGTCTTGACCTGGCCGGCGTTGTAGGCGAACGCCTTCTCGCACAGGACGTGTTTGCCGGCCTCCAGGAGCTGGATGGTCGGGATGTAGTGGTGGGAGTGCGGAGTGGCGACGTAGACGATGTCGACGTCGGGGTCCTGGGCAAGGGCCTGGACGGAGTCCCAGGCATGGGGAATGTCGTGTTTCTGGGCAAAGGCGGCAGCACGTTCGGACGACCTGGATGCCACGGCGGTGACTCGGCAGTCGTCGAGCAGGGCGAGATCTTCTACAAAGGTCGATGCAATGTTGCCGGTCGCCAGGATTCCCCATCGGATCGGTTCAACCATGGACGTAAGCACATCACAACTTCCGGCGATCGTCAACACGAGGCCGAGGCGGAGGTTCGGCATCAAGTGCGCAATTCAGATGAAGTGGCGCGCAAGTTCGGTGACCGGATGCCTGTGACCTGCAACGGGGTGTGATGCGCGGCGCAGTGGGGGCCGGTCCGGCTGTGGCACGATGGCGCCATGTCGCAAGGTTCTCGCAAATACGCGCTCAAACTTCTCCTGGCCGCCGCCTGCGGCGCGTTCCTGGCCGCCGCGCACGCCACGGCCGTGCACGCCCACGCCGCATTGACCGCCACCGACCCCGAGGACGGCTCGACGGTGGACATCGCCCCCGAGTCGGTCTCGGCCACGTTCTCCGAGATCCTGGACGGGCCCTCCACCGAGATCGCCGTCACCGACCCGAGCGGCGAGACGATCGACGTCCCCGCCGCGGCCTTCGAGGACGACACCTTCACGCAGCCGATGCGGTACACCGAGCCCGGCGAGTACACCGTGGCCTACCGCGTGATCTCCGAGGACGGGCACCGCGTCGACGGCGCCGTGGCCTTCACGGTCGAGTCCATCCCCGAGGAGCTGCTCGCCGAGGGCGCCGCGCCCGAGGCGACGGGCGCGCCCGACGGGGCCGAGACCACCGGGGAGGCCGAGGCGACGACCGACGCCGCCGCGGACGACGAGGAGTCCAGCACTGGCGCCTCCCTCGCCATGGTCCTGCTGGGCGTCCTGGTGATCGTGGTCGGCGGCGTGGTCATGGTGAAGCTCTTGAACCGCAAGTCCAAGCGGGAATAGCCGGTTCAGTCCGAGGCGCGGTCTCCGGCGCCGATCCGCTCGGCGCCGAGGGCCGTCAGCGTCAGCCGCGGCGCGCGGGAGCGCCGCACGGCCCTGTCCAGGCGCCGGTGCTCGCGCAGCACCCGCTGCCACTCCGACTCGCGGTCGGGCCGTTCGCGCAGGCGCGCGGTGGCGAGTTCGACGATGTTGTACCGGCATTCGACGTGCCGGGCCTGCCCGGCCTCGACGTGCAGCCGGAGTTCGGCGGTGGCGCTCGGCGCGGGGTGCCGGCCGTCGTCGATGAAGCCCGGCAGGCGCACCCGCAGCAGGACCTGCCCGGGGCGCACGGGAATCCACCAGGTGGCCCAGCGCGGCGGGAGCGAGTGCCCGTTCACCGTGATCTCGGGCGCCGCGAGCCGGTCGACGGGGCTGTTCGAGAAGTACGGCACGGTTCGCTTGCGGCCGGTGCCGCCCACCGACGTCCGTATCCGGATCGTCTTCAGCGCCTTCGGTTCGGCGCGGAAGGACAGGCGGACGGCGGCCGCGGCCGGCGGCATGGCCGCGCCGCGCGGCACCGTCATCACCTCGTGCGCCGGGTCGGCGGAGGGGGCGACCGGTTGCGGGTCGGGCGCGCCGATGCGGGCCGGTCCGCGGCGCCGCAGCAGCGCCCGGGCGAGGGCCCGGACCGGCCAGAACGCGGCCACCGCGAGCGCGATGACCGTCAGGAACGGGACGTGCTCGGGCACGGCGGGGTGGGCGTCGAGCCGGGGGTAGAGCAGCGCCATCCCCGCGACGCACACCAGCAGCGAGACGACGGCGCCGATCTGCTCGGCCCGCCGGTCGACGTGGGCGGAGCGGGCGGCGTACTCCTTCGAGCCGAGGTGGAGGCGCGGCTCCGAGCGCAGCAGTCCGACGCCGAACCACAGCCTGGCGGTGCCGCCCTCGTCGACGGTGACCGTGCGGGACTCGTAGTGGTGGTCGTCCATGACCTCGACGAGGTGCGGCCCGGCCGCGAGCGCCACCGCGACGCGCATGCCGGCGCCCAGGCGGACCGGGCGGCCGTCGACGGCGACCAGCGGGAGGACCGGTGCGCTCTTGGGCGGCGTGAACGGGCCGGTCCGCTCCAGGGCGTTGGCCCGCCGCACGTTGCAGGCGGCCAGCACGAGCGTGCCGGTCCGCTCGGCGCCGCCGGTGCGGTCGACGGTCTCGGGGGCGGGGCGCGCCCTCATCCGCCGCCCTGGAGCTCGGTCTCCACGTCGGCGAACAGGTCCGCCGCGTCGGCGTCGCTCGTCCGCCAGTCCTCGGCGCAGTCCCTGATGTTGGTGGCCAGTTGGTTCAGGCTGGTGGAGGCGTCCTTGTGGAGGCTGTTGATCTCGTCGACGATGCCGTCGTAGCCGGTGACGAAGCCGACCGCTCCGCACAGGCCCCAGGTGAGCTCGCCCTGTGCAGTCGCCGAGACCTCGTCGGCCACGCCCGCGGCGTCCTCGGCGATCATGTCGACGGTGGGGCTGACGCCTTCGAGGACGGCCGGGTCGGCGTCGACGCCGGAGCCTGAGCCGGCGGTGGCCGCTTCGCCGCCGGGGCCGGAGTTGAGCGCGTTGCCGAGCACGCCGGGCGTGTACTGGAGCGAGGCGACGATGATGCCGCCCAGGTCCGAGGTGACGACCTGCATGACCAGCCTGCCGAGCTCGGTCATCGCGCCGATGATCTTCTGGGTGAAGCCGACCGCCTTGGTGGTGGTCCTGGCGGCCTCGACCGAGGCGGTGACCAGTGCGGTCCCGGCGGTCGCGCCGAAGGTGACCGAGGCGGCGGCGAGCTGCGGCACGACCTTGATGACCAGGAACTCGATCAGTTTCGCCAGGAGCCACTTGATGGCCTCCTTGATCGCCTCGGCGAGGAGCTGCGCGGCGGCGAGGATCTTCTGGGCGTTGGAGCACTGCTTGGCGAGCCCGAACAGGCCCGCGGCCATGTCGTCGATGCGGGCGCGGGCGGCGTCGCCGTCGCTGCCGGTCCAGTCGGCCAGCGGGGTGAGGGTCTCGGCGAGCCCTTGGCTGAGCTGGTTGTCGGCCTCGGCGATCGCCCCCCATTTCTCGGCGGCGGCCCGCATGCCGTTGGGGTCGCCGCTGACCTGGTGGATGAGGTCTTCCAGGGGCTGGATGAGCGGGACGAGGATGTCCACGAGGGCGCCGAAGAGCGCGCCGAGCGGGTCGGTGCCGACGTTGGAGGCGAAGCCGGCGACGTCGGCGACCGAGGCGAGGACCTGCATGGTCCCGCCGGCGATGTCGGTCTCGCCCTCGGCCATCCCCCAGATCGCGGACTTGATGTTGTTCGCCTGGCCGAGGAGCGGCACGCCGGCGGCGCCGGCGCCCGGGTCGAAGATGTCGCCTTCGGCGTTGTCCTTGGAGGGCAGGGTGGAGAAGTCGGTGGGGTCCTCGACGGTGACGCGTTCGTAATCGCTCATGGCAAATCCGGATCTCTGCTCGCGTGTTTCGGGGGGATTGTGTGGGATGGTAACCCAGCCCGGCCAATTCCTCCACGGTCAGGCGCGGTCACGGACAGTTGACCCACTCGTCGGTGCCGTCGGCGAAGAACTGGTGCTTCCAGATCGGCAGCCGCGCCTTCACCTCGTCGACGAGGTCGGCGCAGGCGGCGAACGCCTCCCCGCGGTGCTCGGCCGAGACGGCGGCGACCAGCGCCGCGTCGCCGATCGCGAGGTCGCCGATGCGGTGCGACACGGCCACGCCGTGGACGCCGGGCCGGGCGGCGATCTCCTCGGCGATGGCGCGCAGGATCGGCTCGGCCGAGGGGTGGCCCTCGTAGCTGAGCGCGGTGACGCCGCGCCCGTGGTCGTGGTCGCGCACGTTCCCCGAGAACGCGACGACGGCGCCTGCGGTGTCGAGCGAGACGGCCCGTTCGTGCTCGGCCGCGTCGATGCCCGTCTCGGCGATGCCGACGCGGATCATGACGCCGCCCCCGGGACGGTGACGAGCGGGACGTCCTGTCCGGCGTGCGCCTTGCCTTCGGGGGGGACGACGGCGAAGCCCGCCGCGCTCGCCAGGCCGCGGAGCATCGCCGAGCCGTGGTGGGCGAGGCGGTTCCCGGCCCTGTCGACCAGCGCCAGGTGCGTGGCGGGGCCGCGCCCGGGCACGTCCTCGGCGAGGGTGATCGAGCGGAGTTCGGGCAGCGGCAGTCCCCGCAGGCCCGCCAGCAGCGGGACGACGAGGGACACGACGGCGATGACCGCCGACTGCGGGTTGCCGGGCAGCCCGGCGATGAACCGCCCGTCCTCGGTGCGCGCCAGCAGCATCGGGAAGCCGGGCCGGACCGAGACGGTGTTGATCACGTAGTCGGCGCCGAGTTTCCCCAGCGCCGGGTGGAGGTGGTCGACCGGGCCGACCATCGTCCCGCCGGTGGTGCAGACGAGGTCGGCGTCGGCGAGGGCCTCGCGCAGCGCCGCGACGTGGGCGTCGAGCGTGTCGGCGACCGGTCCGAGCGCTGCGGCGGCGACGCGGGCGCCGGCCGCGTCGAGCATGTGGGGGACCATCGGGCCGAGCGAGTCGCGCACGCGCCCTTCGCGGGAGGCGCCGCTGGTCAGCAGCTCGTCGCCGAAGACGACCATGCGCGCGGCGGGGCGCGGGTGGGCCGCCAGCGCCGAGTGCCCCGCGGCGGCGGCGAGGCCGATGACCGGCGGCGAGATCGGCGTCCCGGACGGCAGCAGCGCCTCTCCGGCCCGCGCCTCCTCGCCGGTCTCGCGCCACTCGCGGGCGGCCGGGCCGGTGACGGTCGCGCCGTCGACGGCGGCGTTCTCCAGCCTGATGAGGCCCTCGCAGCCTTCGGGGACCTGCGCGCCGGTGGCGATCTTGACGGCCTCGCCGGGGCCCATCGGCGGCGGGACCGATCCGGCCAGCGCTTCGGCGCCGGTGATGCGCCACGGGCCGTCCCCGGCGACGGCCCACGCGTCCACGGCCGAGGTGGGGAACGCGGGGAGGTCGGAGGCGGCGGTGAGCGGGGCGGCCAGGGCCGACCCCGCGGCCTCGCCGAACGGGAGCGCGGCGGCGGGCCTGCGGGCCTCGTGCCCGGCCCGCCAGGCGGCCTCGCGGGCCTCGGCCCAGCCTGCGGGCATCAGTCGTTCCTCTCGTGGTCGCCGTCGTGCAGTTGCGACACCGCGTGTTCGACCAGCTCGGCGGTGAGCACGGTGAGCGCGTCCTTCGCGGCGCCGGCGGACCCGGCGACGTTGACGATGAGGGTGCGGCGGGAGACGCCGCAGATGCCGCGGGAGAGGACGGCGTGCGGCGTCTTGGCGAGCCCGGCGGCGCGGACGGCCTCGGCGATGCCGGGGATCTCGAAGTCGAGGACGCGGTTGGTGGCCTCGGGCGTGAGGTCGGTGGAGGTCAGGCCGGTGCCGCCGGAGGTGACGACGAGGTCGTAGCCGTCGTCGACGGCGTCGCGCAGCGCCTGCTCGACCTCGTCGCCGTCGTGGACGACGACCGGTCCGGCCACGTCGAAGCCGCGCGCGGTGAACCCTTCGACCAGGATCGGCCCGGAGGTGTCCTCGTAGACGCCGTCGGCGGCCCGGTTCGAGGCCACCACCACGACGGTGCTTATCGCCGCCATGAGCCCGCACTCCGTTCCTCGTCGTGCGCGGCGGGGGCGCCCGCCTCGCCGGACGGCTCGCGCCGCCACGTCCCTGTCTTCCCGCCGAGCTTCTCGTCCACCTGGACGTCGGTGATCCGCGCGGCCGGGTCCAATGCCTTGACCATGTCCACCAAGGTAAGCCCCGCCACCGACACCGCCGTCAGCGCTTCCATCTCGACGCCGGTGCGGTCGGCGGTCTTCACGCGCGCGGCGATGTCGACGCCGTCGTCGGTGACGGTCAGCTCGACCTTCACGCCGCTGATCGCGATCGGGTGGTACAGCGGCACCAGGTCCGGCGTGCGCTTGGCGGCCATGATCCCGGCGATGCGCGCCGTCGCGAGCGCATCTCCTTTGGACAGTGAGTTCTCGCGCAGCGCCGCCACCACCTCGGGGGTGGTGCGCAGCCGCCCGCTCGCGCGCGCGAGGCGCGCCGAGACGTCCTTCTCCGAGACGTCGACCATGCGGGCCGCGCCCGCCGCGTCGACGTGTGTGAGGTCAGCCATGCTCCGAAGTCTAGTCGCGGCGCGGGCGCGGCGAACGTCTCCGGCGCATCGCGCAGCGCCGCCGCGGCGGCCGTCTCACGCGGCCCGGACGTCCTGTCGCGCCCGCGCCGCGACTGCGTTAGCGTCGGGGGCGTGATCGAATGGCTCTACCTCGCGGCGCAGGCGGCCGCACTGGCGTTGGCCGCGTGGTTCTTCGTCGACACCGCCCGGTCCAGGCAGGTCGGCCGCGCGAACGTCGTCGGCGTCGTGGTCCTGGAGGCGCTGCTGCTCGCCCAGCTGGTCACCGCGATCGTGCTGGTGCCGGGCGCGGCGGGCGACGGCAAGGCGATGCTCTTCTCCTACATCGTCACCACGCTGCTGGTCCCGATCGCCGCGCTGTTCTGGGGCTCGATCGACCGGAGCCGCTGGGGTATCGGCACCGTCGCCTTCTCCTGCCTGATCGTGGCCGCGCTGATGCTGCGCGTCCACCAGATCTGGGAGTACCAGGTCGATGTCGTCGCATGACGCCGCGCCCACGGGGCGCTCCCTGGCGGACGGGTTCGGACGGCTCATCGTCCTCGTCTACGTCGTCTTCGCGGTCTCGGCCGGAGTGCGGGCCGGGTTCCAGGTGGCGACGAAGTTCGATCACGCGCCGATCAGCTACTCGCTCAGTGCGATCGCCGCGTTCATCTACCTCGTGGCCGCGGTCGCGATCGTGCGCGGCGCGGCCGGGGTGGCGCTGGCGGCGGTGGGCGTCGAACTGGTCGGCGTGGTGGGCGTCGGCGCGCTCAGCTACGCGGTGCCCGACTGGTTCCCCGAGGCGTCGGTGTGGTCGCACTTCGGTTCGGGCTACGGCTTCGTCCCGCTGGTCCTGCCGGTGATCGGCCTGGCCTACCTGCTGCGCCGCCGCAAGGGCGGCAGCGCGCCCCCCGCGGCGGGGACCGCGCCTCCCGACACCGAGTGAACGGCACGCCGCCCGCCGCCTGCGATCGGCGCGCCCCGGTGCTCAGTCCCGGGCGGCCGATTCGCTGATGTGGGCGGCGCTGCCGGTGCGGAGGAGGCCGTCGGCCCACTGCTGGAGCAGTTCGGGGTCCTCGCAGGCGTCGATGCGTTCGCGCGCGGCGGCGGGCAGGGGGACGTCGAGCCGTTCGGCGATGAGGTACAGCATGTTCCGCTTGCCTTCGACCAGGCCCTCGGCTTTGCCCTCGGCCAGGCCCTCGCGGTACTTCTCGCCGAAGAGTCCCAGCCGGTAGGTGTTGGGGAGCGCGGCGTCGCCCATGATGGTCTCCTGCAGCAGCATGAACTGATCTCCTTGAAGCGCGTTCAGCGCGTACTCAGCGTATCGCGACCAGAGCGTCCGGTCGAATCCTCGGATGGTCTCGTAGTAGGCCCGTATGACCTCGCCGCCGCGCTCGCCGCCGCCGTGGGCGAGGAGCGAGAGCAGCGCTACCGAGACGTTCTCGCGTCCTTCGCAGGGGTCGGTGATGACCGGGATCTGGTCGGGGCCGATGACCAGCGGGCGCAGGATGAGACCCGGATGGCCCGTCTCGACGGGCGAACCGGCCCATCCGGCCGTGGCCTCGTCGAAGGTGATCACGACCAGTGCCACCGGGCATCGGAGCCGCGTGCGCGCCGATGCGATGTAGTCGAGCCAGCTGTAGCGCTTGTCCTCGTCCTTGCCCCGCTGCACTTCGAAGAGCAGCGCGAAGGCCGTCTGCTCGCCGAAGTAGTAGACCGCGACGTTGTCGCAGTTGCGGATGACCGCGTCGTCGCCGCGGGTCATCGCCTCCGAACCGGATCTGACGTCGGTGTAGTCCGGGAGGCGGCGACCCAGCAGCCCGCAGTACAGCTCTTCGGCGAGCTTGGGGTTGTCCTGAAGCAGCCGCAAAGGCGCTTCGTGCTCATAAGTGGTCACGGTGCAGACGCTATGAGCGCCCGTTCGAACACCGGCACCGCGACACGCGTCGGTGTCGATCGCCTGTTGTCGGGTTCCCGACAGCTCGGGTCAGCTGAAGAAGCCGAAGCAGGAGACGATCAGCGTCGAGCCGCACAGCACCAGCCCGAGGCGGAAGTTGCGTTCGAGCCGCTGCTCCTCGTCGGTGATGCGGGGCCGCGAGGCGACACCGATGGTCAACCAGCCCAAGGCGAACGCCAGCAGCGGGCAGGCCACGACGATCACGGCGAGCACGATCGCTCCGGTCAGGTCGTCGGCCTTCACCGTCCGCAGCACCAGGAGCTGCGCCAAGAGCGCGGCGAGGGCGAACAGGCCGTAGACCAGGCCGTTGCGCTCGTCGGCGCGCCAGCGCGGCAGCCACGGCGGGCGGTGCGCCAGGAAGCGGGCCTCTTCGAGCTCGACCGCGGCCGTCCGGAGGTCGGCCTCGGCGGCGTCGATCTCGACGGTCGGGTCGCCGCCCAGCGGCGCCGCCGCGGCGCGCGGTGGCGCCGCGACGCGGGCCGCGGCGGCGAGCTCGTCCACGGCGGCGCGCTGCGCGGCGGCCTGCTCGGCGAGCCGCTCGGTCCGCTGCCCGAGCGACTCGGTCATCGACGCGGTGCGGGCGGCGGCCTCCTCGGCGCCGCGCCGCGCCTCGTCGAGGCGGCGCAACTGGGCGAGGTAGTCGTCGAAGGCGCTCATGCGCGTCCCCCTTCGCTGGGCGTCGTGGCGAGCGGGGCCGGGCGGGAGAAGGGCACGATCAGGCGGCCCGAGCCGGTCTCGGCATGGCGGTCGATGAGCAGCGCGCGGCCCGGGCGGGGGCTCCAGTGCTGGAACTGCTGCCCGAAGTGCCCGAGGAGTTCGGAACCGGGCAGGTTGAGCACGAGCGACGCGGCGACGTCCTCGCGTCCGGCGCTGCCGCCGATGTCGTCGAGGAACCGGCGGTAGATCCGCCACCAGGCCAGCAGGTGCACGCCGCGGGCCGGGCCGGTGCGCAGCAGCGCCCGCAGGGCCTGCTGGCCCTTCACGTCGAGCGAGGCGGCTTCGAGCCCCCACGCCAGGACCACGGTGTTGTCGGGGATGTCGAGAAGGCGGCTCGCGAACGCCGCAGTGGGGAGGTCGCGGCCGGCGGCCTGCGCGGCGCGGGCGCCGGTGAAGTCCACGCTCCACACCTGCCGCCCCTGCTGCGCCAGGTTCTCGGCCGCGGCCTCCAGGACCTCGCCGCCCACCGGGTCGGAGCCGAGGACCGCCAGGTGGCGTCCGGGCCGCGTGTCGAGGCCGACGCCCGCGGCCTCCAGCCGCAGCGACACCTCGCGGCCGAGCAGCACCTTCCCCGGCTCGCGCTCGCCCGGGAGCGTGTCGGCGAAATGGACGGGCCGGTAGCCGTAGAACACGCGCGGCGCGCCCACGTCGGCGTGCGCGGCCCGCAGCTGCTCGCGCAGCCGGAGCATGACCTCGGCGTCGGTGTCGGGGAACCGGGCCACCCGGTCGGCCCCGGCCGCCCCGCCCTCGGTGTTGACCACGACCTGCCCGAGCGAGATCCGGGACGCCGCGTCGTTGTTCGGCTCCAGGACCGTCCGCGCCCCCGGCAGGGCCACGCGCATCGGGAACTGCCCGAAGATCGAGTCCTTCTTCGCCCACAGCGCCTCGATCCCCGAGATCGTCTGCGACGCCAGCACCAGGTGCACGCCGTAGGAGCGGCCCTTGCGCGCCAGGTTCTCCAGCAGCGCCACGGCCTCGCCGGCGACCTTGTCGTTCCCCGCCAGCAGCACCTGGAACTCGTCGGCGACGCACACGATCCTCGGGTACGACTCGTGGCGCCGCAGCCCGGCGAAGGAGGCCACGCCGTAGCGCTTCATCACCGTCGAGCGGGCCGTCATCTCCTCGTTCAGCGCCCGCAGCACCGCCAGCCCGTACTCGCGGTCGGATTCGACGCCCACGGCGCGGGCGTGCGGGATGTAGGTCGCGTCGCGCTCGGTGGGGATGAACTCGGTGAACGAGACGCCCTCCTTGAAGTCGAGCAGGAACAGCGCCAGGTCCGCGGGGGCGTAGCGCGAGGCCAGCCCGTAGAGCACGTCGAGCAGGAACACGGTCTTGCCGCCGCCGGTGCGCCCGCCGACCAGCCAGTGCGGCGTCGCGTCGTCGAAGCGCATCCGCACCTCTCCGGCCGCGTCGCGCCCGATGAGCACCTCCAGGCCGTTCGCGGGGTCCTCGCTGAGCGGGACGTCGGGCACGAGGTCGCCGAACCGGAGCGTCGCCGCGGCGCGGGCGCGCTCGGCCAGGCGCGCGGCCGCTTCGGCCAGATGCGAGGGGTCGGCGCTTTCGGGCCATGCGACCGGCGCGGCCAGCCGCTCGCCGCGCGAGACCGGCGCCGCGGGCGGGCCCGCGACCTCGACGCGGTCCCCGGCCTGGTGCATGACCGTCGCGTGCGGCAGCTCGGGGAGCCCGCAGCCGAGGACGGTGACGCCGTGGGTGAGCCCCGAGCGGGCCAGCGCGTGGACGCGCTCGACGAGGGGCCTGGGGGCCTCGCCGAGGGAGGCGACGACCAGCAGCAGCCGGTCGGCGCGGCGGCCCGCGATGCTCTCGGCGACCTGCGTCTCCGCGGCCGTGACGACCGCGGCCGCCGCGCGCGCGTCGGTGGCGACGGCCTCGATGACGCCCGCGTCCGCCAGCGGCCGCAGCGGCGCGAACGTCGCCCCGAGCGTGGCGGTGTCGATGCCCGCGACGCGCACGCTGCCCGGCTCGTGGTGGGCCAGTGTGTGCAAGATCGCGTTCCTGACCAGCGCGGCGACGCCGTCGACGCGGGCGTCGACGCTCGTGGCGAGGTGCCCGCGCGGGCCGAAGGGCACCAGCAGCGGGAAGCGGCGTCCTTCGTGGAGGAGCACCTGGCCGGCGGCCAGCAGGTCGGGGTCTTCGCGCAGGTGGGCGGCGGAGGCGGCGGCCGCGTCGGATATCTGACGTTCGGCGTCCAGGAGCGCCGGGTCCACCGGCGTCCGGAAGGCGGCCTCCCCGAGCCGCCTGCGGGCCGAGTCGAGCCGGGCCGCGGCGATGTCGCAGCCCGAGGCCGCGTTCGCCAGTGCGGAGCGGAAACCGGGCACCGGACCTCCTCTCGGTTCGCCCCCGGACCGCGAGGGCTGTTCAACCGGTCACAGGATAGTCGGCGCAGCGCAGGCTACCGCCGGGTGCCCGCGTGCATTAATCTGAAGGCAGACCCGAATCCCGTTGACCCGGAACGTGCCGCCCGCCGCCGTACACCGCTCGCACCAGCGCCCGCGCGAGCGGAAGACTAAGGACCCGAGACCCATGACCGAGTTCCTGGACATAGCCCTATCGTTTCCCCCGATCGTCTTCTCCTTCGGCCTCATTGCGGTCGTGGTGTACTGGATCGTCGTCATCCTGGGCGCGCTGGACGTCGACATCGTCGGGGTCGGCGGCGAGGCGGACGCCGAGGTGGAGGGGGGCGGCTCCTTCTGGTCGGCGTTCGGGTTCGGCGCGGTGCCGTTCACGGTGGTGCTCTCGCTGTGGATCACTTTGGGCTGGATAGTGACGGTGCTGGGCACGACGTGGGTGCGCAGCGCCGACATGGTGATCCCCGCGGCGGCCTCGGGCATCGCCACGCTCGTCGCCGGGATCGGCGTGGGCATGCTGGGCGCGAAACTGCTGTCCGGGCCGCTGTCGAAGATCTTCGCCGACGCCCCGGCCACGGCCCACCGCGACCTCATCGGCAAGGTCTGCGTGGTCAGGACCGGCACGGTGACCACCGACTCCGGACAGGCCGAGCTGTCCGAAGAGGACGGAACAATTCACCTCATCAATGTGCGCCGCTCCGTTCACGAGCCGACGGGCATCGACGACGAGCTGTTCGCGCGCCACTCGAAACTGGTCATCTTCGATTACGACGAGACGGCCAAGGTCTTCCTCGTCGTCCCGGTCGGGCTGCCGCCGGACGTCGCACTCGACGCCACGTTATCGGCCCGCGACTCGGCCGTTCCGGAATGCGGGACGCCGCCGTTCGGTGCTTTCCTGTTCCGTTTCGACCGCTGTCGCACCGTCGCGTGACGCGGCGGCGCGATGCGGTCCGGGCGGCCCGGTCTTCGGCGCGGCCGAGGGACCGGACCCGCCCCGGGCGAGCGGCGCGGACGCACTGGCGAGAAGTGCGCGAAAAGCACCGTTCGGCGCATCGATGACGGCATCGGAATCGTATTGCGAATATGTACCGATTCGCATCGCCGCGTCGCTCTCCGCGGCCCCGCGGCGCTCACTCCCGGACGGCCGGTACACCGCGATTTGCAATTCCTCAGTACAGTGGCAGCACGCCCGTACCGCATTCCATCCCCCTGAAGTCTCGAATAAGGAACCGCCATGGACACTGCCAACTCGACGACGCTGGTCGCCCTCGTGGTCGGCGCGCTCATCTTCGTGGGCGTGCTACTCATGATCGTCCGGCTCTACCGGAAGGTCGCACCTGGCCAGGCCCTGGTCGTCACCAAGCTGCGAGCCCGCAAGGTGTCCTTCACCTCCGCGCTGGTGCTGCCGATCATTCACAAGGCCGAGTACATGGACATCTCGGTCAAGACGATAGAGATCAACCGCGCGGGCAAGGACGGCCTGATCTGCCAGGACAATATCCGCGCTGATATCTCGATCACGTTCTTCGTTCGCGTCAACGCCACTGCCGACGACGTCCGCAATGTCGCCAACTCGATCGGCACCAAGCGCGCTTCCGATCAGGACACGCTCCAGGAGCTGTTCAACGCGAAGTTCTCCGAGGCGCTCAAGACCGTCGGCAAGCAGCTCGACTTCACCGACCTCTACACCAACCGCGACGAGTTCCGCGACCGCATCATCCACGTCATCGGCACCGACCTCAACGGCTACAGCCTCGAAGACGCCGCCATCGACTACCTCGAGCAGACCCCGATGTCCTCGCTCGACCCGCAGAACATCCTCGACGCCCAGGGCATCCGCAAGATCACCGAGCTGACCGCCCGCGAGTCGATCACCACGAACGAGCACCGGCGCCACGAGGAGAAGGAGATCAAGCGCCAGGACGTGGAGGCGCGCGAGACCGTCCTGGAGCTCGAGCGCCGCCAGGAGGAGGCCGAGATCCGCCAGCAGCGCGAGATCGAGACCCTCCGGGCCCGCGAGAGCGCCGAGATCCAGAAGGTGCAGTCCGAGGAGCGGCTCAAGTCCGAGACCGCCCGGATCCGCACCGAAGAGGCCACCGGCATCCAGCACGAGAACCGGCTGCGCGAGATCGCCGTCGCCGAGAAGAACCGCGAGCGCGTCATCGCCGTCGAGACCGAGCGCATCGAGAAGGACCGCATCCTCGAAGTCGTCGCCCGCGAGCGCGAAGAGGAACTGGCCCGCATCGCCGCGAACAAGGAGCTCGAGGCCGAGAAGCGCGACATCGCCGACGTCATCCGCGAGCGCATCGCCGTCGAGAAGACCGTCGCCGAGCAGGAAGAGGGCATCAAGCGCCTGCGCGCCACCGAAGAGGCCGAGCGCGAGCGCCAGAAGGTCATCATCCTCGCCGAGGCCGAGGCCCAGGAGAACCTGGTCAAGGACATCAAGGCCGCCGAGGCCGCCGAGGCCGCGGCCAAGCACCTGGCGCGCCAGCGCCTGACCGAGGCCGAGGCCGCCCAGCAGGCCGCCGAGATGGAGGCCAGCGCCAAGATCCGCATGGCCGAGGGCGAGAAGGCCCTCGCGGCCGCGCCGGGTCTGGCCGAGGTCGAGGTCCGCGAGGCCGAGGCCGACGCGATCGAGAAGGGCGGGCTGGCCGAGGCCAAGGCCGCCGAGGCGAAGGGCCTGGCCGACGCCGAGGCCGCCGCCGCGATCGGCAAGGCCGAGGCGACCGCCACCGCCGCGAGGGGCACGGCCGAGGCCGACGCGCTGCGCGAGAAGCTGCTCGCCGAGTCCGCCGGCCTCACCGAGAAGGCCACCGCGATGGACGCCCTGTCCGCCGCCTCCCAGGCGCACGAGGAGTACCGCCTGCGCCTGGAGATGGAGAAGGAGCTGCGCGGCGCCGAGATCGAGGCGCGGCGCGCCATCGCCGAGCAGCAGGCGTCGATCATCGCCGCCGGGCTCGCCAAGGCCGACATCTCGCTGGTCGGCGGCGACACCCAGTTCTTCGACCGGGTGGTCGGCGCGATCGGCTACGGCAAGGCCGTGGACGGGTTCGTGGAGCACTCCGACGTGGCCTCCACCGTCGCCGCCTCGTGGGCGAACGGGAGCACCTCGTTCTCCGAGGACCTCAAGAGCGTGCTGGCCACGGTCGGCACCGAGGACGTCAAGAACCTGACCGTCTCGGCCGCGCTGCTCAAGCTCATCAAGGGCGGGGGCGACCGCGACATGCTCAACGGCCTGCTCGCCAAGGCCAAGGAGCTCGGCGTGTCCGAGCGCCCGGCCGTCGAGATGACGACCGCCAACTAGGACCGAGTTCCGCGAACCGGCACAGCAGCGGCCACGGGCCATGACCTCCAGCCGGGCGCCGCGGCCCACGCCCTGTGGGCCGCGGCGCGCAGGAGGCGGGCCGTGACCGCCGCCGTGCCGGTTCCGACGCCGCTTTTTCACACGCTCTCTGGGGAACAGTCATGGCCGAAGAGTCCACCGCCGCCGCGAGCGCCCTCGATGCCGGCACCT
>DASTYG010000039.1:0-107504 GCA_035765105.1 Glycomyces sp.
AGGTCGCCCACGGACCGGCCCGCCTCGACCGTCCAGTCGCCCGGCACGGCCCGCCAGCCCCGCTCGGCCGCGTCCCACACCTGGAACGAGCGCTCCTGGAGCTCCACGGCGACCTCGACGCTCTCCCCGGGCCCGGCCTCGACGGCCGCGAAGCCCGCCAGCCGGTGGGCCTCGATGCCGCCGGGCACCTCCGCCCCGGCCTCGGGGGCCAGGTAGACCTGGACGACCTCGCGTCCGGGCCGCGAACCGGCGTTGCGCACCCGCACCCGGACCGTCTCGCCCTCGACGCGCAGCTCCTCGTACGCCCACTCGGTGTAGGACAGGCCGTGCCCGAACCAGTACGCCGGTTCGGCGCCGCCGCGCCGCTCCCAGGCGCGGTAGCCGATGAACACGCCCTCGTCGTAGCGCAGCTCGCCCGCCTCGTCCGGGGCGACCTGCGCGACCGGGGCGTCGGCGAGGGTCTTCGGCCACGTCGTCGGCAGCCGCCCGCCCGGCTCGGCGCCCAGCAGCACGTCGGCCAGGGCGTGGCCGCCCTCCTGCCCGGGGAACCAGGTCAGCAGGACCGCGGCCACGTCGTCGCGCCAGGGCATCTCGACCGGGGACCCGGAGTTGACGACCACGACCGTGTTCGGGTTGGCCGCGGCCACGGCGGCGACCAGCTCGTCCTGGCGGCCGGGCAGGCGCAGGTCGGGCCGGTCCCAGCCCTCGGACTCGGTGAGGGCGGTGGTGGAGACGACGACCACGGCCGCCTCGGCCTCGCGGGCCGCGGCCACGGCCTCGGCCAGGAGCCGGTCCTCGTCGGGCCGCGGCTCGGTGTGCATCAGGCCGAACATCACCGAGGGCGGGAACCCGGGCGGGGAGGGGAGCGGCCGGTACTCCAGGCGCACCTCGATGGTCTGGCCCGCTTCGAGATGCACGGCGCCGCGCGCCACGCCCGGGCCGAAGAACGACTCGAACGGGTCGTCCGGGTTGACCGCGTAGTCGTCGTCGAACACGGTCCGGCCGTCGACGACGAGCTTGAGATGCCCCGAGCCGCGCGTGCCGAAGGTGTGCTCGCCGGTGGCGGCGGCGGTGTAGGTCCCCTCCAGGACCGCGTGGTGGAAGTCCTCGGTGGACATGCCGCCGGGGATGTAGCCCATCCACTTGACCTCGCCGCTGGCCAGCGGCTCGGCCGGCGACTCGGTCCCGTCCGCGGCCACGGGCCGCACCCGCAGGTCGAAGCCGTTCTTGGCGTGCAGGATCTGCTCGAACAGGTCGACGCCGCGGCGGTAGTCGACGCGGTCGCCCAGGCGCTCGCGGAGCCCTTCGAGCGGGGAGACCACCCGCTCGGGGAAGACCGTCGCGGAGCCGCCGCCGAGGACGCGGGCCTCGGCGGCGGCCGGGCCGATGAGCGCCACGCGGCGCACCGCGTCGGCCGCCAGCGGCAGCAGCGGGGCCTCGCCGCCCGCGGGGGCGGTGTTCTTGACCAGGACGAACGACCGCCGGGCGATCTCGCGGAGGAACGCGGGGGCGTCCTCGGGGCCGGGGACCGGTTCGGCGACGGCCGCCGCGACCCCGTCGAGCGCGCCGACGCGGGCGGCGAGCTTGAGGAGGCGCCGGACGGCGGCGTCGACGTCGGCCTCGTCGGCGAGGCCCTCGCGCACGGCCTGCGCCAGCGGCGGCCCGTAGACCGTCGAGGGGCCGGGCATCGCCAGGTCCAGGCCGGCCGCGACGTCCTCGGCGGTGTGCCGGGCGGCGCTCCAGTCGGAGACGTTGAACCCGTCGAAGCCGAACTCCTCGCGCAGGACGGCCATGAGCTCGGCGTGGGCGGTCATGGTGGTGCCGTTCACCGAGTTGTAGGCGGTCATGACGCCCCACGGGCGGACGGTGTCGGCGACCATCTCGAAGGGCCGCAGGTAGAGCTCGCGGAGGGTGCGCTCGTCGATGATGTTGTCCACGGTGAACCGGTCGGTCTCGGCGTCGTTGGCGACGTAGTGCTTCATGGTGGTGCCGACGCCGCCCTCCTGGACGCCGGCCACGTACGCCTCGGCGATGCGGCCGGTCAGGTACGGGTCCTCGGAGAACGCCTCGAAGTGCCTGCCGCCCAGCGGGGAGCGGTGCAGGTTGATCGTCGGGGCCAGCAGCACGTGGACGTCCTTGCGGCGGGACTCGGCGGCCAGGAGGTGGCCGATGCGGCGCACGAACGCCGGGTCCCAGGAGGCGGCCTGCGCGGTGGGGCTGGGCAGCGCCAGCGAGGGGTCGGCGACGGTCCAGAACCGGCCGCGCACGCCGATGGGGCCGTCGGAGAGGGTCATGGAGCGCAGGCCGATCTCGGGGACGGCGATCACCCGCCACATGTCGCGGCCCGAGAGGAGGGCGGCCTTGGTGTCCAGGTCGAGCTTTGCGAGCGCGGCCTCGACGGCGTCGTCGTAATCGGGTCGGTCGGCCGGGATCGTCCATTCGGGATCGCTCATGGTCTGGGCCTTTCGTGGAGGAGGTGCGGACGACGTCACTACAGAGTCGTCGGTAGGTGATGTTACATAATTGTTCTTAACTAGTCTGTAGGGCAACGATCCCGTCTACCGTCTGCGAGCCGCCGATGTCCTCAGCACCCGTATCGCCCAATGGAGTAAGGCACGGCGCCCGGGGCCGGGCCCGCCGCGAGGAGATCCTCCGGGCCGCCATCGAGGTGATCGCCGAGCGCGGGTTCCGCGGTTCCAGCATCGCCGCGGTCGCCGAGAAGGTCGGCCTGACGCAGCAGGGGCTCCTGCACTACTTCCCGACCAAGGACGAGCTGCTCATAGCCGTCCTGCGGCAGCGGGACGAATGGGACACCGGCGATTCGCCCGAGGCCGCGGGGAACGACTGGACCATGGGCAACCTCGCGACCCTCGTCGAGGCCAACGCCGCCCGCCCCGAGCTCATCCGCACCTTCTCGGCCCTGCTCGGCGAATCGGTCACCGAGGACCACCCCGCCGGCGCGTACTTCCACGACCGCTACCGCGGCACCAGGGAGGACATGGAGTCGATCCTGCGCCGCGAATGGGGCGAGGACCTCCCCTCGGGCCTCACCGCGGCCCAGGCCGCGCCGCTGCTCGTCGCCGTCATGGACGGCCTCCAGTTCCAGTGGCTCCACGAACCCGAGGCCGTCGACCTCGTCGCGGCCTTCCGCGCCTTCGTCGGCCTGCTCGGCACCCGGGCCGCCGAATGAGCCTGCCCGCGCTCGGCGCGCTCGCCTGCCCCAACTGCGCCGCCGCCCTCGAGCAGACCGGCCGCCGCCTCCACTGCCCCGCCGGGCACTCCTTCGACCTCGCCAAGCAGGGCTACGCGCCGCTGCTGGCCCCCGGCGCGAACACCACCACCGGCGACACCGCCGGCCAGGTCGCCGCCCGCGAGGCGTTCCTGTCCACAGGGGTCTTCGATCCGCTGATGGAGGCCGCCGCCCGCGCGAGCCTGACCGACGCGCCCGGCGTCGTGGTCGAACCCGGCTGCGGCACCGGCCACTACCTGGCCGCGGCCCTCGACGCCGACGCCGACCGCGAGGGGATCGGCCTCGACACCTCCAAGTACGCGCTCCGGCGCGCCTGCCGCAGGACACTGCGGCGAGCCGCCGGAACTCAGGAAGGGCGGCTCGCCGCAGTGCTCGCCGACGCCTGGACCCGATTGCCGATCCAGGACGGCGCCGCCGCCGCGGTCCTCAACGTCTTCGCTCCCCGAGGCGCCGACGAGATCGCGCGCATCCTCCACCCGAGAGGATCGCTGGTGGTCCTCACCCCCAGGCAGGACCACCTGCGCGAACTCGTCGACGCGCTGGCACTGCTGAGCGTCGACCCCGAGAAACCGCAGCGGACCGCCGATCAGCTCGGCGCGGCGTTCGCCGCCGAGCGGACCGACGAGCTTCGATACCAGGTCGCCCTGGGACGGGAGGACGCGCTGAACGTGGTCGCCATGGGCCCCAGCGCCAGGCACCAGGACCCCGAGGCCCTCGCCGCGGCGGTGGACCGGCTGCCGGCCCCCATCAGCGCCACGGTCTCGGCGACGGTCACCACCTGGCGCCGCCGGGCCTGACCGCGCCGCCGCCGGGCCTTTCCCCCGGGATCGCTGCTCTTGTCCTCCTTTGTCACAGCCAGTACGGTACGGAGCAACACCGCCAACGACCTGGAGATGAGATCAGTGTTCGATCAGAAACGGGCCGCGGCCCTCACCGCGGCAGCCCTGGTGGCGCTCACCGGATGCGGGACCGGCGACGCCGACGCCGAGGAGTCCGTCCCCCTCCCCGAGGACCCCGGCGTCGAACGGCTCGGCGTCGAGGTCATCGACGTCTTCGACCACGACCCCGCCGCCTTCACGCAGGGGCTGGAGCTGCGCGACGGCGTCTTCTACGAGAGCACCGGCCTCTACGGCTCCTCGGACGTCCGACTCGTCGAACCCGGCACCGGCGAGGTCATCGACTCCCAGGCGCTCCCCGACGACGAGTTCGGCGAGGGCCTGACCCTCACCGAGGACGCCCTCTGGCAGATCACCTGGCAGGAGGGCGTCGCCTACCAGCGGGACCTCGAGACGCTCGACGTCACGGACACCGTCGAGTACGAGGGCGAGGGATGGGGCCTGTGCTCGCTGGACCGATTCACGGCTCCCGAGCTCGCCGAGGGCGGCGAGCGGCTGGTCATGAGCGACGGAACGTCCACTCTCACTTTCCGCGACCCGGCGACCTTCGCGGCGACCGGCACCGTCGAAGTGACACTCGACGGCACCGAACTCACGCAGATCAATGAACTCGAATGCGTCGACGGCCAGGTGTGGGCGAACGTCTGGCAGACCGACGAGATCGTCCGCATCGACCCGGCCACCGGCGAAGTGGGCGCCGTCGTCGACGCCTCCGGGCTGCTCACCGAGGACGAGGCCGGGCCCGCGGACGTGCTCAACGGCATCGCCGCGGGCGAGACCGAAGGCACCTTCTACATCACCGGAAAACTCTGGCCGCATATGTTCCTGGTGCGTTTCGTCTGACCGATCGATATTTACGACCAGCACGCGGGGACGCTAACGCCATATTGCGTCCGAAAGCGGGATGCGCCATGATGTCGGCATGGCCATCACACCCCTAGACCGATTGCTGGAATACAACATGCGCCTTCTGAAGGACTCAGGGCACCCCCGCCTGTTCGCGGCCTGGTGGCACGACCTCCTCACCGCCGCGGCCTCGGCCTGGCTCTTCGGCGGCCTCGTCCTCGCCGTGCACGCCGCCGCGTCCGACCGCGCCGAGCCGTCCTTCACCTGGTGGCACCTGGTCTTCTACACCGGTTACGTCGCCGTCGCCGCCTGGATCGCCTACCTGCTGGTCCGCGCGCACCGAGCGGACGGGCGCACCGGCCTGGCGGCCGTCCCGCACGGCTACGGCCCCGCCGTGGTCGGCGTCCCGCTGTTCCTGCTCTCGGCCCTGGCCGACCTGGTCTGGCACGCCGTCTTCGGCGCGGCCGACTCGCTCGACCTCCTGTTCAGCCCCCCGCACCTGGGCCTGGCGGTGAGCGGCGTGCTCATCGTCGCCGCCCCGTGGCTCTCGGCCTGGCGGCGCGACGCGCTCGGCGCCGAACCCGAACCGGTGGTCGCCCACCTGCGCTTCGCCGCCCCGGCGCTGTCCCTGGGCTACGTCTTCGCGGCCGCGGTCCTGTTCGTCTCCTACGGGTTCGCCTTCGCGCTGCGCCCGGACGAGGCCGCCTCCGGCCTGGGCGGGGCCGCCGGGCCGGCCGGGTGGGCGGTGGCCGCGAGCATCATGTTCACCACGCTCGCGGTGCTCGCCCTCGTGGTCGTCGCCTCCGGGCGGTTCAGGCTGCCGCCGGGCTTCTTCACGGCGGCCTTCGTGTTCCCCGCGCTCATGGCCGGGGCGAACACGGGCTTCGCGAACCTCGGCTTCGTGGCGCTGTTCGTCGCCTCGGGCGCCCTGGCGGACCTGCTGGCGTGGCTGGTGCGCCCGGACCTGCGCCGCCGCAAGGACCTGGTCGTCTTCGCCTCGGTCTGGTCGGTCCTGACGTGGACGGCGTACATGGCCGTGGTGCGGGCGGCCGAGGGCGCGTGGCCCGCCGTCGAGACCGCCACGGGCGCGCCGCTCGCCGCCGCGCTGGTCGGCGCGGCGTTCATGCTGGTGATCCAGCCCGACCACCGCGAGGTGGCCCCGCCGCGCCCGGCCGAGCCGTCCCCGTTCGACGAGGTCATCGCCCGCGCCAAGGCGATGACGGCGGGCCGGGGCGAGCAGGGCTGAGCCCCGCCGCTCAGCCCCGGAGCGCCGCGAGGCTCTCGGTCAGGAGCGCCTCGGTGATGAACTCCGAGTGGGTGCCCTCCTTGCGGCAGGCGAAGGCGCCCGCCACGCGCCCGGCGTCGAGCGCGCCCTCCAGGCCCTCGCCGCGGCGCTTCGCCCACAGGAAACCGGAGACGAACGCGTCGCCGGCGCCGTTGGAGTCGACCGGCCGCCACGTCGACCACTCGGGGACGGCCCCGCTCAGTTCGGCCACCGGGTCGAGCGCCCCGTAGGGCTCGACGGCGCCGCCGCGTTCGAGGACGTGGCCGCCGCGCTCCCCGGCGGTGGCGACGACCAGCGAGGCCCGGCCGTGGTCGACGATCCAGCGCATGACCCGCTCGTGGTCGCCGCCCAGGCCCGCCGCCGAGAGGAACACGGTGTCGGCCCGCAGCGCGTACTCCCGGTGGTGCTCGGCGCGCCCGTCCCAGGAGTGCAGGTCGGTCGAGACCGGCACGTCGTCGCCGAGATCGCGCAGCATCCCGCGGGTGACGTTCGAGATCGAGACGTGGACGCGGGCGGCCTCGGCCAGGTGCGGACCGTAGAAGTCGGCGGGCAGGACCAGGTCGGGGGCGTGCCGGTAGTCGTGGAAGGAGAAGCGGCGCCCGGCGTCGTCGACGAAGTTCACCGACCGGGAGGTGCCCTGCGGGGAGACCAGGTGGCGGAAGTCCAGGCCCTCCTCCTCGTAGCGGCGCAGGATCATCCCGCCCTGCGGGTCCTCGCCGATGAAGTCGATGAACCGGGTGGACAGGCCCAGGTGCAGGCAGCCGAGGGCGACGCCGTTGCCGGTGTGGGCCACGTAGTCGCGGATCGGCTCCACGCCGAGGCTGTCGCCGGAGCCGAAGGCCATCTCGGGGACGCGGACGATGGTGTCGACGCCGGCACCGCCGGCCACCAGGATGTCGAGCATGTTCTTGCTTCCTTCGCCTGTGGTTTGCGGACTTTTGGAATTCGTTGCGCTGGGTAACCGTACGGCCGAAGACTCCGGAAGGTCAAGATCCATCCGCGACAAGGAGCGTCACCATGGTCAAACTGGCCGTCATCCATTATTCCCAGACCGGCAACGTCTACCAGATGGCCAAGGCCGCCGCCGACAGCGCCGCCGAAGCGGGCGCCGAGGTCAGGCTCCGCCGGGTCGAAGAGCTCGCCCCGCCCGAGGCGATCCGCTCCAACGCCGACTGGGCGGCCCACACCGAGGCCGTCGCCGACCTGGAGGTGGCCTCGCTCGGCGACCTCGAGTGGGCCGACGCGGTCATGTGGGGCACGCCGACCCGCTACGGCGTCCCGTGCGCGCAGATCAGGCAGTTCGTCGACCAGACCGGCGGCCTGTGGTCCCAGGGCAAGCTCGTCAACAAGGTGATGTCGACGTTCGTCTCGACCGCGACCAGCCACGGCGGCCAGGAGACGACGATCGTGTCGATGAACAACACCTTCTACCACTGGGGCGCGATCATCGTCGGCCCCGGCTACACCGACCCGGCGATGTTCGAGGTCGAACTGGGGAACCCGTACGGCGCCAGCCACATCGGCGGCTCCGGTCCGGTGGGGGAGAAGAACCGGCTGGAACTGGCGATCCAGGTGCGGCGGGTGCTCGAGGTCGCTGGGATGGTCGCGGGCGGCTGAGCGCCCTCCCCTTCGGGACGAGCAGGCGGCCACGGCCACCGGGGCGGCCGTGGGGTCGTGCGCGGGCCGGGCCCGGCGACCGCCGGGCCCGGCCCCTTCCCGGTCGCCGTGGAAGGTCTCCTCAGGCCGCCGAGGCGCGGCGGACCGCGTAGGCCGCCGTCGCCGCCGCCAGCGCCGGCCCCCAGATCGGGAAGGGGAACAGCAGGAGGAATTCGAGCTTGTCCTCCTGCACGGCCATGATCGGGAAGGCGACGCCCGCGAGGGTGAACAGGTAGGCCACGATCCCGGCCGGGACGATCGCCGCCCGCGGCGGCACCGGCCGGCCGCGCAGCCGCGGCACCCAGTACGGCCACCGCTCGCCCCACCGCCGCACCAGGCCCAGGCACAGCACGCCGCCCCCGATGCACGCCAGGCCCAGCAGCAGCCCCCACAGCCGCAGACCGGGCTTCGCGGTCAGCTCCTCGGCGTCGACCAGGTACGGCCACGGCGTCAGCCACGTGAGCCGGGTCAGCCCGTACGGCAGCGCGCAGGCGAACGCCGTATACGCCGCGGCCTTCCCCCACTTCGCCGCCCGCTCGGGCGCGAGGAGGCCCGGGCCGGGCCGCTCGCTTCGGCGGAGGCGCAGCAGGCGGACGGTCACGATCGCCCAGATGATCCCGCCGGCGGCCGACCAGACCTCGGTCAGCGGGTAGAGGCCGAGGTCCGCCAGGCCGCCGCCGAGGTCCGCCGCCAGTTCGGCGAGCGAGGAGGGGGCCAGGGTGCCCTGCACCGCCAGGGCGGCGATCGCCGCGAGCACGAGCGCGGCCGCCGCGAGGCGCGCGGCCCTGCCGCGGGCCAGCAGGACCGGACCGGCGACGAGCACCGCGGGCATCAGGAACGCCGCGAGGTACCCGGTCATGGACAGCAGCATGATCGTCGGGACGAGGAGGGCGAAGACCGCGGCGTAGGCCGCGGTCAGCGGCCACAGCCGCGGCCGGGCGCGGGCCAGGAGGAGGCCGCCGACGCCCGCGGCGACGAGCAGCGAGGGCGCGAGGGCGTCGGGGAGGGTGTCGGGGAAGGCGAGCGCCTGGCGCCGGGTCGGGTGCGTGAACGGCCCGTCCTCGGCGGCGGCGAGCTGCCACAGCCCGAGCGGGACCGCGGTGAGCGACCAGAAGAACGCGGCGAGGAACGCCGCCTTGCCCGTGGCGGGCCGGTGAGCGGTTGCGGATGTCATGACCCAAGGCTCGTGCGAACGCCGCCGCGCGGCCTCCCTCCGGGGAGCGGAGCGGCTCCCCCGGCGGGGGGAACCACACCGGAGCACTTCAGGAACACCGTCCTCATCAGTCACGGGAATGGCATTGCCGCTCACTGATGCGTTCGTGTCGAAATGGTCCCGACACACCGATTCGCATCGAGCGAAATGAATCCGAAATGCGCGTTCCGAAAAGATAACGGTGCCATCACATATCGGGCCGGGTGTGGTCACGACGGCTGGTGTGCCCGCCTCTGCTGCAATAGTGTGTAACTCACATCACGTCAACCTCCACATATCAGACGGATGCTCGTCTCGAACACACCTAGGAGAAGCCATGTCTCGCTTTCCTCGGGCATTGCTGGCTGCAGCGACAGCGGGTGCCACCCTATTCGCGCTCACCGCGTGCGGCGCCGACGACGAGTCGGCTGACGGCTCGGACTGCGGCATGAAGATCGGCACCATCCTGCCGCAGACCGGCTCGCTCGCATTCCTCGGCCCCCCCGAATTCGCCGGCGTCGACCTCGCCGTCGAAGAGATCAACGAAGCCGGAGGCGTCCTCGACGAATGCGTCGAAGTCATCCACGAGGACTCCGGCGACACCACCACCGACATCGCCAGCCAATCCGCCGACTCGCTCATCGCCCAAGGCGTCCACGCCGTGGTCGGCTCCGCCTCCTCCGGTGTGTCGTTCCAATTCATCGACAAGCTCTACGGCGAGGGCATCGTCCAGATCTCCCCGGCGAACACCTCCCCGGACTTCACCACCTACGAGCGCGGCGACTACTACTTCCGCACCGCGCCCTCCGACGTCCTCCAGGGCCGCGTCCTCGCCGACGCCATCATCGCCGACGGCCACGCCTCGGTCGCCATCCTCGCCCTCCAGGACGCCTACGGCACCGGCCTGGCCGACTCGGTGGAGGAGAACGTCGTCGAGTTCGGTGGCGAAGTGGTCATGAAGACCATCTACGACCCCAACGCCTCCGAGTTCTCCGCCGAGGTCGCCGAGCTCGCCGCCGCCGACGCCGACGCCGTCGTCCTCATCACCTTCAACGAGTTCACCAACCTCGCGCCCGAACTCGTCGAATCGAACCTCGGCCCCAAGGACCTCGGCTGGTACATGGTCGACGGCAACCTCTCCAACTACGGCGACCAGTTCCCCGAGGGCATGCTCGAAGGCACCAAGGGCACCTTCCCCGGCGCCGACCCCTCGGTCATCCAGGACCGGCTCCTGGAGATCGACCCCGACCTGACCGACTTCACCTACGCCACTGAGTCCTACGACGCCACGATCCTGCTCGCGCTCGCCGCGGCCGCCGGCGACTCCTACGACTCCGACACGATCAGGGACAACCTCGTCGACGTCAGCCGCGAGGGCACCAAGTGCACCGCCTACGCCGAATGCCTCGAACTGATCGCGAACGGCGAGGACATCGACTTCGACGGCACCTCCGGCCCCATCGAGTTCTCGCCCGAAGGCGACATCACCGCCGCCACCATCGGCCTCTACCAGTACCTCGCCGACAACACCTACGAGAACATCGACTACATCTTCCAGACCCTGGAGTAGCCGGTCCCGACGGCTCGGGGGCCGTTCCCGCACCGACGGGAACGGCCCCGCTCCCCCCCCCCGCACGGCGCCGCCCCCGGTCCGGGAAGGACCGGGGGCGGCGCCGCGCTCAGCGGGTCTTGCCGAGCGTGCCGAGGTACAGCTCCACCACCTTCGGGTCGTCGATGAGCCCCGCGCCGGGACCGGAGTACGCGCTCCGGCCCTGGTCGAGGACGTAGCCCCGGTCGCAGATCTGGAGGCACCGCCGCGCGTTCTGCTCGACCATGACCACCGTGACGCCCGTGGCGTTGATCTGCTTGGTGTTGAAGAAGACCTCGTCCTGCATCGCCGGCGACAGGCCCGCCGAGGGCTCGTCCAGCAGCAGCACCGACGGCTCCATCATCAGCGCCCGGCCCATCGCCACCATCTGGCGCTCGCCGCCCGAGAGCGACCCGGCCCGCTGCGCCCGCCGTTCGGCCAGCACCGGGAACAGGTCCGCGACGAAGTCGAACCGCTGCCTGAACCGCTTGGGGCGCAGGAACACGCCCATCTCCAGGTTCTCCTGCACCGTCAGCGACGGGAACACGTTGTTCGTCTGCGGCACGAAGCCCACCCCGCGGGGCACCAGCTGGTGCGCCTGGTGGTTCGTGATCTCCTCGCCCCGCAGCGTCACCGAGCCCGAGCGGACGCCCACCAGGCCGAAGATCGCCTTGAGCAGCGTCGACTTCCCCGCCCCGTTGGGGCCGATGATCCCCACCAGCTCGCCCTCGTCGGCGTACAGGTCCGTCTTGTTGAGGATGGACACCCCCGGGATGTACCCGGCGACGACCTCGTCGGCGCGCAGCAGCGCCTGCTCGGCGGCGGCGACGTGCCCCTCGCGGCTGCACACCTCCATCGCCGAGTCCTCCTCGACCTCGGCCTCGGGGTCGGTCACGAACACCGGCGGCCGCGCCGTCGGCTCCCCGGCCTCGGCGGCGTCCTCGGACCCGCGGTCCTCGACGCCCTCGTTGACTTCCTCTTCAGACATGCCACGCCCCCTAACGCGCCGCGCCGTCGTGATGCGCCCCGAGATAGGCGTCGATCACGCGCGTGTCGGCCGAGATCTGGTCCGGAGTGCCCTCGGTGATGACCTGCCCGGCGGCCATGACCACCACCCAGTCCGCGATCTCGTGGACCATGTCCATGTCGTGCTCGACGAACAGCACCGTCATCCCCTCCTCGCGCAACTCCTTGATGTGGTCCAGCAGCGACTGCTTCAACGCCGGGTTGACCCCCGCCATCGGCTCGTCGAGCATGACCATCGTCGGTTCGAGCATGAGCGCCCGCGCCATCTCCAGCAGCTTGCGCTGGCCGCCCGAGAGCTCGCCGGCGTAGTCGTCGCGCTTGTCGATCAGCTTGAACCGCTCCAGCAGCTCCAGCGCGCGGGCCCGGTTGGCGGCCTCCTGCGACCGCCACAGGTGCGGGATCACGCTGGCCCACATGCGCTCGCCGCGCTGCCCCGAGGCGCCGAGCAGCATGTTGTCGAGCACGGACATCCGGGTGAGCGCCTTGGTCAGCTGGAACGTCCGCACCATCCCGGCCTGGGCCACCTGGTAGGAGCGCAGCCGTCTGGCGCTGCGCCCGTCGAACGACCACGAGCCCCGGTTCGGCCGGTCGAAACCGGTCAGCAGGTTGAACAGCGTCGTCTTCCCCGCCCCGTTCGGTCCGATCAGGGCGGTGATCGTGCCCCGCTGGACCTCCAGGTGCGCCACGTCCACGGCCACGAGGCCGCCGAACGCGCGGCGCACGCCGGTGGCGGTCAGGATCGGGTCCGGTTTCGACGCGCCGGGCTCGGGCTCGACGCCCGCGAGGGCGTCCAGTGCGGCCCGGTGCGCCTTGCGGTACACCGCCTCCCCGTTCTCGGTCCCGTTATCGGACATCGAGCATCAGCTCCCTTCGGTTGCCGAGGATGCCCTGCGGCCGGTAGATCAGCAGCAGGACCATGCCCAGGCCCAGCAGGAAGAACACCAGCGGCCCCACCTGCGTGTTGGACAGGGTGCCCGGCGGAATGATCTCGGCGCGGATGGCCTGGTTCAGCGTCTGCGACAGCAGGTTGTAGAGGAACCAGAAGATCGCGGCGCCCAGGATGGGGCCGAACAGACGCGCCGCGCCGCCGAGGATCACCACCACATAGAAATAGAACGTGAAATCGGTGCTGAAGGTGTCCGGCTGCACGTTCGCGCGGCTGAGCGCGAAGATGAATCCGGCCATCGCGCCGATGATGCCGCCGACCACGAGCGCCTGCATCTTGTAGGCGAAGACGTTCTTGCCGAGGCTGCGCACGGCCTCCTCGTCCTCCCTGATGCCCTTGAGCACGCGCCCCCAGGGGCTGTGCACCAGCAGGCCCAGCACCACCAGGAACACCGCGATGAGGAGCCAGCCGACCGTCATGACCCACAGGTCGCGGCTGGAGTACTGGAGGTCGATGAGTCCCAGGTCGATGATGAGCCGCCCGTTCTCCATGGAGACGAAGCCGAACGCCCAGTTCGCCTCTTCGTCGTAGGGGCTCATCGCGAAGAATCCCTCGGCGAAGCCGCGCTTGCCGTCCGAGCCGCCGGTGTACTCCGACCAGACCGTCGAGCGCGCCAGCCGGCGCACGATCTCGGCGGCGGCGATGGTGACGATGGCCAGGTAGTCGGCCCGCAATCGCAGGGTCGGGATGCCCAGCAGCAGCGCCATGCCCACCGCTGCGCTCAGGCCGATGACGATGCCCCACCAGAACGAGAGGCCGAACTCGGCCACCGCCAGGGCGAGGCCGTAGGCCCCCATGGCGGCGAACGCCGCCTGCCCGAAGTTGAGCAGCCCGGTGTACCCGAACTGGATGTTCAGACCGATCGCCGCGAGCGCGTAGACGAGCATGGTCGGGCCGATGGCCTGCGTGAATGCTTGACTGAAGACGAGGTGCCAATCCATTGCGGTCTCCTAACCTCAGCCGATCCGCTCGCGGCGGCCCAGGATGCCCTGCGGCCGGGTGAGCATGATGACGATGAGCACGGCCAACGCCCCGACGTACTTGAGCTCGGGGGAGACCACCAATGTGGACATCTGCACGAAGACGCCGATGAGCATGGCGCCGAGGAACGCGCCGAAGGCGGTGCCGAGACCGCCCAGGACGACCGCGGCGAACACCAGGAGCAGCAGGTGCTGGCCCGTGTCGAACTTCACGCCGTCGTTGATCGCCAGGAACACGCCCGAGAGCGCGGCCAGGGCGCCGCCGATCGTCCACACCAGGCGGACGACCCGGTCGACGTCGATGCCCGTCGAGGCGGCCAGGGACGGGTTGTCGGCCACGGCGCGCGTGGCCTTGCCCAGGCGCGTGAAGACCAGCGCCGCGCCGACCGCCGCGCACACCAGCGCGGCGATCAGGCCCGTGTAGACCTCCTTGGGCGTGATCACGAGCCAGCCGAAGTCCCACGGCTCCTGGCCCACGTACTCGTTGTAGCGCTGCCGTTCGGCGCCGACGAAGAACAAGGTGGCGAAGCGGATGAGCATCGCCACGCCGATCGAGATGATCATCATCGTGATCAGTCCGGTGCCGCGCTTGCGCAGCCTGCTCCACAGGCCCCAGTCCTGGAGCCAGCCGAACAGGGCGCCCGCGGCGACCGCGCCGATGACGGCCGCCCACACCGGCAGGCCGAAGGTGATGTTCACCAGCAGGGCCATGACGCCGCCGAAGGTGACCAGGTCGCCGTGCGAGAAGTTCGTCAGGCCGGTCGTGCCGAAGACCATCGACAGGCCGACCGCCGCCAGGGCGATCATGAGCCCGAAGTGGAGGCCGCTGAACAGCAGGCTGACCGCTTGGGTGGCGCCGCCGGAGCCCTCGATCGCCGGGTCGATCTCCTCCTCGGCCTCGTCGCCCGCGGCCTCGTCGCCGGTCGCCTCGCCGTCGGCGTCGCCGCCGCTCGGGCTGTCCGAATCGGAGGGGCCGGCGTCGGCGTCGAGCTGCGTGTCCAGCGGGAACAGCACCGTCCGCACCGCCGACCGCACCTCCACTTCGAGCTGCGGACGGCCGTTGCGCACCAGCAGGCCGTCGGGGAGCGTCGCCTCGTCCAGCGTCACCAGATAGGTGCCCGGGGCGTCCAGCAGCACCGTCCAGGTGCCGTCCTCCGCGCTCGTGGTGGTGGCGATCTCGGCGCCCCCGGCGTCGGCGACGGTGATCTCGACGCCGGCGACGAGGTTGTCCTCGTGGTCCTTGAGGGTGCCCTTGACGCCGACCTCTTCCTCTTGGGCGTGGGCGGTGCTGCTCACCCCCAGCCCCAGCAGCAGGCCGGCCAATACGGCCGACACCATCAGTACCGCTCGTCTCAATGGGCCCCCTCGGAGGTTTCGGGCACCGTGAGGTGTGTGCAGGGTTCGAGAAACACCCAACGATGCGAGTGAGCCGAATCTTAGGGAGAGGTGAGCCACAATCGAATACCTCGTTATGAAACCGTTGCCAAAGTGGCGCAGATGTTATCGGCCGAACAGGGGAAAACGGTTGCGGTATGACATATAGATGTTTCTGAATCGTTAATATCGCCGCACACCACTGGAAACACCGGTCGCTCCGCTCGCGGACGCCGCGCCGCCCCCTGGCCACTCGGTCCGTTCACAGTGCGCCCTCGGAATAACGGCGATGCGAAAGGTGTGAGAGGATATTTTCCGCCTCGGGGTGGTAGCTCAGCTGGTTAGAGCCGTCGACTCATAATCGATTGGTCGCGGGTTCAAGTCCCGCCCACCCTACGGCCGGGGCCCTGTGCCAGCAGGGCCTCTTTTCATTGCCCGCACAGGAACGGCCGCCCCGCGTCCGGAGCGGCCGATCCCAGGGCCCTCACCAGGGGACGAGGTCCCCCTCCAGGTAATCGATGCGGCCGTCGCTCACGAACGACGCCGTAGGGCCGTCCTCGCCGACGAGGGCCATCGCCACGACCGCCCGCGCGCCCTCGGCGGCCGAGCGGGCGCCCTGGTTGCCGTTCAGATCCGTGGCCGTGTAGCCGGGGGTCACCGCGTTGACCTTGATCGGCGTGTCGGCCAGCTCGATGCCGTAGGAGACGGTGAGCATGTTCAGGGCCGACTTCGAGGCCCCGTAGGCGCCCGGCTGGCCCCTGAAGGGCAGGTCCTCGCGGAGCATCGTGCCCATCGAGCCGATCTCGCTGGAGACGTTGACGATCCGCCCGGCCTCGGCCCGGTGCAGCAGCGGCAGGAAGGCGTTGGTCACGGCGATCACGCCGAACACGTTGGTCTCGAAGACCTTCCGGGCCGTGGCGACGGTCAGCTCACTGGTGTTCCAGCCGCCGTCGGCCAGCGCGATCCCGGCATTGTTGACCAGGACGTCGAGCCGGCCCCAGGCGGCCTCGACGTGCTCCGCGGCCGCGACGACGCTCTGCGGGTCGGTGACGTCGAGGCGGACGAAGCGGGCGTCGCCGCCCTCGGCGCGGAGCGCGGCGGCCGCCGCCTCGCCGCGCTCGGGCGAGCGCGCGCCGACCAGGACGGTCAGCCCCTCCTTCCCCAGGGCCTGCGCGGCGGCGTACCCGATGCCCTTGTTGGCGCCGGTGATGAGTGCGATCTTGTTGTCCATGCCGTGATCGTGCTGCGGTTTCCCGGCGCCGCCAAGAGCACCGCTTATGGTGGTACCGCCGGTGCCTGGATGCGCGCCGCCGGACGGGGGAGGCTTGACGGCATGGACCGACAGCAGCTCGCCGACTTCCTGCGCGTGCGCCGCGCGGCCATCCGCCCCGGCGACGTGGGCCTGCCCGAGGGCCCGCGGCGGCGCACCCCCGGCCTGCGGCGCCAGGAGGTGGCCCAGCTGGCGGGCATCTCGGTCGAGTACTACGTCCGCCTGGAGCAGGCGCGGGGCCCCCGGCCCTCACGGCAGGTGATGAACGCGCTGGCCCGCGCCCTGGTGCTGGACCGGGACCAGCGCGCGCACCTGTTCCACCTGGTCGACGAGTCGCCGCAGACGCCGCCCCCGGACCTCGAAGTGCCGCCGGCCGTGCGGCACCTGCTCGAAGGGATCGACGGCCTCCCCGCGTACGTGGTGAACGCCGCCTACGACATGCTCGCGTGGAACCGGCTCGCCGAGGCGTTCATGGGGTACCTCTCGCGGCTGCGGCCCGAGGAGCGGAACATCCTGCGCACCTCGTTCACCGCCCCGAACGCCGCCGAGCACCTGGCCGACCCGGCCCACGGGGCGTTCGTGCGCGCGTGCGTGGCGGACGTGCGGGCGAGCCTGGCGCGGAACCCCGGCGACGCCGGGCTGCGCTCGCTGGTGGAGGAGCTGCTGCGCACCAGCCCGGAGTTCGGGGCGATGTGGGCGGACCACGAGGTGGCGGTGCGCGGCGCGGCGACCAAGCGGGTGACCCACCCCGAGCTGGGCCCGCTGGCGTTCGCCTGCCAGGTGCTGGAGGTGCCCGGCACGGGGCTGCGGCTGGTCGTCTACGTGCCCGAGCCCGGCTCGGACTCGGCCGCGGCCTTCGCGGCGCTCGCCCGGGAGGCGGGGACTAGCGCGCGACAGACATCACGTCGGGAATTCACCTGAGCGACTTCCCCGGAGGCGAGGCGGCCCCTTACCCTTGGTGCACAGGCGTCCCTTGCCGCATCAGGTGTGACCGGCCAGTCACCGGACGGCGGGCGCCCTCCTCACTTTCCTCCGTTCTCGACTGGAGTCGTCCATGCGCTTGCCGCTGTTCGCCATGTCCATCGGCTCGTTCGGCATCGGCGCCGCGGAGTTCGTCGTCATGGGCATCCTGCCCGCGATCGCCGCCGCGGAGCACGTGTCGCTGGCGAGCGCGGGGACGCTGGTGACCGCCTACGCCGTGGGCGTCGTCGTCGGCGCGCCGCTGCTGACGGTCGCGACGACGCGGTTCTCCCGCAAGCGGCTGCTGATCGCCTTCATGGCCTTCTTCGCCGGGGCGAACCTGCTGACGGCGTTCGCGCCGACCTTCGAGGTGCTGCTCGCCTCCCGGTTCATCGCGGGCCTGCCGCACGGCGCGTACTTCGGCGTGGCCGCCGTGGTCGGCGCGAGCCTGGTGCCGTTCGACCGGCGCGCCCGCGCGGTCTCGGCGGTCATGGTGGGCCTGCCGATCGCGACCGTCGTCGGCGTGCCGCTCAGCGCCCTGGCCGTGGACCTCATCACATGGCGGCTCGTGTTCGTCGTCATCGCGCTGATCGCGGTGATCACGATGATCGCCATCGAGCTGTCGGTGCAGGACACCGGCGGCATGGTCCACAAGACCGACGCGGCCGCCGAGATCCGCGCGCTGCGCAGCCGCCGCGTGGTGCTGACGCTGCTGACGGGCATGATCGGGTTCGGCGGGATGTTCGCCTGCTACACCTACCTGACGCCGCTGCTGTCGGAGGAGACCGGGTTCGGCTCCTTCGCCATCGCCTGCACCCTCGTCGTGTTCGGCGCGGGGATGACGCTGGGGAACATCGCGGGCGGCCAGGTCGCCGACCGGTTCCCGCTGCGGGGCATGGTCGCCTCCTTCGCCTCGATCGGCTCGGTCCTGCTGCTCATGTCCTTCACCGTGGCCTCGCCGGTCATGGCCGTGCTGTGCGTGTTCGGCGTGGCCTTCGCCTCCTCGACGGCGAGCCCGATCCTGGCGCGGCTGCTGTTGGACGGGGCCGAGAAGGCGCCGTCGCTGGCCTCCTCGCTGCACCACTCGGCGTTCAACGTCGCCAACGCCAACGGCGCCTGGCTCGGCGGGGTCGTCCTCGGCGCCGGGTTCGGCCTGACCGCGCCGCTGCTGGTGGGCGTGGCGCTGTCGGCCGCCGGCCTGCTGCTCTCGTTCGCCCTGGCCGGCGCGGTGCGGGCCGCGCAGGTGCCCGCGCGGCCCGACCCGACGATGGAGCTGACCCGCATCGGCTGAGACGGCCTGCGAACGCCGGGCGCGGCGGAGCCCGCGCGGCGTCCGCGGCCTCAGGGCAGCAGGACGACCTTGCCGGTCGTGCCCCGCCCCTCCAGGGCCCGGTGGGCCTCGCCCGCCTCGGCGAGCGCGAACGCGGTGACCGCGGGGACGAGCCGCCCGGCGGCCAGCTCCGCCAGGGCCCGCTCCTCCAGGCGGCGCAGGCCGCCCACCCGCTGCAAGAGCTTCGGGCCGAGCGCCGAGGAGACGGTCAGGCCCCGGGCGATGATGTCCTCCACGTCCGCCGCGGTGGGCTCGCCCGCGGACCAGCCGAAGACGATCATGCGGCCGCCGCCGCCGAGCCGTTCGAACGCGGCGCGGCCGACGGCCCCGCCGACCGAGTCGTAGAGCACGGTGGCCTCGCCGCCGCCGAGGGCCTCGTCGAGCGACTGCTCCCAGTCGGGGGCGCGGTAGTCGACGGCGGCGTCGGCGCCGCCCGCCGCGACCAGGGCGGTCTTCTCCGGGCCCCCGGCGAGGCCGATGACGCGGGCGCCCGCCCCCTTCGCGGCCTGGACGAGGAGGGTGCCGATGCCGCCCGCGGCGGCGGGGACGATCACGGTGTCCCCGGCGGCGGGCGGGCTGACCTCCAGGACCATCAGGGCGGTGCGGCCGGTGCCGATCATGGCCACGGCCTGCTCGAAGCCGACGCCCTCGGGCAGCTCGTGGACGGCCTCGACCTCGCGGACGGCGCGTTCGGCGTAGCCGCCGGAGGCGAAGCCGAGGTGGGCCACGACGCGCCTGCCGATCCAGGCGGGGTCGACGCCCTCGCCGACCGCGTCGACGACGCCCGCGCTCTCGCGGCCGGGGATCATCGGCAGCGCGGGCGGCTCGTAGGGCATCCGGTCGCGGTCGCCGGAGCGGAACGCGACGTCCAGGAGGTGGACGCCCGCGGCGCGGGCCTCGATGCGGACCTGGCCGGGGCCCGGCTCCGGGTCGGGCACCCGCTCGTACCGCAGTACCTCGGGACCGCCGAACTCGTGCTGTCGGATGGCGTGCATGTCGTCTCGTTTCCTCTTGGGCTTGTGGTGCGCCCGAAAGGCTACGGCCGCGGCGACGGGCCGCGCATCCGTCAGTCGACCGGTGGTCCCGGGCTCAGGCCACGTCGCCGTCGATGCGGGAGGAGGCCGCCGGTTCGGGGAGGCGGAACATGCCCAGGAAGCGCTCGGCCATGGCCTGGTCGCCCTGGACGGTGACGCGCCCGGCGTGCAGCGAGACGTCGAGGCTCCTGCCGCCGAGGGTGAGCCGCTTGAGGGTCTCGGCGTCGGTGCGGATGACCGCGTGCGGATGCTCGGGCCGGCCGGGGGCCAGCAGGAGCTGCGAGTCGAGGATCTCGGCGATGAACGGCCGGTCGCCGACCCACAGCTCGAAGGCGGCGTCGAAGCCCTGGGCGGCCACGGGCATGAACAGGCCGCGCAGGGAGAGGATGAGCGCGTCGGTGCCGATGGGCGCGTCCAGGGGCATCCCGGCCGAGCGGGCGCCCCAGCGCAGGAGCCGCACGATGACGCCTTCGAGCTCGCGGCCCCATTCGGTCAGCTCGTACACCTTGGACGCGGCGGGCGGCGGGAGCCGCCGTTTGGAGATGACGCCGTGCGCTTCGAGGTCGCGCAGGCGCTGGGAGATGACGTTCGCGCTGGCGCCGTGGAGGCCGCCGCGCAGGTCGGTGAAGCGCTTGGGCCCGAGGACGAGCTCGCGGACGATCAGGAGCGACCAGCGTTCGCCGACGAGGTCGAGGGCGTGTGCGGCGGGACAGCCGTCGCCGTAGGTGCGCACGGATTCCTCCAGTTGAGCAGGGTGAAGGTCGCCTGCGCTGATCATAGGGTATGGATCAGGGATTCTTTCATCCTGTTTCGGGACCTTCTTATTTCAGAATGATAACGCATGGTCTGTGAGCAATTGCGACTCGTAGCGGGGTCGCTCTTGCGGCGACCGGGCGGATTCGGCAGTATGCAGAGGTGCCTGAATTGACCGCAACCGCACTCATGGACCACCACCGCGCCGCCTCGACGCTGGCCGGCCTCCTCGAAGGCAACGGCCGCTTCGTCGCCGGGGAGCCCCGCTACGCGCGCGACATCACCTCGGCCCGCGTGGCGGCCCCGGACCAGCGCCCCGACGCCGTCGTGTTCACCTGCATCGACTCGCGCGTGACCGCCGAATCGGTGTTCGACTGCGACTTCGGGCAGCTCCTGGTGGTGCGCACCGCCGGGCACGTGCCCGACCGCGCCGCGGTCGGCTCGCTCGAGTTCTCGGCGGGCGAGCTGGACGTCTCCCTGGTCGTGGTGCTCGGGCACGAGCGCTGCGGCGCCATAAGCGCGGCCCTCCAGGCCGTCGAGAGCGACGAGCACGACCCCCGCAGCGGCTACCTGGTCGAGCAGCTGTGGCAGCCGGCCTCGCAGGCCCTGGAGGAGGGCGGCGAGGGCCGGGCCGTGGCCTCGCACGCGATGCGCCTCCAGGTGCGGCGCACCGTCGCCGACCTGACCCGGCGCTCCTCGCTCCACGACGTGCTCATCGTCGGCGCGGTCTACGACTTGGACACCGGAGTCGTGTCGCTCGTCGACGAGAACTGACACAATCGGGGCATGACCGATGCACCGTTGACCGAAGCCGAGATCGAGCTGGCGCTTTCCGAACTGCCGGGCTGGAATCACACCGGCGACCGCCTGGAGCGGTCGTGGACCTTCGACGGGCACCTCGCCGCCATCAGCGCGGCGTCCGCCGTCGGGTGGCTCCAGGAGCGGCGGAACCACCACGCGGACTTGACGATCCGGTACAACCGGCTGGGCGTCTCGACCACCACGCACTCCGCCGGGCACAAGATCTCCGCGAAGGACACCGAACTGGCCCGGGAGATCTCGGCGCTCCTCGGCTGACCGCTGCCGGAAAACGAGATATGCACATTTTCGTCTGCTCTGGCATCATTGACCCAGAGCAGGTGGGGAGAGTGCAATGGACATGGACGCCTACGCATCTCGCGCTTCCAAGGCCGACAAGCGGAGCACGTTGTACAGCCTCGCGGTCGCGCGGCGTCGGGGGCTGATCGACACACCGGAGTACCGGCTGCGGCGCCAGCTCGCGCGCCGGGCCGTGAGCGTCGCCGACCTCCAGGCGCTCCTGGAGGACCTGACCGACCTCACGTCCGAGCGCGAGCTCACGCCCGGCCGGGACCACTGGCGCTACGGCCGCTGGCGCGGCCCGGTCCGCGAAGGGCGCGAACTGGAGATCCAGCGCTTCGTCGGCGTCCTGTTCCTGGTCCTCGCCGTCGTCGTGGTCATCGCGGTCGTCTACGCGACCGTCCTGCTCGTCAACGCCTGGCGGTGAGCGCGGCCAGTTCGGACCCCAGGCGCTCGAGCGCCTCGGCGATCCACGGCAGCGCCGCCGGGTCGTCCGAGGCCAGCGCCGCGAGCCGCTGCGCGTCGGACGAGCCGTAGAGGCCCGGCACCGCCACGCGCATCCGCAGGCTCGCCTCCGCCGTCCCGAACGCCGAACCGGGCAGGACGCCCACGCCGAACTCGTCGAGCAGCACGCCCGCCAGATCGGCGCCGGTCCGCACCGACCAGCGTGACTCCAGCGCCCCGCGCAGCGGCTCGGCGTCGGGCCACACGTAGAACCCGCCCTGCGGCGCGTCGACCGCGCAGCCGGCCTCGGCGAACACCTCGGCCGTGCGCCGCGCCACCGCCCCGTGCAGCCGCCGGGAGGCGGCGAGCCGGTCGGTCAGCTCCACCGGGTCCGACCAGGCGTGGGCCGCCGCGTGCTGCATCGGCATCGGCGCCGAGGACCACAGCTCGGAGGCGAGGCCGCGCACCGCCTCCCGCAGCAGCTCCCCGGCGGGGGAGTCGGGGAAGCGGGCCGCGCCGATGCGCCACCCGCCGAGCGCGTAGTTCTTGCTCAGCGCCGTCGTCGTGACCGTCCGCTCCGGCGCCCACGCGGCCGGGGAGGGGAAGGGGCCCGGATCGAAGACCAGGTCCCGGTAGATCTCGTCGGCCAGGATGAACAGGTCCAGTTCCCGGGCCGCCTCGCACAGTGCCTTCACCGCGACCTCGGAGGCGAGCCGCCCGGTCGGGTTGTCCGGCAGCGTGGCGACCACCAGGCGCGGGTCGCGCCCCTCGGCCCGCGCGGCCCGCACCGCCGCCTCGAGCGCCTCGGCGTCGGGCACGCCGCCCTCGCCGTCGGGGGCGTCGACGCGGATCGGGTCGCGGCCGATCATCTCGGCCTGCGCGGCATAGGACACCCACGCCGGGCGGGGGATGACCGCCTCGCCCCCGACGGCGCGCAGGACCGCGAACAGGAGCGGTTTGGAGCCCGGCCCCAGGAGCACCTGGTCGGACTCGGTGGGCAGCCCGCGCCGCGTCCAGTACCCGGCCGCCGCCTCTCGGGCGGGCCGGATGCCGGCCACCGGGCCGTACGAGGATTCGGCGGCGGCCTGCGACAGCCGCTCTCCCAGCAAGGGGTGCACCGGGATTCCCGCTTCACCGAAGGCGAGTGCGAGCACCTCCTCCCCGGCGGCGCGGCGGGCGGCGATGATCTCTCCTGCTGCGAGAGTTGCTGAGACAGTCACGTGCGTCTCCTTCATGGGACATGCCTTCGTGTACCGCCCCAGACTGGTACGCCCAGAGCATCATCGCAAGTATCTCTGGCTGTTGGCGAGCGTAAGATTTCCTTATGCTTGATGTGCGCCGCCTCCGGCTGCTCTACGAGTTCGCCGCCCACGGATCGATAGCCGCCACCGCCGTCGCCACAGGACAGACGGCCTCCGCCGTCTCGCAGCAGCTGGCGGCCCTGGAGCAGGAGACCGGCGTCGCGCTCCTGGAGCGCACCGCGCGCTCCGCCCAGCTGACCGACGCCGGGCGCCGCCTCGTCGAGCACACCGGCACCGTCCTCGACGCCATCGCCGCCGCCGAGGCCGACCTCGCCGCCGACAACGCCGAACCGCGCGGCCGGGTCACCGTCACCGCCTTCCCCACCGTCGCCGTCGCCCTCGCCGGGCCGATGGTGCGCCGCCTGCGCCGCCACCCCGAGCTCACCATGGTGCTCCGCCAGCAGCACACCGTCACCGAGAGCCTCTCGCGCGTCCGCTCCGGCGAGATCGACCTCGCCCTGGTCGACGACTGGTCCGGCAGCCGCCGCCCGGCGGCCGACGGCCCGCTCGCCTACCACCACCTCGTGGCCGACCCGCTCGTCGCGGTCCTGCCGACCCGGCACCGCCTCGCCCACGAGCGGGAGCTCTCGGCGCGGGCGCTGGCCGCCGAGCCGTGGATCGCCTCACCGGTGGGGGAGCCCTCGCGGCGGGCGCTCGAACGGCTGTGGCGCGCCGAGGGCATCTCCGCGCCGGTCTCGGAGTTCGAGGGCCTGGACACCATCCTCACGCTGGTCGCCAAGGGGCTGGGCGTCACCGTCGCGCCCTGGATGGCCGCCGCGGAGCGCCGCGACGTGGTGGTGCGGCGCATCGCCGAGCCGCTGACGGGCCGCGACGTCTACGCGGTCCACCGCACCTCCTCCACCGGCCGCCCGGCGGTCATGGCCGTGCTCCAGGCGCTGCACCAGGCGGCCCGGAAGCTCATGGCCGCCGCCGACCGCTTCTGAGGCGCGGCCTCACCGCAGATGCGAGGGCGGGTAGGGCGAGTCCTCCTCGTCCCAGGAGCCGCCCTCCGGCCGCGGCCCCGGGCGGGGCGGCTTCTCCTTCGGGGCCTTCTCCTTCGGCGGCTCCCGCCGCGCCAGGGTCGCGGCCAGCCACGTCGTGATCGGCACGGCCGCGATGAGCCCGAGCGTGCCGACCACCGACCTGACGATCTCGGTGGCGATGGTCTGGCTGGTCAGGACCTGCCCCAGCGGGCGGGCCGCCGCCGCGATGAGCACCAGCAGCGGCAGCGAGGCGCCCGCGTAGGCCAGCACCAGCGTGTTGACCACCGACGTCAGGTGGTCGCGGCCCACCCGCATCCCCGAGCGGAACAGCCGCTTGCGGCCCCACTTCGGGTTCGCCTTCGCCACCTCGTCCACCGTGGCCGCCTGCGAGACCGTGACGTCGTCGATGACGCCGAGCGCGCCGATGAGGATGCCCGCCAGCAGCAGCCCCGACATGTCGATCGGGTACTGCATCGCCAGCGACGTCGTCTCCTCGTCGAGCACGCCGTTGAGATGCGCCAGGTGCACCGCCCCCTGGGCGAGCACGCCGGTGAGCACGAGCGAGGCGAGCGTCCCCAGCACCGCCACCGTGGTCGTCCGGTTCCACCCGTGCGCCAGGTACAGCGAGACCAGCATGATCGCGGCCGAGCCGACGATCGCCACCGCCATCGGCGAGCGCCCGTCCAGCACGGCCGGGACGACGAACAGCAGCACCACCGCGAACGTCAGGCCCAGGCTCACCAGCGAGCGCAGGCCCTTCCAGCGGCCGAAGGCCACCACCGCGAGCGCGAACGCGATCACCAGCGCCCACAGGGCACTGGAGCGCTCGTGGTCGATGATGTGGTACTGCTGCTCGCTCACCGAGTCGGGCGTGTAGATCAAGACCACGTCCTGCCCGGCCTCGACCTCGACGGCCCCCGGACCGGCGGGGATGTCGACCAGGATCTCGGCGCCCGCGTCGGGCCCCGAGTCCAGGCGGACCACCACGTCGCCGCACCGGTCGGCCTGGAGCTGCTCGGACAGCTGCTCCTGCTCGGGGCCGCACGCGCTCTCGTGGACCGAGAGGACGTGGCCCCCGACCTCGGTGCCGTAGCCCTGGTCTTCGGCGTCCTCGACGCCGGAGGGCCACAGCAGGGCCAGGCCGACGAGGGTGGCGAGCGCGGCCGGGACGAGAATCCACAGGGCCGCACGCGGAACGGCGTCAGTCGGTGCGAGGTGCTCTCGGTTCACCCGTGCGAGCATACGGGCCGGACAGGGGGTCCGCCCGGCACCGACCCGCCAGGCCCGGGCGCGCGCCGTCCGCGCCCCGGGCGCGTTCCCGGCGCCGGGCCGTCCGTCCGACCTGGGGTTACACGCTGTAGCGCTCTAGTGGCTAAACGTCCACGGGGTCCACCCAGCGCACCGCCGAGTAGTTCCTCCACAGTTGCAGCAGTGCCGGGTCGCCGCTCACCGTGAGGTCGTCGAATGGCAGCCGGTTCCACAGCGCCAGGTACAGCAGTTCCACCGGGCCCTCGATCGTGCAATGAGGCGACTCGACCTCGTTGAACGTCACCAGCGGCCCGGTGTCGGTGGGATGGATGTACCAGTCGCCGCGTCCGGGGGGCAGATCGATCGCGTGGATGTGGAGCACCGCCGGATGCAGGGCCCTGACCCGGCTCGACGGCCGCCCGTGGAAGCCCAGCAGCAGCTCGTCGATGCCGTCGGCCGCGAAGTCCCGGTTGATCGGGGAGATCTCGTCCCCCCGGGCCTGCTCGGCGTCCACCCGGTGGACCGTGGTCTCGTGGGCCTGGCGCCGCACCCAGAACCGGCGCGAGGACCCCGAGGGGAACACCTGCCAGCACCGGAGGTCGTCGGGCGCCTCCTCAAGGGTCCTGGCGAGCTCGCCGATCCCCAACCGGACCCAGTCGACCAGCAGCTCGTCGTGCGGCAGGGGCCCCACGACATGCTGGAACTCGCGTCGACGGGGGTCGTAGGGCAGGGCTCCTGCGACTATGGCCGTCGCCCATCGATGGACCGTCCCTATGTGGGTCAGCAGGTCCTTGACGCTCCAACCGGGGCAAGTCGGCACAGCGGCGTTGAGTGCGAGTTCTCCTCCCGCAATGGCGATCCGCTCCCCCTCGGTACGCAGCACGTTGATTTGATCGCCGATATTCATCCACAGCAGTCTTTCACCTGTGTCGTGAATTACGCAAGTTAGGACCGTGAACCGATACGGAAGTGTTAAATCGGTCGACCCACTGTGGTCGGGATCTAACGTGCAAATCCGATAGGCTCACTGCCCATGGCCGAACCGCAGCACCGGCTCCTGGTCCTCACCGACGCCGCCGGGTGCCCCAGACCGCTTGCGGCCCAGGTCGGGCGCGCCCTGCGCGGCGGTCCGTTCACGCTGCTCCTGCGCGAGAAGCACCTCGCGTGGGACCGCCGCCGGAGCCTGGCCGGGCGGCTGGAGGCGCTCCTGGCCCCCACGGGCGGCGAACTGCTCGTGGCCGACCCGCTCGAACCGGTGTGCGGCGCGCACCTCTCGGCCCGGTACCCCGTCCCCGAACCGCGCCCGGCCTGCCTCGGCAGGTCGGTCCACGCCGGAGCGCCCCACCCGGCCGAGGCGGACTACATCACCTACTCGCCGGTCTGGGCCACCGACTCCAAGCCCGGCTACGGCCCGGCCGTCGGCCTCGCGGGCCTGGCCGAGCGCGTCGCCGCCAGCCCGGTCCCGGTGTACGCCCTCGGCGGCGTGACCGGCCCCGACCGCGCCCTCGCCGCCCGGCGGGCCGGGGCGGCGGGGGTCGCGGTCATGGGCGCGGTCATGCGCGCGGACGAGCCCGAGCGCGTCGTGGCGGCGCTGCGGGCCGCGCTCGGCTAGCGGTCGAGCCCGTTCGCGGCGATGACGTCGGTGTAGAACTTCGCGCTGGCCTTGGGGATGCGCTCCTGGGTCGCGTAGTCGACGTAGACCAGGCCGAAGCGCTTGTCGTAGCCGAAGGCCCACTCGAAGTTGTCCAGCAGCGACCAGGCGGTGTAGCCGCGCACGTCGGCGCCCTGCTCGATCGCGTCGTGGACCGCGGCGATGTGCGCGCGCAGGTAGTCGATCCGCTCGGTGTCGACGACCTCGCCGTTCGCGTCGGGGCCGGTCGGGTAGGCCGCGCCGTTCTCGGTGATCATCGTCGCCACGCCGTAGTCCTTGTGGATGCGCACCAGGAGGTCGGTCAGACCGGTCGCGTCGATCGGCCAGCCCATGTCGGTCACCGGCAGCTCCTCGGGGGTCCAGTTCGCGATCCCGCCCGAGCCGGGGGCCACCGGGCTCTCGGGGGCGCCGGGGGCATCCTTGACCCAGGTGGGGTTGTAGTAGTTGACGCCCACCAGGTCGATCGGCTGGGCGATGACCTCCAGGTCGCCGTCCTGCACGAAGCCCCAGTCGGTGTGGTGCGCGGTGCGCTCGATGACCTCGGCGGGGTAGACGCCCTTGAACAGCGGGTCGAAGAAGACCCGGTTGGACACCGCGTCGGCGTAGCGCACGGCCTCCTCGTCGCCGCGGCACTGGGACGGGTTGAGCACGATCGAGACCTGCTCGGCGCCGGCGGCGCGCAGCGCCTTGGTCGCCAGGCCGTGGCCGAGGAGCAGGTGGTGGACCGCGGCGAGCGCGGCGGCCGGCTCGGTGCGGCCCGGCGCGTGGTGGCCGTCGCCGTAGCCGAGGTAGGCCGAGCACCACGGCTCGTTCAGCGTCCACCAGGTGTCGACGCGGTCGGCGAGGCGGGCGCCGACGATCGCGGCGTAGTCGCCGAACCGCTCGGCCGTCTCGCGCACCGGCCAGCCGCCGTGGTCCTCGAGCGTCTGGGGCAGGTCCCAGTGGTAGAGCGTCGGCATCGGCTTGATCCCGGCGGCGGTGAGCTTGTCGACGAGCCGGTCGTAGAAGTCCAGGCCGGCGGGGTTGGCCGGGCCCGAGCCGTCGGGCTGGATGCGCGGCCAGGCGATCGAGAAGCGGTAGGTGTCCAGGCCCATCGACCGCATCAGCGCGATGTCCTCGTCGACGCGGTGGTAGTGGTCGCAGGCGACGCGGCCGGAGTGTCCGCGCCAGGTCTTGCCGGGGGTGGCGGCGAAGGTGTCCCAGATGGACGGCCCTCGGCCGTCCTCGTTCGCGGCGCCCTCGATCTGGTAAGAGGCGGTGGCGGTGCCCCAGAGGAATCCCTCCGGGAAGTTGAGCTGCGGCATGTGAGGCGCACCTTTCGAAGCGGGGGGCTCGACGGACGTGTTCGACAAGTTTCCAGCGTTGCCGATGATACGTTGATGTCACCGCTCCCATACAAAGGGATCGGCGAGGTCTCGATACAGTCGCCTTGCGTAACGATTCGGTAATTTAGCCTTGACACGTCATGTAATCCAGCGCACCATTTCAGCGTCGTCCCAGGCGGTGAGCGAGGCAGTTCCGCAGGGGGCCAGCGACGGTGCGCGAGCACCGCGCGACTCCGACCGGGACGTGGGAGGCAGTCGGACTCGCCGGGCGACCACCATCTGCCATGAGAGAGGGAAACCCCGATGAGCAACACGCGACGATTGATGTGCCTAGCGGCTGCCACCAGCGCCCTGGCCATCGCCGCCACGGCCTGTGGCGCGCCGGAGGAAGAGGGCGAAGGCCGCGGCGAGGTGCCCGACGCCGCCCAGGACTGCGCCAACTACGAGCAGTTCGGCTCCTTCGAGGGCGAGACCGTCTCCATCTTCGGCTCCATCCGCGACACCGAGGCCGACGAGATGGTGGAGGCATGGAGCTACTTCGAGGAGTGCACCGGCGTCACCATCGAGTACGAGGGCTCCGGTGAGTTCGAGGCGGACATGAAGGTCCGCGTCGACGGCGGCAACGCCCCGAGCATCGCCCTGTTCCCGCAGCCGGGCCTGATGGCGAACTACGCCGACAGCCTGGTCCCGGCCTCCGACGAGGTCAGCGCGCTCGCCACCGAGGGCTGGAGCGAGGACTGGCTCAACTACGGCACGATCGACGGCACGCTCTACGCCCCGCCGAACTCCGCCAACGCCAAGTCCTTCATCTGGTACTCCCCGTCGTTCTTCTCCGAGAACGGCTACGAGGTCCCCACGACCTGGGACGACCTGATCGCCGTGTCCGACCAGATCGCGGCCGACGGCGTCATGCCGTGGTGCGCGGGCTTCGAGTCCGGCGGCGCCACCGGCTGGCCCGGCACCGACTGGATCGAGGACATCGTCCTGCGCGAGGGCACCGACCTGTACGACCAGTGGGCGAACCACGAGATCCCGTTCAACGACCCGCAGATCGTCGCGGCCATCGAGAAGGCCGGCAGCGTCGTCACCAACGAGGACTACATCTACAACGGCGTCGACACCATCTCCTCGACCCCGTTCCAGGAGGCCGGTTACCCGATCCTCGACGGCAACTGCGCGATGTACCGCATGGCGTCCTTCTACGGCGCGATGTGGCCCGCCGACACCAACGTGGCCGAGGACGGCGACGTGTTCGCCTTCCAGTTCCCCGAGCAGAACGAGGGCGACAACACCATGCTGGTCGGCGGCGAGTTCGTGGCCGCCTTCTCCGACAGCGAGGCCACCGAGGCCACCCGCCAGTTCCTGGCCTCGGAGCTCTACCACAACGCCCGCCTCCAGACCGGCCCGTGGAGCACCGCCCACCAGGGCGTCGACCCGAACAACGCCACCACGCCGATCAACGTGCTCGCCACGCAGATCCTGACCGACCCCTCGGTGACCGTCCGCTTCGACGCCTCGGACATCATGCCCGGCGAGGTCGGCGCCTCCTCCTTCTGGACCGGCGTCATCCAGTGGGTCGACGGGTCCAAGGACGCCCAGGAGATCGCCGACGACATCGAGAACTCCTGGCCGCAGTAGACACCGACCGACACCGTGACGGTGCCGAGCGGGGGCTCTTCTCGCCCCACTCGGCACCGTTCTGACACAACTGGAGTCACCGACAGTGGACATCTCCGCTCTCACCGCACGGTTCGGGTTGCTGGCGGTCGGTCTCGCGGCCTTCGCGGTCGTCATGCTCGCCCTCTACGGCATCGCCGAACTCGCCTCCCGGCGCAACCGCAGCCGCCTGGTCGCGTCCGTCTTCCTCTTCCCCGCCCTGCTCTTCCTCGGCGTCGGCCTGGTCTACCCCGCGGTGCGCACCTTCGTCATGTCGTTCTTCAACGGCGACGGCACGCAGTTCATCGCCTTCGACAACTACGCCTGGGTCTTCTCCGACGACGACGCCCTCCAGACCCTGGTCAACACCGCCCTGTGGATCGTCATCGTGCCCGCGCTGTCGACGGCCCTGGGCCTGGTCTACGCCGTCCTCATCGACGGCCGCCGCGGCGAACGCGTCTACAAGGCGCTGGTCTTCCTGCCCATGGGCATCTCCTTCGTCGGCGCCTCGATCATCTGGAAGTTCGTCTACCAGTACAAGGCCTCCGGCGACCAGCTCGGCCTGCTCAACCAGCTCCTGGTCTGGGTCGGCCTCGACCCGGTCAACTGGCTCAACAACTTCCCGACGAACAACTTCCTGCTCATGGTCGTGCTCGTCTGGATCGAGGTCGGCTTCGCCACCGTGGTCCTGTCCGCGGCCCTCAAGGGCGTGCCCACCGAGATCATCGAGGCCGCCCGCATCGACGGCGCCAGCCCCGCCCAGATCTTCTGGAACGTCACCGTCCCCTCGATCCGCTCGGCGATCGTGGTCGTGGCCGTGACCGTCTTCATCGCCACGCTGAAACTGTTCGACATCGTCCGCGCGATGACCGGCGGCCACCACGGCACCGACGTCCTCGCCCACAACATGTGGGACCAGGCGTTCCGACTCGGCAACGACGGCCGCGGCGCCACCATGGCCGTGCTGCTGTTCGCCCTGGTCATCCCCGTCGTCATCTACCAGGTGCGCAATATTCGACGCCAAGAACTGGAGGCCCGATGAGCGTCAAGACCGACTCCGGTCCCGAAGCGGCCCCCCGGCCCTCCCTCGCCGAGTCGCGCGGCGACCGCCTGCGCAGGATGTTCTCCAGCCGCATCGCCAGCGCCGTCGCGGTGCTCATCGCCGCGCTGTGGACCATCCCCACCGCGGGCCTGTTCATCTCCTCGCTGCGTCCCGAGGACGACATCCGCACCACCGGCTGGTGGAACGTCTTCAGCGAGCCGAACTTCACGCTCGACACCTACAACTACGTGCTCTACAGCACCTCGGCGGGCGGCGGCCTCATCCGCAACCTCGTCAACACTGTCGTCATCACCATCCCCGGCGTGATCATCCCGGTCGTGTTCGCGGCGATGGCGGCCTACGCGCTCTCGTGGATCGACTTCAAGGGCCGCAACACGCTCTACATCGCGATCTTCGCGCTCCAGGTGGTGCCGATCCAGATGGCGCTCATCCCGCTGCTGTCGTTCTTCAGCAAGGGGCTGGCGATCGGCGACTTCACGATCGTGCCCGCCTGGCAGCTCGACGGCGTCAACACCATCGTGCAAGTCTGGATCGCCCACTCGATCTTCGGCCTGCCGCTGGCGATCTTCCTGCTGCACAACTTCATGCGGGAACTGCCCGGCGACGTGATGGAGGCCGCCCGCATCGACGGCGCCAGCCACTCGCAGATCTTCCGCAAGGTCGTGCTGCCGCTGGTGACGCCCGCGCTGGCCTCGATCGGCATCTTCCAGTTCCTGTGGGTCTGGAACGACTTCCTGGTCGGGCGGACCTTCGGCGGCGGCGAGGCCACCAGGCCCCTGACCGCGGTGCTCGGCGACATGGCCGGCACGTGGGGCTTCGGCTGGACGCGCCTGCCCGCGGCGGCGTTCATCGCGATCATCGTCCCGCTGCTGGTGTTCCTGCTGCTCCAGCGCTACTTCGTCCGCGGCCTGCTCGCGGGCAGCGTCAAGGGCTGAGACCCCGCCGCAGCGCACCGGCGACGGCCCCGCCTCCGCACGGAGGCGGGGCCGTCGCGCACCTGTCCGACCGACGCCCGCCCGAGCCCGTCCGCACCCGCTCCGACCTGCGGTCCCGCCCGTTCGGGCCCCGCTCGGCGCCCGCGCCGCCGGACCGGAGACGGCGGGTATCGACTGCACACGTGATCGACAATCATGTCATTCTCCGATCGTCCGATCAGCGCCTGAGTCCGGCCATTTCCCGGAAAGCGCCGTCGAAGAGACGATGAAGACTCAGAATCGATGGAAAGCCGGTATCGCCACACCCACCAGCGATTCAGGAGTTGCCATGAGTCCCGAGCGCAATGGCGAACTGCCAGAGAGCACCCGTCACCCGGTCGCCGAACACGCGGCCCCCGAACCGAGACACGAGGAACCCGAGGCGCCGGGCGGCGAGATGTTCGTCCGCGCCCAGCCGCTCAGCAACGGCTGGCTGCTGCTGGGCATCTTCCTGCTGGTCACCATAGGCGTCCTGATGCTGCTCATCTTCGCCTCCGGAGGCAACGCCGACTCCTCGATGATGCTCTGAGACGACCGCTGCGACCGCGCCAGCGGCGGCGGCCACTGCACCGGTCGTCAGTTGGGCGCGCCGGGCCCGGCAGTGAGAAGATCGTCTCCGTGGAAACCTGGCGTGGAATCGACGCGACCCCCGACGGCTGGCCCGACTCGGTGATCGCGATCGGCGTGTTCGACGGTGTGCACCGCGGACACGCCGCACTCATCCGGACCGCCGTCAAGGCCGCGGCCGAACGCGACGCCCGCAGCGTGGTCGTCACCTTCGACCCGCATCCCACGGCGGTGGTCGCACCGCACGCGGTCCCGGCCCAGCTCATGAGCCTGGAACGCCGCGTCGAACTGCTCGGCGCCCTCGGCGCGGACGGCGTGTGCGTCCTGCCGTTCACCCGGGAGCTGTCCCGGCTCAGTCCCGAATACTTCGTCCGCCACGTCCTCGTCGGCGCCCTGCACGCCGTCGGCGTCGTCGTCGGTGAGAACTTCCGCTTCGGCCACAAGGCCGCCGGCGACGTGCCCCGCCTGACCGAACTCGGCGCCGAATACGGCTTCGAAGTCCTCCCGCAGCGGCTCACCGCCGACGCGGCGCCCTCCGGCGAGGCGGCGTTCTCCTCCACCCGGGCGCGCGCCGCCCTCGCCGCCGGCGAGGTCGCCGCGGCCGCCGAGATCCTCGGCCGCGACTTCGGCGTCGAAGGCACCGTCGTCCACGGCGCCGCCCGCGGCGCCGACCTCGGCTTCCCCACCGCCAACCTGGACCCGATCCCGGGCGCGGCGATCCCCGCCGACGGCGTGTACACCGGGTGGCTGCACGACGGCTCCCGACGGCTGCCCGCGGCGATCAGCGTCGGCACCAACCCCACCTTCGACGGCCGCGACCGCACCGTCGAAGCCCACCTCCTGGACTTCTCCGGCGACCTCTACGGCGACCGCGTCCGCCTCGACTTCGCCACCCGCCTGCGCGGCCAGATCGCCTTCGACGACATCGACGACCTGGTCAAACAGATGGAGACCGACGTCGCACAGACCCGTGCGGCCTTGGAGCAGGAATAACGGCGCTGGTAACCTTGCCCGGTTCGCGCGGCGCACGCCGCCGGACCCGACCGACCTGCACGACGCCGCGGGTCAGGCCGGAACGAACCGACACTCGGAATTGAGGGAACATGGCGCTCGAAGCCGGCAAGAAGGCCGAGATCATCAAGGAGTACGCCACCCACGAGGGCGACTCGGGCTCGACCGAGGTCCAGGTGGCACTGCTGACGGCCCGCATCAAGGAGCTCACCGCCCACGTCCAGGAGCACAAGCACGACCACCACTCGCGTCGCGGCCTGCTCCTCCTGGTCGGCAAGCGCCGCCGCCTGCTCAAGTACCTCCGCAACGAGGACATCACCCGCTACCGCGCGCTCCTGGAGCGCCTCGGCATCCGCGGCTGACGGACTCGACGACCACAGGGAGCGGCCCGCGGGCCGCTCCCTGAGCCGTGCCCGCACCCGCCGTTTCGGTTCGCGGTTGCCGCCGCATCCACCGGATGACGTAGGGTGGACGACGAGCACCAGCTCTGCCACAGCGCCTCCCGACGAGGCGCGGCGTGACTCGCCGGAGACCGCCGGTCCTCGGTAGTGGCACCCGGACCGCGTCCCGCCCCAGCGGGGGACGCCGCTCCGTGTGCTTCGATCGAAGACCGGCCCAGAGAAGGCAAGTCGCGCTCCGAACTACACATGAGGAGTCAGACACTCAATGTCCGAAGCGACTCAACGGACACCCGAGGCCCACAACCTCGGGGAGCACCACGCCACCGCCGTCATCGACAACGGCGCCTTCGGCACCCGGGAGATCATCTTCTCCACCGGCCGCCTCGCCAAACTGGCGCAGGGCTCGGCCATCGTCCAGATGGACGACACCGTGGTCCTGGCGACCACGGCCGCGTCGAAGAACCCCAAGGAGCACTTCGACTTCTTCCCGCTGACCGTCGACATCGAGGAGCGGATGTACGCCGCCGGGCGCATCCCCGGCTCGTTCTTCCGCCGCGAGGGACGCCCCAGCGAGAACGCCATCCTCACCTGCCGCCTGATCGACCGCGGCCTGCGCCCCTCCTTCGTGAGCGGCCTGCGCAACGAGGTCCAGGTCATCGGCACCATCCTCGCCGTCGACGAGCGCGACGAGTACGACGTGGTCGCCATGAACGGCGCCTCCATGTCCACCCAGCTCGCCGGACTGCCCTTCTCGGGCCCGCTCGGCTCCACCCGCGCCGTCCTCATCGGCGAGCAGTGGGTGTGCTTCCCGACGCTCGAGCAGATCGAGCAGGCCACCTTCGACATGGTCGTCACCGGCCGCGTCCTCGAATCGGGCGACGTCGCGATCATGATGGTCGAGGCCGAGGCCACCGAGAACACCGTCTCGCTCATCGCGGGCGGCGCCCAGCGGCCCACCGAAGCGGTCGTCGCCGGCGGCATCGAGGCGGTCAAGCCGGTCATCGCCGAGCTCGTCCGCGCCCAGGCCGAACTGGCGGCCGTCGCCGCCAAGCCCGAGGCCGACTACCCGCGCTTCCCCGACTACCAGGACGACGCGTTCGCCGCCGTCGAGTCGGCGGCGGGCGCGGAGCTCGACCAGGCGCTCACCATCGCCGACAAGACCGAGCGGGGCACCGAGCTCGACCGCGTCAAGGCCGTCATGCTCGAGAAGCTCGGCGCGGACTTCGAAGGCCGCGAAGGCGAGCTGTCCGCCGCGCTGCGCTCACTCACCAAGAAGCTGGTCCGCCGACGCGTCATCGGCGAGGGCGTCCGCATCGACGGCCGCTCCCCGGTCGACATCCGGCCGCTCGCCGCGGAGGTCGGCATCCTGCCGCGCGTCCACGGCTCGGCCCTCTTCGAGCGCGGCGAGACCCAGATCATGGGCATCACCACGCTGAACATGCTGCGCATGGAGCAGGCCATCGACACGCTGTCGCCGGTGACCAAGAAGCGCTACATGCACAACTACAACTTCCCGCCGTACTCGACCGGCGAGACCGGCCGCGTCGGCTCCCCCAAGCGCCGCGAGATCGGCCACGGCGCGCTCGCCGAGCGCGCCCTGGTCCCGGTCCTGCCCAGCCGCGAGGAGTTCCCGTACGCGATCCGGCAGGTCTCCGAGGCCCTGGGCTCGAACGGCTCGACCTCGATGGGCTCGGTCTGCGCCTCGACGATGTCGCTCATGAGCGCCGGCGTGCCGATCAAGGCCCCCGTCGCAGGCATCGCGATGGGCCTGATCAGCGAGGAGGTCGACGGCGAGACCAAGTACGTCACGCTCACCGACATCCTCGGCGCCGAGGACGCTTACGGCGACATGGACTTCAAGGTCGCCGGCACGGCCGAGTTCGTGACGGCCCTCCAGCTCGACACGAAGCTCGACGGCCTCCCCTCGGAGGTCCTCGCGCAGGCGCTCGGCCAGGCCAACGACGCCCGCCACGCGATCCTCGACGTCATGGCCGAGGCCATCGCCGAGGTCGGCGAGCTGGCGAGCACGGCCCCGCGGATCACCACGCTGAAGATCCCGGTCGACAAGATCGGCGCGGTCATCGGCCCCAAGGGCCAGACGATCAACCAGATCACCGAGGACACCGGCGCGGACGTCACCGTCGAGGACGACGGCACGATCTACGTGGCCGCCGAGAAGGGCTCGCAGGCCGAGGCCGCCGTCGAGATGATCAACTCGATCGCGAACCCGACCCTGCCGAACGTAGGGGACCGGTTCCTGGGCACCGTGGTCAAGACCACCGACTTCGGCGCGTTCATCTCGCTGGTGCCGGGCCGCGACGGGCTGCTGCACATCTCGAAGGTCGGCGACGGCAAGCGCGTCGACCGCGTCGAGGACGTCCTCAGCGTCGGCGACAAGATCGAGGTCGAGATCGGCGACATCGACAACCGCGGCAAGATCTACCTCGACAAGGTCTACCCCGAGGGCCAGGAGCCCGAGGGCTACAAGAAGGGCCGCCCCGAGCGCCGCGAAGGCGACCGCGGTGACCGTGGCGGACGCGGCGCCCGAGGCGACCGCGGCCCGCGCCGCGAGGGCGGGCGCCGCGACGAGGACCGGCCGCGCCGCTCCGACGACGAGGGCGGCGGCGAGCGCCGCCGCCGCCGGACCCGCCGCTCGGAGGACTCCGGAGGCACTGAAGAGTAAATGAGTCGATCCCAGACTCGGACGCTCGACGACCCGCTGGGCGGCACGGTGCGACGCACCGTACTGCCCAGCGGGTTGACTGTGATGACCGAGGCCGTGCCCGCGATGCGGTCGGCCTCGGTCGGCGCATGGGTCGGCGTCGGCGCCCGCGACGAGGCCCCCGACATGTCGGGCGCCTCGCACTTCCTGGAGCACCTGCTGTTCAAGGGGACGGCCAAGCGCTCCGCCGCCGAGATCTCCGAGGCCATCGAGGCCGTCGGCGGCGAGTCGAACGCGTACACCGCGCGCGACCACACCTGCTTCTACGAGCGCGTCCTCGGCGACGACCTGCCGCTGGCCGTCGACGTGCTCGGCGACGCCCTCGCGAACTCGCTCATCGAGGCGAAGGACGTCGAGACCGAGCGCGGCGTGATCCTGGAGGAGATCGCCGCCTCCGCGGACGAGCCCGCCGAGGTCGTCCACGAGCTGTTCAACCGCGCCGTGTTCGGCGACGGCCCGATGGGCCGCGACATCGCCGGGACGGCCGAGTCGGTCCGCTCGCTCACCGCCGAGCGGATCCGCGCCTTCTACCGCCGCCACTACCTGCCGTCCAACCTGGTCGTGTCCGTCGCCGGGGGCGTCGACCACGACGAGGTGGTCAAGCTCGTGCGGGAGGCGTTCGCGGCCCTGCCCTCCGGCGTCGCGGCCCCGCCGCGGCGGTCCGGCGACGACCTCCCCGAGCGGCCGCGGGCCCTGGCGGTCGAGCACGAGGACACCGAGCAGGCGCACCTGGTGATCGGCTGCCGGACCATGTCCCGCAGGGACGAGCGCACCTACGCGCTCGGCGTGCTCAACAACGTCCTGGGCGGGGGCATGTCCTCGCGCCTGTTCCAGACCGTCCGCGAGGAGCGGGGCCTGGCGTACACGGTCAGCTCCGCGACCTCCTATTTCGGGTCGACCGGCTCGTTCAGCGTCTACGCCGGATGCGGCCCCGACAACGCCCGCGAGGTGCGCGACCTGGTCGCGGCCGAGTTCGCCCGGGTCGTGGACGAGGGCATCACCGAGGCCGAGCTGCGCCGCGGCAAGAAGATGTACCAGGTGGGCGTGCTCATGGCGATGGAGGACTCCAGTTCCCGCATGGACTGGCTGGGCCGCGACGAGCTGCTGTACGGCGAGCTGATGAGCGTGGAGGAGGACCTGGCCCGCAACGAGGCGGTCACCATGGACGCCGTCCGCGCCGTGGCGGCGGATATCCTGTCGCAGCCGATGACGACCGCGGCCGTGGGGCCGTTCGACCGAGGAGCGTTCGAATGATCAAAGTTGGGGTGCTGGGCGCGCGGGGCCGTATGGGCACGGCCGTGTGCGAGGCCGTCGCCGACGCCGACGACCTGGAGCTGGCCGCGGCGATCGACCACGACGAGCCGCTCGACGGGCTGGTCGAGGCCGGCGTGGAGGTCGTCGTCGACTTCACGCTGCCCGGCGTGGTCATGGACAACCTGGCCTGGTGCTTCGACCAGGGGCTGCACACCGTCGTGGGCACCTCCGGGTTCGACGAGGCCCGGCTCGACCGGGTCCGCGCGATGCTCGGGACCGCGCCCGAGGTCGGCTGCGTGATCGCCCCGAACTTCGGCATCGGCGCGGTCCTGATGATGCAGTTCGCCGCGAAGGCCGCCAGGCACTTCGACTCGGCCGAGATCATCGAGACCCACCACCCGCGCAAGGTCGACGCGCCCTCGGGCACCGCCGTGCACACCGCGCGCGTGATCGCCGCGGCCCGGGCCGAGGCCGACTGCCCCGAGATGCCGGACGCGACCGTCGAGGACGCCACGGGCGCCCGCGGCGGCGAGGTCGACGGCGTCCACATCCACGCGATCCGCTCGGCCGGGTACGTGGCGAGCCAGGAGGTCCGCTTCGGCGGCCCCGGCGAGCGCTTCACGATCGGTCACGACTCGCTCGACCGGGCCTCGTTCATGCCCGGCGTCCTCCTCGCCGTCCGCGAGGTCCCCGCCCGCAAGGGCCTGACCGTCGGCATCGACGACCTCCTGGAGTGAGCCGCAACGCGTGAAGGTCCGGCGTGCCGCCGAGCATCTGAAAGCGTTGAAGCAGGGCGGCAGTCGTGGCTGAATACTCGTCGTGGGAAGAAGTCAAGGCGCAGATGCGCACCGTCGACCCGCGGAGCGATGCCGTCTTGACCGCCGCCTTGGGGGACGAGACCTGGAAGGTCGCCTGAGCTCACTCCGCGGCCGGGGCCTCCGGCTCGGCGGGCTGCTCCTCGGGGGCGGGGCTCTCCTCCGCGCCCTCGCCGTCGTCCTCGCCGCTGCCGCCGGTCGGCTCCTCGGTCGGGTCCTCGGCGGGGGGCTCGCTCGTCGGCGCCTCGGTGGGGGACTCCGCGTCGGGCCGCTCCCCGGTCGTCGGTGAGGGCTCCTCGCTCTCGGGGGCCTCGCTCGGGGCCGTCTCGGGGGCCTCCTCGCCGGGGTCGGTCGAGGTCTCGGGGGTCTCGACGATCGTGGCCTGCTCCTCGGGCCCGGGCTGGTGGACGAAGCGGCCGGGATCGCCGGTGACGCCGCCGAGCAGGAACAGGACGCCCATCGTCAGGGCGAACACCATGACGCTGGAGACCGCGATCGTGATCAGGGTCCGCTTGCGCGAAGCGCCCTTCGCGGCGTACTCGGTGCCGCCCTCGCCGTCGTCGCCGACCGGCTCGACCCGGTCCAGCGGCCTGGTGGCGTCGCCGCCCGGGACCGCGGCGGGGACCGCCGCCGTGGCCCTCACCCGGGTCGTCTCCGCGCCTGCCGCGGTCGCGTGCAGGTCGACCGTGCGGACCTGGTCGCCCTTGGCGGCGGGGGAGAGCACGGCGATCTGCGTCTTGAGCCGGTCGCCGGTGCGCCGCATGGCCCGCAGGAGGAGCACCGCGCCGATGGAGGTGCAGACGCTCAGGGCCGCGGCGCCGAGGACGGTCCCCCACAGGTCGAGGAACTTGACCAGGATCGTGCCCAGGGTCGTCGCGCCGGTGGCCGCCAGCACCTGCCCGATGCTCAGGTCCGACTCGGATTGCCGCTTGCCCTCGTCGGGCTGTGCGTCCTTGTCCTCCGCACGGTACTGAGCCACCGCGTCCCCCACTGGCGTAACTGTGCTGCGATCACGAAACCGGCTTTCCAGGCTACGGCCCGTACGGGCGCAGGCAACGGTTTGTGCCGCAGGCAACGGGGTGCCTTCGTCACGTCAGCGCTCGCCGACGGAGTACTTGCGGAGCCGGGACCACTGCCACAGCCCCAGCAGCCCCAGCGCGACCGCGAACACGAGGAAGGTGACGCCCACCCAGGCCGCGGCGTCGTGCTGCTCGGCCTCGGCGTGCAGCCGGTACTCCTCGCCCGGGCTCATCCGCCAGGTCACCGTGCGCCCCTCCAGCTCGCCATTGTGGTCGGTGACGTCGGCCGGGAAGTTGACGCTGACGATGATCTCGGCGTCGGCGAGGTCCTCGAACCGGAGGAAGCCGGTGGTCCTGAGGTCCCAGGTGCCGTTGAGGACGTAGTGCCGGTCCCGGTGCTCGATGCGCAGGTAGCCCCAGTCGTCGCCGCCGAAGTCGGCGTACTCGCTCAGCGGCCGGTCGGTGAAGCGGGCGGTCCGCCCCACGTAGCCGTCCTCGCGGTAGTCGCTGCGGTCGTGGCCCGGGGCGCCCTCCATCAGCGCCTCCAGGAAATCGTCCAGTTCGGATCTGCTGAGGGCGCTCCCGCCGGCCTCGACCTCGGCGAGGAACTCCTCGCTCCAGGCCGCGGTGAAGGTGCCGCCGACCGTGTCGTCGGACCGCACCGTGAGCTCCAGGTCGAGCCTGAGGCAGCCGGTGGCGGCGAGCAGGACGGCGAGGGCGGCGCTCGCGGCCAGGGCCCGGCGCGCGACCCGCTTCGTGAGACCCAGCATGACCTCGAGCCTAAGCGCGCGGGCGGGGCGGCCCGGCGGTTTCGTCGAGATCGCCGGTGCCGCCGCCCGCACCGGGCGGCGTTAGGCTGTGGGGGTGTGCGCAGTCGAGAAGGCGACCTTGGAGCGGCGGCGTCCGAACGCGGTCTCGCGGTGGACGACGCGCCTGTTCGCGCAGCCCTGGCTCGGCCCGGTGGCGCTGCTGTGCTGCTTCGCCGCGGCCGCCGGAGGGGTCCTGGCGACGAATCCGACCGACGACACCGGCCCTTCGACGTGCCTGGTCAAGATGACCACGGGGTTCGACTGCCCCGGCTGCGGGGGCACCCGCGCGTTCTACTACCTGCTGACGGCGAACCTGCCCGAGGCCGCCCGGCACCACGCGCTGGCGGTGTTCGCGGCCCCGTTCCTCGTCTGGATCTACTTGACGTGGGCGCTGCCCCGCGTGGCGCCGAAGGTGAGGTGGAGACTCCCCGTGCTCCACCTCACCCCGGCCGTCCTGACGTCGTTCCTGGTCGCCTGGGGCGTGTTCTTCCTCGCCCGCAACCTGCCGTGGGAGCCGTTCACGTACTTCTACGTGTAGGGCGCTCAGCGGTAGGCGTTCGCGCGGTGCAGGTAGATGTCGCCGGAGACCGACCGCGCCCGCACCTCCAGGCTCGTGCCCCCGTTCGCGGGCGCCGGCGAGGTGTCGCCCGCGGCCAGCTCCGAGGTGACGGTCCCGGCCTTGGCGTCCAGGTCCATCCACACGTCGGTGCCGGCCACGACCCCGAGGCTGATGCGCCCCGAGACGGTGTTGGCCCGGCACACGCCCGACTTGAGCGCCCCCAGCTCGATCGCCCCCGAGAGCGTGTTGATGCGCGAGGAGCCCTCGACCTTCTCGGCGATGACGGCCCCGGCGACGGTCTTGGCCGTGAAGTCCCCGCCCACGCGGTCGGCCTTGACCTGGCCCGAGGCGGTGTTGGCGCGGAACTCGTCGGCCGCGTCGATGACGCTGACCGAGCCGGAGACGGTGTTGGCGCGGACGCTGGAGGCCTGCTCGATGGTGGCCGAGCCGGCGACGGTGTTGATCGAGACGGGCCCGAGCCTGCCGTGGAGGCTGATCGGCGCCGAGGTCGATTTGACCGAGACGTCGGAGCCCGCAGGCACCTTCACGGCGACGTGGACGCCGATCTGCTTCTTGAACAGCCAGTTCTGCGGCTTCTCGGGCGCGACGACGCGCAGGTGCCCGTTCTCGAACTCGACGCGGGCGAGGTCGGCGGCGTCGGTGTCGCCGTCGGTCTTGCGCTGCGCCGGCTTGATCTCGACCAGCACCTGGTCGGATTCGTGCGCGGTGACGGTGGCCGAGCCCTCGGCGAGGGTGATCGACGCGGTGATCGGACCGTCGTGTGTGTATTCGGTGTACTCGTTCATCAGTGCCGCTCTCTTGCTAGGCCCGGGCGTAGCCGGTGATGCGTTGGCTGTACCGCGCGCCGCTGGCAGGGCCGGACGAGCGCGAGGCGTGGACGGCGGTGTTGATCGCCCGCACGAGCCAGGCGTTGACCGAGGCGCCGTCCGCGGAGGCGGCGCGTTCGACGTCCTCCTTGAGCGACTCGGGCAGGCGCAGCGTGATGCGGGCGACGTCGTCGTCGACCGGCGGGGCCGGCGGCGGCGAGGTCTCGGCGGCCTCGACATCGGTGACGCGGAGGTCGACCTCCTTGCCCCGCACGCGCAAGTCGACCGAGGCGGAGGACCCCGCCTGGTCGAGCCCGGCGGTGATCTCCGCGGCGGCCTCGGAGAGCGCCTCCATGAGCGCGAGGCGCGCCCCGGCCTCGAGGGCCTCTGACAGCAGTTCGGCAGTCCGCGCGGCGTCTTCGCCTGCCGGTGCGGCGGCGGCGGTGAGGCTCCGGCGGAGCGATTCGATATACGGCGTCAAGTCCATGACACCATAGTGACATCACTTTTGATGTCTGTCAAGTCGAGTTGACGCTTCGTGACCCTGACCGTGATGCGAAAGTGGAAAAGGGCTGGTCGCCGGAGCGCGAGGTCGGGTAGAGATGACACGAGCGCGCCGCAGGACGCGGTCAAGGCCACAGCGGTCCTCCGAGTACGCTCATAGAGCCATGAACCAGCAGTAGGCACACCGATCACGAGGGAGAGCGGGGCATGCCCGAAACCGTACCGATGGACGTCCGACTCATCGCCTGGACGCACTTCGAGGGCCCGGCCGACATCCCCTGGTCCACCGACGCCGACGGCGGGGAGGCCCTCGCCGAGTTCGCCGGCCGCGCCTGCTACCAGTCCTGGAAGAAGCCCAACCCCAAGACCGCCACCAACGCCGGCTACCTCGACCACATCCTCCAGGTCGGCCACCTCTCCGTCCTCGAACACGGCAGCGTCAGCTTCTACCTCAGCGGCATCTCCAGGTCCCTCACCCACGAGCTCATCCGCCACCGCCACTTCTCCTACTCGCAGCTCTCGCAGCGCTACGTGCCCGAACGCGACGCCTCCATGGTCGAACCCGAGGTCATCGCCTCCGACCCCGAGCTCCACGAGCGCTTCCTCGCCGCGGCCGAAGCCGCCCAGAGCGCCTACGACGACCTCCTCGAAGGACTCCAGAAGAAGTTCGCCGACGTCGCCAACCCCACCCTGCGCCGAAAGCAGGCGCGCCAGGCGGCGCGATCAGTCCTGCCCAACGCCACCGAGACCCGCATCGTCGTCACCGGCAACTACCGCGCCTGGCGGCACTTCATCGCCATGCGCGCCTCCGAGCACGCCGATGTCGAGATCCGCGCGTTGGCCGTCGAATGCCTGCGGCAGCTCAAAGAGAAGGCCGCGAACGTCTTCGCCGACTTCGAGATCGCCACCCTCGGTGACGGCTCCGAAGTGGCCCACAGCCCCTACGTCACCGAGGGCTGACGGCCGCGAAGGCACCCGAAACCGCCAGCCCCGGCGGCGCACGAGAGCCGCGGGCCGACGCCCGCGACCAGGCCCGTGAGCCGTTCGCGCCCCGCGGGCGGCGAGACTTGAGACAGTTGAACCGATGAGCGGCCGGGCAGCGAACGCCCCGGGCCGCCGCAAATCAGTATTGGTGAAAGCACATGCGCAACGTGACCCGCCCGTTCGGGCGCACCTTGGCGGCCATGATCACGCCGTTCACGCCGTCCGGCGAACTCGACGTCCACGGCGCCGCCGAACTGGCCCGCTACCTCGTCGACGAGCAAGGGCTGGACGGCCTGGTCCTCAACGGCACCACCGGTGAGTCGCCCACCACCACCGACGCCGAGAAGGCCCAGCTCATCGAGACCGTCGTCGACGCCGTCGGCGACCGCGCCCACATCGTCTCCGGCGCCTCCACCTACGACACGCGCCACTCGGTGCGCCTCGCCCAGGAGGCCGAGAAGGCCGGCGCCCAGGGCCTCCTGCTCGTCACGCCCTACTACTCACGGCCCCCGCAGGAGGGCATCGAAGCCCACTTCAGCGCCATCGCCGGCGCCGTCGAGCTGCCGTGCATGCTCTACGACATCCCGCCGCGCTCCAGCGTGCCCATCACCGAGTCCTCCTACCTCCGGCTCGCCGAGAACCCGCGGATCATCGCCGTCAAGGACGCCACCGCCGACCTCTCGGCCGCCCAGCGCATCCGCGTCGCCACCGGCCTGGCCTACTACTGCGGCGTCGACGCGCTCAACCTCGCCGCCTACGCCACCGGGCAGGTCGGCGTCGTCTCGGTCATCGCGCACCTCGTCGGCAAGGAGCTCAACGCCATGTTCGACGCCTTCGACGAAGGCGACGTCGCACGGGCCTCCGAGATCAACGACGCCCTGCTCCCGGCGCTGCGCGCCCTCCAGGGCCCGGCCCAGGGCGTCACGGCCGTCAAGGCCGCCCTCGCCCAGCGCGGCCTCCCGGGGGGTGAGCCGCGCCTGCCGCTCCCCGCCGCCAGCACGGTGATCGCGGATTTCATCGCTGAAAACCTCGCGAGCATCAAGGAGGTCTGATGAGCCTGTACCGACCCGACGACCTCGGCGAACCCGGCCCGCTGCCCGACGGCGGCCTCCGCGTCATCCCCCTCGGCGGCCTGGGCGCCATCGGACGCAACATGACCCTGTTCGAATACGGGGGGCGGCTGCTCATCGTCGACTGCGGCGTGCTCTTCCCCGACGTCGAACAGCCCGGCGTGGACCTGATCCTGCCGGACTTCACACCGATCCTCGACCGCCTCGACGACATCGAGGCCATCGTCATCACCCACGGCCACGAGGACCACATCGGCGGCATCCCGTTCCTGCTCGAACACAAGAACGACATCCCGCTGGTCGGCTCCAAGTTCTCCGTGGCGCTGGTCGAGGCCAAGCTGCGCGAGCGGCGCATCAAACCGGTCAGCACCGCCGTCGCCGAGGGCGAGTCGATCGAACTGGGCCCCTTCGGGCTCGAATTCCTCGCCGTCAACCACTCGATCCCCGACGCGCTGGCCGTCGCGATCCGCACCGAGGCCGGCCTGGTGCTCCACACCGGCGACTTCAAGATGGACCAGCTGCCGCTCGACGGGCGCATCACCGACCTCGCCGGCTTCGCGCGCCTCGGCGACCAGGGCGTCGACCTGCTCCTGTCGGACTCGACGAACGCCGAGATCCCCGGCTTCGTCACCTCCGAGCGGGAGATCGGGCCGGTCCTGGACAAACTGTTCGAGGACGTCAAGGGCCGCATCATCGTCGCCTCCTTCGCCAGCCACGTCCACCGCGTGCAGCAGGTCCTGGACGCCGCCTGGGCGCACGGCCGCAAGGTCGCCTTCGTCGGCAGGTCCATGGTCCGCAACATGGCGATCGCCCGCGACCTGGGCCTGCTCCAGATCTACGAGGGCCTGCTGGTCAACATGGACGAGGCCGTCCGGCTGCCCAACGACGAGATCGTCTACATGTCCACCGGTTCGCAGGGCGAGCCGATGAGCGCCCTGGGCCGCATGGCCTCCGGCGACCACCGGCACATCACCGTCGAACCCGACGACACCGTCATCCTCGCCTCCTCGCTGGTGCCGGGCAACGAGACCGCCGTCTACGGCGTCATCAACCGCCTCGCCCGCACCGGGGCCACCGTCATCCACAAGGACGTCGCGAAGGTCCACGTCTCCGGGCACGCCCCGGCCGGCGAACTGCTGTACGTGCTCAACAACGTCCGGCCCTCCAACATGATCCCCGTCCACGGGGAGGCCAGGCACCTCCAGGCGCACGCCCGCCTCGCGATCGATTCCGGCGTCCCCGAGGACCAGGTCATCGTCATCGAGAACGGCGACGTCGTCGACCTGCTCGACGGGCGGGCCCGCCTGGTGGGCCACATCCCGAACAACCTGGTCTACGTCGACGGCCTCTCCGTCGGCGACGTCGGCGAGCCGGTCCTCAACGAGCGGCGGGTCCTCGGCGACGGCGGCTTCATCGCCGCCACCGTCGTCATCGACTCCGAGAACGGCAAGGTCGTGGGCGGCCCCGCGGTCTCCGCGCGCGGCTTCTCCGACGACCCGAAGGCCTTCGAGGGCGTCCTGCCCCTGATCGACGACGCGATGGAGCGCGCCGCCGCCGACGGGGTCAGCGACCCCCACCAGCTCCAGCAGATCCTGCGCCGCGTGGTCGGCAAGTGGGTCAACGACACCTACCGCCGCCGCCCGATGATCGTGCCGCACGTGCTGGAAGTGTGAGCGCGCGCCCGGAGCAGCGGCGACGCACGGGGTTCGGACGCGGCCCGAGAGCCGCGACCGAACCCCGTTCCGGCCGAAAAGCCCTCAGCCGGGGGTGACGGTGACGCCCGGGACGGTCCCCGGACCCGCGGCTGGCGCGGGCGGCGCCTGGTAGTGGACCTGCGGCCGCCGCTGCGACCGCATGACGAAGGTGCTGGCCGCCAGCAGCGCCACCGCGATCACCGCCAGGTACATGCCGCTGTCGGCCTCGATGACGATCTCGGGCGTGCTCTGGCCGAAATCGCCGTCCGACTCCTCCAGGCTCTGGAGGAACTGCCGCATCACGGTGACCGGATGGTAGGCGAAGGCCGCGGTGAGCGCGGCCAGGCCCACCGCGCCGAGCCGGGCCGGCCAGCGGAGCCCGGGCGAGCGGTGCGCGCTGGCCCCGACCGCGAACAGGAGCGCGGCGGTGAGGACCACCGAGGACGTGTCGATGGCGAACGACTGCCCGCCGCCGAGACTCGTCAGACCGTAATAGCCGAAGTCGGACTCGCCGTCGTACGTGATCGAGACCCGGGGGAGCAGCACCGAGACGCACAGCAGCAGCAGGCCCGCGGCAGCGACGATGAGACCGATCGGCGAGGGCGCGTCCGTCGGCGGCGGGGCGAGGAACGGCTGCGGCGCGGGCGGCACCGGTACAGCGCCGGTCGGGTGCGCCGGAGCGGGCGGCGCGGGCGGGAACATCTGGGGCGGTTCGGAATGCGGGGGGTGCTGGGGCGACATGGCGTTCACCGTTGCGATGCTACGCGCCCCGCCCCGCGCGCAGGACCCTCAGACCACCGCAGGCGGCGGCACCGAAAGCCCGAAACCCTTGCCCGCGAACGCCCTCACCGGTCCCGCGGCCGGATCGGCAGCGGATTCGGCGGCTCGATGCGCATCTCGTTGACGACCATGTCCGAGGGCATGTCCAGCACGTCCACGACCGCCTTCGCGATCGACTCGACGCTCGTGGCCCGGTCCAGGTCGTAGTCCGAACCGAACGCCTCCCGCACACTGCGCTGCATGTCCGTCCGGAAATGCGACGGGTACAGGCTCGTCACCCGCACCCCCGCCTCCCGCTCCTCCCCGCGCAGCGCGTCGGCCAGCGCCTTGACCGCGTGCTTGCTCGCCCCGTACGAACTCCAGCCCGGACCGGCGCTGAGCCCCGCCCCCGAATTGACGAACACCACGTGCCCCCCGGAGGCCCGCAGCGCCGGCAGCAGCACCCGCGTCAACTCCGCCGCGGCCACCACGTTCACCGTCATCGTCCGCTGCCACCACTCCAGGGACTGCCCGCCCACCGGAGCGATGTGCGCGATCCCCGCATTGTGGACCAGCACGTCGAGGCGCTCGACCCCCAGCCCGGCCACGGCGTCCGCGATGGCCTCTGGACGGGCCAGATCCGCGATCAGCCGCCGCTCGCACGGCACCCCCTCGAGCGCGGCCGCACTGCGGGCGTGGGCGATCACCGCGTCCCCGCGCGCACTGCACCGCTCGGCTAGGGCCCGCCCCAGCCCGCGCCCGGCGCCGGTCACCAGAATCGACTTCGACATGCGCCCACCCTAGGACGTCGCTCCGCACCGCAACGGCGGAGGGCGCGCTGACGGTAACGTATGGGGCATGATGGCCAGGACTTCCGGCAGGGCGAAGAAAGCCGCCCGCAAGCGGACCGCCGCACGGCGGCCCGCCGGCTCCGGTGCCAGGAAACCGGTGAAGAAGGCCGCCAAGAAAGCGGCGAAGAAAGCGGTCAAGAAGACCGCCAAGAAGACCGCGCCCGCGCAGCGCGGCAGGCCCCCGGCGGCGCGCGCCGCCGCCAAGCGCAGCCGCGCCGACGCCATCCCCGGCCCGCTCGAAGCCCTCGGCATGGGCCTGCGCGGCCTGTGGGTCGGCACCGCCCGCGCCACCGGCTGGATGGCCCGCTCCGTCGGCAAAGAGGCCGCCACCGCCCGCGACATCGACCCCGCGCACCGCCGCGACGGCCTCGGCCTGCTCGTCATCGCCGCGGCCATCGTCCTCGCCTGCGCCGTCTGGTTCGACGTCGCCGGACCCGTCGGCTCGCACCTCGCCTTCGGCCTCGAATGGACCATCGGCCTCGCCACGCGCGCCCTGCCGATCCTGCTCGTCCTGTGGGGCCTGCGCGTCATGCGCCAGAGCCCGCCCGAAGACGCCCACGGGCGCGCGCTGGTCGGCTGGACCGCGATCTGGCTCTCCAGCCTCGGCCTGCTGCACCTGATCTCCGGCCTGCCCACCGAGACCGGCGAGCGCATGGCCGCCGGCGGCCACATCGGCTGGATCGTCGGCAGCGGCCTCGCCCTCGGCGTCTCCGCCTACGTCGCCTTCCCGCTGCTGGTGCTGCTCCTCCTCTTCGGCGTCCTGGTCGCCACCGCCACCCCGGTCAACCAGGTCCCCGGCAAGCTCATCCACCTGTGGGAACTGGCGACCGGCAAGGTCGCGACCTACGACGAGGAGACCCCAGAGGAGACCGAAGCGGCCCCCCGGCGGTCCAAACGCACCAGCGAGGCCGCCGATCGCCTCAAAGAGGAAGAGGCGCGCAACGTCCACCGCCCCACCACCGTCCTGCCGCGACTCTCACCCGAGGACGTCCCCGAACTGGGCGCCGACACCCCCGAGCCCGAACCGGACCCCGAGCCCGAACCCGAGCCCGCGCCGCGGCGCGAACCCCCCAAGCACTCCAAGCCCCCCAAACGCGTCGAGCAGCCCACCCTCTCGGAGGGGTCGGCGGCGATGGACGGCGACTACCGGCGCCCCTCGCTGGACCTGCTCAAGGCGGGCGCGGCCGCGAAGAAGCGCTCCAAGGCCAACGAGACCGTCATCGCGGCCCTCCAAGAGGTCTTCGGGCAGTTCAACGTCGACGCCGCCGTCACCGGCTTCACCCGCGGCCCCACCGTCACCCGCTACGAGATCGAACTGGGCCCGGCCGTGAAGGTCGAGCGGATCATCCAGCTGTCCAAGAACATCGCCTACGCGGTCAAGAGCCCCGACATCCGCATCATCAACCCGATCCCCGGCAAGAGCGCGGTCGGCGTCGAGATCCCCAACACCGACCGCGAGGACGTCGCCCTCGGCGACGTCCTGCGCTCCAGGGAGGCCCGCGCCGACGACCACCCGATGATCGTCGGCCTCGGCAAGGACGTCGAAGGCGGCTACATCCTCACCAACCTGACCAAGACCCCGCACATGCTCATCGCCGGTGCCACAGGCTCCGGGAAATCGTCATGCATCAATACTTTGCTGACGTCGCTGCTGATGCGGGCGACGCCCGAGCAGGTGCGGCTGCTGCTCATCGACCCCAAGCGCGTTGAGCTGACCAACTACGAGGGCATCCCGCACCTGGTCCACCCGATCGTGACCAACCCGAAGAAGGCCTCGGACGCGCTCCAGTGGGTGGTCAAGGAGATGGACATGCGCTACGAGGACCTCGCCAAGGCCGGGGTGCGCCACGTCGACGACTTCAACCGGAAGGTCCGAGCGGGACAGCTCAAGGCCGAGCCGGGCGAGGAGCGCGAGCTGCGCCCGCACCCCTACCTGCTGGTGATAGTCGACGAGCTGGCCGACCTGATGATGGTCGCGGCCCGGGACGTCGAGGACTCGGTCGTGCGCATCACGCAGCTGGCGCGGGCCGCGGGCATCCACCTCGTGCTCGCCACCCAGCGTCCCTCGGTGGACGTGGTCACCGGCCTGATCAAGGCGAACGTGCCCTCGCGCCTGGCGTTCTCGACCTCCTCGCTGGCGGACTCGCGGGTCATCCTCGACCAGCCCGGCGCGGAGAAGCTCGTGGGCCGCGGCGACGGGCTCTTCCTGCCGATGGGCGCCTCCAAGCCCGAGCGCATCCAGGGCGCGTGGGTGGGCGACGAGGAGATCGAGCAGGCCGTGGAGCACGCGCGCTCGCAGATGGAGCCGCAGTACCTGGAGGAGGTCACCGCGCCTCCGGGAGGGAAGAAGGAGATCGACGCGGAGATCGGCGACGATCTCGACCTGCTGTGCCAGGCGATCGAGCAGGTGGTGACCACCCAGTTCGGTTCGACGTCGATGCTCCAGCGCAAGCTGCGGGTCGGCTTCGCCAAGGCCGGGCGGCTGATGGACCTGATGGAGACGCGCGACGTGGTGGGCCCCTCGGAGGGCACGAAGGCCCGCGACGTGCTGGTGAAACCGGACGAGCTGGACGGCGTGCTCGCCTCGATCCGGGGCGAGTGAGGGCCGGGGTCGGCGAGTGAGCGCCGGGCCCCGGCGCGGCTCAGGTGAAGTCGATGGTCAGCTCGTGCGTCTTCTCGTCCGAGACGGGCATCTCCACGCCTTCGTCGGGCCACGCGATCGGCCCCTTCGGACTGAACGCGAGGTCGAAGGCGAGGGCGTTGGCGGGGATGTCGTAGGTCATGTGGTAGTAGCGCAGTTCGCCGTCGTCGCCCCACTCCTCGGTGGTGTAGTCGACGGTCGCGGCCGTCAGCTCGCCTTCGGGGCCGGTGACCTTCAGGGTCTTCTCGGGGTCGATCTCCCAGACCAGGCTGCTGCCGGCGTGCAGCCACACGAAGCTGATCGACAGCACCGCCCGGTCGAGTTCGGCGACCCATCCCTCGCCGGGGAGGTAGACCGAGCGGGTGGCGACGAAGTTGGTGCTGTAGAGCCAGTCGTCGACGGAGTACTCGTAGTTGCCGCTGGCGAGGAAGGCGTCGACCGAGTGCTCGACGTACTCGGTGGTGATCTCGGTGCGCGAACCGTAGTACAGGCCCTGGACGAGGTCGCCGTGGGTGCGTTCGCGCAGGTCGATCGACTGGGTGCGGCCGGCGTCGGTGACCTCCAGGGAGATCGGGGCGTCCGCTTCGGCGACGGCCATGTAGAGCGATCCGGGGGCCGGGACGTCGCCGGCGAAGGACCACTGGGAGTCGCCGATGGACAGTTCGGCGTCGAGCTCGGTCTGCGAGTCGATCTCGTAGAGGCCCTCGTGGCCGGGGTCGGGGGCGAACTGCACCACGGTGAACTCGTGGCCCTCGGCGGGCGGGAAGAGCGTCGCCTCCTCGCCGAAGAGGTATTCGAGCTGGAAGTCCTCGGGGATCTCGGTGAAGGAGACCACGCATTCGACGCGGAGCGCGAAGTGGGCGCCGATGAGGACGCCTTCCTCGTCGGCCAGGCGCGAGGCGTCGCCTTCGGGGCAGACCGAGACGGGGACGTCGGTGCTGGAGGCCGTGTAGCCGGCCCGGGTGTGCAGGGTGCCGGTGGGGGTCTCGCCGCAGGCGCCGAGCGCGAGGGCGGCGACGGCGGCGAGGCTCAGGGCCACGGACCGGCGGGCGCGGTCCGGGCGGGGCGGGCGCGTGCGGGCAGGGGTGATGTCTATGGGGGACATGGGCCAAGCCTATGGCATCGCCGCAACGGCCGATACGGCGTCGCACCAGGGGGTGACCTGCACGGACGGTCGCGCGGGGGGACCGGCCGAAGTGGTGGGAGGCATTGGTTCGGCGCTGAGCGGATTCGGGCGGTTTGGGGTCGGCGCGGGCGGCGCGGGCCGACCCGGAACGGAGAGGTGCGCCACTCTAGCGCCTGCGCTCGCTGTGGCCCCCGCCGCCGCCCGGGCGGCTTCCGGGTGCCGCTAGGTACGATTTCGGGGTGTCATCAGCTCAACCGGCCGCCAAGAGCGTAGCGGTCCTCACCCTCGGCTGCGCCCGCAACGAGACCGACTCCGAAGAACTGGCCGCCCGCCTGGCGGCCGGAGGCTGGCGCCTCTCCGAGGACGGTGAGAACGCCGACGTCGTCATGGTCAACACCTGCGGGTTCATCGAGCAGGCCAAAGCCGAGTCCATCGACGTGCTGCTGGAGGCGGCCGGCACCGGCGCGAAGGTCGTGGCCACCGGCTGCATGGCCGAGCGCTACGGCGAGGAGCTGGCCCAGAGCCTGCCCGAGGCCGACGCCGTGCTCGGCTTCGACCACTACCCCGACATGGCGGCCCGCCTCGACGACGTCCTGGCCGGTCGCGAGGTCGCCTCGCACCGGCCCGCCGACCGGCGCAAGCTCCTGCCGCTGGCCCCGGCCGCCCGGCAGGAGGCCGCGGCCGTCGTCCCCGGGCACTCCCGGTCCCGGCAGGCCGAGGCGGCCGCGGACGTCGAGGGGGCGCCGGCCCACCTGACGGTGCTGCGCCACCGCCTCTCGGAGGGACCTGTGGCGAACCTCAAACTCGCCTCGGGCTGCGACCGCCGCTGCACCTTCTGCGCGATCCCCTCCTTCCGGGGCTCGTTCGTCTCCCGCACGCCCGAGGAGGTCCTCGCCGAGGCCGCCTGGCTCGCCGCCGACGGCGTCAAGGAGCTCAACCTCGTCTCGGAGAACACGACCTCCTACGGCAAGGACCTGTCCGATCCGGCCGCGCTGGAGCACCTGCTCGAAGGGCTCGCGGCGATCGAGGGGATCGAGTGGATCCGCCTGTCCTACCTCCAGCCCGCCGAGCTGCGGCCGGGCCTGATCGAGGCGATGCTCCGCATCGACAAGGTCGTGCCGTACTTCGACCTGTCCTTCCAGCACTCCTCGGCGGCCGTGCTGCGGCGGATGCGCCGCTTCGGGTCCACCGAGTCGTTCCTGGCGCTGCTGGAGCAGGTCCGCGAGCGCGAGCCGCGGGCCGGGGCCCGCACGAACGTGATCGTGGGCTTCCCCGGGGAGACCGAGGAGGACGTCGAGGAGCTCATGGGCTTCCTGTCGGAGGCCCGGCTCGACGCCACGGGCGTCTTCGCCTACTCGGACGAGGACGGCACCGAGGCGGTCGGCCTCGACGGGCACGTCGGCCCCGACGTCGTCGCCGAGCGCGTCACGCGCGTCTCGATGCTGGTGGACGAGCTGATCAGCCAGCGGGCCGCCGAGCGCGTCGGCGAGGTCATGACGGTCCTGGTCGAGTCGGTCGCCACCGATCCGATTGACGGCTCCGCAGGCGTCGCCGTGAGCGGCGTGGACGGCCGCGGGGCGCACCAGGCGCCCGAGGTCGACGGCTCGGTGGCGCTGGTCGGCGAGGTCGAAGGGCTGGAGGTCGGCGATTTCGTGACGGCGAAGGTCGTCGACTCGAACGGCGTGGACCTGGTGGCCGAGGTCGTGGAGGAGTCCTGGTGAAGGCCGACCCGCCCCCGGTGTCGCCGTGGAACATAGCCAACGTCGTCACCGTGGCCCGGATCTTCCTGGTCCCGGTCTTCGCGGTGGCGGTGGCGGTCTCCGGCATGGAGCACTCCGGTTGGCGGATGCTGGCGTGCGCGCTGTTCGTGTTCATCTCCGCGACGGATTTCGTCGACGGCTGGCTGGCGCGCTCGCGGGGCCTGGTGACCGAGTTCGGCAAGCTGGCCGACCCGATCGCCGACAAGGCGCTCATCGGCACCGCGCTGGTGCTGCTGAGCTTCTACGACGCGCTGCCGTGGTGGGTGACCGTGGTGATCCTGGTGCGGGAACTGGGGATCACGGGGCTGCGGATGGCGGTGCTCAAGCACGCGGTGATCGCGGCCGGGCGCGGCGGGAAGCTCAAGACGGGTTTCCAGATCACGGCGGTGGCCTGGTACCTGTGGCCGTGGCCGGGGCCGTTCGACGTGGTCGGCCCGTGGCTGATGGGTGCGGCGGTGGTGCTGACCGTGGCGACGGGAATGGATTACCTGTGGAAGGCCTTTAAATTGAGGAAGAGCGAGCCGGGGCGAACGCGCTAGGCTTGCAGGACCCATTTAAGCTCGGCTGAGCATATGGCTCGCAGCCTCGCCGAAATGGGGCGGAAGCGGCGTGGAGGAGAATGCGATGATGTTGTTGCGGGAACTTTTGGGTGAGACCCTGCGTCGGCGCCGTCGCGCCCAGAAGCGGACACTTCGCGACGTCTCCAAGCAGGCGAACGTCAGTCTCGGCTACCTCTCCGAGATAGAGCGGGGCCACAAGGAGCCGTCGAGCGAGCTTCTGGCCTCGGTGTGCGGCGCGCTCCAGGTGCGTTTGAGCGAAGTCCTGGCCGAGGTGTCGCGCGAGGTCGCGGCCCACGAGAAGCGGGACGACGGGGCCCCGGTCCAGGGCCGGTCGGTCGCGGTGCTGCCGCTGCCGCGCGAGGGCCGGGAGGGCGCCGAGGAGCAGTCCCGCCGCCGCCGTCACGCGCCGCCGGCGCCGCCCACTTCCATCACGCAGGCGCGTCCTTGTCACCGTCGTGGCGAAGTGACCGATTCGGTGGTCCGCGCGGCGGCCTGAACGCGACCGATGATGTAGTTTTGGCGTTTGAGGCGTCACCCTGTCGCACATTGTCGGCGGGGATGTCCGACACTATAAGTACGTCGGCGTTGAAGACATCACCGAAGGGACCCCGATAATGGCCAATCCGTTCGTCAAAGGCTGGAAATACATGATGGCGTTGTTCGGCGCCAAGATCGACGAGCACGCCGACCCCAAGATCCAGATCCAGCAGGCGATCGAGGAGGCGCAGAAGCAGCACCAGGTGCTGGTCGGCCAGGCCGCCTCGGTGATCGGGAACCAGCGCCAGTTGGAGATGAAGCTCAACCGCTCGATGGCCGAAGTGGAGCGGTTGCAGGCGCAGGCGCGCCAGGCGCTGGTGCTGGCGGACAAGGCCCGCGCCGACGGCGATGAGAAGAAGGCCCAGGAGTTCGAGTCCACCGCCGAGGTGCTCGCGGGCCAGTTGGTCTCCACCGAGCAGTCCCTTGAGGACATGAAGACGATGCACGACCAGGCGCTCAACGCCGCCGACCAGGCCAAGCAGGCCGTCGAGAACAACCAGATGATGCTCCAGCAGAAGCTCCAGGAGCGCACCAAGCTGCTCGGCCAGCTGGAGCAGGCCAAGATGCAGGAGACCATCGCCTCGTCCCTGGAGTCGATGTCGCAGACCGCCGCCCCCGGCAACACCCCGAACTTCGACGAGATCCGCGACAAGATCGAGGGCCGCTACTCCAACGCCATGGGCCGCGCCGAACTGGCCAGCAACTCGGTGGAGGGCCGCCTCCTCGAGGTCAACCGGGCCACCCGCGACATGGCCGGCGCCTCCCGCCTGGAGCAGATCCGCGCCTCCCTGGAGGGCGACCAGCTCTCCGGCTCGGACAAGTCCCAGCCCGCCGTCACCTCCAAGGAATCGATCACCAACGACCGCCTCGCCGACATCCGCGCCAGCATGAGCGAGGGCGAGGGGACGGCCGAGGCCGACTCCGCCAAGAGCTGACGCGACGAAAGGACGCCCCGTGGACGCCAAGGCCCGCAAGCACGCCGTACGGCGCTTGCGGTCGCGGCTGTCCTCGGCGCGGTTCTGGACGGTCGTCTCCGGCGCCACCGTCGCCGGGTCCGCGTTCTTCCTGCCCGTGGGCGGCGTCTCCGGCTCCGACGGGGCCTGGGTGGTCGCCGCCGGCTTCTCCACCGCGCTGGCCGCCGTCCGCTGGATCGACTACCGCCGCCTGGCGCGCGTCATGCCCGCCGAGCGCGAGGCCCTCGAACTCCACGGACCGGCCGGGCTGCGGCAGGAGGCCCGCGGCATGATCGGCGAGGCCGCCGCCTCGCTGCGGCGCGGCCGGATGCGCTCGCAGTTCCGCCGCAGCGCCGCCCTGGGCCCGTACCAGCGCCTGGAGCGGGCCAGCGCGGCCGCCGAGCAGTTCGCGCAGCGCCTCCAGGGCAACCCCGAGGCCGTGGCCGCGCTGTCGGGGGCCGCCAAGGCCGGACCGGAGCTGTACCGCCTGGCCCTGGCCGTCCGCGACGTCGAGCAGTCGATCGCCATCGCCTCCGGGCCGCGCCAGGCGACCCTGCGCGCCGACCGGGACCTCCTGGTCGAGCGCCTGGAGGCCGGGGTGAGCGCCTACGAGGACATGGTGGTCGCCGCGGGGGAGTGCCTGGCCGGCTCGGTCGGCCTGCGCGAGGCCCTGGCCGCGAGCTCGGCCGACGCCACGATGGAGACCCTCACCGACGCGGCCGACCGGCTGCGCGCCGCCGGGGACGCCGCGAGCGAGATACGGGGCAGCATTCACCTCAATCGGTGATCCTCGGTGAATATCCGCCTCAACTAACGCGAAACGGTCTAATTTGATCTAATTCTCAGGGTGAAAACCATCTATTCACGCGGTGCGGCCATCGCCGCCGCCGCGCTCCTGCCCTGGGGCATGCCCACCGCCGCGCACGCGGCCGAAATGCCCGACGAAGCGGTACTGATGTACCTCAAGCACCACGCCGATCTGCCGCTGGCCTGGACCGGCGAGACCGCGGCGCTCAGCGCCGACGGCGACGGCTGGACCTTCAGGTCCGTCGAGTCCTTCCAGGACCTCGGCGAGTACCTGATCGTCCACGACGAGTCCGGCCGGTGCCTGACCCCGGCCGAGTCGCCGGACGAGTCCGGAGCGGCCGACGGGCCGGACGGGACCGAGTCCCGGGACCGGACCGGGGCCTCGGACGGGGCCGAGCCGGCGGGCGGGACCGGGGCCTCCCAGGAGACCGAGTCGTCCTCGCGGGTCGAGGGGCAGGCGCCCGAAGGCAAGCACCAGGACCGGGACGAGCACGTCGCGTTCGCGCCGGTGACGCTCGGCGAGTGCGCCGGGGCCGCCGAGTGGACCGTCGTGTTCGACGACGCCAAGGTCAACGAGGACTACCGGTTCGCCACTCCCGACGGCTTCTACCTCGGGCTCAAGCCCGGCGACGACGCCGTCGAGGGCGCCGAGGTCTTCGCCGTCGACGTCAAGTCCAGCAAGCACTCCCAGGAATGGCGCTTCGCCGTCCCCCACGAGCCGCCGCCCGGCGAGGAACCGCCGGGGGAGGAGCCGCCCGGCGAGGAGCCGTCCGAGCCCGCCGACACCACGCCGGTCGCCCAGCCGACGCTCCCGCAGACCGGCGCGGGCATGACGATCGTGGGCGCCGTGGGCCTCACCGCCGTCGCCGCCGGAGCGGCCATGGCCCTGTGGTGGCGCCGCCGGACGCTGCGCGGCGACTGGTGACACGCGACTTCCCGCATGATGGGAAATGCTGGCTCGCGGTGCGGCCCGGTGGCATACTTCCAACCGTGACCTTCCAGCTCATTATCAGCTGCGGGCGCCTGGCGGAGTACCGGCACAACTAGATGCCGCCGCCAAGCGCCAGACCTCCTGCGTTCGCAGGGGGTCTTTTTCGTTGGGGCCAAGCGATCGTTCAGGCGGCCCCGCAGCGGCAGAATCGGAATCCTGAAACCAACTGGAGCACAACGTGACGCAACCACACCACGTCGGAGAGTTCCACGTCTTCGACACGACGCTCCGCGACGGCGCGCAGATGGAGGGCCTCCGCTACTCGGTGGCCGACAAACTGGCCGTGGCCGAGCTCCTCGACGAGCTCGGCGTCGACTACATCGAAGGCGGCTGGCCCGGGGCCATCCCCTCCGACACCGAGTTCTTCGCCCGCGCCGCCGAAGAGGTCAACTTCAAGCACGCCAAACTCGTCGCCTTCGGCATGACCCGCCGCGCGGGCGTCACCGCCGCGGCGGACCCCGGCTTCACGGCCCTCCTGGACTCCCGCGCCCCCGCCCTGTGCCTCGTCGCCAAATCCGACATGCGGCACGTCGAGCAGGCCCTGCGCACCACCGCCGAAGAGAACCTCGCGATGATCACCGACTCCGTCCGCACCGGACGCGAGGCGGGCCGCGAGATGTTCATCGACTGCGAGCACTTCTTCGACGGCTTCCGCCACGACCCCGAGTACGCGACCCTGGTCGTGCGCACCGCCCTCGAAGCCGGCGCCGCGGCCGTGATCCTGTGCGACACCAACGGCGGCTCCATCCCCTCCGACATCACCGAGGCCGTCACCGAGCTGCGCGCCCGCCTGGAGGCCGACCTGCCCGCCGACCGCGTCCGACTCGGCATGCACGCCCAGAACGACACCGGCTGCGCCGTCGCCAACACCATCGCCGCCGTCCAGGCGGGCGTCATGCACGTCCAGGGCACCGCCAACGGCTACGGCGAGCGGCCCGGCAACGCCAACCTCTTCAGCGTCATCGCGAACCTCGAGACCAAGCTGGGCATGCGCGTCCTGCCCGAGGGCTGCCTGGAGAAGCTCACCCGCATCTCCCACGCCGTCGCCGAGATCGCCAACATGACCCCCGACGAGCACGCCCCCTACACCGGCCACGCCGCCTTCGCGCACAAGGCCGGCATCCACGCCTCCGCGATCAAGGCCGACCCGGCGCTCTACAACCACATCGAGCCCGAGCGCGTCGGCAACGACATGCGCATCCTGGTCACCGAGATGGCCGGGCGCGCCTCGGTCGAGCTCAAGAGCCGCGAACTGGGCGTCGACCTCTCCGGCGACAAGGACGCCCTCGAACGGATCACCAGGCGCGTCAAGGAACTCGAAGCGAAAGGCTGGTCCTTCGAGGCCGCCGACGCCTCCTTCGAACTGCTCGTCCGCGACGAGCTCTCCGGCGGCCTGCCCCGCCCGTTCACGCTCGACACCTACCGCGTCATCGTCGACCACGACCCCAACGGCGCCACCGTCGCCGAGGCCACCGTCCGCATCGACATCCACGGCGAGCCCGGCGAGGCCCCCGAGCACTGCATCGCCACCGCCCAGGGCAACGGCCCGGTCAACGCCCTCGACGCGGCCCTGCGCAGCGCCCTGGCCGCCCGCCACCCGCGCCTGGCGCAGCTGGGCCTGTCCGACTTCAAGGTCCGCATCCTCGCCGGCTCCACCGGCACCGACGCGGTCACCCGCGTCCTGGTCACCATGGGCGACGGCGCGACCGAGTGGACGACCGTCGGCGTCGCCCCCAACCTCATCGAAGCCTCCTGGAACGCCCTCACCGAGGGCCTGGCCTACGGCCTCAACCGCCGCTAGCGGCCGCGGCCCCGGCACGTCCGCGCCGGGGCCGCGGCCCCGGCCTCAATCGAAGACGGCCAGGCGCCGCTGCTGCACCGCGCCCCCGGCGAACGTCGTGAACGTGCCGCCCGCGGCCAGGCTCGCCCCCTCGGGGTGGGTCTGGAGGTCCCACACGCCGATGACGCCGTTCGCGTCCGGGTTCCACGACAGGAGCCGCCCGTCCCGGTCGACGGCCAGGAGCTTCCCGCGCGGGGCCATGATCCCGTCGACGCACTCCCCGGAGGGACCGGAGTGGTTGGTGACGCACGCCTTGTCGAAGTGCCCGCCGGCGATGACGGTGCCTCCCCACACGGCCACGGCCTGCATCCCGCCGTCCACGGCCTGGTACCACAGGGCCTCGCCGGTGTCGTCGAACGCGCGGACCTCGCCGCCGCGCCCGTCCAGCGCCGCGTACACCCGGTCCCCGTCGACCGCGATCTGCCTGGTCAGGACGTACACGTCCGCCTGGAAGGACCTGTCGACCCGGCCGGTGGACGGATCGAACGCCGCGAGCTTCCCGAACTGCTTCTCGCCCTCGGCGCGGCTGAAGCCGCCCGAGACGTACAGCCGCCCGTGCCCCGACTCGATGTCGCGCACCGCGCCCTCCTGCACCCGCGGGGCGAACGAGGGGATCACCGCGCCGTCGGCGGCGGACACCGCCGCCAGGTACGGCTGCCCGTGCCCGCCCACCGAGGCGAACCGGCCGCCCAGGTAGACCCGGTCGCCCGCCGGCTCGACGGCGAGCACCGACGCCGAGGGGCCCGGACGCCAGTCCTCGTCCAGCTCCCCGGTCTCCAGGTCGAAGCGGGCCAGGCGCGGCATGGACACCCCGTCGACGTGCCGGAAGTCCCCGGCCGCGTACAGGTAGCCCGCGGCGGTCGCCACCTCGTGCACCTGCCCGTCCAGGTCCGGCGCGAACGGCAGCAGCCCGCCGCCGACCGAGTCGACCGCGGCCAGGTGGCGGCGCGGCGTGCGCGTGCCGTCGAGGCCGATGGCGTTGGTGAACGCCCCGCCCACGTAGAGCACGTCGCCGTCGTAGGCGGTCTTGAGGACGTGGTCGTCGAACGAGGCGGTGGCCTTGGGGAGGTCGGATTCGATCGCGCCGGCGGGGATCTGGGAGGCGAGCACCAAGCCGAACAGCGCGAAGAGTGTGATCAATCGGCGCATCACGGCAGTCTCGCATGAGGACGGCCGGGCGGCCCGCATTCGACGCGGCGCGTCCGCGCGGCGCGCGCCGACGGTGAACGGGCGCCCCCGCGGACATGGGCGCGGCCGTGCGCCGTGCGCGCACCGACCGCATGGGCGCGCCGTATTAGAGTTGCAGCGTGACTTCCTATAAGACCGATCGCGCCCGTGCCGCGGCCTACGCCGCCGATACGGCGGTGTACGCACGACGCCGATTCGTCTCCGGCTTCTTCCTCGGGCTCGTGATCCACACCCTGCTCGCGCTGGTGCTCGGCTTCATCCTGGTCGACAAGATCGGCGCCTCGCTCAACGTCCGGCTCGGGTCCACGGCCTTCTCCTGCCTCATCGCCACCCCGCTCACCTGCGTGCTCGGATTCGCGATCGGCCTGTCGGCGCGCGTGCGCCGCCTCGGCATGGGCGTCGTCGTCGGCGCCCTGCTCGGCGCCGCCCTCGTTGTGGCGCCGTTCCTGCTGATCGGATAGTGCATTCACCGGCGGAGCGCACCGAACTAAGCTGAGGCCGACAGCACCGACCACGTCTTAGAGAGGGGCGCAGTGTGCGCATCGCACGGATCGCTCACCCCACCGGCATGTCGTTCGCGGTACTCGAGGGGGAGGGGCCCGGCGCGACCGCCTCGGAGATCGACGGACACCCGTTCGCGCAGATCAAGATGACCGGCCAGCGGTGGGCGCTCGAGGACGTGCGACTGCTCGCCCCGATCCTGCCCTCCAAGGTCGTGTGCGTGGGCCGCAACTACGCCGACCACGCCGCCGAGCTGGGCAACGAGGTGCCCGCCGAACCGCTCGTCTTCATCAAGCCGTCCACCTCGGTCATCGGCCCCGGCGAGGCCGTCCGCCTCCCGGCCGTGTCCGACCGGGTCGAGCACGAGGCCGAACTGGCCGTCGTCATCGGCCTGCCCGGGGCGCGCGCCGTCGGCAAGGAGGCCGCCGCGGCCTCCGTCTTCGGCTACACCTGCGCCAACGACGTCACCGCCCGCGACCTCCAGCGCAAGGACGTCCAGTTCACCCGCGCGAAGGGCTTCGACTCCTTCTGCCCGCTCGGGCCCTGGATCGAGACCGACGCCGACGTCGCCGACGCCGAGATCCGCTGCGAGGTGGGCGGCGAAGTGCGCCAGCTCGGCTCGACCAAGGACATGGTCTTCGACCCCGCCGCCCTCATCGCCTACATCTCGCAGATCATGACGCTGCTGCCCGGCGACGTCGTCCTCACCGGCACGCCCGCCGGAGTGGGACCGCTCGAGGGCGGCGACACCGTCTCCGTTTCCGTCGCCGGCATCGGCACGCTGACCAACCAGGTGGTCCCCAGTGAATAACGTCCGCACGCGCTTCTGCCCCAGCCCGACCGGCCTGCCGCACGTGGGCCTGGTGCGCACCTGCCTGTTCTCGTGGGGCTACGCCCGCGCCAAGGGCGGCGAGTTCGTCTTCCGCATCGAGGACACCGACGCCGCCCGCGACACCGAGGACTCCTACAACCAGCTCGTCGAGGCGCTCTCGTGGCTCGGCATGAACTGGGACGAGGGCCCCGACATCGGCGGGCCGCACGCGCCCTACCGGCAGTCGCAGCGCTCGGACGTCTACGCCGACGTCATCGCGCGCCTGGTCGAGGGCGGCTACGCCTACGAGGCGTTCTCCACCAACGACGAGGTCGAGGCGCGCCACCGGGCCGCCGGACGCGACCCCAAGCTCGGCTACGACAACTTCGACCGGACGCTGACCGAGGAGCAGCGGCGGGCCTTCCGCGAGGAGGGCCGCAAGCCGGTGTACCGGATGCGGATGCCCGATGAGGACATCACCTTCGTCGACGCGGTGCGCGGCGAGGTCGTCACGCCCGCGGGCACCGTCCCCGACTACGTCATCGCCCGCGCCGACGGCTCCCCGCTGTACACGCTGACCAACCCGGTCGACGACGCGCTCATGAAGGTCAACATGGTCACCCGCGGCGAGGACCTCATGTCCTCCACGCCCCGCCAGATCGTCATGTGGCGCGCGCTCATCGAGCTGGGCCTGGCCGAGCGGGTGCCCGAGTACGCGCACCTGCCGCTCATCGTCGACGAGCGCGGCAAGAAGATGTCCAAGCGCGACCCGCGCTCGGACCTCTTGCAGTACAAGCTGGAGGGCTACCTGCCCGAGGGCGTGCTCAACTACGTCGCGACGCTCGGCTGGTCGATCAGCGGCGACCGGGACGTGTTCACCGTCGCGGAGTTCCTGGACGCGTTCGACCTGCACGACGTCAAGTCCAACCCGGCCCGGTTCGACGAGAAGAAGTTCGACGCGATCTGCTCGGCGCACTTCCGCGCCTCCGACCCGGTCGAGCTGACCGCGATGCTCGTGCCCGAGCTCCAGAAGCGCGACCTGCTGCCCGAGCAGCCCACCGCCGAGCAGCGCTACGTCCTCGAAGTGGCCGTCCCGCTCGTGCAGGAGCGGTGCTCGACGCTCGCGCAGGCCGCCGAGATGCTGCGGTTCCTGTTCTGCGGCGTCGAGGTCGCGATCGACGAGACGAGCGCGAAGAAGACCTTCAAGGACGACGCCGCGCAGGTCCTCGACGCCTCGATCGCCGCGCTCGAAGGCGTCGAGTGGACCACCGGGGCCATCGAGGAGGCGCTGAAGATCGCGCTCGTCGACGGCATGGGCCTCAAGCCGCGCAAGGCGTTCGGCCCGGTGCGCGTGGCGATCAGCGGCAAGACCGTCTCGCCGCCGCTGTACGAGTCGATGGAGCTGCTGGGCAAGAGCGTGAGCCTCGCCAGGCTCCGCGCCGCCCGCGCGACGCTGTAACGTCATGTCTCCGAACCGGTCCCGCCGCGCAGGCGGGGCCGGTTCCGTCGTTCTTCGGGCCGCCGCTACTGTGCATAGCGTGGTACCGTGTTACGCGTGGACAGATCGCAACTGCTCAAGGGCCTGCTGGACATCATCGTCCTGCGCGTCCTGGAGGCCGAGGACGGCTACGGCTACGAGATCCTGCGCCGCCTGAGGAACGCCGGGTTCGACGAGGTCGGCGACGCCTCGGTCTACGGGACCCTGCGCCGCCTCTACCGCTCCGGCCACCTGTCCACCTACGTGCAGCCCAGCGAATCGGGGCCGCACCGCAAGTACTACGCGCTGACCGAGCCTGGCAGGAAGTACCTGCGCCAGCGGCGCGACGCCTGGGAGGACGTCAGCGCCAAGATGCGGGGCCTGTTCGACGCCCCCGAGAACACCGCGGCCGAGAAGGGGCAAGCATGACCGACACTCCTCAATCGAACACGGACATCGCCGAGTACCGGCTCGCGGTCGAGCGCCACCTCGCCGATCTGCCCGCGTCGATCCGCGAGGACCTCCTCAACGGACTGGAGGAGCACCTGGCCGAGGTCGCCGCCGACCTCGAACCCGGAGTGCCGCTCGCGCACCTGCTCGGCGGCCCCGAGGCCTACGCCCGCGAGCTGCGCGAGACCGCCGAGATCCCCAAGGAGCGCGCGGGCGACCGCTTCTGGCGCAGCATGTGGCGGATGGCCGACCCCTCGCTCGCGTGGGCGCGGGGCGCGGCCGACAGGTTCACCGGCAGCGCGGGCGTCGGCGAGGCCGGCGAGTTCGGCAGGACGCTGCGCCCAGCCTGGTGGGTGCTGCGAGGACTCATCGCGGCGGCGCTGGTGGCCCACGTTTTCGTCTTCGGCGACGAGATCTTGCGGAGGGCGGTCCTCAGCGTCGGGGCCTTCGGGTTCCTGTTCGTCGTCGCCATCGCACTGGCCTTCGTGTGGCTCTCGCTCAAGCTCGGGGTGCGCTCGCAGGAATGGAGCCGGCGGAACCGCCGCCTCACCGCCGCGGGCGGGATCGCCCTGGCGGCGGTCGGCGCGCTGAGCTTCTCCTGGGTCGCCGACGGCTTCGTGTTCCGCTGGAACTCGCCGGTGATGCACGCCATGACGGAGAACGAGCCGGACGACGGCGTGAGCGACGTCCACGTCTACGACGAGAACGGCGAACTCCTCACCGGCGTCTACCTGTTCGACCAGGACGGCTCCCCGCTGTACCTCGGCGAGCCCTGGAGCTGCGACGACGGGCACGCGAACAACCCGTTCGAGCAGGGCGAACGCGAGGACGGGACCCCCGGCGAATCCACCTCGGCGGCCGAACCGCCGCTGGACGAGGGGCGCTACGGCTACCGGTACCCGCTGTGCATGCCCGTCGAGGAGGACGCCGCCGAACGGCCCTCGCCCGAGCCGACCGACGAGGAGCCCACCGCCGCCGAGGAAGGCGCCGAGACGCCGACCGAGGCCCCCGCGACCCCGGACGAATAGCCGCGGCGCGCACGGTCCGGAGGCGCCCGGACACGCCCGGTGCCCGGCGTCGGCGCGCCCCGCGAGGCTCGCGCCACCATGTGAGATCGGCCTCGGTAGACCTTGGTAGCGGAACTTCTGGCAGATTTCGGGCCGTCAATGGGCCGAACGGGCCACCCCCGGACGCCGGGGTTCCGGCGCCCGGAACCGGAGACGTGATACCGCCGCTATCGGACGAAACGGTCGAGCGGCCGCTTCCCTCGCAGTCGTGCGTGCGCCGTAATGGGGTGACTACTCGTAGGCAGGGCGTCGTTATCGACGGTCCCTAGCCTTACGCGGGTGCTTCATCGCAAAAAGCTGACCCAGGCGAAGCACGCGGCAGACGAGGCGGCCTCCCCAGGGCTCCCCCATGTCCTCCGAAACCGCGTCCTCGCGTCCATCGCCGCCACCGTCGTCGCCCTCACCTCGGCGACCACCGCGGGCGCGGCGATCATCACCACCGACGACCGCAGCGACTCCGAGCGGCTCGCCTCGGACATCGTCGCCGACGCCGTCGAGGCCGACCACCGGTGGGAGGAGGTCGCCGTCATGGAGACCATCATCGCGGTCAAGGTCCAGGGCACCACCGAGGTCGACAAGACCGAGGCCGCCGAGATCCCCGAAGAGGAGGAAGCGCCCGAACCGGTCGAGGAACCGGCGCAGGAGGAGCCCTCCGGGCCCTCGGTGAGCATCGCCGCCGACTGCTCCGAGTACTCGGGCAACAAGGCCGTCGGCTGCACCATGACCCTCGACGCGGGCTGGGGCCTCGGCGAGTTCTCCTGCCTGGAGTCCCTGTGGGACCGCGAGTCGGGCTGGAACGAGACCGCCGCCAACCCCAGCTCGGGCGCCTACGGCATCCCGCAGTCCCTCCCGGGCGACAAGATGGCCTCGCACGGCTCCGACTGGCAGACCAACCCGGCCACCCAGATCGCCTGGGGCCTGGACTACATCGAGGGCCGCTACGGCAACCCGTGCGGCGCCTGGTCGCACTCGGAGTCCAACGGCTGGTACTGATCACACCGAGACGCGCCGCCGCCGACCCCGCGGCGGCGCCCGCTCAGTAGGCCGCCGAGGAGGCGCGCACCCCGCGCAGCAGGAGCCGGGCGTCGCCGAGCGTGCGCTTGAGACGCCGCTCCAGCCCCGCGATGGGCGTGAGGTTCTGCGGGGCCCGCGCGTCCTTGTGCGCGGCCGAACCCAAGGGCGGCAAGGCCGCCGCGGTCGCGTCGGCCAGCGCCACGACCAGGTCCTCATTGAGGTTGTCGGCCGCCTCCAGGCGCGCCACCCCCGCCCAGCCGCGCGAAGCGGTCCCCGGCAGCCGCAGATACCACGTGTAGCGCGGCCACCCGGACATCAGGTGGAACACCGGGGTGCGCTGGCCCGGCGCCAGCAGCCCGATCACCTCGTTGAGGCCCCCCGGCAGATAGGCGCGGTGATGGCTCTTGACGTACCCCACCGAGTTCGGCAGCTGCGTGCGCCCGCGCAGCGGCCCGTCGAGCACCGCGAGCTGCGCCTCCGTGACCACTCGGGACGCCACCTTTGCCTCGAGCTGCGCCATCGCCACCTGGCTCGCGGCGATGAGATCGGACGGCTCGCTCGACCCGGCGTCGCGGAAGGGGTAGCGGCCGAAGTCCACGCCCGGGTCAGCTCCGGTGAACAGGCCGCGCTCGACCGCGATCTCGGTGACCGCCGAGGCCCGGCCGTCCAGATCGCACGACACGGCCCCGGCCGCCCAGGAGACGCACACGCCCGGCCAGCGCTCGCCCCCCTCCAGCAGCTCCACCCTCGCGTCGATGCGGCGCACGCCGTCGACCAGGAGCAGCCGGGTCGGCCCGGCCTTCGGGGCGTCGATCGGCGCCCACTTCGCCGCGGGCACCTCGATGTCGGCCCGCACCTCCGCCGCGCCCGAACGGGACGGCGACTCGGGGTTGTCGGCGAAGGAGGGGTCCCAGGCGTCGACGGTGATCTGCACGGCGCTACTCCAGAGTCTTCTCGACGTGTGAACCTTTGGCGTCCTTGATGATCCGGAAGCGGACCGGGACGCGCTCGGCGAGGTCGGCGACGTGCGTGACCAGGCCGACGGTGCGCTCGCTGGAGACCGTCAGCGCCTCCAGCGTGGTGGCGACGGCGTCCAGCGTCTCCGGGTCGAGCGTCCCGAAACCCTCGTCGAGGATGATCGACTCCAGGCACGCCCCGTCGCGCGAAAGACTCGCCAACTGGTCGGACAGGGCCAGCGCCAGCGACAGCGACGCGGCGAACGTCTCGCCCCCCGACAGGCTCCGCACCGGGCGGGCCATGTCCGCGTCGTGGTGGTCGACCACCCAGAAGTCCTGCTCGCGGTAGATCAGGTCGTACTGGCCGCCGGTGATGCGGCTGAGCATCACCGTCGCCCCGGCCACCAGCTCGTCCAGCGCCTCGCTCAAGAGCCACTCCATGAACCGGCGCGCGTCCAGGTGCCTCGCCAGCTCCTTGGCGACCTCGGCGTCCCGGGCGAAGCGCCGGGCCTCGGACTCCAGCTCCACGCGGCGGCCCCGCGCCTCGCGCAGCTGCGCCGAGGCCGCGCGGGCGGACTCGACGGCCGCGGCGTGCGCGGCCACGTAGTCGCCGCCGGTGCCCGTGACGGGGACGGCGACGCCGAACTCGGCCATCGCGGCCAGCAGCTCGGCCCGCAGTACGGCGGCGCGGCCGTCGAGCGACTGGAGCTCGGCCCGGGCGGCCTCGCGCTCGGCCCCGGCCCGCTCGATGGCGCCCTCGGCCCACGCGACGAGGCGGCCCCAGCTCTCGGCCAGGTCCGTGCCCGCCGCGGGCGGCCCCAGCACGGCCACCTGGTCCCGGGCGTGCCCGAACTCGCGCCAGGCGCGCTGCTGCTGCTCCTCGGCCGCGGCCCTGCGCTTCTCGGCCTCCCGCAGGGCGCGCCGCGCGGCCTTGAGCGCCGCGGCGGTGCCGCTGAGGAGCCGCCCCGCCTCGGCGGCGGCCTCGCGCCGCGCCCGCAGCGCCTCGGCCCCGGGCACCCCTTCGAGCTTCTTGACCAGGCGGCGGCGCTTGACGTCGAGCTCGGTCAGGCGCTCGGTGTAGCTGTCGAGCTTCGCCTGGAGGTTCACGACGGCGGTCTGCGCGTCCTTGTACTCGGCGGTGGCGGTCTGGGACGCCTGCTGCGCTTCCTCCAGGGCCGCGGAGAGGTCGCGCTCGGGGACCGCCCCGACGGGCCGGTCGCACACCGGGCAGTCCTCGCCGCCGACCAGCTCGGCGCGCAGCGTCCCGGCCAGATCGGCCATGCGGGCCTTGTGCACGGCGGCGTGCTGGATCTCGACCTCTTCGGCGGCGGCCCCTTCGAGATCCTTGGCCTCGTCGTACTGGTGGCGCAGCTCCTCGGTCAGCTCGCCGCCGGTCTTCAGGCTCGCCTCGGTCTCGGCGAGCTCCTCCCACGTCTTGAGCTGCCGTTCGATGAGCGCCAGGTCGAGCCCGTCGAGCTCGGCGCGGAGGCGCTCGTCCTCGGCCTCGGTGGCCTCCACCTCGGCGGCCTTCGCGCCGACGCGCTCGGCGGCGTCGGCCAGCCGCGCGGCGAGGTCGTCGACCCCGTCGGGCCGCTTGATGTAGGTCAGCGACGCCAGGTGCGCCTCGGCCTCGCCCAGGCGCCGCCGCGCGGCCTCCACGGCCGCGTCGAGGCCGTCGAGCGACCCGGCCTTGTCCCGCACCGGCTCGGTGAGCTTCTCGAGCTTCTCGACCCGCAGCGCCGCCTCCGCGAGGTCCTCGTCGGACACCGGCGGGACCTTCTGCAACTGCGCTTCGAGGGTGCGCTGCGCGGTGGCCGCCGCGTCGCGCTTGGCGCCGGCGAGCTGCTGGACGCGCCGGTAGGCGCTGTGCCCCAAGAGGTTCTCAAGGATCTTGCGGCGGTCGGCGGCCGTGGCATGGAGGAACTCGGCGAACTCGCCCTGCGGCAGCAGCACGCACTTGGTGAACTGGTCGAACGGCAGCCCCACGATCCGCTCGGCCGCGGTGCTCACCGTCGAAGGGCTCCCGGCGAGCGGCCTGCCCAGGCCCTCCACGAGCGCGGTGTCGTCGGCCGGGTCCACGCCCTCGGGCAGCTGCTCCAGCGCGGCCGTGGCGGTCTTGACGTTGCCGTTCTTGTCGCGGCGCAGAATCCGCGTCGCCACATAGTGGACGCCCGCGGCGGCGAACACCAGCCGCACCCGGCCCTCGACGGCCGAGGGCGCGATGGCGTGCTGCGTGGTGTTGTTGCGCCAGCGCGGGGTGCGCCCGTACAGCGCGAAGCACATCGCGTCGAGCACCGTGGACTTCCCGGCGCCGGTGGGCCCGGTGAGCGCGAAGAAGTCCACATCGGTGAAGTCGAGTGTGGCGGCCTCGGTGTAGGAACCGAAGCCGTGCATGTCAAGTCGTATAGGGCGCACGGCGCTCACTCCGGTTCGGGCGGCGGCGGGCCGGCGGACGCTCCCGCGTCATGACTCCTCCGCCGCGACGGTCTGCGTCTCCTCGTACAGTTCGGCGAACAGCTTCGCCACGGCCGGGTCGTCGTGCCCGCTCTCGGCGAGATAGGCGTCGAACAGCTCGCCGGGGCTGCGGCCCGAGCGCCGCTGCCGCGGCGCTGCCGCGTCGGCGCGCACGACCGGGTCGATGTGGATCTGCACGGCCCGCGGGAACAGCTCGGCGACCTCGCCGCGCAGCCCCGCCCGGGCCGGCTCGGTGACGAACACCCGCAGCCACGCCCGCTCGTCCACTTCGGCCTTCCGCAGCGCTTCGAGCGTGCCGCGCAGCGTCTTGAGCGGCACCGCCTCGGTCAGCGGCACCAGCCGCACGCGCGCGGGCGTGTCGGCGGTGACGTCGACGAGCGTGACGCTCGGCGTGTGGTCCTCCTCGCCGAAGTCCACCGCGAGCGGCCCGCCCGAGTACCGGATCGGGCAGGGCCCCTCGATCTTCTGCGCCTTGTGCAGGTGCCCCAGGGCGACGTAGTTCGTCGAGGCCGGGAACACCGCCGCCGGGACGGCGTAGTCGGCGACGGTATGGACCTCGCGCTCCCCGCCCCCGACCTTCCCGCCGACGACCGTCAGGTGCCCGCAGAACAGGTCCACCTCGTCGCCGCTGAAACCCTGCGAGAGCGCGGCCACCATGCGCCGCAGGTGATCGGCGTAGGCCGACTCGGTGTCCGCGGCGCTCAGCTCGAACAGTTCGGCCGCCCGCACCGCGTACCGCTGGCTCACGAACGGCAGCGCCGCCAGCCGCCACCGCTCGCCCCCGGCGGTCTCGCCGGTGACCAGGTGGTCGGCGGCCTTGCCGATGCGGCCCCGCAGGTGGATGCCCGCCGCGGCGGCCCAGGCGCGCAGCGCCTCCAGGCCCGGCCCGTTGTCGTGGTTCCCGGCGATCGCCACGACCTCGGCGCCCGTGCCGCGCAGCGCCGACAGCGTCGTCGTCAAGAGCTTCTGCGCGGCGCTGGAGGGCGAGGCCGTGTCGTACAGGTCCCCGGCCACGATCACCAGGTCGACGCGTTCCTCGCGGGCGATGTCGACGATCTGGCCGAACACGGCCCGCTGCTCGTCCAAGCGGGCGCGGCCCTTCAACGTGACGCCGACATGCCAGTCGGAGGTGTGCAGTATCCGCAAGGTTCAACTCCTTCTGGTGGACGGGTGCATGGGCGCTCGACCGGCCTAGAACGGGATGTCGTCATCGTCGTCGGCCAGGTCGAACGGGTCGACCTTCGCCGTCACCGACCGCGCCGACGAGGCCGGCGCCGACCCGGCCTCGGCCGGCCGGGTGGCCCACGCCGGGAACGGGAAGTTCACCACCAGCGGCACCGGCAGCTCCGGCTGGCCGACGAACATGGTGCCGGGCTTGGCCATCAGGACCCGCTGGCGCTGCGCCTGCGTGAGGAAGCCGTACTCCGGGCGCGTGGCCTCGGCCGCGTCCAGGCGGCCGACGACCCGCACCGCCGAGTTCGAGGCGATGCGCCGCTCGACCTCGCTGGCCGTCTGCTGCGCGCCGATGAGGATCACCCCGAGCGAGCGGCCGCGTTCGGCGATGTCGAGCAGGATGTCCTTGATCGGGCTGGTGCCCTCGCGCGGGGCGTACTTGTTGAGCTCGTCGAGGACGACGAACTGGAGCGGCCGGGCCGTCCCGGCCTTCTCCTTGCGCTCGAACTCGCCGCGCAGCACCACACCGACGACGAACCGCTGCGCCCGGTCGGGCAGGTTGTGCAGGTCCACGACGGTCACCTGCGCCTCGGAGGCGATGGCCCTGCCCCGCGGCGGCAGATCGCCGCGGATGAGCCGCCCGATGTCCCGCCCGGAGGCGATGAGGCGGCGGATGAACGCGTTGACGGTGCCCAGGCCGATCGCCGAGCCCGCCCACTCCACGCGCGTCGCGTCGTCCGAGAGCCGCTCGCAGATCAGGTCCACCAGGTCCCGGTAGGTCGTCAGCAGCTGCCCGTCGACGGCGACCGCGCCGTTGTCCTTCGGGCGGGCCTCCTTGCGCAGGCGCGCGGCCACCTGGTGCACGACCATCGTGTACTGCTGGCGGTCGTCGTCGGCGTCGGCGAACACGAACGGCAGCAGCCCGCCCGAGCAGAACTCGGCGAGCGTCCAGTAGAACGCGTCCACGCCGGTGGAGCGGCACGCCACGTCCGGGACGCCGTTGCTGTCGCCCTCCCGGGGCGGGGCGAGCACTTCCACGGACTTGAACGCGCCCGGCTGCATCCCCAGCCGCCGGTACGATTCGCGGATCTCGTCGTCGATCCGGGTGTTGTCGTGGTCGAGCAGCAGCAGGTCCTCGCCCTTGACGTTGAAGATCAGCGCCTTCGTGTTCGCGGCCTCGGCGCCGATCGCGCCCGAGTGCAGCAGCGAGTACAGCAGCCACGTCGCGAACGACGTCTTCGTCGCCACGCCCGAGATGCCCGAGATGGACACGTGCGCGCCGCGGGTGCCGTCGAGGAAGTCCGCGTTGAGGAACACCGGCTGGCCGTCCCGTGAGAAGCCCAGCGGGACTTGGCGCTCCATGCCGTCGAAGTACAGTGCCCGGTCGCGCTCGGCGCCGGTGGCGCGCTCGACCGCCGCCCCCGGCGTGGGCGGCACGAACACCTCGGGCTCCACCCGCGTCACGGTGACCTCGGCGGCCTCCTGCACCTGCGCGGGCAGCAGCCCCCCGGCGATGTCGAACACGTCGGAGTCGAACTGGGCGCCCTCGTGGCGGCTGCGGACCGCGGTGACCACCCCCGAGACGCGGACGGGCCCCACGCCGGGGACGTCCCGCTCGGTGGTGAGCACGTCGTCGAGCTGCGCGTACGCCTCCGGGCCGACGCCGACCCAGAACGAGAGGGGCGTGGCGTCCTCGGTGCCGAGCACCCTGCCCACCGAATCAGTCATTGCTCGATCCTCTCAGGTACCGCAAGACGAGGTTGCCCTCGGCTTCGATGACGTGTCGCAGCCGCAGCGGACGGGCCGCCTCCGAGGCCCGCCCCTCGGCGAGCCGGATGGGGCCCGCGCCCACCAGCAGCGGCGACACCGTCAGGCACAGCTCGTCGACCAGGTCGGCGGCGATCAGCTCGCCGAGGACTCGCGCCCCGCCCTCGCACAGGATCTGCCGCAGCCCCCGCTCGCGCAGCACCGCGATCGCGGCGCGGTAGTCGATCTCGCCGTGGCCGACCGCGATGACGTCGGCGACCTCCCGCATCGTCTCCACGTGGCCCATCGCGGCGTCGGCCGCGCAGACCACGACCGGTCGGCGGCGCGCCCGCGTGAACAGCGCCGCGGCCGGGTCGAGCCGGGACGAGCGCGAGGCCACCGCCATCACCGGCACCTCGGGGAGCCCGCGCTCCAGACGCCAGTTCACCCGTTCGGGGCTCAGCTCCAGGGGCCCGTAGCCCTCCGCGAGCACGGTCCCCGACCCGGCGAGCAGGACGTCGCACCGGGCCCGCAGTACTTTGAAGACCCGCTTGTCGGCCTCTCCGGACAGCGGGCCCGACAGACCCTCCAACGTGGCCGCGCCGTCGGCGCTGGCCACGAAGTTCACACGCAGCCAGTCCTCCTCGGGAGGCGCGTACGCGTCGTAGAGTTCGGCCTCGCTCAGCTCATCGAGCTTCAGATACTGCACATCTGACACGGCCACAACCTAACCCACGGGGGCGACAAAGCACGGCACCCGCCGTGCGGCGTCCGTCCCCAGGGGCCGGAGACCGCACGGGCGCGCCCCCCGACGCTCACGCACCGAGCACGCGGTCCAGATAGGCGTTCGCGAAACGGCGGTCCGGGTCCACTTCGTCCCTGACGGCCAGGAAGTCGTCGAACCGCGGATAGCGCTCGCCGAGGGCCTTGGCGTCCAGCCAGTGCATCTTCCCCCAGTGCGGGCGGCCGTCGGCGGCGTTGAAGATCTCCGCGGCGGCCTTGAAGTACGCCTCGTGCTCGTGCCGGTGGTACTGGTGGACGGCCACATAGGCCGTCTGGCGGCCGTGGGCGGTCGAGAGCCACACGTCGTCGGCGGCCGCGAACCGCACCTCCACCGGGAAGGAGACGTTGAACTCGCGCTCCTCCACCCGCGCCCTGAGATCGCCCAGCACCTCCGCCAGGGCCTCGCGCGGCACCGCGTACTCCATCTCCCGGAACACGACCTTCCGCGGCGAGGCGAACACCCGGTGCGACACGTCGGTGTAGTGGCGGGTGCTCCACACGCGACCGGCCAGGCGGTTCAGGCTCCGGACGGCCTGGGGGAACTTCGCCCCCACCCGGTTGCTCGCCTCGAACAGGGTGTTCTCGGTGAACCCCTCGTTCCACCAGTATTCCAGGCGCGTGGGGCGCCGCGTGCGCTCCTCCATGGAGTACCGGTTGTTCTGCTTGGTCAGCGTCCGGTCGGTGTGCGGGAACCAGTAGAACTCGAAGTGGTCGTTCTCGGCCACCAGCTCGTCCAGGCCGCCCATGACCGCGTCCAGCCGCATCGGCGTCTCCACCGCCTGGAGCTGGAACGCGGGCACGCACTGGATCGACACCTCGGTGATGACCCCGAGCGCGCCCAGCCCGATCCGGGCCGCCGCGAACAGCTCGGGCCGCTGCTCCTGGGAGCAGCGCACCGCGCTGCCGTCGGCCAGCACCAGCTGGAGCCCGCACACCTGCCAGGCCAGGCCCCGGTACCGGTCGCCGGTGCCGTGCGTGCCGGTCGAGATCGCCCCCGAGACCGTCTGGCGGTCGATGTCGCCCATGTTCTCCAGCGCCAGGCCGTGCGCGTCCAGGATCTGGTTGAGCCGCCACATCGGCATGCCCGCCTGGACGGTGACCACGTTCGTCCCGGTGTCGACGCGCGTCACGTCGTCCATGCCGCCCATGTCGAGCAGGACGCCCTCGGGCACCGCGACGCCGCTGAAGGAGTGGCCCGAGCCCACCGCCTTGACGCGCAGACCGTCGTCGGCGGCCGCGCGCACCGCTGCCGCGATCTCGCTCGCGTCGCCGGGCTTGACGGTTCGGACGGGTTCGGCGGCCTCGGTACCGGACCAGTTCCGCCAGAGAGAGGTAGCCATCGGGTCTCCGGGTTGTGTGCGGTCTACTTAAAGGTAGCTTTTATCTAACCGCACACCCACCAGGAGGGAAAGCGCATGGGTCTTGAGACCGCATCGGGCCTGGACGCGAAGGGGCACCTGTTCGCCGAACTCGACCACGCGACGGCGCACCTCCAGCCGCCCTTCGCCGTCGTCGAGCTCGGCGCCTTCGACACCAACGCGGCCATCCTGCGGCGCAACGCCCTGGGCAAACCGCTGCGCCTGGCCAGCAAGTCGCTGCGGTGCCGCGCCCTCATGCGCCGGGCCCTGGCGCAGCCCGGCTTCAAAGGCGTCCTCGCCTACACGCTGCCCGAGGCGCTGTGGCTGGCCGAGGAGTTCGACGACGTGGTCGTCGCCTATCCGACGGCGAACGCCGACGCGCTGCGCCACCTGGCCGGCGACGACGAGCTGGCCCGGCGCGTGACGCTCATGGTCGACTCGGTCGAGCACCTCGACTTCCTGCGCCGCGCCGCCCGGCCCGACCCGGGCCGGCCGCTGCGGCTGTGCCTGGAGCTGGACATGTCGCTCGAACTGTTCGGCGGGAGGGTCCACATCGGCGCGCACCGCTCGCCGGTGCACACGCCTGAGCAGGCCCTGGCCATGGCCCACGAGATCGACAAGCGCCCGGGCGTGCGCCTGGCGGGCCTGATGGGCTACGAGTCGCAGATCGCCGGCGTCCAGGACGGCCCCGGCAGCGCCGGGCTCCAGTACCCGCTGGTGCGGCTCATGCAGCGGATCTCCCGCGCCGAGCTCGCCGAGCGGCGCGCCGAGGCCGTCGCCGCGGTCAAGAGCGCCGCCGACATCGAATTCGTCAACGGCGGCGGCACCGGCTCGGTCGCCTCGACCGCCGCCGACCCCTCGGTCACCGAGATCGCCGCCGGGTCGGGCCTGTACTCCCCGGCGCTGTTCGACGGCTACCGGTCCATCCGCCCGCTCCCGGCCGCGTTCTTCGCCCTGCCGGTGGTGCGCCGCCCCCGCAGGGGCATCGTCACCGCCCTCGGCGGCGGCTGGACCGCCTCCGGGGCGCCCGGCTGGGACCGCCTGCCCAAGCCCGCGTTTCCCTCCGGCCTGTCCTACACCAGGACCGAGGGCGCCGGCGAGGTCCAGACCCCGCTGCGCGGCAAGGCCGCCGACGGCCTCGCCCTCGGGTCGCGGGTGTGGATGCGCCACGCCAAGGCCGGGGAGCTGGCCGAGCGGGTCAACACCCTGCAACTGATCGCCGGGGGCCGGATCGTCGACGAGGTGCCCACCTACCGCGGCGAGGGCTTCGCCTTCGCGTAGGAGGAGACACCGAGGGCCCGTTCGCGATCGAACGGGCCCTCGGCGTCCGCGGCTCAGTCGTCGTTGCCGCGGCCGTTGCCGTTGTTGCCGCCCGGGCCGCCCGGGCCGCCGGGACCGCCCGGGCCCTCGTCCTCGCGGCCCTCCTCGCCGCACTGGCCCAGCCACTCTTCGATCGGCGTGCAGTCCTCGTCGTCGTCCCCGCCGCGGCCCGGCTGCCCGCACCGGGAGTCGGTCGCGTTGGCGGCGCAGTACGGGCTCGACGGGTCGATCGTGCCGTCGGAGTTGAGGATGTCGTCGACGATCGGGCTGCCCACGTGCGCCGCCTCGGTCCAGCCCTGCTCCTCGTACCCGGCGACCTCGATCGCCCCGTTCATGAACTGCTCCCAGACCGGGTAGCTCAGCGTCGAACCGAACACGCCGTCGGTGCCGCCGTCCTTGTTCAGCAGCGGCGCGGACTCGGCGGTCGCGTTGCCGACCCACGCGGCGATGCTCAGCTGCGGGATCGCGCCGACGTACCAGGTGTGGGCGTTGGCCTTCTCGTAGCCCTCGGCCGTGGCCTCCCACGTACCGGTCTTGCCGGTGTACGGGCGGTCGAAGTCGCCCTCGCCCTCGATCGTCGAGCCCACCCACTGGAGGTTGCGGGCGATGCTCACGTCGAGCGCCTGCTCGGACTCCAACGGCCGGATCGGTTCGAGCACTTCGCCGTTGCGGTCGTAGACCTTCTCGACGAAGTGCGTCTCGTTGTAGGCCCCGTCGGCGGCGATCGTGGCGTACACGGCCGCCATGTCCATCACGCTGGTCGGGAACTGCCCGAAGCTGATGTGGTAGTAGAACGGGTCGTTCTTGACCTCGGGGTCCAGCGGCGTGCGCACCGGCGCGCCGTCGTCGTCGTACCCGTCGAGCGAGGCGGACTGGTCGATGTTGCCGTTGTCGTCGAGCACGTACGTGCCGTCGTCGTTCACGATGATGCCGTGCCGCGAGTAGGTGATCGAGCCGTCGTCCTCCTTGTAGAAGTGGTAGGTGACCTGCTCGCCCTCCTCGTTCTGGCTCATCGAGCGCACGCCCATGTCGATCGCGGTCTCCAGGATCGCGGTGGCGCCCCACTTCTCGGCGATCGCGTACATCGGGGTGTTGCGCGAGTCGCGCACCGAGTCGGTCAGGGTCCGGTCGGTGTTCTCGTTCGCGCCCGAGTTGGTGATCGTGCCGTCGCCGATGCCGTCCAGCGTGTCGAACTCGCGCGGCGAGTCGGAGTTCCACCACGAGTCGATCGAGGCGCCGTTCCTGATCGCCGTCGCCGCCGTGATCATCTTGAACGTCGACGAGGGCGGGTGCGCGCTCTCGATCCCGGCCTTGTCGATGCCCAGGCCGTTGTCGCCGCCGTAGTAGCCCAGCACGCGGCCCGTGCCCGGCTCGACCGCGACCACCGCGCTGGTCATGGACTCGTTGTACTCGTAGAGGGCCGCGTTCTCCCTGTCGTTCACGAACTCGAAGAAGCCGTCCTCGTTCCGGTACTCGGCCGCGGCCGCCGGGTCCTCGACCACGTTGCCCTCGGCGTCGACGAGCTGGTCGTCCTCGTTCGTCTCGCGCTTGAGGTCGCCGCGGCTGGAGGTCTCCACCGCCTGCGCCTGGATCTCGGGGTCGATGGTGAGGACCACCGTGTAGCCGCCGGTGCCCTCCTCGTGGCCGTAGAAGTCCTCCTGGGTCAGGCCGTAGCGGCTCTCCAGCTCGGCCCAGACGTAGCCGTCGGTGGGGTTGGTGATGAAGCCGGTGGGCGTGTCGTGGCCCCACGAGCCCGGGTTCTCGATCTGGTCGCTGGTCTCGGGCATGCCCGCGTCGAGCTGCTCCTGGACGAGCTGCTGCTCCTCCTCGGTGAGGTCCTCCAGGGAGAGCAGGGTCTCCATGCCGTGCGTCCAGCGGTCGAGCGGGGCGGTGTCGCCCTCCTCGACCAGGCGCGGGTCGAAGGAGCCGTCACCGGCCTTGACCTGCATGACCAGCATCATCGACTCGCCCCAGGTGAGGTCTTCGAGCTTCTTGCCGAACCAGACCTCCGCGGCGGCGGCGATGCCGTAGGCGCCGCGGTTGTAGAAGTTGAGGTTCAGGTAGTGCAGCAGGATGCTCTCCTTGGAGTACTCCTGCTCCAGCTTCATGGCCATGATGGCCTCGCGGGCCTTGCGGCCGTAAGAGATGTCGTCGCGGATCTCGGCGACCATGCCCGCGTACTGCTGGCTGATGGTCGAGGCGCCCTGGGTGTCGCCGCCGGTGACGTTGTTGAACAGGGCGCGCAGCGTGCCCTTGTAGTCGACGCCCTCGTGCTCGAAGTAGCTCTTGTCCTCCAGCGCCAGCAGGGACCACACGACCGACCGGGGGAGGTCCTCGTAGTCGTCGACGAGCTTGCGGGTGAACTCGCCGTAACCGGCGACGGCGGACTCGTCGGCATAGGTGAAGGTGGTGGACTCCCCGAAGGCGAGCTCGTCGGGCAGCGGCACGCTCTGGAAGAACGCGGCGCCCACGACGGTGCCCGAGCCGAGCAGCATGAGCACGACCAGGATGAGGGCGGCGTAGATGCGGCGGCGGCGCATGGACATGCGCTTCTTCTTGGGCGGCGGCTCGTCGGGGGTGCGGGCGCGCACCGCCGAGACGACCGAGGCCCGCCCCATGTTGCCCCCGCCGTGGCCTCTCGTGGGGTCGACGCTCGCCGGGCCGACGGGAGGACCCGGCGGCGGCGGGGGGTGCTGCTCGCGGCGTTCATAGTCGCTCATGCTCAACCGTCCACGTGTTCGATATGCCGTCCGATGGCCCGCGAGCCGTCGCACGGCTCCGCTTCGGACGCACCGGGAGGGGAGGTGCAGGCGCACCTCGTCGGCGTCCCGGCCGGAATGCCGGGGAGGCTTGGATGATAGCGAACCCGTTCCCGGCTCGCGATACATCCTCAGTCTGGCAGGCGGTGCCGCCGGGCCCTCGGCCGCCCGTGGGCGCCGGTGGCGGCGGACCGCTCGGCACCGTACCGCCCGGCGGCGTCAGCGCTGGTCGGCGACCCCGCGGGCGGCCTGCCGGCCCGAGAAGAGGCAGCCGCCGAGGAAGGTCCCCTCCAGCGACCGGTAGCCGTGCATGCCGCCGCCGCCGAACCCCGCGGCCTCCCCGGCGGCGTAGAGCCCGGGCAGGGGCGTTCCGTCCACACGCAGCACACGGCCGTCCAGATCGGTCTGGAGGCCGCCCAGGGTCTTGCGGGTGAGGATGTTGAGCCGCACGCCGATGAGCGGCCCGGCCTTGGGGTCGAGCAGCCGGTGCGGCGAGGCCACCCGGATGAGCCGGTCCCCGCGGTAGTTCCTGGCCCCCCGCAGCGCCATGACCTGGAGGTCCTTGGTGAACTTGTTGGCCATCTCCGCGTCGCGCCCCGCCACGGCCTCCTTGACGTCCGCGAACTCCAGCAGCGGCTCGTCTGTGATGGAATTCATGCCCTCGACCAGCTTCGGGAGTGAGTCGGCCACCACGAAGTCCGCGCCGCGCTCCTTGAACGCCTCCACCGGCCCGGGGGCGCCCGGGAGCACCCGCTTGAGGAGCAGCTTGACGTTCTTCCCGGTCAGGTCCGGGTTCTGCTCGGACCCCGAGAGCGCGAACTCCTTCTCGAGGATCTTCTGCGTCAGCACGAACCAGGAGTGGTCGTGCCCGGAGGCGACGATGTGCTCGAGCGTCCCCAGGGTGTCGAAACCGGGGAACAGCGGCGAGGGCAGCCGCCGCCCGGTCGCGTCGAGCCACAGCGAGGAGGGGCCCGGCAGGATGCGGATGCCGTGCCGCGGCCAGACCGGCGCCCAGTTGGCGATGCCCTCGGTGTAGTGCCACATGCGGTCGCGGTTGATGAGGCTGGCGCCCGCCTCCTCGGCGATCCCGAGCATGCGCCCGTCGACATGGGCCGGCACCCCCGCGATCATCCGCTTCGGCGCGGTCCCGAGCCGGGCGGGCCAGTTGCGCCGCACCAGGTCGAAGTTCCCGCCGATGCCGCCGGAGGTGACGACCACGGCCTCGGCGGCGAAGGCGAACTCCCCGGCCGCCTCCCGGCTGGTGGAGGCCCCGCGCGGCGCGTCGTCGCCGGCCAGGACCGTCCCGCTCACCCCGGTGACGGCGCCGCCTGTGGTGTCGATCCGGTCGACCCGGTGCCGGAAGGCGAACCGGACGAGCCCGGCGTCCGCGGCCTCGCGCACCATCCGCGCGAACGGCTCGACCAGGCCGGGGCCGGTGCCCCAGACGATGTGGAAGCGCGGCACCGAGTTCCCGTGGCCCTCGGCGGTGTAGCCCCCGCGTTCGGCCCACCCCACGACGGGGAAGAACCGCACGCCCAGGCCGTGCAGCCAGGCCCGCTTCTCGCCCGAGGCGAAGTCGACGTACGCCTCGGCCCATCGGCGGGGCCAGGCGTCCTCGTCCCGGTCGAACCCGGCGCTGCCCGCCCAGTCGCGCCGGGCGAGCTCGGGCGAGTCGCGGATGCCCATGCGCCGTTGCTCGGGCGAGTCGACCAGGAACAGGCCGCCGAACGACCAGAACGCCTGTCCGCCGAGGGACTGCTCGCCCTCCTGCTCGACGAGCACGACCTTCTTGCCCGACCGGGCCAACTCGGCGGTGGCGACCAGGCCCGCGAGCCCGGCCCCAACCACGATGACGTCACTGTCCATGGCCCGGGCACCTTTCGAAAGCGAGCGGCGCCTACCGGCGCGTAGGGGAGGTATACCAGTGCGGACACGAACCCGTCAACCGGGCGAGGGCCGGACCGCCCGACACGCGGGGTTGGGCACCCCGCCGGAGGAGCGGTAGGCTCGCGTTCCCCTCGGGGCGCAGCCCCGTGCGGTCGGCGGAAAGAGGAACGTGATGACCAACGACCGGATCGCGATCGTGTGGAACCCCGCGAAGACCTCGCGGGAGGACCTCGAAGCGGCGCTGCCCGACGAGGCGGCGGACGCGGCGGTCTCGTGGCACCGGACGAGCCCCGACGACCCCGGCCGCGGCGCCGCGGGCGAGGCGCTGGCGACGGGCGCCGGGGTGATCGTCGCGGCGGGCGGCGACGGCACCGTCCGCGCCGTCGCCGAGCGGCTCGCGGAGGCCGACGCCCCGGCCGAGCTCGTGATCGTCCCGCTCGGCACGGGCAACCTCCTCGCGCGCAACCTCGAGGTGCCGCTCGGCGACCCCGCGGGCGCCCTCGCGAGGGCGTTCGACGGCGAGTCGCGCCCGCTCGACCTCGGCTGGGTCGAGGCGGACGTCGACGGCGCGCGGGTGCGCCGGGCGTCCGTCGTCATGGCCGGATTCGGCATCGACGCGCACATGATCGTCGAGACCGACGACGACCTCAAGGGCAAAGTGGGGTGGCTCGCCTATGTCGAGTCGCTCGGGCGCGCCCTGAGCGCGAGCGGCGTGGTGGCGGCCGACCTCGCCCTCGACGGCGCCGAACCCGAGCGGACGGAGGCGCACACGCTCCTCATCGGCGGCTGCGGGACCTTGCAGGGCGGCATCGTGCTCCTGCCCGACGCGGACCCCTCGGACGGCGAGCTCGACCTCCTCCTGCTGAGCGCGGAAGGGCTCGGCCAGTGGCTCGACACGCTCCGCTCGTTCGTGTGGGACAACGGCGTCCGGCGCCGCCTGGGCGGCCGGTCCCGCGCGCGGAGCGCCGAGACGGCGACGCACGCGAGGGCGCGCAGCGTATCGGTCTCGCTGTCGGAGCCGCGAGTGCTGGAGATCGACGGCGACGACCTCGGCGAGACGACGGCCTTCTCGGTGACGGTCCAGCCCGGCGCCGTGCGGGTGCGCTGAACCCCGGCGACCGCGAAGCCCCCGCGGCCGGGTCGTCCGGGCCCGTTCAGACCCGGCAGAGGAGCTGGCCGTGGGGGATCATCAGCCACGCGTCGGGCCGGGCGCTCCAGTCCCTCCAGGCCGCGGCGATGGCCTCGAGGCGGTCGCGGGCGGCATGGCCGTTCGCCTCGGCCTGCTCGGCGAACGCGGAGTGGAGCGCCCGGTCGGCCCACAGCCCGCCCCACCACTCCCGTTCCCGGGGCGCGGTGAAGGTCCACGTCGCCGAGGTCGCCTCGATCGCCGACTCCTCGAATCCCGCCGCGAGCGCCCAGGACTTCAACCGGCGTCCCGCGTCCGGCTCGCCGCCGTTCGCGCGAGCGACCCGCTCGTACAGGTCCAGCCAGTCGCTCAGCCCCGCCGACTCGGGGTACCAGGTGAAGGCGCCGTAGTCGGAGTCCCGCACCGCCACGACGCCGCCGGGCGCGGTCACGCGCCGCATCTCCCGCAGCGCCCGCACCGGGTCGCCCACGTGCTGGAGCACCTGGTGGGCGTGGACGACGTCGAAGGACCCGTCCGCGAACCGGAGGTCGTGGACGTCGGCCACGGCGAAGTCGACGTTCCCGATCCCGCGGGCCGCCGCGTGCTCGGCCGCCCGGGCCAGGACGCCCTCGGCGCGGTCGACGGCGGTCACGCGCCCGGCCGAGACGATCGCCGCCAGGTCCGCCGTGATCGTCCCCGGCCCGCAGCCGATGTCGAGCACCCGCTGGTCCGCCCGCAGCTCGGGCAGCAGGTAGGCCGCCGAGTTCGCCGCCGTGCGCCAGGTGTGCGAACGCAGCACCGACTCGTGGTGGCCGTGGGTGTAGGTCGCCGTCTCTTCCGCCATGCGGCGACCGTACTCGGGCCGTGTCACTCGGCGGGACGCGTTTCCCGTGATGCGGGAGCGCTCACCACTTCCGGCGGCGCGCCAGCCAGTCCGCCGCCGCCAGGCCGCACCACCGCTGGTGCCTCCTGATGTACGGCGAGACGCCGTCCACCAGCTCGTCGCGCGCCTGGGCCAGGTAGTAGCCGGTGAGCGCGGCCAAGGCGATGTCCAACTGCTCGCCGGCGACGCCCGCGGCCGTCGGGTGGCGCCGGAACAGGGACTCGGCGTCGTGCCCGTCACCGTGCGCGATGACCAGGAAGTTCGCCGTGTCGAGCCACGGGGCGTGGACGCCCATCCAGTTCCAGTCGCAGATCCACGCCCGCCCCTGGCCGAGGATCATGTTGTCCGGCCGCAGGTCGAAGTGCATCGCCGCGTCGGACCTGGTCGCCTCGTCGATGCGCGAGTCCAGCGCCGCCAGCTCGTCGAGGCGGTCCTCCAGCGCCGGCGGCACCGGGAAGGGCCGCTCCCGGCCGGCGGCCACGCCGCTGAACCTGCGGAGCATGTCGTCGATCGGGCGCGGCTCGACGCCCGCCTCCAGCAGCGCCCGCGGCGCCGGCGACAGCAGTCCGGCCGCCTCGCCCCAGGTCCGCAGCATCAGGTCGAGCGCCTCGGGCGCCATCGGCAGCCCTACGCTCCGGCCGTCGACGGCCTCGAAGCCCAGCACGATCCAGTCCCCGACCTCATGCCCGAAGTGGAGCCTCGGAGCGGGAATCCCCTCGGGCAGCGCCGGACTGACCCGCGCCTCCTTCCGGTAGGCGCCCAGGACGTACGGCAGGCGCGGCCCGGCGGCCTTGACGAACAGCTCGGCGCCCGAAGCGGAGCGGACCCGGGCCGCGAAGCCCCCGGAGAAGCCACCGCCCGCGGGTTCGACCGCCGCAGGCTCCCCGCCGAGCTCCGCGGCGATCCGCCGCCGCACGGCGAGGGGCAGCGTCGCGTAGGCGGGGCGTACCGCGGTGGCCTCGTAGGGGACCGGAGCGCCGAATCTGGACATGGCGTCAGTCTTGCCCGGCCCCGGTTCGGCCGCAACGGGTTTTGCGCGTCGGTCCTCTCCGGAGCGCGCGAGCGCGGACGGGGGCCGAGTGTGAGAGGGCCCTCGCCGCCGTGGTGGGGTCGGCGGCGGGGCCGGGTCCATTCTAGGCGCTGGGAAGCAAAGATGGAACCACTACGGGCAGCACATAATGACCGATGTCTCCCACGGCGCTGTAGTCCATCGCCCACTTCGCCGTCGTGGCGTCCCGGCACAGCACCACGAACGTCACCACGCAGCTCAGCGCGCGCTGCGCGTTCTCGATGAACTGGAGCCAGCATTCGGCCTGCGCGGGGTCGGGGGCGAGCACGGTGTCGAACAGCACCGCCACCACCTGCTCGCTGCCCTTCGAATACGCGGCGAGCGCGCAGACGCGGAACTCCTCGCCCCGGTGGGACGGGGCGATCGTCTGGCGGCTGATCGCTATGGCGTCGTAGTCGGGCAGCTCCGGCCCGTCGCTCCAACTGTAGAGCTCGGTGGCGAACTCGGGGCGGTCCTCCATCAGCATGGCGAGAATCTCGTTGTACTCGATGAACATTCGAGTTCCTAACCTCCGTGCGGGGTCACATAAGGTGGGTTGTTGGAACAACGAGCACGCGAGTGTGAAGGTTACGGGTGTTCGGCCGCGGTTGACGAGCCCGCCGGGCGCCGCGGCGGCGGTGCGGCGCTGCTTTGCTTTCCTTTGTGACAGAACGAATACGGGGCGCAGCGGGCCGAAGCCCGCCGCGCCCCGCGCGTCAGTCGCTCAGACCTCAGAGGCCAAGCTGGTGTTCGAAGTTGCCTTCCTCGATGCGCTTGGTGATCGCCTCCAGGAAGCGGGCCGCGTCGGCGCCGTCGATGAGCCGGTGGTCGTAGCTCAGCGTCAGGTGCATGATCGAGCGCACCGCGATGACCTCGCCCAGTTCCGGGTCGTTGATCACGCGGGGGCGCTTGACGATCGCGGCGGTGCCGAGGATCGCCGACTGCCCCAGCGGCACGATCGGCGTGTCGAACAGCGCGCCGACCGAACCGGTGTTGGTGATGGTGAACGTCGCGCCGAACAGGTCGTCGGGGGCCAGGCCGCCCTCGCGGGCCTTCCTGGCGATCTCGGCGATCCGCTTGGCCAGGCCCGGGATGTTCAGGTCGCCGGCGTCCTTGACGACCGGGACGATGAGGCCCTTCGGCGTGTCCACCGCGAAGCCCACGTTCTCGGACTCGGGGTAGGTGACCGTCTTCTCCTCCATGTTCATGGAGGCGTTGACGACCGGGTACTGCTTGAGCGCCTCGATCGCGGCGATCGAGAAGAACGGCAGGAAGGAGAGCTTCACGCCGTGGCGCTCCAGGAACTCGTCCTTCTTGGCCGCGCGGAGGTTCGCCACCTTGGTGACGTCCACTTCGCGCACCGTCGTCAGCTGGGCCGTGGTCTGCATCGACTGGAGCAGGGACTTGGCCGCGGACTGGCGCAGGCGGCTCATCTTCTCGGTGCGGCCCCGCAGCGGGCTGACCTCGGCCGGCGCGGCCGGCTTGGCGGCGGCCGGAGCGGCGGCGGGCTTCGCGGCGGCCTTCTGCTCGATGGCGGCCTGGACGTCCTGCTTGCGGATGCGTCCGCCCACGCCGGTGCCGGCGATCTCGTCGAGGTTCACGTCGTTCTCGGAGGCGAGCTTGCGCACCAGCGGCGTGACGTACGAGGTCGAGGGCTTCTCCGCCGTCGGCGCGGCGGCAGGGGTCTGCTGCGCCTCGGGTGCGGAGGGCCGGGCCTCGGGCGCGGGCGCCGCTTCGGGCTCGGCGGTGACCGGGGCCCGCTCGGCGCGCGGCTCGGCCTTCGGCTGCGGCGTCGGCGTGGCCGCCGGGGCGGCGGTGTCGCTGCCGATGACGGCCAGGACCGAACCGACCTCGGCGGTCTCGTCCTCGGCCACGCGGATCTCCAGCAGCGTGCCGGCGGCGGGGGAGGGGATCTCCGTGTCGACCTTGTCGGTCGAGATCTCCAGCAGCGGCTCGTCGACCTCGACGGTGTCGCCGACGGCCTTGAGCCACGCCGTCACCGTGCCGTCGGTGACCGACTCGCCCAGCTCGGGCAGCAGCACCTCGGTGCCCTCGGCCTTGCCGCCGGAACCGGCGCCCTGGGCCTGGGACTGCGCCTCGGTCTGCTCGGTGGAGGGCGCCTCGGGCGCGGGAGCCGACTGCGGCTCCTCGGCGGCGGGCTCGGGCGCGGGGGCGGGGGCGTCGCCGCCCGCCTCGGACGGGTCGCCGATGATGGCGAGCTCGCCGCCGATCTCGACCTCGGAGTCCTCCGGGGCCACGATCTTGAGCACCACGCCTGCCACGGGGGAGGGCACCTCGGTGTCGACCTTGTCGGTGGACACCTCGAGCAAGGGCTCGTCCACCTCGACGGTGTCGCCCTCCTTCTTCAGCCACTGCGTCACCGTTCCCTCGGTGACGGACTCACCGAGGGCGGGCATCGTTACCGATGTCGGCATCGTTCTGTTCAGCTCCTGTGGTCGTTCTGGTCAGTCGTGGACGTGCAGCGGCTTGCCGGCGAGCGCCATGGCCGCCTCGCCGATCGCTTCGTTCTGGGTCGGGTGCATGTGGATGAGCTGCGCGACGTCGGAGGCGTAGCCCTCCCAGTTGTAGATCAGCTCGGCCTCGCCGATCTGCTCCGAGATGCGCGAGCCGACCATGTGGACGCCGACGATCGGGCCGTCCTCCACGGCGACGAGCTTGATGAAGCCCTGCGTCTTGAGGATGTTCGACTTCCCGTTGCCGGCCAGGTTGTAGTTGACCGTCTTGATCTTGTCGGCCCCGTACCGCTCCTTCGCCACGTCCTCGTTGAGGCCCATGGAGGCGACCTCGGGCTCGGTGAAGGTGACGCGCGGGATGCCGGCCTCGTCGATGACCGGCGGGTTCAGGCCCGCGATGTGCTCGGCGACGAAGATGCCCTGGAGGAAGCCGCGGTGCGCGAGCTGGACGCCGGGGACGATGTCGCCCACGGCGTAGACGTTCGGCAGGTTCGTGCGCAGGTGCTCGTCGGTGATCACGAAGCCGCGGTCCATCTGGACGCCCTGCTCCTCGTAGCCGCAGCCCTCGGTGACCGGGCCGCGGCCGACGGCCACGAGCACCAGGTCGCCGTCGACGACGGTGCCGCCCTGGATGGTCACCTGGACGCCGGCGTCGGTCCGCTCGACCTTCTCGAAGAACTTGCCGGTGTGGAACTTGATGCCCCGCTTGCGGAACGCGCGCTCCAGCTGCTTGGAGGAGGCGGCGTCCTCGGCGGCGATGAGCCGGGGGAGGCCCTCGATGATCTCGACCTCGACGCCCAGGGACCGCCAGGCGGAGGCGAACTCGGCGCCGATGACGCCGCCGCCGATGACGATGGCCTTGTTCGGCAGCTCGGTGAGGTTGAGCGCGTGCTCGGAGGTGATGATCCGCTCGCCGTCGATCTCCAGACCGGGGAGGGTCTTGGAGTAGGAGCCGGTCGCGAGGACGACGTTCCGGCCGGTGACGGTCCGGCCGCCGTCGACCTCGACCGTGTTCGGGCCGACGAGCTTGCCGGTGCCGTTGATGACCTCGACCTTGTTGGCCTTGAACAGGCCCTGGAGGCCCTTGTACATCTTGGCGACGACGCCGTCCTTGTACTTGTTGACGCCGGCCATGTCGACGCCCTTGAAGTCGGCCAGGACGCCGAACTCCTCGGAGTCGCGGGCGTTGTCGGCGACCTCGCCGGCGTGGAGCAGCGCCTTCGTGGGGATGCAGCCGCGGTGCAGACAGGTGCCGCCGACCTTGTCCTTCTCGATCAGGGCCACGGACATGCCCAGGTTCGCCGCGCGGAACGCGCTGGCGTAACCGCCGCTGCCGCCACCCAGGATCACTACGTCGTATCCTGCGTTCGGGTCGCTCATTGGTCTCCCCACTTAACGATACTTAAGGTGTATGTCAACGGCTCCGCATGCGTCGCCGCGAATGCTCGGGTACGCGTCCCATCCTTCCACCGATCCCGGCGCGCGGGCGACCAGACCCGGTGGATTGGAGTGTGCAACACCATTGAACTCCTCGGCGCGCCCTTCCGAAAGCCTTGCCCGTGTGCGGCTGGACACAGGCGCCGCCGCCCATGTGTACGCTTGAGAGTTGACACCTCAATGGTGCGGAAGGAGCCGCAGTGGGCTGGTTTGGACGCAAGAAGAAGAGTGAGAACGGCACGCTGGACCGGGCTTCCGACAACGTCGACCAGCGGCATCTGATCGAGTTCATCAAGAGCAGGACGGGTGTCGAGGCCTATATCGAGCCGCGCACGAACGTCACCGCGACCACGGTCATGCTCATCGCCCACGACGGGGAGTGGACGCGGCGGCGCGTCGACGGCCCTTCGGGGGCTTTCGCTTTGGGCCGCAAGCACAATGTGCCGGTCTACGAGGTCGCGAAGACCGGATACCCCCAGCGCAAGAGGGATTACGACGCCCGGAAGAAGCTGGAGCGTCAGCGCCGCTCCTGAGACGTTGATAACGGTTGCACAACAGTTGCCGCGCCGTCCCGCCGAGGCCCCTCGGCGGGACGGCGCGGCGTTCGCTCACGCGAAGTCCTCCAGGAGCGCGACCAGGGTGCGCACCGGGACGCCCGTGGCGCCCTTGCCGACGTAGCCGTACGCCGCATCCGAATCGGCCGGCCCGGCGATGTCGAGGTGGGCCCACGGCACCTCCTCGGGCACGAAGTTCGACAGGAAGACCCCGCCCTGGATCATGTGGGCGTCGCGCTTGAGCCCGGTGGCGCACTGCGAGACGTCGGCGATCGAGGACTCCATGAGCTTGACGACGTCCTCGGGGAAGGGCATCGGCCAGCCCGGCTCGCCCGTCTCCTCGCCGATGCGCCGCACCCGCTCGGTCTCGGCGTCGGTGCCCATCAGGCCCATGGTGCGCCGCCCCAGGGCCATGATCTGGCCGCCGGTGAGGGTCGCGACGTCGTAGATCGCGTCGGGCTCGTCCTCCAGCGCGCGCGAGAGCGCGTCGGCCAGCACCAGGCGCCCCTCGGCGTCGGTGTTGAGCACCTCCACGGTCTTGCCGTTGCGGATCGTGATCACATCGGACGGCCGGTAGGAGGAGCCGGAGACCATGTTCTCGGCCAGGCCCACCGTGCAGGTCACCGCGACCTCCAGGCCCAGCCTCGCCGCGGCGATGGTGGCCCCGACCACGGCGGCGGCGCCGGCCATGTCGCCCTTCATGTCCCACATGCCCGCCGTCGGCTTGATCGAGAGGCCGCCGGAGTCGAAGGTGATGCCCTTGCCCACCAGCGCCACGTGCTTGGTCGCGCCCTCGGGCCGGTAGCTGAGGCGCACCAGGCGCGGCGCGGCCGCGGAGCCGCCGCCCACGGCCAGGATGCCGCCGTAGCCGCCCGCCGAGAGCGCGTCGGCGTCGAGCACCTCGGCCTCCACGCCCGCCTCGGCGGCGGCGCGCTCGATCTCGACGGCGAACGTCGGCGGGCGCAGCAGGTTCGCCGGGGTGTCGGACCAGTCCTTGACCAGCGCCACGCTCTCGGCCAGGACCGCGGCCCTGGTCACGGCCGCCTCCGAGGCGCCGTAGACGATGATCGACTCCGGCGGCCCGTCGCCCGCGCCCTCGGTCTTGTAGCCCTCGAACTTGTAGGCGCCCAAAGCGGCGCCGGTCGCCGTGGCCTCGGGGTCGCCCTCGAAGATGATGGCCACCGAGTCGTGGCCGAACGCGGCCCGCACCGCGGTCCCGGCGGCGCGGCGCAGCGTCTCGTCGTCGAGCTCGGCGGGGTCGCCCAGGCCGACGGCGAACACGAGCTTGGCGGCGAGCTCGACGGGGGCCGGGAGGCGGGTGAGGGACGAGGCCGCTCCGGTGTTGTCGAGGGCGGCGAGGGCGTGGGCCAGGCGGCCGCCGAAGGCCGCGTCGACGCTGGAGGCGCTGGCGGGGATGATCGGGGCGTCCTCTCCCGCGTGCACACCGACGACGATCACGTCGGCGCGGGCGTCGGCGATATAGCCGGACGCACTGATCAACTCAGTCATAATCCGTCCTTACAGAATGCGTGTTCAAACGGACCGATCTTACGGGTTGGGACTCGCGATAGTGTCTAAGCCATGTCTGAGTCTGCATCGTCGCCTCTGCTATCGCCGCTGCACAACCACCACCTGGAGTTGGGCGCGAAGTTCGCCGTGTTCGCCGGCTGGGAGATGCCGCTGCACTACGCGGACGGCGTGCTGGCCGAGCACGCCGCGGTGCGCTCCTCGGTGGGCGTGTTCGACGTCTCCCACCTCGGCAAGGTGTGGGTGCGGGGCCCCGGCGCGACCGCGTTCGTCAACCGCTGCCTGACGAACGACCTGGACCGCGTCGCGGCCGGAGGCGCCCAGTACACGCTGTGCTGCGACGAGGACGGCGGCGTGGTCGACGACCTCATCGCCTACCGGTTCTCGGACGAGGAGGTCCTCCTGGTCCCCAACGCCGCCAACGCTGCCGAGGTGGCGCGCCGCCTGACGGCGGCCGCTCCCGAGGGCGTGGCGGTCAGCGACGCCCACCGCTCGCTGGCGGTGCTGGCCGTGCAGGGCCCCGAGTCGCCGCGCGTCGTCGAGCGCCTCGGCCTGCCGCAGGGCGAGGGGTACATGACCTTCGCGCGCCGCCCCGCCGAGGACGGCGCGCCCGTCATCGTCTGCCGCTCGGGCTACACCGGCGAGACCGGTTTCGAACTGCTGGTGCCCGAGGCGTCCGCGAGCGGCCTGTGGGACGCACTGCTCGCGGCGGGCGCCGTGCCCTGCGGGCTCGGCGCGCGCGACACGCTCCGCCTGGAGATGGGCTACCCCCTCCACGGCCAGGACCTGGGCCCGGACATCACGCCGGTGCAGGCGCGCCTGAACTGGGCGGTCGGCTGGGACAAGCCCGCGTTCTGGGGCTCCGAGGCGCTGCGAGCCGAACGCGAGGCCGGGCCCCGGCGCCGCCTGTGGGGCCTGGAGGCCGCCGGGCGCGGCGTGCCGAGGGCGCACATGAGGGTCCTGGACGGCGAGCGGCAGGTCGGCGAGACCACCTCGGGCACGTTCGCGCCGACGCTGAAGCGGGGCGTCGCGCTGGGGCTGCTCGACGCGGGGTACAAGCCGGGCGCGGAGCTGGAGCTGGACGTGCGCGGGCGGCGGCTGCCGGTGCGAGTCGTCAAGCCCCCCTTCGTGAAGGCCGCGACGCGGTAGCGCGCCGCCGCGGGCTGCGGCGGGGCGGAAATCAGCACGGCTCTTGTCTGCGGGGGAGTTCTCCGATAGCGTTTACCAAAACCTCGCAGACGAAGGAGTCACATGTCAGGCACGCCGCATCGCTATGCCCTGGTCGGTACCGGCTCACGCGCCACGATGTACGTGAACGCCGTGATCGAGCGCAGTGACAAGGCGCGACTGGTCGCGCTCGCCGACACCAACCCCCACCGCCTCGGCGTCCACGCGGCCGCCCTGGAGGCCGCCGGGCTGCCCGCTCCGGCCGCCTACGCCGCCGCCGACTTCGACCGGCTCCTGACCGAGACGGAGCCGGACACGGTCATCGTCACCTCGGTCGACGCCACGCACCACGAGTACATCCTCGCGGCGCTGGCGCGGGACCTGGACGTCATCTGCGAGAAGCCGCTGACCACCACCGCCGAGCGCGCGGCCGAGATCCTCGCCGCCGAGGAGCGCTCGGCCGGGAGCGTCACCGTCACCTTCAACTACCGCTACAACCCCCTCCACGAGAAGGTCGCCGACCTGCTGCGCGAGGGCGCGATCGGCGACATCGTCTCGGTCGGCTTCGACTGGCTGCTCGACACCCGCCACGGCGCCGACTACTTTCGCCGCTGGCACCGCCTGGCCGACCAGTCCGGGGGGCTGCTCGTCCACAAGTCCGGCCACCACTTCGACCTCGTCAACTGGTGGCTCGACGCCGCGCCGATACAAGCGTTTGCAAAAGGCAAGCTCGCCTTCTACGGCGAGAACGGCAAGCGCACCGGCCACGACCGCGGCTACGACCGCGTCGCCGGGGCCGCGAGCGCCGAAGGCGACCCGTTCGCCCTGCACATGGCCGAGAACCCGCAGCTCAAGGAGCTCTACCTCGACGCCGAGGGCGAGGACGGCTACATCCGCGACCAGAACGTGTTCGCGCCCGGCGTGACGATCTACGACGACATGATGGCGCTGGTCGACTACGACTCCGGCGTCACGCTGTCCTACCGGCTCACCGCCTACTCGCCCTGGGAGGGCTACCGGGTCCACTTCAACGGCACGGAGGGCCGCCTGGAACTGCTCGTGGTGGAGAACGACCACGTCAACCCGGACCTCAAGGGCCCCAACGGCGCCTCGATCCACGGCACCCACGAGGCGGCCGAGGAGGGCTGGTACGAGATGACGCTCCACCCCTTCTGGACCAAGCCCACTAAGATCGATGTCGGCGAATACCAGCGGAAGGGCCACGGCGGCGGCGACCAGCGCATGCTCGCGGTGCTCTTCGACGGCGCGGCCGACCCGCACGACCGCTCGGCCACGGCCCGGGACGGCGTCAACGCGCTGGCCGCGGGGCTCGCCTCGAACGCGTCCATCGCCAATGGGCAAGCGGTTGCAGTCGCCGACCTCTTCAAGCAGTAGGAGCACCCGTGGCCCCCGCCGTCACCCCGACCACCACGCCGAACCGGAGCGAACGCACATGACGCTGCACCCTGACCGCCTCTTCCCCGCCGACGAGCGCACCCGCGCCATCGCCCGCGAGCTCCACCGGCGGACGACCGACCTGCCGCTGGTGAGCCCCCACGGGCACGTCGACCCGCGGCTCATGTCGGAGAACCGCCCGTTCCCCGACCCGGCGCGGCTGTTCGTCGTCCCCGACCACTACCTGACCCGCATGCTCTACAGCCAGGGCTTCACCCCCGACCAGCTCGGCGTGCCCTCGGCCGACGGCACGCCCTCGGCGACCGACGGGCGCGCCATCTGGCGCCGCTTCGCCGAGCACTACCACCTGTTCCGCGGCACCCCCTCGAAACTGTGGCTCGACTACACCTTCGCCGAGGTCTTCGGGATCTACAAGACGCTCCGCGCCGAGACCGCCGACGAGTTCTACGACCACCTCTCGGCGCGGCTCACCGAGCCCGCCTACCGGCCCCGGGCCCTGTTCGACCGGTTCAACATCGAAGTGCTCGCCACCACCGAGTCCCCGGTCGACTCGCTCGACCCGCACGCCGAGCTCGAAGCCCTCCCCGCCGCGGACGGGCGCAAGTGGGGCGGCCGGGGCGGCAAGGTCGTCACCACCTTCCGGCCCGACAACCTCGTCGAACCCGACTGGCCCGGCTGGGCCGAGCGCGTCGAGCGGCTCGGCGAGATCACCGGCCGCGACACCGCGACGTTCGACGGCTTCCTGGAGGCGCTGCGCGCCCGCCGCCAGGACTTCATCGCCGCCGGGGCCACCTGCACCGACCACGGCAACCGGACCGCCGAGACCGCCGACGACCCGGCGAAGGCCGCCGAGATCTTCCAGAGGGCGCTCAAAGGCGAGGCCGACGAGGCCGAGATGCGCCTCTTCCCCGCCCTCATGCTCGTCGAGTTCGCCCGCATGAGCGTCGAGGACGGCCTGGTCATGCAGCTGCACCCCGGTTCGTGGCGCAACCACAACAAGTGGCTCCACCGGGGCTGGGGCCGCGACGTCGGCGGCGACATCCCCGACCTGAACACGTACACGCGGGGCCTCAAGCCACTGCTCGACGCCTTCGGCAACGACCCGCGATTCCGCCTGGTGCTCTACACGCTCGACGAGACCGTCTTCAGCCGCGAGCTCGCGCCGCTGGCCGGCGGCTACGCCTCGGTCTTCGTCGGCGCCCCGTGGTGGTTCCTCGACTCGCCCGAGGGCATGCGCCGCTTCCGCGAGGCCGTCCACGAGACCGCCGGGTTCTACAACACGGCCGGGTTCGTCGACGACACCCGCGCGTTCTGCTCCATCCCCGCCCGCCACGACCTCGCCCGCCGCGTCGACGCCGCCTTCCTCGCGCGCCTGGTCGCCGAGCACCGGATGACCGACGACGAGGCCGCCGAGGTCGCCGTCGACCTGGCCTACAACCTGCCCCGCAAGATCTACCGAATGGAAAACCGATGACGACGATCGAACGCCTCGAAGTCCACGACGTCCGCTTCCCGACCGCGGCGGACGCCGACGGCTCCGACTCGATCAACCGCGCCGACTACTCGGCGACGTACGTCGAGCTGTTCACCGACGGCGGTCCGACCGGCACCGGGTTCACCTTCACCGGCGGCAGGGGCAACGAGATCACCTGCGCGGCAGTGCAATCGCTTGCTCACCTGGTGGTCGGGCGGACTTTGGAGGACATCTTCGCCGCGCCCGTCGAATTCAGCCGCTCCCTCGCCCAGGAGCCGCAGATCCGCTGGCTCGGCCCCGAGAAGGGCGCCACCCACATGGCCGTCGGCGCCATCGTCAACGCCGTGTGGGACCTGCGCGCCAAGATCGAGGGCAAGCCCATGTGGCGGCTGCTGGCCGAGATGGACTCCGCCGAGCTGGCCGCCCAGATCGACTACCGGCACATCGTCGACGAGCTCGCCCCCGCCGAGGCCGAAGCCCTCCTCGACGCCGGACGCGAGGGCTACGCCGAGCGCCTCGCCGTGCTCGAGAAGGACGGCTTCCCGTCGTACACGACCTCGGTCGGCTGGCTCGGCTACCCCGACGAGAAGGTCCGGGCCCTCACCGAGGCCGCCGTCGCCGAAGGCTGGACCGCCGTCAAGATGAAGGTCGGCTCGCCCGACGTCGCCGACGACGTGCGCCGCGCGGGCATCATCCGCGACATCATCGGCCCCGACCGGCTGCTCATGATGGACGCCAACCAGATCTGGTCGGTGCCCGAGGCCATCGAGAACATGGGCCGCCTGGCCGCCTACGACCCGTACTGGATCGAGGAGCCCACGCACCCCGACGACGTCCTCGGCCACGCCAGGATCGCGAAGGCCGTCGCCCCCGTCCGCGTCGCCACCGGCGAGGTCGCCGCCAACCGCGTCATCTTCAAGCAGCTGCTCCAGGCCGAGGCCATCCGCGTCTGCCAGATCGACGCCTGCCGCGTCGGCGGCGTCCCCGAGGTCCTGGCCACGCTCCTCATGGCCGCCAAGCACGGCGTCGAGGTCTGCCCGCACGCCGGCGGCGTCGGCCTGTGCGAGTACGTCCAGCACCTGGGCATCTTCGAGTACCTGCGCATCGGCAAGACCCTCGAAGGCCGCATGATCGAGTACGTCGACCACCTGCACGAGCACTACACCGACCCGGTCACCGTCGTCGACGGCCGCTACCGCCTGCCCACGCAGCCGGGCTACTCGGTCACGCTCAAGGACGAATCGATCGCCGAATACTCCTTCCCGGACGGACCCGCGTGGAAATCCTGAACAACAAGACGCTCGACAGCGTGCCCGGAACCGTCCGCGTTCCGGGCGCGCGCCCCGCCCGCTCCCGCATCCTCCATATCGGAGCGGGAGCCTTCCATCGCGCCCACCAGGCCGTCTACACCGACGACACCGACTGGGGCATCACGATCGCCGCCCCCCGCTCCCGCGAGGTCATCGACGCCCTCGCCGCGCAGGACGGGCTCTACACCGTGGCCACGCTCGGCCCCGACGGCGCCGCCCTCCGCGTCGTCGGCTCCATCGTCGACACCCTCCACATCGCCACCGAGACCGAGCGCGCCCTCGACCTCATCGCCTCCGAGGACGTCCACGTCGTCACCCTCACCGTCACCGAGAAGGCCTACCGCGACCCCGAGGGCGTCCCCGGACTCCTCGCCGAGGGCCTGGCGCGCAGGGCCGAGCGCAACGGCGCGCCGCTGACGATCCTGTGCTGCGACAACCTGCCCGACAACGGCGCGGCCACCCGCGGCGCGGTCGAACCGCTCCTGGACGAGGCCACCCGCGCCTGGGCCGAGGAACACGTCGCCTTCCCCTCCAGCATGGTCGACCGGATCGTCCCCGCATCCACACAGGACACCTATGACCGCGCCGCCGCGGCCCTCGGCCTCGCCGACGCCGCCGCCGTCGAGGCCGAGCCGTTCACCCAGTGGGTCATCGAGGACCGTTTCGCCGGGCCCCGGCCCGACTGGGACGCCACCTTCACCGACGACGTCGCCGGCTGGGAGCGCCTGAAACTGCGCACCCTCAACGGCGTCCACTCCACGCTCGCCTACCTCGGCGCGCTCGCCGGCGTCGAGACCATCAGCGAGGCCCTCGCCCTCCCCGGCGCCCGCGGCTTCGCCGAACGCCTCATCGCCGAGCAGATCGCGCCCAGCTTCACCCCGCCCGACGGCCGGAGCACCGTCGCCTACGGACGGGACGTGCTCGACCGGTTCGCCAACCCCGGCATCAGGCACCGCTGCATCCAGATCGCCATGGACGGCAGCCAGAAGCTGCCGCAGCGGCTCTTCGCGACCATCGCCGACCTCGCCGAGGCCGGGGAGCGGATCGACCTCGCCGCCCTCCCGCTGGCCGCCTGGATACGCTTCTGCGCCGGGCGGGCCGACGACGGCGCCGCGCTGCCCCTGGACGACCCGCTCGCCCCCGTCCTGCGCCAGAGCCTCGCCGCCGCAGGGGAACAGCCCGCCGCGCGGGTAGACGCTATCCTCGGTATCCGGCAGGTCGTTCCCGAGCCGGTCGCGTCCAACGGTGCACTGCGTCTGGCGGCCACAGCGTGGCTGACCGACCTGGACCGGCACGGAGCGGCCACGACTTTGGAGAACCTCTGATGGACCTTCGCATCCCCCGCATCGCACTGGTCGGTGCGAACGGCTACGGCCTGCACCACCGCCGGAACCTCGAACCGCTCAGGCGGAGCGGCGACATCCTCTTCGTCGGCATGTGCGACACCGCCGAGATCTACGAGGACGAGGACCTCCCCATCGGCGACGTCCCCGTCTTCGACGACTACCGGAGGATGCTCGAGGAGACCGACCCGCACGTGGTCGTCATCGCGACCCCGCCGCCGACCCACCTGCCGATCGCCAGCGCGGCCATGCGCGGGGGCATCGACGTCTACCTGGAGAAGCCCGCCGTCGCCGACCTCGACGAGTACCGGCGGCTCTACGAGGTCATGACCGAGACCGGGCGCAACGTCCAGGTCGGCTTCCAGGCCCTCGGCTCCCACGCCTTCAGCGCGCTGCGCGATGCGATCGAGGCCGGGGCGCTCGGCGAGATCGAAGCGGTCGGCGTCGCCGGGTCCTGGCAGCGCCCCGACTCCTACTACCGCCGCTCCCCGTGGGCGGGCAAGCGCGAGGCGAACGGCGCGCTCATCGCCGACGGCGCCCTCGCCAACCCGTTCGCGCACGCCTCGCAGCAGGCCATCGCGCTGGCGGGCGACTGGCCCCTGGACGGCCCGATCGAGCTCGAGCGCCTGCGCACCCGCGAGCAGATCGAAGTGGACGACACCGCCGTGTGGCGCGCCGTGAACAAGAACGGCGTGCGGATCACCGTCGCGGTGACCCTCTGCGGCGAGCGCAAGATCGAGGGCGACGTCTACGTGCGCGGCACCGAGGGCGAAGCCTGGCTCCAGTACCCGACCGACCTGCTGCGCCTGCCCGGCGAGGCCGAGCCGAAGCAGTACGGCCGCACCGACCTGCTCGGCAACCTCCTCGAGCACCGCAAGCGCGGGGCCGGCCTCATCTCGGGCCTGCGCCGCGCGAAGACCTTCACCGGCGTCCTGGAGCGGGTGCTGAACGACCCGGTCCCGCGCCTGGTCGACCGGGCGCACCTCACGCGCGTCGGCGAGGACCCGGTGACCCTCCTGGCAGGCGCGGACGACGCGGTGGAGCGGGCCGCCAAGGACGGCAGGCTGTTCAGCGAACTCGGGCTCCCCTGGGCGTGACCGGCGTGCGCGAGGGCCTCCCGGGCCGGCCCGGGAGGCCCTCGGCGTTCCTTTAACGCGCGCCCGCGCCGCCGCTCACGATGGAGGCGACCTGCGAGGGCGTGTCCAGGCTGAAGCCGTAGGGCACGCCGCTCACCGACCCGCTGGAGACGGGCGTGGGGGAGCCGACCAGGTGGTTGTTGCGGGAGACGACCCGGCCCGCCGGCGAGGACCCCTGGCCGAGGTCGACCGCGCGGTTGCAGTTCTCGAGGTAGTTGCCCTCGAAGATGACGCCGGCCTCCATGGTGGTCGCCACGCAGTACGACCCGATGTTGCGGTAGTAGTTGCTGAACACGTGGACCGGTTCGCCGAAGCGGACGCGGGGCGTGCGCTGGTTGGTGCCGTTGAAGTAGTTGTGGTGGTAGCTCACCCGCAGGTGGCCCCGGTCCTGGCTTCCGTTGCCGTCGGAGTGGCCCAGCAGCATGGTCTTGTCGGTGCCGTTGAACCGGTTCCAGGAGACGGTGATGAAGTCCGAGCCGCGCTTGATGTCGAGCGCGCCGTCGTAGCCGGTCCCGAAGGTGTTGTGGTCGAACCAGATGTTGGTCGAGCCGTCCTGGACGTTGACGGCGTCGTCGCTCCAGCCGTCGAAGGTCAGGTTCTGGACGATGACGTTGTGGACCGAGTCGAACTGGAGCCCGCCGCCGGTGAGGCGGGCGCCGGAGTTGCCGATGATGGTGGTGTTGGAGCCGACATTGGTCATGCCCGAGAGGTTGATGGTACCGCTCACACGGACGACCTTCGCCGAGTTGCCGCTGACCGCCGACGCCAGGGCCGAGGCCGAGGAGACCGTGGTCGACGAGGCGTTGCCGCCGCCGGTGGTGCCGCCGTTCTGGGTCGCCCAGCCGACCAGGCCGCCCGGCGGGTTCGGTTCGCCGCCGCCGCTCACCTTGACCAGTTGCCATTGCTGGTTGACGGCGCCGGTGGGGTCGTACTGGGAGATGCGGGCGCCCGGTTCGGTGGACCACTCCCAGACGTCGAGGGCCTTGCCGGAGTGGCGGTTGACGAAGCTCGCGTAGCCGCCGCTCTCCTGGACCCGCCATTGCTGGTTGGTGCCGCCCAGGTCGTCGAACTGCACGATGGTGGCGCCGTTGTCCGGGTTCCACTCCCACACGTCGAGGACGAGCCCCGAGTGCCTGGCCTGGATGCGGTAGTAGCCGCCTCCGGCGTCGATGAAGCGGAACTGCTGGTTCTGCGTGCCGGTGTCGTTCCACTGGATGAGTTCGGCGCCCGCCGCGGTGGAGATGTCGAGGATGTCGAGGGCCAGGCCGGAGTGGCGGCTGATGAGCTTGTACCAGGTGTCGGTCTCCACCGCCTGCGCCGAGCCGGCGAACAGGAGCCCTGAGGAGGCGGCCACCGGGACGGCCGCCGTGAGTCCGGCGACCTTCCAGAAGCCGCGGCGCGAGTACTTGCTGCCGAGGAATTGTTCCATGTTGCTGTGACCTTTTCGGATCGAGAGGGAGGACAAGCGTTTGCTTGCGGGGGTATGGACCTGTGCCTCCGGTCCGGAGGAGCCGGACCGGTGTCGTCGGACGGAGGGCGGAGCGCCCCGGCGCGGCCGGGGGCTCCGTGGGAGGCTCGCCCGTGCGGGCGAACGAGGTCAGGGCCGGAGCGGTCGGTCCGTCGGCGCTGGGCCGGGTGGCGGCGTGTCGGGTGCCGCGGCACGGTGCGGGACGGCCGGGCGGCCGTTCCGGGGGCGTCCGCGGTCGACCTGCTCCATCCCCTGGTCCTTTCAGAGAGTTGAGGATCTATATATTTAGACACCTCTATATACAAGGGATCGTAGCGCTGAGCGGATAACGTTTGCAATACCTGCGTCGGAATTAGGTGCGGAAGACGCCGAACGGGGCCGACGATGCACGTCGGCCCCGTGGTGCGCCTGCGGTCCCCTGTGTCCGGAGGGCTAGCCCGCCCCGGCGCCGCCGCTCACGATGGACGCGATCTGCGAGGCCTCGTCCACCGGGAACGAGTACGGCAGGTCCGTCGAGACGCTGCCGTTCTCCAGGATCTCGCCGGAGTTGTCGAGGTGGTTGCCGATGGCGACCAGGCGGCCGTCCGCGGAGTTCCCCTCGCCGATGTGCACCGGCTCGTCGACGTTCTCGAAGTAGTTGGCCTCCAGGATGACCCCGGCGTCCATGGTGGTCGCGACGCCGTACGAGCCGATGTCGCGGTAGTAGTTGTTCACCACGTGCACGCCCTCGCCGAAGCGCACCCGCGGGTTGCGCTGGTTGGTGCCGTTGAAGTAGTTGTGGTGGTAGGTCACCCGCAGATGGCCCCGGTCCTCGGTGTGGTCGTCGGAGTGGCCCAGGAGCATGTTCTTGTCGTGCCCGTCGAACCGGTTCCACGCCACGGTGACGAAGTCCGACTCGCGCTTGATGTCCACGCAGCCGTCGTTGCCGACGCCGAAGGTGTTGTGGTGGATCCAGACGTTGGTCGATCCCTCCTGGACGTTGACGGCGTCGTCGCCCCAGTCGTCGAACGTCAGGTTCGTGATGATGACGTTGCTCTGGCCGCTGACGTCGAGGCCGCCGCCGGTGATCCGGGCGCCCGAGTCGCCGACGATCGTGGTGTTCGCGGCGACGTCGTTCATGCCGTCGATCGCGATCGAACCGCTCAGGCGGACGATGAGGCCCCCTTCGCCGATGGCGGCGAGGAACTCGTCCGCGCTCGACACGGGCGTCTCCTGGGAGCCGCCCGAGACGCCGCCGTTCTGGCTCGCCCATCCCTGGACGCCGCCCTGGAACGGCTCGGCGCCGGCGGGCGCGGCCTGCGGACCGGTCTGGGCGCCGGCGCTCTGGGAGGCCCAGAGGCCGATGCCGCCGGCGGCCGCGGCCGCTCCGGCGGTCGAAGCGAGGAGCACGCGCCGCTTGATGCGCGGCGTTGCCGGGTCGGTGCTCACGTTCTCATCCTCTCGTCGTGGTGCGGTGCGGCGGCGGGAGTGCCACCGCACGATTTGTATGTAAATGTTTCGATATGTTATCGCCCTGCATCCCGGAAGGCAAGCGATTGCGTAGACATTTACCTGCAAAAGTGTCGAATCGGTTTATTCACCCAGGGTGACCACACGTCACTGTTCGGGGATGTGGCTTCCTGGTGAACACTGTGCTAAAAACAGCCATGGCACTTTTCGACCTCCCTCTCGAACAACTTCGCGAATACCGGCCCGACGTCCCCGAACCGGCCGACTTCGACGAGTTCTGGAAGCAGACCCTCGCCGAATCCGGCGCCCACGACCTCGACGTCCGCCTCGAACCGGTCGACGCGGGACTGACGACCGTCGACGTCTTCGACCTCACCTTCGCGGGCTTCGCCGGACACCCCATCAAGGGCTGGCTGGTGCTTCCCAGGAACACGGACCGCCCCCTGCCGTGCGTCGTGGAGTACATCGGCTACTCGGGCGGACGCTCGGTGCCCTGGGCCCACACCATGTACGCCGCCGCCGGCTGGGCCCACCTCGTCATGGACACCCGCGGACAGGGCTACGGCAACTGGCAGCCCGGCGACACCGGCGACCCCTACGGCGGCACCGGACCCACCCGCGGCGGATGGATGACCCAGGGCCTCGAATCCCCCGAGCACTACTACTACCGGCGCGTCTTCACCGACGCCGTCCGCGCCGTCGACGTCGCCAAGGGCCACGAGGCCGTCGACGCGGGCCGCGTGGTCGTCGCGGGCGGCAGCCAGGGCGGCGGCATCGCCCAGGCCGTCGGCGGCCTGCGCGACGACGTGGCCGGCGCGATCGTCGACGTCCCGTTCCTGACCCACTTCCGCCGCGCCGTCGCGATCACCGACAGCTTCCCCTACCAGGAGCTCGTCGAGTTCCTCGCCGGGCAGCGGCTCCGCGAGGAGGCGGTCTTCGGGACGCTGTCCTACTTCGACGGCGTCCACTTCGCCGCGCGCGGCACCGCGCCCGCCCTGTACTCGGTGGGCCTGATGGACGACGTCTGCCCGCCCTCGACGGTCTTCGCCGCCTACAACCGCTGGCAGGGCGAGAAGCAGATCACCGTGTGGCCGTGGAACAAGCACGAAGGCGGCGGCGTCCACCAGCGCGGCGAGCACCTGAAGTTCCTCGCCCGGCGGTAGGCGCCGCCCGGGGTCGGATCAGCGAATCCCCAGGCGCTCCATCGTCTGCTCGTGCAGCAGGCCGTTGGTCGCCACCGCGGAGCCGCCGTCCGGCCCCGGACGCCCCTTGAGGTCGGTGAAGGTCCCCCCGGCCTCCTCGACGATCAGCGCCAGCGGCGCCAGATCCCACAGGGCCACTTCGGGTTCGGCCGCGATGTCGACACTGCCCTCCGCGAGCAGCATGTAGGAGTAGAAGTCGCCGAAGCCCCGCTCGCGCCACGCCTCGTGCAGCATCGCCAGCATCGCGCCCTCGCGGTTCACCTTCGTCCAGCCGGTGATCGAGGAGATGCTCACCGACGCGTCGGCGAGCTTGGCGACCTGCGAGACCTGAATCCGCTTGCCCGAGCGCTGGTCGCGCCCGGCGAAGGCCCCCGCGCCCTGCATCGCCCACCAGCGCCGTCCCAGCGCGGGCGCGCTGACGACGCCGACCACCGGCGCCCCCTTGTCGAACAGGGCGATGAGCGTGGCCCAGATCGGCACGCCGCGAACGAAGTTGCGGGTGGCGTCGATCGGGTCGACGACCCACTTGCGGCCCGAGGCCCCGGGGTTGTCGCCGAACTCCTCGCCGTAGATCCCGTCCCGCGGCCTGGCCCGCGCCAGGGTCGAGCGGATGACCTCCTCGATGGTGGTGTCGGCGTCCGAGACCTCGGTCATGTCGGGTTTCGTGGAGACGCGCAGATCCGAGGAGCGGAACCGCTCCGAGCCGATCCTGGCGGCGCTGTCCGCGAGGAGGTGCGCGAGGCCGAGGTCGTCGTTGTAGCTCGAGGTGGGCATGGGCTCATCCTACAGAGGCGCCCCGGGCCCGCACCGGCTCGATCGTCCACGGGCCGAGGGGGCCCGGCGCGGCTCAGTTCTTGCCGTCGGCCTCCGCCAGGGAGGCGAGCATCCGCCGGAACGACGCGAGGCGCCCGGCCCGCGGGTCGTCGGGGCCGATCGCCGCGTCCAGCGCGCAGTCGCCGATCTCGGGCGTGTGCGTGCACCCCCTCGGGCAGTCGGCGGCGATCGCCTCGAGCTCGGGGAACGCCTTGAGGATCGAGTCGGCGGTGACGTGGGCGAGCCCGAAGGAGCGGACGCCGGGGGTGTCGATGACCCAGCCGCCGCCGGGCAGCGCGAGGGCCGCGGTGCTGGTCGAGGTGTGGCTGCCCTTGCCGATCGAGCGGACCTCGCCCACGGCGCGCCCGGCGCCGGGCACGAGCCGGTTGATGAGCGTGGACTTGCCGACCCCCGAGTGCCCGAAGAACACGTTCTCCTCGCCCGCCAGGAGTTCCCGGAGCCGGTCCAGCGGCTCGTCGGGCCGGGTGGTGACCGTCGTCAGCTCCAGCTGGGAGTAGTAGGACTCGACCTCGGCGACGAGCTCCGGGGCGAGGTCGGTCTTGGTCAGGCACAGCACCGGGGCGACGTCGGCGTCGTAGGCGGCCACCAGGCAGCGGTCGACGAAGCCGTAGCGCAGCGGCGGGTCGACCAGGCTGGCGACGATCACCAGCCGGTCGACGTTGGCGACCACGACCCGCTCGGCGGAGTTCTCGTCGTCGGCCGAGCGGCGCAGCTCGCCGTGCCGGGGGGCGATGCGCACGATCCTGGCGAGCGTGCCCTCGCGGCCCGAGAGGTCCCCGACCAGCGCGGCCCGGTCGCCCACGACGATCGACTGCTTGCCCAGCTCGCGGGCCTTCATCGCGGTGACGGCCCTGTCCTCGACCAGGCAGGTGTAGCGGCCCCGGTCGACGGCCGTGACGAAGCCCTCCCGCGCGTCGGCGTGCTTGGGGCGGATCTTGGTCCGGGGGCGGGAGCGGCGCGAGGGCCGGACCCGCACGTCGTCCTCGTCGTATTCCCTGGACGGCACTAGGGGCCCGCCTGCACCGTGTCGCCGCCCGGGCGGAGCCGGCCGGTCATGCCCGGGCCCCGCCGAGGATCGCCCGCTCCCAGACCTCGGCGAAGTCGGGCCAGGTCTTGGAGGTGCAGGCGACGTCGGAGACCTTGAAGCCCGGGGTGACCAGGCCGACGATGGCGCCCGCGTGGGCCATCCGATGGTCGGCGTAGGTCTCCCAGGTCATCGGCCGGGTGGCCCGGCCCGAGATCTTGAGGCCGTCGTCGTACTCCAGGACCTCGGCGCCGAGCTTGGTGAGCTCCTTGGTGAGCGCGGCGATGCGGTCGGTCTCGTGGCCCCTGATGTGGGCGACGCCGCGGATCGAGGACGGCCCGCGGTTGATGCCGAACAGGGCCGCCAGCGACGGGGTGAGCTCGGAGGCGTCGGACAGGTCGAGGTCGACCGGCAGCGTCGAAGGGGCGCCGATGACGGTGAGGCCGCCGCGGCTCCACTCGACGCGGGAGCCCAGCTCGACCAGGACGTCGCGGATGCGGTCGCCCGCCTGGGTGGTCTCGGTCGGCCAGTCCAGGACGGTGACGCGGCCGCCGACGGCCACGGCCGCGCACAGGAACGGCACGGCGTTCTGGAGGTCGGGCTCGATGACCCATTCGCGGCCGGTCAGCTCGCCGGGGGCCACGCGCCAGCGGTTCTCCTCGGAGTCGTCGACCACGGCCCCGGCCTGGCGGAGCATGTGGACGACCATGTCGAGGTAGGGGCGGCTGGGCACGGGCCGGTCGCCGACGTGGCGCAGGTCGAGGCCGTTCGCGAAGCGGGGCGCGGCCATGAGCAGGGCGCTGACCAGCTGAGAGGTCTTGGAGGCGTCGACGGTCAGTTCGCCGCCTTCGACGCGGCCGGTGGAGCGCACGGTGAACGGCAGGGCGGATCGGCCGCCGTCGTCGACCTCGACGCCGAGGTCGCGCAGGGCCTTGATGACGCCGTCGTTGGGGCGCTTGCGCGCGTGCGGGTCGCCGTCGAAGGCCACCGGGCCGTCGGCGAGGGCCGCGACGGGCGGCAGGAAGCGCATGACGGTGCCGGCGAGGCCGCAGTCGACGTCGGCGCCGCCGCGCAGCGCCAGGGTCGCCTCCGCCGACCGCGGCGGCGTGACCGTCCACGACGCCTCGTCGGCGGTGTCGACGTCGACGCCGAGCGCGCGCAGGCCGTCGACCATGAGCAGGGTGTCGCGGGAGTGGAGGGGGTGCCGGATCGTGGAGGGGCCGTTCGACAGGCTCGCGAGCACGAGGGCTCGGGCGGTCATCGACTTCGATCCGGGGACGCGGACGACGGCGTCGAGCTCGGACTCGGCGTACGGCGGCGTCCATCGGCGTTGCTTGGGTGCGGCGGTTCCTGTCACGACCCCATTCTAGTGGTCCGGCGGCGCAGGTCCCGCCCTGCGGACCGGCGCGAGTCCCGGCCGGTGGGGCCGGCCCGGCGGCGGGGGCCGCCCGAGTCGCCGCCGTCCGCGTGAACCGCGCGGGTCCGGCCCGGTTGTCGGTGGTCGGCGTTAGCGTGGAGGCATGTGTGGGAGGTACGTCAACAGCAGTTCCAGCGGCGTCATGGCCGCCCTGTTCGACGCCGAGGACCTCGTCGCGGGCGCGTGGCAGCCGAATTTCAACATCGCGCCCACGGTGTCGGCGCCGGTGGTGCGGCGCTCCAAGAGCCGGGGCCGGGCGCAGCCCTCGGACGAGGCCGGGGCTCCGGGCGGGCGGGTCGTGGACATGGCGCGCTGGGGCCTGGTGCCGCCGTGGGCCTCGGACCCGTCGATCGGCAACCGGATGTTCAACGCGCGCATCGAGACCGTGTCCACCTCGAAGGCCTACCGGCGGCCGTTCGCCGCGCGGCGGGCGCTGGTCCCGGCCGACGGCTGGTACGAGTGGCGCAAGCTTCCCGGCGGCGGCAAGCAGCCGTATTTCTTCACCCGTCCGGGCGGAATCGCCTTCGCGGGCCTGTGGGAGAGCTGGAAGCAGGGCGAGACGCACATGCTGAGCTTCACGGTCCTGACGTGTCCGGCGCTGAACGAGGAGTTCGCCGCCGTGCACGACAGGATGCCGTACGTCCTTCCGCCCGAGCGGTTCGCGGCCTGGCTGGGGGAGGAGGACGCCGAGGAGGCCGAACTCCTGGCAGGTCCGCATCCCGGCCTGGCCGAGGAGATCGAGATCCGGAAGGTCGGCCGCGCGGTGGGGCGCGCGGGCAACAACGGGCCGGAGCTGATTCGTCCGGTAGATGCCCCGGAGGGGCCTTCCGCCCTTCCTGGATTGTGAAATCAATCACCCTCGTTGCGGGGTATCTGTACCCCCGCGCGTCGCTCTTTGGTGTAAAAGCCGCCGCCGAAGCGTGATTTCCCTCCGGGCCTCGGAGGTCGGCGGTGGAAGGCAAAGGGAGGCAGAGATGCGGCGGATCCGTCCTGACGAGGTGGCGCGAGCGCGAACCGACCCCCGGTTGCTCGACGCGGCCGAATATCGCAGCGAGATCGAAGGTGACTACCGGATGAGCGCGGCCAACTGGTTGCCCCAGGGCAACTGCGCCGACGCCGATCCGGACGTCATGTTCCCCGAGCCTCGCGAGCCCGTCGACGACGCGCTCAAGCTGTGCGCCTCGTGCCCCGTGAGGACGCCGTGCCTGGTGCGGGCGCTCGAGGCGCGCGACCGGCACGGCATCTGGGGGGCCACGGCCCCCCGCGAGCGCCGGGCGATGATCGAGGCTTGGAAGGACATCAACCCCCTCGCGGTCGGGGCCTAGCCGGGAAGACCGAACGAACGACCGGCCGCGGCACGCACCCTCGAGTGCCGCGGCTTTCGCGTCCGCGGCCGGGCGGCCGTCGCCGGGGTCCGCCTCGTCGAGCGGTCCGGCCCCGGTGGACCGCGCCCGCGCGGCCCGGCGGAAGGCCGCGTCCGCGGCGATCGGCCCGCGGTTCTCGCGTCCGTGACCTGGGAGGATTGACCTCCCCGGGTCGACGGTGGTGTCTGAACCGCCGACCCGGGGCAGGCACTGGGAGAGCGCGCACCGAATGAACGGTCGCGTAGGGCCCTGCTGGGCCCCTACACGATAACGACTGAGAGCACGCAAAGTTATGTATTGACTACATAATAGAATCAATCGGGTTATTCCCGAACATAAGCCCGTTCGCGCCCCACGGGCCGTGCTAGACCGTGCCTCCGGGGCCCGCTCCGGGCGGCTGTGGCGGCCGCTACGCTCCGAATTCCGCCGTTCGCGGAATGAACCGGGGCGCCGCGGCGTTGTGGAATGCGAGTCTCTCAGGAAGGAGAGCATCCGCATGATGATGACTGTTCGGCCCCAGCCGTCCCGTGGCCTGCAGACCGTCGACTCGCTCAGCGACGACGAGCGCGTGGCCGCACTGCTGCGTGGACCCGAATGGACCCCCGCCGCGGAGGGCCGCCCCGCCTCCGAGCACGGCGTCGACGTCACTGCCGCTCCTGTTTCCTCCTCCGCCTCCAATGCCGCTGCCGTAGGCTCGGACGCGATGTCCGACGAGAGGGAGACGGTGACCGAGCCAGGCGATGAGACCGTGCAGGAACGGCGCGAGCGCTTCGAGCGCGACGCCATGCCCCTGCTCGACCAGCTCTACGGCGCCGCGCTGCGCATGACGCGCAACCCCGCCGACGCCGAGGACCTGGTGCAGGAAACCTACCTCAAGGCCTACTCGAAGTTCCACCAGTTCCGCGAGGGGACGAACCTCAAGGCCTGGCTGTACCGGATCCTCACCAACACGTACATCAACTCCTACCGGAAGAAGAAGCGCCAGCCGCAGACCTCGCCCACCGACGAGATCACCGACTGGCAGCTCGCCGACGCCGAGTCGCACAGCGCGACCGGGCTGCGCTCCGCGGAGACCGAGGCGCTCGACCGCCTGCCCGACTCCGACGTCAAAGAGGCGCTGCAGAGCCTCGGCGAGGACTTCCGGCTGACGGTCTACCTCGCCGACGTCGAAGGCTTCTCCTACAAGGAGATCGCCGAGATCATGGGCACCCCGATCGGGACCGTCATGTCGCGGCTCCACCGGGGCCGCCGCCAACTGCGCCAGATGCTGAGCTCCTACGCCGCGGAACGCGGCCTCTCGACCGCACGGGAGGGACAACGGTGACCGCACACGAATCGGCGAAGCCCGACCTCGACTGTCGCGAAGTGCTCGAAGAGGTCTACCTCTACATCGACGGCGAATGCTCCGACGTCCGCCGCTCGGTGATCCGGACGCACCTCGACGAGTGCTCGCCGTGCCTCTCCGAGTACGGCATCGAGCAGGAGGTGCGCACGATCGTCCACCGCTGCTGCAGCAAGGAGCAGGCCCCCGACGAGGTCAAGGAGCGCCTGCGCGAGAAGCTGAGCGCGATCGAGCAGATCGGCGACATGTTCACCGAAGTGGCCGAGCGCGAGCGCTGACCCGCGCCCGCCCCCGCGATCCCGGGCCGCCGCTGTGCGCCCCGCGATCGCGATCGGGCCGCGCCCGTGAACTGCA
>DASTYG010000040.1:0-90261 GCA_035765105.1 Glycomyces sp.
CAAGCGCCCCTCCGGATCGAGGATCGGCCGCTCCCACCACCACGCCAGATGACGCCGGGCGTACCCGGCGGCCTCATCCCACGGCACCGCCGCCACATCCGCCGCCGCCAAAGCCCCCCACAGCGACCCCTGCGCGAACCGATACCCCAGACTCCGCCCATAAGGCACGGCCGCGCCGTCGGCGGCGAACCACGACCCGAACCGCCGCGCGAACCGAGCGGCGGGCTCGACGTACCGGTCGTCCCCGCACCACCGGTAATGCAGCAGCGCATAGGTATGGAACGCGAACGGGTTGTAATAATCGACTCTGCCCCCTGGGCCGTCCTCGAAGACGCTGTCGCCGAGCAGGAACTCGCCGATGCGCTCCAGATGCGACTCGGCCACCGACCGGTCCCGCCCGACCCCGATCCGGTCGAGCCCGTGGGCGGCGAACACCGGGAAGTAGTGCCAGTTCGTGTCCGCCACGGACGCGGTGTGCGCCTTGGCGAGCCAGGCGGCGACCTTGTCCTTCGCCTTGGGCGCCAGCGGCTCCCAGAGCTTTTCAGGGGCGAGTGCGAGCCCCCAGCCCACGGCGGCGGCCTCGACGCAGCGCTGCCCTTCCCCCTCGCCGACGTACCAGGCGTCGTCGGGGTCCAGCGCCCGGGCGAGCGTCTCGGCGAGCGCGGCCCACACTTCGCCGGGAACGGCGTCCGGCGCGGCCGCGAGCCCCCACAGGGGACGGGTGAGCAGCTCGAACCAGTTCTCGCCGTGGGAGTGGTTCGTCATCGTCACCGGCATGGCCTCGGGGCCGCGGGCCGCCAGCGCGACGGCGGGCCTCCCGATCGCCAGCGCTGCGGCCTGCCAGCCGGAGTGGGTCGGTTCGAGGGGGCCGAACTCGCGAAGCGGTGAAGTCACAGTGGAAGACGCTATCAACGCCGGTGCCCGGCATCAACCCCCGGCCGCCCGCGGTCCGCTTGCCCCGGCGGGGGCGGGACCGGGCGGTCCCGCCCCTTTCACCGTGCGGGCTGTTCGGCCCCGCGGCCGCGGAACCACCAGCCCATGACGACGCCGCCCGCGGCGACCGCGGTGATCGTCGTGGCCACCGACAGCAGGCCCGGGCCGAAGATCCACCCGATCGCCAGGCCCATGCCGACGATGTAGCAGGCCCACACGATCCCGGCCAGCGCCGCCATGCGGCCGTGCCGGTAGCCGGGGGCGGCCGTGGCCGCCCACGCGAGCGCGGTCCTGCCCGCGGGGAGGAAGCGGGCGACCAGGGTGGTCGTCCCGGGGCGGCGCAGCAGCGTCTCCCGGAAGCGGGCCTCCAGGGCGGCGACCTTCGCCGATCCGAAGAACGGGCGGCGCCACCGGGCCCGGGTCAGCCGCAGCGCCCGGTAGCCGAGGACGTCGCCGATCCAAGAGGCGAGGGCGGCGCACAGGACCAGAGCCGCGATCATCGCGGCGTTGCCGACGAGGAAGCCGGCGATCGCCGCGATCGTGGTGGCGCTGGGGAGCATGGGCACGAAGAAGTCGGCTATGACGAGCGCGGCCAGCAGCAGGGCCACGACGGGGAGCGTGAGTGTCATGTTCGACTCGTATGCAGTTGCGGGAGGGGGCGGGGCCGCCGCCGAGCGGTCCCGCCCCCTCGGGCACTACTTGGGGGTGCCGACGAGCTCGCGCTCGCCGGTCGTCGTCTCGGTCTCGGCGAGGCGGTGCTGCAACTTCTCGCCCTCGACGTCGACGTTCGGCAGGAGGCGGTCGAGCCACTTGGGCAGCCACCAGCCGGCGCGGCCCAGGAGGGACATGACCGCCGGGATGATCATCATCCGCACCACGAAGGCGTCGAAGGCGACCGCCGCGGCCAGGCCGAAGCCCATCGAGGCGATGAGCGACTCGCCGCTGAAGATGAACGCGGCGAACACGCTGATCATGATGAGCGCCGCGGCCACGACCACGCGCGAGGAGTGCGCGTAGCCCTCCTGGATCGCGGCCTTGGGGTCGGCGCCGTGGACGTAGGCCTCGCGCACGCGCGTGAACAGGAAGATCTGGTAGTCCATGGCGAGGCCGAAGACCAGGCCGATCATGATGATCGGCATGACCGACATGATCGGGCCGGGCTGCTCGACGTTCATCAGCTCCGCGCCCCAGCCCCACTGGTAGACGGCGACGAGCGCGCCCAGGGCGGCGAAGACGCTGAGCATGAACCCGAGGGTGGCCGTGACCGGGACCAGGATCGACCGGAACACCAGCAGCAGGATCAGCGTCGCGAGTCCGACCACGATGAGCAGGTACGGCACGAGCGCGTCGTTGAGGCTGTCGGAGATGTCGATGTTGATCGCCGTCGCCCCGGTGACCGACCATTCGGCGCCCGGGTCCTGGGCGAGCGCGTCGCGGATGTCGTGGACGAGCTCGTTGGTCGCCTCGTCGGCCGGGGCGGTCTCGGGGATGACGGTCACCAGGACGGTGTCGCCGTCCTGGTTGGGCGCGGCCTGGCCGACCACGGCGATGCCGTCGAGGCCGCCGAGGTCCTCGGTGACCTGCTGGGCCGCGGCCATCGGGTCGGCGCCCTCGTCGAGGTCGCCGACGATGAGCAGCTGCCCGTTGAAGCCGGCGCCGAAGCCCTCGCTGATCAGGTCGTAGGCCTGGCGCTGCGTGGTCTCCTCGCCGAAGGAGCCCGCGTCGGGCAGGCCGAGCTCGAGGTCGCTCGCGGGGATCGCGATGACGCCGAGGCCGACGACGCCGAGCAGGCCGACCAGGACCGGGTGGCGGGTGATGAAGCCGCCCCAGCGGCGGCCGCCGCTGGGCTTCTCGTCGTGGCGGCCCTCGGCGATGCGGGCGCGCTGGCGGCGCGTGAAGACGCGCTTGCCCGCGAACGCGGCGAACGCCGGGAGCAGGGTCACGGCGATGATCACGGCGATGAGGACGGTGATCGCGGCGGCGACGGCCATCTCGGTCAGGAACGGGATGTTGACGACCGACAGGCCCACCAGGGCGACGATGACGGTGAGGCCGGCGAAGAACACCGCCGAGCCGGCGGTGCCGACGGCGCGGCCCATGGCCTCGGCGCGGGTCGCCCTGTTCTCGACGTCGCCGAGGACGGCGAGCTCGTTGCGGTAGCGCGAGAGGATGAACAGGGCGTAGTCGATGCCGACGGCCAGGCCGATCATGGTGGCGAGCATGCCGGTCGACTCGCTGACGTTCATGAACGCGGTGGCGGCGGCGATCGCGCTGGTCGTGAGCGCGACGCCGAGGACGGCGGTGACGATCGGCAGGCCCGCGGCGATCAGGGCGCCGAAGGTGATGATGAGGACCAGCAGGGCCACGGCGATGCCGATGATCTCGGTGGAGCCGACCTCGGGGATGGCCTGGAGGACGTCGCCGCCGACTTCGAGGCGCAGCCCCTGGCCCTCGGCATCGGCGATGGCGTCCTCGAGGTATTCGACGGTCGCCTCGTCGAGTTCCATCGCCGGGTCGGTGTAGGCGACCTGCATGACCGCGATGGACTGGTCCTCGGGCGAGATCATGCCGACGGGGTTGCCCTCGGCGTCGACGGCGAAGGGGCTGGTGACGCTCTTGATCTGGGGCGAGGACTCCAGTGTCGCGGCCAGCGACTCGATGACGGCCGCGTTGTCCTCGTCGAGGACGGTCGCGCCCTCCTCGGCCTGGAAGACGACGCTGGCGCTGGCGCCGTCGGCGCTCATCTCGGGGAATCGCTCTTCGAGCAGGTCGAAGGCCTCTTGGGATTCGGTGCCCGGAAGCACGAACTCGGGGTTGGTCTCCTGCTGGAGTGTGGTCGCGGCGGCGGCGACGCCGCCGACTATGAGGACCCAGACGGCGAGGACGAGCCATCGCAGTCGGAAAGAGCCTCTGCCGAGACGGTAGAGGAAGGTGGCCACTGGTGGGTGCTCCGTTTCACGGTCGGTGGTCCGGCCCCGTCCGTGTCGGGTGTGGCGGCGGGGCCGGATGAGCGGTGTGTTTCGCCGACGTCTTCGGCGGCGGGTTTCCTGGTGTCGTCGCTATGCGGTTGTGGGTGTGGCGATGCCGGACTCGAACCGTGCGAACGCGTCGGCGATGACCTCGGCGAGGGGTGCCTCGTCGGGGTGGGCGAGCCAGTGCTCCTGGGCGACCTTCATGGCGATGATGGCCGCGCCGAGCAGCAGCTGCGGGTACATGTCGTGCTCGTCGCTGCCGGTGGCCTCCGCGACGACGCCGAGCAGCTCGTTGAAGAACTCGAGGAACTGGGTCGCCTGATGCGACATGAGGGACGGGGAGCGGTGGATCAGCTGCTCTTTGCATTGCAGCAGGGTGAGATCGGCGTGCTCTTCGGCCCCTATGCCGATGCAGGCGTCGCGCAGGGCCTCCCAGACGGGCTGCTCGCGGACGCGTTCGCGGACGGAGGCGATGGCCTTCGCGCTCTTCTCGTTGAAGTCGTGGAGGAGCGCGGCTTCCTTGTTCTGGAAGTAGTTGTGGAAGGTGCGGGTGGAGACCCCGGCCTCGGCGGCGATGTCGTCGGCGGTGACCGCGTCGATGTCGCCCTTCTCGATGGCCAGTCGCAGGGTGGCGTGGCCGAGGGCCGCCTTGGTGGCGGCCTTCTTGCGCTCACGGAGCCCGGACTGGTCGGTCATGGGGCAACGCTAACCGCCGTTGCCGCCGTTCACAAGATTCACTCCGGGAAAATTTGCAGCAAGCGCAAATTTGCTATGTGAGAGGTGTCACGCACGAGACGCCGGGGCAGTCCCAGACGCGTTCGGGCTCGCGCTCGCCGGTCGGGTCGACCCGGGTGACGACCCCGCCGAACTGGCACGCCACCAGGAGCGACCCGTCTGGGCGCAGCACCGCGTCCCGGGGCCAGGAGCCCCCGGCCGGGACCGCGCGGACCAGCGCCCCCGCGACCGGGTCGACCACGGCGACCTGGTCGGTGCCGCGGACGGTGACGTAGACCAGGCCGCGCTCCTCGTCGGCCACGACCGCGCCCGGGTAGGGGCGCGGGACGTCCTCGGGCAGGCCGATGTCCGGGAGCGCCGCGAGGTCGGCGGTGTCGGTGCCCGGCAGCGGCAGCGGCGGGCCGAAGTCGAACGTCGCCGCGACCGGGTCGAACCCGCCGATGACGCAGGCGTTGGCCAGCTCCCCGGCCAGCAGGGCCCGGTCGCCGACGAACGCCAGGTGCCGCGGGCCGAAGCCGGGCGGCAGGGCCGTGGAGGCGACCGCCGTCAAGCGGCCGTCCTCGCCCAGGTGGAAGGCGTGGACGCGGTCCGAGCCGAGGTCGACGGCGAGGACGCGGTCCCCGCGGCAGACGATCTGGTGCGCGTGGGGGCCGGTCTGGCGCTCGGGGTCGGGGCCGACGCCGACCAGTCCGTAGATGTCGTCGGGGGCGTCGAGCGCGCCGTCGGGGCCGATCGGCATCACCGCCACCGAGCCGCCGCCCTCGCCGTTGCCGTAGTTGGCGACCAGCAGCCACCGCCCCGAGGGGTGGACGACGGCGTGGCAGGGGTTGGCGCCGCCGGTGGCCTGCGCCGTCCCGACCTCCTCGGGCGTGAAGGTCGCCCCGATCCGCCAGGCGGACACGAAGCCGGGCTCGGTCTCGGTCGTCGCGTAGACCACGCCGTCCGGTCCCCCCGTCGCCACCCATGACGGGTTCGCCACCGGGGCCGCCCGGCCGAGTCCGTCGGGACCGGCGACGACCAGTCCGGGGCCGCCTTCGGTGGTGTAATCGCCAAGGAGATACCGCATTCGGCTCATCATAGTGTCCCGGGGAGCGGACGCTCCGGCACTCGGCGACCTACACTCGGCGCATGGACGAGGGGCGCATGAACGAGGACGAGTGGCGCGGGAAGCTGACCGACGCGGAGTACCGGGTGCTGCGCGAGGGCGGCACCGAGGCGCCGTGGACCGGCGAGTACGTCGAGGAGAAGCGCACGGGCGTCTACCGGTGCCGGGCCTGCGGCTCGGCGCTGTTCGCCTCCGACACCAAGTTCGACTCCCGCTGCGGATGGCCCTCCTTCTGGACGCCCCTGGCCGGGGACCGCGTCGAGCTGCTCCAGGACCGCAGTCTCGGCATGGAGCGCACCGAGGTGCGCTGCGCGAACTGCGGTTCGCACCTGGGGCACGTCTTCTACGGCGAGGGCTGGGACAACCCCGACGACGCCCGGTACTGCATCAATTCGATCAGTCTGACGCTCGAACCGGAGGGCGGGGCCTGAGACGGCCCCGACTAAGCTCGGCCCTGACCCTTCCCACGAAGCGAAGAGAGGGCCGAGGTGCAACTCGGAACACTGATCGCGGGCCGATACCGCCTTGACGACCGCATCGCCGCAGGCGGCATGGGCGAGGTGTGGCGCGGCACCGACACGCGCCTCAACCGCGCCGTCGCCGTCAAGCTCCTCCACTCGGGACTGTCCGGCAACGACCGGTTCCGCGCCAGGTTCCACCAGGAGGCGCAGGCCGTGGCCGCCCTCCAGTCCCCCGGGATCGTCGCCCTCTACGACTACGGCGAGGAGCACAGCGCCGAAGGGCTCGTCTCCTACCTGATCATGGAGCTCGTGCAGGGCCAGTCCCTGGCGAACCTGATCCACCAGCGCGGCCGCCTCGCCCCGAACGAGACCCTCAAGATCGTCGCCACGGCCGCCGAGGCCCTCGACGTCGCCCACCGGGCCCACATCATCCACCGGGACATCAAACCGGCGAACCTGCTGGTCAACGAGGACGGCGCGGTCAAGATCGTCGACTTCGGCATCGCCTCGGCGAAGGGGCAGGCCGGGCTCACCGAGACCGGCACGGTCATGGGCACCCTCTCCTACGCCTCGCCCGAGCAGCTCGCCGGGCACGAGCTGAGCGGCGCGACCGACCTCTACTCGCTCGGCATCGTCGCCTACGAGTGCCTGGCCGGGCGGCCCCCGTTCCCGGGCAACGACCCCGCGGCGGTCATCACCGCGCACATGACCGGCCAGCCCGCCCCGCTGCCGCCGGACGTGCCCCAGCCGGTGGCGCAGATCGTGATGCGCTGCCTCGCCAAGGACCCGCGCCAGCGGTTCGGCTCGGCCGCCGAGCTCGCCCAGGCGTGCCGCACCGGCCGCCCCGGGCCGGGCACCACCGCGATTCTCGCCCCGCCCTCGCCGCAGCCGACCGCGCCGGTGACGCAGGCGATGGGCCAGGGCCCGGGCGCGACGCAGCCGATGACCCAGGCGATGGGCCGGCCGAGCGACCCGGCGATGACGCAGGCGATGGACCGGAACGACTTCTCCTCGCCCCCGCGCGGCCGCGACCTGCCGCCGCCGCGCGACTTCGAGGAGCCGAAGCGCAGCAAGGCCGTCCCCCTCGCCGTCACGGCCGCCGGCGTCCTGGTCCTGGTGATCGCGCTGGTGCTGCTGATCCCGTGGGGCGGCGAGGACGAGCAGCCCGACGCGAACGAGGGCACCGAGGGGCCGGCGGTCACCGAGGCGGCCGAGACCGAGGGCGACAGCAGCCCCGAAGCCGACGACGAGGCGGCCGAGGAGGACACCGACCGCGACGAGGAGTCCTCGGACGACGACGAAGCCCCCTCGGGCGGCGAGACGACCGAGACCACCCAGGAGGCGCCCACCTCCGGCCAGGTGCCCCAGGTGGTCGGCTCGCCCGTCGTCGACGCGATCGGCTCGCTCCAGAACGCCGGGTTCGGCGACATCGACCCCGACCCGCAGGAGCCGGAGGAGGGCGAGACCCCCGAACAGGGCTTCTGCGTGGTGACCGCGCAGGACCCCTCGGGCGGCGACCACTCCTACGAGGAGACCATCCGCCTGGAGTTCTGGGACGACGGCACCGGCTGCGGCGCCTAGGCGCCTCCCCCGGGCGCCGCGGACGGCGCCCGGGGCGACTGGGCGACAATGGGCGCCATGCCGGTCCTTCCCGAACTGCCGATCCGCTCCGCCCTCCCCGAGCTGCTGCGCGCCGTCGCGCGCACCGGGACGGCGGTGCTCGCCGCTCCCCCGGGCACGGGCAAGACCACGCTGGCGCCGCTGGCGCTCGCCGGGCTGCTCGACGACGGCGCGCGGCAGCGGCGGGTGCTCGTGGCCGAGCCGCGTCGCCTGGCGACGCGGGCGGCCGCGAACCGCATGGCCGCGATCCTCGGCGAGCGGGTCGGCGAGCGCGTGGGCTACCGCATCCGGGGCGAGTCGCGCCGCTCGGCGCGGACGCGCGTCGAGGTCGTGACCACCGGGGTGCTGCTCAACCGGCTCCTGGCCGACCCCGAGCTGCCCGGCGTCGACGCGGTCGTGCTCGACGAATGCCACGAGCGGCACTTGGAGACCGACACCGCCTGCGCCTTCCTCATCGAGACGCGGCAGGTGCTGCGCCCCGAGCTGGCGCTGGTGGCCGCCTCGGCGACCGCGGACACGGCGCTGTGGACCGATCTGCTCGGGGACGGCGCCGGCCCGGCGCCGGTCGTGGCGTCCGAGCCGATGCGCCACCCGGTCGCGATGCACTGGGCGCCGCCGCGGGAGCAGGTGCGGGCGCCGGACGGGCTGCGGGTCGACCCGCGGTTCCTGGCGCACGTGTCGCACGTGGTCGAGCGGGCGCTGGCCGCCGACGAGGGCGACCTGCTGTGCTTCCTGCCCGGCGCCGGTGAGATCCGGCGCGTCGCCGCACACCTCGATTACCTCGATGCCGATATACATCAGTTGCACGGGTCGGTGTCGTCGGCCGCGCAGGACGCCGCGCTCCGCCCCGGCGCGCGGCAGCGCGTGGTCCTGTCCACCGACATCGCCGAGTCGAGCCTGACCGTGCCGGGCGTGCGGATCGTCGTCGACGCCGGACTGGCGCGGCGCCCGGTCGTCGACCACGCCCGCGGCCTGCCGGGCCTGACCACGGTGGCCGCCTCGCGCGCCTCCTGCGACCAGCGGGCCGGACGCGCCGGACGCGAAGCCCCCGGCGCGGTGTGGCGGTGCTGGAGCGAGGCCGAGCACGCCAGGCGCCCGGCCCAGCCCGCGCCCGACGTCGACACCTCGGACCTGACCGCCTTCGCGCTCCAGGCCGCGTGCTGGGGCACGCCGGTCGCGGACTTGGCGCTGCCCGCCCGGCCCGCGGCCGGAGCGCTGCGGGCGGCGGCGGCGACCCTGCGGTCGCTCGGGGCCGTCGACGAGGACGGCGCCGCGACCGACCGGGGCCGGGCCCTGGCGAAGGTCGGACTGCACCCGCGCCTGGCGAGGGCGCTCATCGACGGCGCCGAGCGCGTCGGCACCGACAAGGCGGCCGAGGTGACCGCGCTGCTGGGGCTCGACGGGCGCGGGCGGGGCGGTGACCTACTCGCCGAATGGCGGCGGCTGCGCTCGCGGCGGGACCGCCAGTGGCTCGGCGAGGTGCGCCGCCTGGCCGCCGGCGCGCCCGAGGCCGACCGGCCGGTGAGCGACGACGAGGCCGCCGCGACGATCGTGGCGCTGGCGTTCCCCGAGCGCGTGGCGAAACGCAGCGGCGCCCAATGGCTGACCGTCGCCGGGACCGGGGCGGTGGCCGCCGAGGGCTCGGCGCTGGCGGGCAGCGAGTGGCTCGCCATCGCCGACGCCGACCGGTCGCCGGGGCGCGCCGCGGCGACCATCCGCGCGGCCGTGCCGATCGACGGGGAGCTGGCCTGCGAACTGGTGGGCGCGACCGAGACCGACGAAGTCGTCGACTGGGTCTCGGGGGCCCCCTCGGCGATGCGGACCGTGCGGCTGGGGGCGATCGTCCTCTCCTCGCGGCCGATCGACGACCCCGACCCCGAGCTCATGCGCCGCGCCTTCGTCGACCGGATGCACCGCGAGGGGACCTCGCTGCTGCGCTGGACCGAGGCGGCGAGGCGGCTGCGCGCGCGGATGGCGTGGTGCCGCGAGCGGCTCGGGGACCCGTGGCCCGATGTCGGCGACGCGGCGCTGAACCGCGACCTGACGTGGCTGGAGCCGTGGCTGTCGCAAAGCGCGGACCGCGGCGACCTCGAGCGCATCGACGTGGCCGCGGCGCTGCGCGGCCTGCTGCCGTGGCAGGAGGACATCGACCGGGTCGCGCCCGACGCGGTCGAGGTGCCCAGCGGCCGGAAGGTCCGGCTCGGGTACGGGCCCGACGGCGTCGTGCTCGAGGTCAGGCTCCAGGAGATGCTCGGCTCCTCGGCGGTCCCGGAGGTGGCCGGCGCGCCGGTGGTGGTGCACCTGCTCAGCCCGGCCGGCCGGCCGCTGGCCGTCACCGGCGACCTGGCCTCGTTCTGGGCGGGCCCCTACCGGGAGGTCCGCAAGGAGATGCGGGGGCGCTACCCCAAGCACGACTGGCCCGAGGACCCGCTGGCGGCCGAGCCGAGCCGGATGCCGAAGCGGCGCCGCAAGGTCTAGAGCGGCAGGTCCTCCATCGGCAGGAGCATCCAGGTGCCCCACAGGGCGGCGGCGATCGTGACCAGCGCGAAGGCGACGACCCACGCGCCGGCCGGCAGCGGGGTGATCCCGGCGAGCTGGTCGGCGTCCGAGGCGCCGCCCCGGCCCCGCTCCCGGCGGCGGCGCCGCGCGCCCAGCTCCAGCACCGGCTTGACCGAGCCGAGCAGCAGCAGCCACGAGCCCAGGTAGGCGGCGACGGTCTGGACGATCGCGTTGCCGTACCAGGTGGCCGCGAAGACGCCCGCGCCGACGGCGAGGAGCGCCAGGGCGCCGTACCAGTTGCGGATGAACGCGAGCATGACCGCCAGGAGCACCAGGGTGATCCACAGCAGCGCGACGATGCGGCCCGCGCCGGTGAGCGCCGCGGCGCCCAGGCCGAGCGCGGCGGGGGCGATGTACCCGGCCAGCAGCGTCATGGCGGCGCCGAAGCCGGTGGGTTTGCCGCGGGAGAAGGTGAGCCCCGAGGTGTCGGCGTGGAGGCGGATGCCGGTGAGGCGGCGGCGCATGAGCACCGCCATGAGCGCGTGGCCGCCCTCGTGGGCGATGGTGACCAGGCCGCGGGTCCAGCGCCACACCGGGGCGTAGAGGACCATCGCGGCCGCCGCCGCCAGGCAGGCGAGCATGACGCCGACCGGCGGGGCCTGCTGCGTCTGCGTCAGGCGGTCGATGAGGGTCTCGATGGGTTCCACGTGGCCTCGTGTTCTCAGGGGGAGGGCGGGCGCGCGGTGAAGCATACCGAACGCCCGCCCGTATGGTGGAGGAGCAGGCACTTCCTCGACTCGGAAGGACGGCCCGATGGGCATCGACGACCGCCCCGATCCGCATCTGCGCTTCCTCGAACTGACCGACCGGCTCGTCGAGGACCTGGTCCTGCACAATCTGCAGGCGCGCGAGAAGCTCCGCGAGGGCATCGCCTGGCTGGAGGCGCGGCGGCCGGACGCCGACGCGGCCGAGCGGGCGGACATCGAGCTGCTGCTGGCCCAGTGCCATGACGCGCTGCGCCGCATGGAGTCGCTGCGCGGCGCCTATCAGGACGTGCGGGCGATCAACGCCGCCTCCCACGCCGAGCACGTGGCGTGGGTGGAGCGGCGGATGCTGGGCGGGACCGAGTCGCCCGAGGCGGTGCGCGAACGCCGGGAGCGGCTCGAACGGCTGAGCGCGGAGCGGCGTGCCCGCATCGAGGACCTGCGCGAGCGCACGCGCGGGCACGGCGAGGCCGAGGCGGACGGGGCCGGGCGGTGAGCCGCCGTGGGAGCGCGACCGTCGAACCCGGTCGGCGGCTCGCGAAAAGCCAAGGGCCGCAAGGGTGATCACGCTTTCCTCATAGGACCGGAAGGTAACGTTTCGGTCACGGCTCATTGACATGCGTTGATTCATTGGGTAGAAACGGGGGCGAAGCCCAATCAGAGAGCGCTCTCTCAGAGAACGATTGAACACGGTTTTTCCTTAGAGAGCGGTTTCTCGACTACCCGGCAAAGGAGTCGTCATGACCGACGTGCAGACCTCCGATCCCCATCCCTCCAGGCGGCGGCGCAGGACCAAGCGCCTCGCCGCCTCCCTCGCCGCGGCGCTCGCCGTGGCCCTCACCGCGGGCGTCGCCGCCGCCACGGCGGGAGCCGACCCCGCCGACGGGCCCGCCGCCGCCCAGGACTGGAACCTCATCTGGTCCGACGAGTTCGACGGCGCCGCGGGGCAGCTGCCCTCCTCGGACAACTGGCAGTTCAACATCGGGCACTCCTACCCCGGCGGCCCCGCCAACTGGGGCACCGGCGAGATCGCCTACCACACCGACGACCCCGCGAACGTCGCCCTCGACGGCAACGGCAACCTCGAGATCACCGCGCTGCGCGACGGCGCGGGCAACTGGACCTCGGCGCGCATCGAGACCCACCGCAGCGACTTCCGCGCCCCCGAGAACGGCGCGCTCCGCATCGAGGGCCGCCTCCAGCTGCCGCAGGTCACCGGCGAGGCCGCGCTCGGCTACTGGCCCGCGTTCTGGGCCCTGGGCTCGCCCTACCGCGGCGAGTACTGGAACTGGCCGGGCATCGGCGAGTACGACATCATGGAGAACGTCAACGGCCAGGGCACCGTCCACGCCGTGCTCCACTGCGGCGTCGCCCCCGGCGGGCCGTGCAACGAGCACAACGGCATCGGCGGCACCACCGAGTGCGGCGGCAGCTGCCACGACGGCTTCCACACCTACGCGTTCGAATGGGACGACTCCGGTCCGACCGGCGAACTGCGGTGGTACGCCGACGGGCAGCTGTTCCACTCGATCAGCGAGGCGAGCCTCCCGGCCGACACGTGGTCGCAGATGACCTCGCACGCCGGCTACTTCATCCTGCTCAACCTCGCCATGGGCGGGGCCTTCCCCGACGGCGTGGCCGGCCATGCCACCCCCGTCGCGGGCACCCAGCCCGGCCACAGCCTCCTGGTCGACTACGTCCGGGTCTACACCAGCGGCGGCGGCTCCGGTCCCGGCCCCGACCCGACCGACCCCGAGCCGACCGACCCGCCCGGTGACGGCCACGACGCCTACAGCCCCATCCAGGCCGAGGCGTTCGACGCCCAGAGCGGCACCGCCACCGAGGCCACCGCGGACGGCGGCGGCGGCCAGAACGTCGCCCAGGTCGGCGACGGCGACTGGCTCCGCTTCGACGACGTCGACTTCGGATCGCAGGCGCCGCTCGACTTCGTGGGCCGGGTGGCCTCGGGCGCGGGGGCGGGCGTCAGCGGCCTGGTCGAGGTGCGCATCGACGACCGGAACTCCGCGCCGATCGGCAGCTTCGCGATCGCGAACACCGGGGGCTGGCAGCAGTGGACCACCGTGCCCGCCAACGTCTCCCCGGTCACCGGCGTCCACGACGTCTACCTGACCTTCACCAGCGGCCAGCCGAACGACTTCGTCAACGTCAACTGGTTCCACTTCCGCCACTAGGCGGCGCCCCTCCCCACGGCTCCCGCGCCCCCGACCCGGTCCGGCGCGGGAGCCCGATCCCTCATCCGCAGAACGACAAGGAAACAACGCGATATGACACGCAAGCCCTTCCGGACCGCCCTCGCGGCGGGCACGGCCGCGGTCCTGGCGGCCGCCGGCGCCGCCTGCTCCTCGGACGACGACGGCACGGTCACCCTCACCGTGGGCCTGTTCGGCGACTTCGGCTTCGGCCCGCTGTACGAGGAGTACATGGAGGCCAACCCCGACATCACGATCGAGGAGCGCATCAGCGAGTTCGCCGACCACCACACCAACCTCACCACCCACCTGGCCACCGGATCGGGCGCGGCCGACATCGAAGCGGTCGAGGTCGGCTACATCAGCCAGTACACCCCCTCCCCCGAGCGGTTCCACGACCTCTTCGACCTCGGCGCCGACGAGCTCGAGGGCCAGTGGCTCGACTGGAAGTGGCAGCAGGCGCTCTCGGCCGACGGCGAGACCCTCATCGGCCTCGGCACCGACGTCGGCGGCATGGCCATGTGCTACCGCAAGGACCTGTTCGAGGCCGCCGGGCTGCCGGTCGAGCGCGACGAGGTCTCGGCGCTGTGGGCCGAATCCTGGCGCGACTACGTCGACGTCGGCCACCAGTATCTGGAGGCCACCGGCGGCTCGTACTACTTCGAGTCCTCGGGCAACATGTTCCGCGCCATGGTCGAGCAGGCCGAGCAGGGCGTCTACGACCGCGACGACAACATCGTCGTCGAGTCCAACCCGGCCGTCGGCGAGGCGTGGGACCTGACCGTCGAGGCCATCGAGGCGGGCATGTCCAACGGCCTGGAGGCGTGGACGCCGGAGTGGAACGCCAGCTTCAGCGAGGGCACCTTCGCGACCATCATCTGCCCGGCGTGGATGACCAGCTACATCGAGACCAACGCGCCCGACGCGGCCGGGCTGTGGGACGTCGCCTCCGTGCCCGGCGGGGCCGGGAACATGGGCGGCTCGCACCTGGTGCTGCCCGCCCAGGGCGAGCACGCCGAGGAGGCCTACGCGCTCATCGAGTGGCTCACCGCGCCCGAGCAGCAGTTCAAGGTCTTCGAGCAGACCGGGAACTTCCCGTCCACGCCCGAGCTGTACGAGGACCCGGCGCTGACGGGCCTGACCAAGCCCTACTTCAACGACGCGCCCGTCGGCGCGATCTTCACCGCCGCGGCCCAGGCCGTCCAGCCGCAGTACCAGGGGCCGCTCCAGGGCGACGTGCTCGCCACGCTCGGCCAGGGACTGGGCCGCATCGAAGAGGGCAGCCAGTCGCCCGACGAGGCGTGGTCGCAGGTCATGAGCGACCTCGAATCGTTCTAGTGCAGGGGCGGCCCCGTCTCCGCAGTCCGGGGCCGCCCCCTCCCCCGCCCCTGTACGACGACATTGAAAGCGACCCCATGGCCATCGCCACCGAGCCCCCTGAGGCGACCGGTCGAGCAGCGGCGCCCGGACGGCCCTCGCCGTCCGGGCCCTGGCGCGACCGCCTGTACCGCCTCGACGTCAAAGCCTCCCCGTTCCTCTACATCGCACCGTTCTTCGTGCTGTTCGCGGCCTTCGGGCTGTTCCCGCTCGCGTTCACCGCGTGGGTGTCGGTGCACGACTGGAGCCTGCTGTCCGACGAGCAGGTCTTCGTCGGCCTCGACAACTACACGGCGCTGCTGACCGACCCGTACTTCTGGAACGCGCTGGCCAACACCGTCTCGATCCTGGCGCTGTCGACGGTGCCGCAGCTGCTGGCGGCGCTGCTGCTGGCGCACCTGCTGACCATGCGGCTGCGCGGGCAGACGTTCTTCCGCATGGGCATGCTCCTGCCGAACGTGGCCTCCGTGGTGGCCGTCGCGGTCATCTTCAGCCAGCTGTTCGGCCGCGACTTCGGGCTCATCAACTGGGTCCTGGAGTCCCTGGGCGCCGGGAGGATCGACTGGCAGACCGGGAAGGCGTCGTCCCATGCGGCGATCGCGGTCATGGTGGCGTGGAAGTGGACCGGGTACAACACGCTCATCTACCTGGCGGCCATGCAGGCCGTGCCCCGGGACGTCTACGAGGCGGCGCTGCTGGACGGGGCCTCGCGGCTCCAGCAGCTGTTCCGCATCACCGTGCCGATGATCCGCCCCACGATCGTGTTCACGGTGATCGTCTCGACGATCTACGGGCTCCAGATCTTCGCCGAACCGCAGCTGTTCGGCGGGGCCGGGCCCAACGGCGTCACCGGCGGCGCCTCGCGGCAGTTCCAGACGCTGACGCTGTACCTGTACGAGCACGCGTTCAACCGGGGCTTCGAGTTCGGCTACGCCTCGGCGGTGGCCTGGACGATGTTCGCCGTCATCGTGCTCGTCGCGCTGCTCAACTACCTGTTCATCCGACGCATCAGGAGCGACTCGTGACCACCGCGCCCACCGCCGACCGCCCGACCGCCGCCGGGCCGTCCGACCGGCGGCCCCCGGCCGCGGTCAGCGCCCGGAAGCGGCGCGCCTACCTGCGGCTCATGCGGAACCGGCCGGGACGGCTGGCGTACCTGACGCTGGTGGCGGTCCTGTTCTTCTCGGGGTTCCCGCTGTACTACAGCGTCGTGGTGGCCTCCCGCGACAACTCCGCGCTCGGCCAGATCCCGCCGCCGGTGCTGCCGGGGGCGAACCTGGTCGCGAACGTCGAGCGGGTGTTCACGACCGTCCCGTTCGACGCGGCCCTGATCAACTCCGCAATCGTCAGCCTCACCGTCACCGCCTCGGTGGTGTTCTTCTCCACGCTGGCCGGGTTCGCCTTCGCGAAGCTCGAGTTCAAGGCGGCCAAGGTCCTCCTGGTGGCGGTGATCGCGACGATGATGGTGCCGGTGCAGCTGGGCGTCATCCCGCTATACATGCTCATGATCGACCTGCAATGGACCGACACGCTGTGGGCGGTGATCGCGCCGGGCCTGGTCAACGCCTTCGGGGTGTTCTTCATGACCCAGTACCTGCGCGGGGCGCTGCCCGGCGAGCTCATCGAGGCCGCCCGCGTGGACGGGGCCTCGACGTTCCGGATCTTCTGGCAGGTGGTGCTGCCCGCGGCCCGGCCGGCCGCGGTGGTGCTCGGCGTGCTGACGTTCCTGAACGCCTGGAACGACTACTTCTGGCCGCTGATCGTCCTGTCCAGCCCCGAGAACTACACCGTGCAGGTGGCCCTGTCGACCCTGGCCGGCGGCTACGTCACCGACCAGTCGCTGGTGCTGACCGGGACGATGCTGGCTACGCTTCCACTGCTGGCGGTGTTCGCGCTGCTGGGCAGGTACATGATCAGCGGAATCATGCAAGGTGCGGTCAAGGGCTGAAGCGGAAGGCGGAGCAATGCGACAGACGGAACCGGGTCCGGACGAATTCGCGTCTCGCGAACGCGACCTCGTCGGGCATATGGGGCATCGCGAGCGGCGCCCCACGCTCGAGGAGGTCGCCGAGCGGGCGGGCGTCTCGCGCGCGACGGTCTCCAGGGTCGTCAACGGGCAGACGAGCGTCGCCGAGCCGCTGCGCAAGGCGGTCGAGGCGGCCGCGGCGGAGATGGGCTACGTGCCCCACGCCGCCGCCCGGAGCCTGGTGACGCACCGGACCGATTCGATCGCGCTCATCGTGCCCGAGTCGCCGACGCGGGTGTTCTCCGACGACCAGTTCTTCCCCAGCGTCATCCGCGGCGTGGCCACGGAGCTGGACGCCGCCGGGAAACTCCTGGTGCTCATGACGACCGGTTCGAACGAGGGCCGCGACCGCGTGGAGCGCTACGCGATCGGCGGGCACGTCGACGGGGTCATGTTCGCCTCGCTGCACGACGCCGACCCGCTGCCCGAGCTCATGCTCAGGCGCGGGGTGCCGGTGGTGTGCAACGGGTCGCTGCCGCACTCGTCGGCGCCGTGCATCGACGTCGACCACATCGGGGGCGTCAGGTCCGCCATAGAGCATCTGATCGCGCAGGGGCGCACCAGGATCGCGACCATCACCGGGCCGCAGGACATGTCCGCCGGGCGGGCCCGGCTGGAGGGCTACCGGCGGGCGCTGGCCGAGGGCGGCAGGCGCGCGATCATGGCGATCGGCGACTTCACCACGCAGTCGGGGGTGGAGGCGATGCGGCAGCTGCTCGCCGACGAACCGGACCTGGACGCGGTGTTCGTCGCCTCGGACCTCATGGCGCACGGGGCGCTGACGGCGCTGCGGGAGGCGGGCCGCAGGGTGCCCGAGGACGTGGCGGTGATCGGCTTCGACGACATCGCGCTGGCCTCCTACTGCGAACCGCCGCTGACGACGGTGCGCCAGCCGATCACCGAGATCGGCCGGACGCTGGCCCGCCACATGCTGCGGCTGCTCGGCGGCGAGGAGGTCGAGTCCTCGACCATCCTCCCCACCGAGCTGGTGGTGCGCGAGTCGGCCTGAGCGGCCGGCTCGGGCGCGGTACCGGCCCGGCGCCGTCCTCGGGCGTCCGCATCGCTCCGGTGCGGCGCGACGAGGTGGGCGCCGGGCCGCGTCCTATGTGAAGAGGCTGACGCCGCCCGGTCCGACGAGCAGCCCCACGATGATGAACAGGATGCCCATCATCACTCGGCCGCGGAAGATCACGTACACGCCGTAGGCGACCAGGATGACCGCCAGTATCCACAGAATGAATTCCATGCCGGACGGTTACCCCTGGGCGCCGGAAGTATGTGCGCCCCTATCCGAAGGGCGGCCGAAACGGGGTGTCAGGACGCCGATCGGGTGATGTATCCGGTTCTCGGACAGGCCGTTTCCGCTGCTCAGGCGGCGAGGTCGGCCGTCTTCAGTGGTATGCGACACGTTCGCGGGTCCGGGCCGCTCTGTCGGACCCCCGTGCTTGGCTTGGAGGGTGACGGTCGCGATAGTGCCCGGGAGGGGCGGGGAGGGGTGGACGATGCCGCTGCCCGGCGGCGAGGCGACGCGTCACGCGGATCTGGCGGCGGCCGTGGCCCGCATGGAGGCCGAGGCCGCCCCGCGCTGGGTCCTGGAGGACGTCGCGCGGGACTACCCGCCGCTGCTGGCGGCCGGGGCGCGGCTGGGCCGGTGCCGGGACCTGCGGCTGTCGGAGCGCATCCTCGCGCGGGCGGAGGGGCGCGAGCCGCCCCGGCACGTCGTCGCGGCCGACCCCGACGCGGGCACGCTGTTCGAGAAGGAGCCCGCCCCGGTCGACGGACCGGCGCTGCTGACGCGGCTCCAGGCCGCCTGGCTCGATCAGGGGCGCCGGAGGCGCGCGGCCGGGGCCGGCGGGCTGGGGATGCTGCTCGCCGCCGAGTCCGCCGGGGGCCTGGCGGCCGTCGAGATGAGCCGGACCGGCGTCCCGTTCGACCTGGCGGTGCACGACCGGCTGCTGCGCGAGCTGCTGGGGCCGCGGCCGACGAAGGGCATGCGGCCGCGCAAGGTGCAGGCGTTGGCGGACAAGGTGACCGAGGCGTTCGGGCACCAGCTCAACCCGGACTCGACCAAGCAGGTCCTCGCCGCGTTCCATGCGGCGGGCGTGGACGTGAAGAACACGCACCACTGGGAGCTGGCCTCGGTCGACCACCCGGCGGTCGAGGCGCTGCGGGTCTACCGCGAGCACGCCAGGGTGTGGACGGCCTTCGGCTGGAACTGGGCCGACAAATGGATCAGTGCTCACCCGGATTCGGGCGGCGGGCCCGCGGGGGCGCGGCTCCGGCCGGTCTACACCGTCGGCGGGGCCGACACCGGCCGGTGGGCGACCGACGGCGGCGGGGCGCTGCAACTCCCCCACGCCGTCAGGGAGGCGATCCGCGCCGAACCGGGCTGGAAGCTGGTGGCGGCCGACGCCGCGCAGTTGGAGCCGCGCCTGCTCGCGGCCATCAGCGGCGACGCGGCGATGATCGCCGCCACGGCCGCCGACGACCTCTACACCGCGCTCGCCCCCGACCTGGGCGGCGAGCGCGCCAAGGCCAAGATCGCGCTCATCTCGGCGATGTACGGCGGCACGGCGGGCGACGCGGCCGCGCTGGTGGCGCTCATGCGCGAGCGCTTCCCCGCGGCGGCCGGATGCGTCGAGCGGGCCGCCCGCACCGGCGAGAAGGGCGGCACCGTCCGCACCTGGCTGGGCCGCACCGCTCCCGTGCCGAGCGCGAAGTGGTGGTCGGCGCTCAACTCGGACAAGGGCACGCAGGCCGCGACCAGGCGCGGCCGGTTCACCCGCAACTTCATCGTGCAGGGCACGGCCGCCGAGTGGGCGCTGGTGCTGCTGGCGCTGCTGCGGCGGCGCCTCCACGAGGAGGGCCTGGGCGAGCTGGTGTTCTACCTGCACGACGAGGTCATGGTCCACTGCCCGGCCGAGCGCGCCCCGGCGGTGTGCGCGGCGGTCGAGGCGGCAGCGGCGGCGGCCACGCGGACGCTGTTCGGCGATATGCCGGTGCGGATACCGCTGCGCCCCAAGGTCATCGACAGCTACGCCGAAGCGAAGTGAGGCCGGGCCGCCGGAGCCGCCGTGTCACGGCCGGGGCACGGGCCGCGACGAGCACGCCGGTCGTAGTACCGGGGTACCGGTGCGGGGCGGCGGGTTCAGGCCCGAGCCCGATGCGCCGGCCCCGGCCCGGCCGTAGCGTCGTGGGCATGATCGAAATCGAGCACCTCACCAAGCGCTACGGCAAGAAGACCGCCGTGGACGACCTCACCTTCACCGTCAGGCCCGGCGTCGTGACCGGTTTCCTCGGCCCCAACGGCTCGGGCAAGTCCACCACGATGCGCGCCATCGTCGGACTCGACGCCCCCACCTCCGGCACCGTCCGCGTCAACGGCAAGCACTACGCGCAGTTCCGCTCCCCGATGACCGAGGTCGGCGCGCTGCTGGAGGCCAAGTCGGTGCACGCCGGGCGCAGCGCCTACAAGCACCTGCTCGCGCTCGCCCACACGCACGCGATCCCCAAGAGCCGCGTCACCGAGGTCATCGACACCGTGGGCCTGTCCGACGTGGCGGGCAAGCGCGTCGGCGGGTTCAGCCTCGGCATGGGCCAGCGGCTGGGCATCGCCGTCGCCCTCCTCGGCGACCCGGCCGTGCTCATCCTCGACGAGCCGGTCAACGGCCTCGACCCCGACGGGGTCCGCTGGATCCGCGAGCTGCTCAAGCGCCTGGCCGCCGAGGGCCGGACGGTGTTCCTCTCCTCGCACCTGATGAGCGAGCTGTCCCAGACCGCCGACCACCTCGTCGTCATCGGCCAGGGCCGGCTGCTGGCCGACACCACCGTCGACGCGTTCGTCAACGGGCGCGGCGGCGGGAAGGTCAAGGTCGTCTCCCCCGACGCGGCGGCGCTCGCCGAGCGCCTCCAGGGGCCGGGCGTCACCATCGCCAGCCCGCAGTCGGGCGTCCTGGAGGTCCAGGGCGCCGAGGCCGCCGTCATCGGCACCACTGCGGCGGCGCACGGGATCGTCCTGCACGAGCTGCACACCGTGCGCGCCTCCCTTGAGGACGTGTTCATGGAGCTCACCGCCGACGTCGTCGAATACCAGCAGACCAAGGAAGGGGTGGCAGCGTAATGAGCGCCACGATGCTCGCCGAGAACCCGGCGGCCTACTCGCCGCCGCAGCAGTTCCGACTCAGCCGCGCCGGGCTGCTGCGATCGGAGTGGACCAAGTTCTGGTCGCTGCGCTCCAGCTGGATCGTCATGGTCTGCGCGGCCCTGTTCGGGGCCGGGATCGCCGTGGCGGTCGCCTTCGACTTCGCGAACGCCACCGCGCCGGCCGCGGACGGCACGGCCCCCGGGGCCGAGGGCGCGCCCGCGGCGCCCGTGGACCCGTTGAGCGCCTTGGACGTCTTCTTCGGGTTCGCGCTCGCCTCGGTGTTCATCGCCGTGCTCGGGGCGCTGTTCATCACCGGCGAGTACACGACCGGTTCGATCCGCTCGACCATGTCGGCGGCGCCGCGGCGGACGGGCGTGCTGTGGGCCAAGACCGGCGCCTTCGGCGGGATCGTGCTCGGGGTCTACTCCCTGCTGGTCCTGGCGACGTTCTACGCCACGCAAGCGATCCTGGCGGACACCGAGTACGGCGGGCTCGCCCTGTCGGACCCGGGCGTGTTCCGCATCCTCTCGGGCTATGTGGCCACGACGCTCTACCTGGGGCTGCTCGGGCTGGCGATCGGCGCGATCCTGCGCAACTCGGCCGGTTCGATCAGCTTCTACGTCGGCGTGATCCTGGTGCTGCCGATGCTCATGATGGAGCTGCCGTGGCAGTGGGTGCGCGACATCGCGCCGTACACGCCGGGCAACGTGGTCAACTCCCTCACCATGAGCGACCCGTCGTGGGCCACGCTCTCGCTCGGCGAGTCGTGGGCCTGGATGGGCGTGTGGACGGTCCTCTCGTTCGGTCTCGCGGCCGTGCTCCTCAAGCGGCGGGACGTGTGAGAATGCCGTCGTGGCGCCAACCGTGACCGTTCCCCGCAAGCCGGGGCTGTGGCAGCGGATGTCGGAGTTCGACTCCCGGCATCCGCTGCTGTGGGATCTGACGCCGGTCCTGCTGTACGCCCTGTTCATCCTGGTGCCGGTGGCGGTCGTGAGCGCGACGACGCAGCGGTACCCGTGGGTGCAGCTGGCGACCGTCGCGGCGTTCATGGTGCCGCTGGTGTGGCGGCGGCGCCGTCCGTTCGCGGTGCTGCTGAGCCAGCTGGCGCCCACGGCGGTGGTCATAGCGCTCAACCTCACCGGCGCCGACGCCATGCTCACCGATTCGTCGGGCGCGCTCGCGTTCATGCTGGCGATGTACAACGTGGTGCTGCGGCGGCGCCTGGTGCTGCTGTGGTGGGTCATGCTCATCGGCATCGCCCCGGCGATCGGCGACTTCGCGGCGAACTCCAGGAGCCATTCGGTGCTGGAGTTCATGGCGTACTTCTTCGAGACGGCGTTCTTCCTCGGGTTCATCCTGGTGGTGGCGCTGTTCGTGCGGACCCGCCGGAACTACCAGGAGTCGGTGCGCGAGGGCGCGGCCCGGGAGGCGGTCCAGGAGGAGCGGGCGCGGATCGCGCGGGAGATGCACGACATCATCGGCCACAACCTGGCGGTCATCAACGCGCTGGCCGACGGCGGCGCGTACGCGGCCGCGGCCGCGCCCGAGCGGGCGAAGGAGGCCCTGACGGCGATCGGGGCGACGAGCCGGCAGGCGCTGGGCGAGCTGCGCCGGGTGCTGTCGGTGCTCCAGGCCGAGGAGGGCGGCGAGGCCGCCGAGCTGGCGCCGCAGCCGGGCCTGACGGATCTGGGGGCGCTGGTGGAGCGGGTGCGCGAGGCCGGGCTGCCGGTGACGTTCAAGATCACCGGCAGGCCCTGGGAGCTGTCGGAGAACCAGCAGCTGACGGTCTACCGGACCGTCCAGGAGGCATTGACCAACGTGTTCAAGCACGTGGTGGGCCCCAAGCGGGCGCAGGTGGCGCTGGACTACCGTGACGACGGGATCGGCGTCGCCGTCGCCAACACCGGCACGCTCGTCGACGACACCGGCACCCCGCGGGGGCTGCTGGGCCTGCGCGAGCGGGCCTCGGCCTTCGGCGGCACAATGGAAGCCGGGCCGCAGCCGGCCGGAGGCTGGCGAGTGGCCCTGTGGCTGCCCAGGGACGTGCCGGATTGAGCGCGGCGGGCGGTCCCGCCAGGGCCGGCGCGCGGCCCGCCAGGCCGACCGAGTGAGGACCGAACGCCGTGACGACACTGCTCATCGTCGATGACCACCCCTTGCAGCGGATGGGCTTTCGCATGCTGGTGGAGAGCCAGCCGGACCTGACGGTCCTCGGCGAGGCCGACAACGGCGCCGACGCGGTCCGCAAGGCCGCCGATCTGGGCCCGGACGTGGTGCTCATGGACGTGCGCATGCCGGGCGTGGACGGGATCGAGGCGACCCGGAGGATCATCGCCTCCGGCGGGCGCAGCCGGGTGCTGGTGCTGACCACGTTCGACCTCGACGAGTACGCCTACGCGGCGCTGCGGGCCGGGGCCAGCGGCTTCCTGGTCAAGGACGCCCAACCCGAGGAGCTGCTCGCGGGCATCCGGGTGGTGGCCGCGGGCGACGCGGTGGTGGCGCCGAAGCTGACGCGGCGGCTGCTCGACCGGTTCGCCGACCAGTTCCCCGTGGAGGGGGAGGCCGGGAACGGGCGGGCCGCGGTGCGGCTGGAGGCGCTGACCGAGCGCGAGCTGGAGGTGCTCACCGCGATCGGCCGGGGCTGGAACAACACGGAGATCGCCGAGCGGTTCCACCTGGCCGAGTCGACGGTGAAGACCCACGTGGGCCGCATCCTCGCGAAGGTCGGGGCGCGCGACCGCGTGCAGGCGGTCATCGTCGCCTACAACACGGGGCTGGTCAGCCCCGACGCTCGGGACTGACCTGCGGCGCCGGGCGCGGTCGGCACCCAGAAGCGGAGCTTCCTCCCCCGCCGGTCTTCGAGGACGCCGCCGTTGCGCTCGATGACCTTGCGGGAGCCGATGTTGTCGAAGTCGCAGGTGATGAGGGCCTGGTCGACGCCGAGCGCGGCCATGCGGGGCAGGGCGGCGGCGAGCATGGCGGTGGCGTGGCCCCGGCGGCGGGCGCTGGGGCGGATGTCGTAGCCGATGTGGCCGCCGATCTCGCGCAGGTGCTCGTCGAGGCGGTGGCGCAGGGAGATGCGGCCGAGGTAGGCGTCGCCCTCGGCCCACCACAGCATGGTCATGGGGACGAAGCCCGCGGGCGGCACGGTCGTCCAGCGGCGCTCCTCGGCGAGGTAGCCGGCGAGCCACGGGCCCCCTGCCGCGGGGAGGACGTGCTCGCGGATCATGTCGCCCAGGAGCGAGCGGTCGTCGGGGCCGCCGCGCCCTTCGGCGATGGACTCCTCCACGGCGGCGGTGAAGGAGTCGGCGAGGCGTTCGGTCGGCGCGATGAGTCCCGGCATGGTCCGACCGTAGGCGCCGGGCGCGGCGGGGGCAACCGCAATACGTTCGGCCGCCGTTCAACTCGGGTTGGTACCGTAGCGGACCGGAAGACTGGGAGTTGCTGATGGACACTGTGACGGTGCTGCCCGCCGAGGCGCTGCTGTTCGACATGGACGGGACGCTGGTCGACTCCAGCGAGGCGGTCGAGGACGCCTGGCGGCGGTTCGCCTCCCGGACCGGCCTGGACGCGGAGGCGATCCTGGCCGTCTCGCACGGCCGCCCCACGGTCGAGGTCATCGAGGAGTTCGCGCCCGCGGGCATGGACGTGGCCGCCGAGACCGCGCGGATCGAAGCCGAGGAGATCGACCGGACCGAGGGCATCGTGGAGGTGGCCGGGGCCGCGGCGCTGCTGCGATCGCTGGACCCCGCGCGGTGGGCGGTGGTCACCTCGGCGACCGGGGAGCTGGCCCGGCGGCGCCTGGCCGCGGCCGGGCTGCCGCAGCCGAAGGTGCTGGTCTCGGCCGACGACGTCGTGCGGGGCAAGCCGCTGCCCGAGGGCTATCTGAAGGCGGCCGAGGCGCTGGGGGCCGCCCCCGGGGCGTCGGTGGTCTTCGAGGACGCCGAGGCGGGGCTGCTGGCCGGTCGGGCGAGCGGGGCGGCGACGGTCGTGGTCGGCCCCTACGCGGGCGCGGCGGCCGAGGGCCTGCCGCGCGTGCCGGACCTGCGGGAGGTGCGGGTGGTCGGCGGCGGCCCGGGGATCGAGGTGCGGCTCTCCGGCGCGGCCCCGTGAACCGCGGCGCCGTCCCCGGGCAGGGGGCGGCGCCTCAGCCGACGGGCTGGGCGGCGTCCATGCTCGCGACGCGGGCGGCGCGCAGGCGCCCGGCGAGGTCGCCGGTCGGACCGCCGCGCAGCAGCAGCACCAGCCACGGGTCGTCGTCCATCCTCGCCGCGCTCACCAGCGACACGGCCATGATGTGGGCGCAGACCTCGCGGTTGTCGGCGCAGCCGCACGAGGTGGTGATGCGGTTGTGCGGCTCGGCCACGTACTTCTTGGGCAGCAGCCGCATGCCCGCGCCCGCCAGGACGTCGTCGATGCGCTTGGGCAGCCGCCCGGCGAGCAGGCCCGCCACCGCCGAGGGCGAGAGCGACAGCGCCGTCATGCCCTCGGTCCACGTCGAGGCGTCGTAGACGGGGATGCGGATCGCGGCCTCGAAGGCGCCGTTGGCGTCGGCCACGCGGCCCGAGACGACGCCCGGGTCGATGCGCAGGTCCTCCACGGCGCCGTGCCCGGCCAGGGCGCGGCCCTTGACGATGCGCTGGTCGGGGTAGTTCAGGCCGATGGTCTCCAGGGCGCGCCACCATTTGCGGCCCCACCAGGTCTTGCCGTACGGGTCGCTCACGCCGGCACTCCGTCCTCGTCGAGTTCGATGAGCTTGCGCAGTTGGGAGTCGTCGAGTTCGCCGAGCCAGTCCTCGCCCGAGCCCACGACGGCCTCGGCGATGGCCCGCTTGCGGGCCAGCAGCTCGTCGACGCGCTCCTCCAGGGTGCCCGCGGTGACGAGCTTGTGGACGTGCACGGTCTGGGTCTGCCCGATGCGGTGGGCCCGGTCGGTGGCCTGGTCCTCCACGGCCGGGTTCCACCAGCGGTCGTAGTGGACGACGTGGGAGGCGCCGGTCAGGTTGAGGCCGGTGCCGCCCGCGCGCAGGGAGATGAGGAGGATCGCGGGGCCCTCGACGGTCTGGAAGTCGTCGACGAGCTTGTCGCGGGCGCCCTGGTCGAGGCCGCCGTGCAGGAACGGCGCGGCCACGCCCAGCTCGGCGGCCAGGTGGCTGGAGAGCAGCTCGCCCATCTGCCGGTACTGGGTGAACACGAGGGCCTTGGCGCCCTCCTCGACGACCTCGGTGAGCATCTCGGTGACGCGGTCGAGCTTGCCCGAGCGCTCGGCGAGGTCGCCGTCGCCGCCCGAGCCGACGGCCTGGGCGGGGTGGTTGCAGACCTGCTTGAGCCGGGTCAGGAGCTTCAGGACCCGTCCGCGGCGGGTGATGCCGTCGCCCAGGCCCTCGTCGAACGCCTCGCGGATGGCCTCCTTGTAGAGGCCGGCCTGCTCGTCGGTCATGGTGCAGGCCACGGTGGACTCGATCTTCGGCGGCAGGTCGGCGGCGACCTCCTCCTTCAAGCGGCGCAGGACGACCGGGTCGATGCGGGCGCGCAGCAGCGCCGCGGAGACGGGGTCGCGGCCGATCTCGATGGGGTCGGCGAAGCGGCGCTTGAAATCGGCCTGGCCGCCGAGGAGCCCGGGGTTGACGAACTCGGAGATCGACCACAGCTCGGCGAGGTGGTTCTCCACGGGCGTGCCGGTGAGGGCGACGCGGACGCGGCCGGTGAGGTCGCGGACGGCGCCGGCGGTGCGGGACCGGTGGTTCTTGATGGCCTGGGCCTCGTCGATGACGATCGTGTCGAAGGCGATCGAGCGCAGGAGCTTGACGTCGCGCAGCGCTATCGAGTAGGAGGTGACCACGACGTCGGCGTCCAGGAGCGGCACGGCGCTCTTGGTGCGCTGGGGCCCGTGGTGGAGGTGGACGGTCAGCTGGGGGGCGAAGCGGGCGATCTCCCGCTGCCAGTTGCCGACCAGGGAGGTGGGGCACACCACGAGGTGGGGGGCGTATCCGGCGCGGCGCACGAGCAGGCCGATGGACTGGAGGGTCTTGCCCAGGCCCATGTCGTCGGCGAGGATGACGCCCGCGCCGCCCTCGGCCGCGGCTTCGAGCCAGGCGATGCCGTGGGCCTGGTAGCGGCGCAGGTCGGCGCTGACGCGGACGTCGCCGGGGTCGGTGTGCTGGGCGGTGATGAGCCGGAGGTTGAGCCCCGAGCCCGCGCGCAGCAGCTCGGTGTAGGACTCGACGAAGGCGCCGACGGTGGCCGCGGCGGTCCAGACGTGGCCCTCGGAGTGGGGCGCGGCGTGGCCCTCGGCGGGCAGTTCCTCGGCGATGCGGTCGAGGTCGTCGAACTTGTCGTCGTCGACGGCGGCCGCGACGCGCGCCCAGACGGCGACGGACTCGGTGATGTCGGGGCGGGAGGCGACGCGGGTGAGCGCGGCCAGGACCGGCCGGACCGGGAGGGCCAGGCCCGCGACGTCGCGCAGTTCGCCGTCGAGGTAGAGCTGGACGGTGACCGGGTCGCCGGGGGGCAGGCCGAGCGCTCCGGCGGCGGCCTCGGGGTGTTCGCCTCCGTAGAACAGCAGCCGACCGTCCGCGGGCGACGCGTGGTCGGGAAGGAAGGTGGCGTGCAGTTCGCTGGGTGGCAACGAGGCTCCTACGGGTTCGCGGCAGACGAGCCATTTTGCCACAGGTCGGGTCGCGATCCCAAACGTTCGAGGGGCCTATGAGCAGTTATGCGTGCTTCATCACGGCGCCGGTCCCCGGCCCGCGGGCGCGGCCGATCGCGCTCGCGGGCCGGGGGCCGGGCCTGGGCGGGGCCGTGGCGCCGCGCCGGTCACCCGGGGGCGGCGGTGAGGGTCCACTGCTGCTCGGCTCCGCCGGAGGGCAGGTCTTGGCTGATGCGGGCGCCGGGGTCGGTCGCGCCGTCCCAGACGGTCAGGTGGAGGGCGGAGAACCGGTTGAGGAGGGTGATCGCCCCGCCGTCGGCCCGGTCGACCCGCCACTGCTGGTTGACGCCGTCGCGGTCGTCCCACTGCGCGGCCGGGCGGCGTTCGGCGAAGGGCTTCATATCACTCCACTGTGCATCGGGGTCCGGGTTCCCGGCGGCCGGGGCGCGGGCGACCGCCGAGGGGGCGGGTGCGCGGACATGCTGAGGTTAACGATAACTTTCAGCAATGTCAATCCGTCAATCGAGTGTGCCCGCGTCCGAGCACTTGATCGACAGGTCCACCTCGACCAGGCCCCGGTACAGCAGGTAGGTGTCCTCCAGCTTCGCGGCGTCGCCCTCCTCGGCGGCGGCCACCATCTCCTCGGTCCGCTCGGCGAAGGCGTACACCATCAGCGACAGCTCCCGGTCGACGATCTCGTCGCCGAGCATCCCGATCTCGTCGGCCACCGCGTCGACGTTCCCGTGGTCGGCCTCGCCCATGAGCTCCAAAGCCTCCCAGGCGCGCCCGCAGTCCGCGGCGCGCTGCACGGACTCCCGCTCGGAGCCGCCGCCGTCGGGGCCGGTGCCGGAGCGGGGGGCGCCCATGCACTGCACGAGCGCCCACAGCAGCACGAGCACGCCGATCACCCAGGCGAAGAGCTTGACCAGGTGCGCGCCGGTCATCATCCGCCCGCCCCCCTTCTCCCTCGGCGCCCGCGGCCCCGGCCGGTCGCGTACACTTCCGGCGCCGGGCACGGCAGCCGGTGCACGCGGCGTGACGCCGCCGATCCGATTCTAACCCGGACATCGATCGCCGCGGATGCACTGGAAAAGGCTTTCCTTGTAGGCTGGGGGCGTCCGACCACGAGGAGTCACAGCACCGTGAGCGTCCCGTGGGCACCTGCGAGCCATGAGGAGTCGCCAATGGAAGTCCTGTGCCTGGGCGAGTCGATGGTCGTCTTCGCCCCCGAGGCCGAAGCGTCCCTGCGACACGCCGAGCGCGTGCGGGCGGGCATCGCCGGAGCCGAGTCCAACGTCGCCGTCAGCCTGGCCCTGCTCGGCGTCCGCGCCGGCTGGAGCGGCAAGGTCGGCGACGACCCGTTCGGGCGCCGCGTCCTCGACGCGCTGCGCGCCGCGGGCGTCGACTGCGGCGGCGCCGCGATCGACCCCGACCGGCCCACCGGCGTCTACTTCAAGGACCCGCACCCCGAGGGCACCCGGGTCCACTACTACCGGGCGGGATCGGCGGCCTCCACCATGGGGCCGGGCCACCTCGCGGGCGTCGCGCCGCCGCGCCTGCTCCACCTCTCGGGCATCACCGCGGCGCTCTCGGAGGGCTGCGCCGGGCTGATGCGGGAGCTCGTGGTCGACCGCGCGCTCGCCCCCGCCGTCGTCAGCTTCGACGTCAACTACCGGCCCGCGCTGTGGCCGGTCGCGCGGGCCGCCGCGGAGCTGGCCCGGCTGGGCGACGCCGCGGACATCACCTTCGTCGGGCTCGACGAGGCCGAGACGCTGTGGGGCTGCAAGACCCCCGAGGACGTCCGCGCCGAACTGCCGAAGGCCGGCACCCTGGTCGTCAAGGACGGCGGCACCGGCGTCACCTGCTTCGCGGGCGAGGAGCGGCACTACGTCCCCGCCGCCCCCGTCGCGGTCGTCGAACCGGTCGGCGCCGGGGACGCCTTCGCCGCGGGGTTCCTCTACGGCCGGCTCAAGGGCGCCGCGCCCGAGGGGTGCATGCGGCTGGGCCACCGGCTCGCCGCGGGCGCCCTGCAGACCACCGGCGACCTCGCCGCACCCCCTGGACCCGAGACCGTCACCGCCATTTTGGAGCAGCAGCCATGACCCGAATCGATTTCGACGCCCTCTTCGCCGGACAGCGCGTCATGGCCATCCTGCGCGGCCTCCCGCCCGCGGAGACCGTGCGGCTGGCCGAGACCGCCTGGGACGGCGGGGTCGCGCTCGTCGAGGTGCCCATCGGACAGCCGGGCCAGGAGGAGGCGCTCGCCGCCGCCGTCGCGGCCGGCGCGAAGCGCGGGCGCGAGGTCGGCGCCGGGACGGTGGTCTCGGCCGCGCACGTCGCCCGCGCCCGCGAGGCCGGGGCGGCCTACACCGTCGCGCCGGGCCTCGACGAGCGCGTGCTGGCGGCCTCGGAGGCGGCCGGGATGCCGCACCTGCCCGGCGTGGCCACGGCGAGCGAACTCCAGCGCGCGGCCGCGCACGGGTGCCGGTGGGTGAAGGTCTTCCCCGCCGCCGCGCTGGGCCCGGCCTGGTTCAAGGCGATGTCGGGCCCGTTCCCGGACATGCGGTTCGTCGCCACCGGCGGGGTGGCCGTGGGCGAGGTCGACGCCTACCTGAAGGCCGGGGCGTCGGTGATCGGGATCGGGTCGGCGCTGGCCGACCCGGCGGCGCTGGCGCAGCTGACCGGGCGGGGCGCGTAAGCGCACCGGGCGCCGCCCGGTGCGGCGCCCGTTCAGAGCCTCCCGAGCAGGGAGACGATCGGGTGGCCCTTGAGGCGGTCGCGGCCGGCGAGCGCGCCGATCTCCAGCAGGGCGGCGCAGGCGGCGACGGTGCCGCCGAGACCCTCGACCAGGCGGACGCCCGCGGCCATGGACTCGCCGGTGGCGATGACGTCGTCGACCAGGAGGACGCGGTCGCCGGGCGCGACGGCGTCGGCGTGCATCTCGACGCGGACCTCGGCGTACTCGCCGCGGTAGGTCTCGACGGCGGCGCGGCGCGGGAGCTTGCCGGCCTTGCGGATGGGGATCAGCGGCTTCGCGGTGCGGTCGGCCAGGGGCGCGGCCCAGAGGAATCCGCGGGCGTCGAAGGCGGCGACGGCGTCGTAGGGGTAGTTCGCGCACTCGGCCTCGAGCCGGTCGACCGAGGCGCGGAACGCCTGCGGGTCGGCCAGCAGCGGGGTGATGTCGCGGAAGCCGACGCCCGGTTCGGGGAAGTCGGGCACGACGGGCACGTAGTCGGTCAGATCCACCACGCAAGGGTAGCGGGTGCGCCGGACCGGGCGCCCCCGCCCGGACGGCGGCCGGGGGCGTCCGGTCCGGCGGCCTTCAGCCCTTCAGGCCGGTCTGGGCCACGCCCTGCACCAGGAACCGCTGGAGGAACAGGAACACGAAGACGAGCGGGAGGATCGCGACCGCCGCGGCCATGAACAGCTGCGAGAGGTTGATCGTCTGCGCGGTGAGGAACGTCGACAGGGCGACCTGGACCGTCCAGGAGTCGGGCGAGCGCGCGATGACCAGCGGCCACAGGAACGCGTTCCAGGAGCCGACGAACGTGATCACCGCGATCGCGGCCAGGAAGCTCCCGGAGTTGGGCACCACGATGCGCCAGAACGAGCCCCAGTAGCCGAGCCCGTCGACCCGGGCGGCCTCCTCCAGCTCCTTGGGGAACCCGAGGAAGAACTGGCGGCACAGGAACGTCACGAAGCCGTTGAACAGCGTCGGGACGATCAGCCCCCGGTAGTCGGAGATCCAGCCGAGGCTGGAGACCATCACGAAGCTCGGCAGGAACGTGATCGCGCTGGGGATCATGAGCGTGGCCAGGATGAGGTAGAAGACCTTGTCGGCGTGCCGGTAGGGGATGCGGGCGAGCCCGTATCCGGCCGTGGTGCACAGGAACAGGGTGCCGACGGTGGTCAGGACCGCGACGACGGCCGAGTTGAGCAGGCTGCGCGCCATGGGGACCATCGGGTCGTCGAACAGGTCGGTGAAGTTCTCCCACCGCGGCGAGCTGGAGAACCACATCCATCCGGGGGCGGTGATCTCGGCGTCCGTGGCCAGGGCGTTGCGGACGATGAGGTAGAAGGGGACGAGGAAGAGCACGGTCAGGAGGCACAGGACGACGAAGCCCGCGACGCGGGCCCCTTTGGAGGCCGCGCCGGGCCGGTAGCCGACCGGGGACCTGCGTTCGCTGGTGGTCGCCACGGCGGTCACCGTCCTTCCGATTTGCCGAAGCCGAGGAGCCGGCCTTGCAACAGGGTCACGATCGCGATGACCAGGGCCAGGATGAGCGCGCCCGCGGAGCCGCGGCCCAGGTCCTGCTGGGTGCCGAGGGCGGAGTAATAGAGGTAGACCAGCGGCGGCCTGGCGTACGCCTGATTGCCGATGAGGTTGACGAACTCATCGAACGCCTGGTAGGCGGCGATGAGGATGAGCATCAGCACCGCCACCGAGCTGGCCCGCAGCTGGGGCAGCGTGATGTGCCAGAAGGTCTGCCGGCCGGGCTTGGCGCCGTCGACGTAGGCGGCCTCGTAGAGGTGGGCGGGGATCTGCTGGAGGGCGGCGATGAACAGGATCATGTAGAAGCCGCACTGGATCCACAGGCGGAGGCTGACGATGACCAGCCAGTACCAGGGCGGGCTGGGGTCGAACAGCCAGGGGACGTCCTCGATGCCGAACAGGTCCAGCAGGGAGTTGGCCATGCCGTAGCGCACGCCGTTGAAGATCGACATCTTCCACACCAGCGAGGCGACCACGTAGGAGCAGGCGAACGGCAGGAAGAACACGGATCGGAAGAAGGCGCGCGCCAGGCGGACCTGGTTGAGCAGGAGCGCCAGGCCGAGCGAGGCGGCGAAGGTCAGGGGGACGACGAACGCCGCGAAGACGGTGAAGGTGACCAGGCTGCTGCGGAAGGCGTCGTCGGTGAGCATCCTGACGTAGTTGTCGAAGCCGACGAAGTCCTCGGTCGCGGGCGTGACGGTGTTGCGGGCGTCGAAGAACGAGAGGTAGGCGCTCCACAGGACCGGGATGAAGGTGAAGACCACCAGCCCGGCCAGGAACGGTCCGACGAAGTACCAGAACGCGAGTGTCGTCCGCCGGCCGCCCGAGCGGCGGGGCCGGGGGGCGGGGCCCCCGGTTCCCGCCTCGGGCGCGGCGGTCGGTGCTGAGACGGCCACGGTGCCCCCGCCTATCCGAAGATGCCGTCGAGCTCGGTCTGGATCGTGCCCACGGCGTTGTCGAACGCGGCTTCGGGGTCGTTGCCCTCGAGCACGATGCTCGTCATCATGTCGTCGACGGCGGTCTCCATGGCGGGCGTCCAGTTGGGGTTCTCGGCCCAGCCGTGCTCCTCGGAGATGCGGACGGCCTCGGCGGCCGGGCCGTCGGCGAGGGCTTCGGCGCTCTCGCGCATCGACAGGCGCGGCGGGATGTGGAAGCCGTAGGAGAGGCACCAGTCCTGGATGAACTCCTCGTGGTCGATCCACAGCCACTTGGTGAACGCCTTGGCCTCTTCGACGTGCGGGGAGTTCGCGTTGACGAAGGTGGACCAGCCGCCGTTGAAGACGGTGGGGGCGCCGCCGCCGAAGCCGGGGAAGGGGATGACGGCGAGGTCCTCGCCGTGGGCCTCGATGATCTGGGGCATGGCCCACAGGCCGCACCACTGGATCGCGCACAGCTCCTGGATGATCGAGGTGGGGTCCCAGGCCTCGGTGGGGGCGCCGATGAGGAGTGAGCCGGACTCGTGCAGCTCCCTGACCTGGAGGGCGCCGGCGATGACGGTGTCCTTGTCGAAGCCGATCCGGTTGTCCTCGGTGAGGAGGGTCTGCCCGGCGGAGAAGACGATCGGCTGGAACAGCTTGGTGGCCGAGTCGTCGTTGCCGAGGAACAGGCCCTTGACGTCGCTCGTGGTCAGTTCGGCCGAGGCGGCCATGAGCTCGTCGAAGGTCGTCGGCGGCTGGACGCCCTTGTCCGCCAGCAGGGAGGGCCGGTAGTAGAGGAACTGGGGGTCGTCGATCATGCGGATGCCGTAGAGCTTGCCGTCGATCGTGTTGCGCGCCAGGTCGTCGGCGGTGAAGTCGTCGAGGACGCCCTCGTACAGGTCGTCGAGGGCGACGACCTGGCCGGACTCGACCATCGAGCGGTTGAGGTGGCTCTCGAACACGTCGGGGGCCTCGCCTTCGCCGGCGAGCAGCCCGGAGGAGAGCGCGGTGTCGTAGTCGCCGGGCACCCAGTTGATGGTGACGTCGGCGTCCTCGTAGGCCGCGGCGTAGCGCTCGGCGGCCTGCTGGGTGCCGGGCTCGCCGTACTGGTGGTACCACTGGGAGAGGGCCACGCCGTCGCCGCCGCCGCGGCCGGTGTTGGACCCGCAGGCGGCGAGCGCGCCCGCGCCGGCGGCGAGGCCGCCGAGCGCCAGCATGCGGCGGCGGTTCACCGCCATCGCTGCGAGCGCTTTCTTTGCGTTGAAGTCATTGCCTGAGGCAACCATGTCGTGCTCCTCGCTACGTTGAGAGGTCGGAAGGGCTCCCCGCGGCCCCGGGTCATGGACGAGGCCGCAGCGGTGGATCAACGCTTGTCGATCCGGTATCAGTCTCGCCGGAGCGAACCCCCTTTGTCAATGGGTTGAATTAAGCGGGTTGCGCGAGTCCCGCGAACGATCCGCTCCCACGCCCGCCCCGCGGGGGCGCGAGGCGGGGTCCGGTGCGGGCGCGGGGCGCGCCGCCTGCGGAGGCGGCGCGCGGGCGTCCCGGTCAGCGGCGCGCGCGGCCGCCGACGGTGTTGATGCGGTGGAGGTGGCCCTCCAGGGCCAGCGCGGCGGCCCCGAGGCAGACCATGTTGCGCTCCTGGCTGTTGCGCTTCAACGCCATCGCCGCGAGGGGCGCGGCCATCGCGTGCTCGGGCAGGCGGCGCTCGAGCTCGGGCATCAGCCCGTCGCCGAGCGCGCGCGTGACCCAGCCGATGAGCACCACCAGGTCCGGGTTGACGAGGTTGACGAGGTTCGCCACGCCCGCCGCCAGCCGCCGCGAGACGGTCGCGACGGTGCGCACCGCCGCCGGCTCCCCGGCCGCCCAGGCCGCGGCGAGCGCGGCCATCGCCTCGGACTGCGAACCGGAGCGGGCGCGCTCGTCGCTCTCGCCCCACTGCCGCAGGATCGCCGGGGCGCCCACGTACGCCTCGACGCAGCCCTTCGCGCCGCAGCGGCATTCGGGGCCGTCGGGGTCGAGCGTGGTGTGCCCCCACTCCCCCGCCGAGTTCGTCGCCCCGCGGTAGAGCTTCCCCTCGAAGGCCAGGCCGACGCCGCAGCCGGTGCCGAGGTTGACCACGGCCAGGCGGTCCACCCCGCGGCCGTCGCCGAACCAGAGCTCGCCGACCGTGACGGTCTTGAGGGGGTTGTCCAGGTATATCGGGACGTCGAGGTCCAGCCGCTCGGCGAGCAGGTCCCGGAAGGGCACGTCGTGCCAGTTCCAGTTCGGCGCGAAGGTGGAGACGCCCCCGGCCACGTCGACCTGGCCGGGCAGGCTCACGCCGAGCCCGAGGACCTCGCGGCCCTCCAGGCGCTCGCGCACGGCCTCGATGCCGTCGATGATGTGGCCGAGCACCTGGTCGGGGGTGTTCTCGGCGGGGTCCAGCCGCTCGTCGACCCGGTCGAGGACGGCCAGCCCGAGGTCGTACGCCTCCAGCTGCACGTACGTCTCGGCGACGTCCACACCGATGAGCACGCCGCCGTCGGGGTTGGGCGAGAGCAGCGCCCGGGGCCTGCCGCCGCCCGAGTCCTCGTGTCCGACCTCGACGACGACCCCGAGTTCGATCAGGTCCGCGACCAGGTTCGAGACCGTGGCGACGGAGAGGTCGGTCTGGCGGGCGAGGATCTGCCGGGACGTGGGCGTCTCCGCGATGAGGTGCCTGAGCACCGAGAAGCAGTTGCGAATGCGGATATCCCGTGAGGTGGACTTCATCCTGGAAGCGTACGACGCCCGGCCCACTTTGTAAATGGGTTAGTTGAAGCAGTGCGCCGGGCCGCCGCCGCGAGCGCCGCGTCCGCGGCGCGGGCGCCGGGGCCGGTCGGCGCCGCCGCGCCCGCAGCACAGTGGAGGCGCCCGGCGCGGCCGCCCCCGCGAGGGCCGGGCCCGGCCGGGCGGCACTGGCTATGCTCGGGCCCATGGAACAACGCCAACTCATAGCCCGCACGCCCCGCCGCGACGACCGGACCGGCACGAGCCCCACGTCGGTCGGCGCGATCGGCTTCGGCGCCTGGCAGATCGGCGCGTCCTGGGGCGAGGTGGCCGAGGACGACGCCGACGCGGCGCTGGAGGCGGCGATCGCCTCGGGCGTGGACTTCTTCGACACCGCCGACGTCTACGGGGACGGCCGGTCCGAGCGGCTCGTCGGCGCCCTGCTGCGGCGCCACCCGGGCGTCACCGTCGCCACGAAGATGGGGCGGCGCATGGAGCAGACCCCCGAGAACTACAGCCCCGAGCACTTCCGGGCCTGGAACGACGACTCGCGGGCGAACCTCGGGGTCGACACGCTGGACCTGGTGCAGCTCCACTGCCCGCCGACGCCGGTCTACCACGCCGAGGCGGTCTTCGACGACCTCGACGCGATGGTCGCCGAGGGCCGGATGCGGGCCTACGGCGTCAGCGTCGAGACCTGCGAGCAGGCGCTCGCGGCGATCGGGCGGCCGCACGTGGCGACCGTCCAGATCATCGTCAACCCGTTCCGGCAGAAGCCGCTCGAAGCGGTGCTGCCCGCCGCCGAGCAGGCCGGGGTCGGCGTCATCGCGCGCGTGCCCCTGGCCTCGGGGCTCCTGTCGGGCAGGTACACCGCCGAGACGCGGTTCGCCGCCGACGACCACCGCAACTTCAACCGCCGAGGCGAGGCGTTCGACGTCGGCGAGACGTTCGCGGGCGTCGACTACGCGACCGGCCTGGCGGCCGTGGAGCGGCTGCGCCCGCTGGTGCCCGAGGGCATGACGATGGCGCAGTTCGCGCTGCGGTGGATTCTCGACCAGCCCGGCGTCTCGGTGGTCATCCCCGGGGCCCGCAACGCCGCCCAGGCCGAGGCGAACGCGGCGGCGGCCGGCTTCGCCCCGCTCGCCGAGGACGTCCGGGCCGAGGTGGCCGCGGTCTACGACGAGCTCATCCGGCCGCAGGTCCACCACCGCTGGTGAGGCCCCGCGCCGCGCGCCGCGGGGGCGCCCGCCGCTTCCGGCGGGTTCCCTCGCGGGCCGCCGCCGCATGTTTCAATGCAGGCATGGCAATCTCGATCCTCAGCGGGGACATCACCGAGCAGCGCGTGGACGCGATCGTCAACGCCGCCAACTCGTCGCTCATGGGCGGCGGCGGCGTCGACGGGGCGATCCACCGCCGGGGCGGCCCCGCGATCCTCGAGGAGTGCCGCCAGTTGCGGGACTCCCAGTACGGCGGCGGGCTGCCGGCGGGGCAGGCGGTGGCGACCACCGCGGGGAACCTCCCGGCCCGCTGGGTCGTGCACACCGTGGGCCCGGTCTACTCCCCCGACGAGGACCGCTCGGAGGTGCTGGCCTCCTGCTACCGCGCCTCGCTCCGGGTCGCCGACCACCTGGGGGCGGACTCGATCGCGTTCCCGGCCGTCTCGGCGGGCGCGTACGGGTGGCCGGCCGGCTCGGCGGCCCGCATCGCGCTCGCGGCGGTGTCGGACGCCGCCTCGTCGATCGCCGACATCCGCTTCGTCCTGCTCGACCCCGAGGTGCTCGCGGCCTTCCGCGAAGCGGCCGACCGGCGCTGAGGCGCGGGCGCCCGCGGCGGTGAACGGCCCGCGGCGGCCCGGTGGGGGGAAGGTGAATGTTGTCTCAGCCTTCGCCTTCGGGCACACTGCCGTCGAGGGGCGCGGCGCCGCCGCGGGAGACCGTCGGCGGCGTATCGGCTCCTCAGGCGGCGCGCCCGGCCGCAGGTGTCCGGCCGCGCACATACCGTACAGATGAGACGGGCGTGCCCATCTTCAGAAAAGTGTGCATATTATTGACGCCTCAAGCTATTCGCTCCGCTTCGCAGGGAGGCCGTTGACCGACACCGACCGGGAGAGCGGTCTCCCGCCGAAGTGGAACCCGAAGCGAAGGACGCGGCCGCGCCGGTCCCGCGGGACGCACGACGACGCGCGGCCGACGCCGATCGCACAAAGAACACATACCAAGTATTTATATACAGTGGATTCGTTCAGGAGGCCGCGCGGGAGCGGCCGCCCCATGACACAGATTGGCCGGCATGGCAGCGACAGAGATGGACCCCGAGGTCCTCAACGAGTACCGCACCCTCGTCCAAGAGCAGTTGGACCACCTCGAGACGATCATCCCCCGGCTCGAGAAGGGGAACAAGCTCGGACGGCTCCCCGCCTTCGGGCAGCTCGACTCCGCGACCGCCGCGCGGACGAACTACGAGACCTTCCACAAGACGACCTGGGACAACCTCCAGAACCTCCGCGAGGCGCTCAACGGGATGATGGAGACCCTTGAGGACTCCGCCGAGCTCGCCGTCGAGGCCGACGAGACGGCCGCCTCCGACATGGACGGCTACGCCGCCGAACTCACCTAGGCGGGACGGAGCATGCGCGAACACCTTGAGGCGGCGGTGCGCACCGCCGCCGCGGCCGTCCTGGCCGCAGGACTGGCCGCCGGCTGCTCCTCCGGCTCCACCGGAGCGAACGTCCCCGACCCGCCCTCCGGCGCCCTCGCGGCCATGGGGGACTGGCTCGGCTGCGACGCGTTCGGCGACTTCACCGCCCTCCAGGACTACCTGGGGGCCACCGCGCTCGACGGCGCGCTCCAGAGCGACGGCCTGGGCGAGGGCATCGACGCCGAGGCCGCCGGATGCGCCGCGCAGTTCGACCTGCCCGCGTTCGCCGACACCCAGGGCTCGTTCGACTTCTCGGTCACCGGGGACGCCGCCGTCCGCGGCGGCCTGGTGCCGTGGAACGACGCGGACGAGGCCGCCGCGAACTTCGCCGAACGCGTCGACCAGCGCCGGGAGAACCTGGCCGGCATCGACTACCGGGACCAGGTCGAAGGCGAGCTCGGCGGCGAGTGGGACGAGAGCCTCTACATCGCCGCCGACACCGGCAACCGCTTCTACCTCGACGCCTACGGCAGGCACGGCGACTGGATCGTCTACCTCTCGATCGACGTCCTGCACGACCCCGGCGTCGACGCCTACGAGACGGCGCCGGAGTTCTACCCCGACGCCGACGCCGCGCAGATGGCGGTGTACCCCTTCACCACAGAGCAACTCGTCGACTGGGTCGCGCAGGAGCACCTGCCGCAGATCCGGTCGGACGTCCTCCAGCGAGCCGAGAGCGAGGAGCGGCAATGACCGACGACACACCGAAATTCGAACGCGACGAATACGGGGACATTGACCAGGGCCAGTCCGCGTCGCAGTACCAGGTGGCGGCCAACGACCTGCTGGTCAAGCCCCACTGCAGCACCGACTCGTGCACCAGCAAGGTCGAGGAGCCCGCCGAGGCCGCCTGGGTCAAGCTCATGTCGGCCGTCCCCCAGGCGAGCCAGATCAACAACCTCCGCGCCGGCCGCGAGGGCACCATGATGCTCCCCGAGGGGCACACCATCCAGAGCATGGTCGCCTCCATCCGCCCCCAGCCCGAGGCCGACTACGCCCTGGACACCATCAGGGACGAGTGGATCGACTTCTACGAGGAGTTCCGCATCATCGGGCCCAAGCTCGAACAGGGCCTGTCGGCGCTGTCCGCCGGCTGGAAGGGCGCCGACTACGACGGCTTCGAGGAGCAGACCGAGACCGTCATCAAGAACTGCAGGACGATCCAGAACGACATCGGCGGCGAGGACGGCGCCGACGGGATCATCGCGCTGCTCGACACCAAGCAGTCCGAGATCTTCGAGCAGCAGGGCGGCACCGCCTGCGTCTACCCGGCGCCGAAGTTCTACATGGAGGGCACCAGCTGCGGCTCGCACCGCATCCACATCAGGCCCCCCTACTTCAAGAACTGCGTGATCGAGGAGAACGACGAGATCAAGCACGCGGTCGAGCTGGCCGGTTTCGACCCGACCGTGGTCGACGAGGTCCAGGAGGGCCGCCAGCAGACCTACGACCGGTGGATGGAGTACGTCACCAACAACCCCGACTACGAGCAGGACGGGCTCAAAGGCGAGCAGCTCGCCCAGAGCAAGGCCGACGAGTACGCCGACCGGCGCCTGGTCGCGATGGGGGCCAAGGGTTCGGAGCAGCTCGAAGAGCAGGCCGCCCTGGTCAACGAGGAGGTGACCGAGCGGCACAGCAATGTGGAGGCCCAGGTCACCGAGATCGAGCCCGACGCCGGGCAGTCCGAGCCGACCACCTTCACCGAGGGCATGCCCGACATCCCCGGCGGCGGCGACCTCGACATCGGCGACGGCGGCGGCATGCCCGACCTCGGCGACACCGGCGGCCTGGACGGCATGGGCAAGCCCACCGACCTCTCGGACCTCGGCAGCGGCGGCCTGGACGGGCCGGGGGGCCTGAACGACGCCGGCGGGCTCGGCAACGTCCCCGGAGGCGGCGGCGCCCCGCCCGGCGGCTACTCCCCCGACGGCGGGCTCAACGTCCTCAACGACGAGAACCCGTTCAGCTCGGGCCTGGAGGACCCGGACGACCTCGGCGGCCGGCTCCCCGGGGACGTGGGCGGCGGCAGCGGCCTCACCGGCACCGGGCTCAACAGCGGCGGCCTGCCGCCCTCGGACTACACCGGCGGCAACGGCCTCAGCGACCTGGACTCGGACCCCTGGAGCGCCCCTCCGACCGACCCCGACGACCTCTCGGGCGGTCTGGCCAGCGGCGGCGGGCTCCCCGGCGGCTCGGGCGGCGCCCCGCCCACCGGTGTCGGCGGGGGCGGCGGGCTCCCCGGCGCCGGCGGCGGCCTCACCGGGATCGGCGGCGGCAAGCCGCCGAGCTACAGCACCGGGCGCACCCGCAACCCGATCAACGCGGGCAGCGGCGCCGACAAGCCGAAGGGCGTGACCGGCCGGGGCCTGACCGGCTCGGGGCGCCCCGGATCGTTCGGCGGCGCCCCGGGGTCGACGGGCCGCGCGGGCGGCCTGGGCGGCGTCGGATCGGGGTCCGGCGCGCCCGGCGGCGGCCGCGGCGGGGTCGGCGGCGGCATGGGCGGCGGCCGCGGCGCGATGCCCGGCGGGGGCGGCGCCACGGCCGCCGGACGCGGCGGCGTGGGCGCCCCCGGCATGATCGGCTCGCCCGGCGGCGGCGGGCAGGGCGGCGAGGACGACTCCCGCGAGCGCAAGGTGTGGATGGTCGAGGACGACGAGGTCTGGGGCGGATCGCCCGAGGACGAGGACGACGATCTGTACTCGTAGACGGTCGGGAGCGGGGCGGTCACCGTGCAAGCCGCCCCGCGCCCGATCCCGCCCGCCCCGTCCGCGGTCGCCTCCGACCGCGGGGGCGGGCGTCGGACCCCGCCGGTACGGTTGCGGCCCCACCGCACCACGCCGAACCGAAAGGGTCTCATATGAAGACGCTCGACAAGGACGCGTTCGCCGCGGCCGAACGCTACATGGTCCTCAACGCCCGGCTCATCGACCGGCTCCGGTTCGCCCACCGCTTCCGCGGCGGCCCGGCCGAGCCGGTGCGGAGCGCCCTGCGCGCCTACCAGAACCGCGACGGCGGCTTCGGCCGCGCGATCGAGCCGGACCTGCGCGGCGCGGGCGGCCAGCCGCAGGGCGTGGAGATGGCCTTCTGGGTCCTCGACGCGATCGACGCCTTCGACGATCCGGCCGTCGCGGCCGCCTGCGACTGGCTCGCGGCGCACACCGCCGAGGACGGCGGGGTGCCGTGGGTGCTGCCGAGCGTCCTGGAGACCGAGCGCGCGCCGTGGTGGCGCCCGGAGGGCGACCCGGCCCCCGGCTCGCTCAACCCGACCGGTCCGATCGCCGGGCTGCTGCTCGCGCACGGGGTGGAGCACCCGTGGCTGGAGCGGGCCGCGGCGTTCTGCTGGGACCGCATCGCCGCCGCCTCGGACCTGAACGCCTACGACGCGATGTGCGTCCTGGGATTCCTGGAGCGGGCGCCCGACCGCGAGCGGGCCGAATCGGAGTTCGCGCGACTCGGCGACGCCCTGGTGGCGACCGTGGCCCTCGATCCCGACGCCCCGGGCCACGTCCACTCCCCGCTCGACCTCGCACCGCGCCCGGACTCGCTGGCGCGTCGCCTGTTCGCCGACGCGGACATCGACCGGCACCTCGACGCGGTCGTCGACGCGCAGCAGGACGACGGCGGCTGGGCGCCGAACTTCCCGATGTGGACGCCGGTGGTGCGGCACGAGTGGGGCGGCCATCTGACGCTCGCGCGGCTGACCGTCTTGCAGGACTACGGACGGATCGCCTAGCGCGGCGGGAGCGGGGCGTCCGGAGCCGGGGCGGGTCAGTCCTCCTCGTCGCCTCCGGAGCGGGCCATGAGCGCGATCGCCGCCGCCGTGAGAGCGAGGAGCGCCACGGCGACGTACATCGGCTCGACGGCGAGCAGCGTGCCGAGTCCCTGGGCGAGGAACGGGGCGGCCATGGCGACGACCACCGCCAGCGCGATCCACCGCGAGTACCGTCGCATTCCCTGCATGGCGCCTCCTTCTGGTCCGCTTCGAGCCTACCGAGTCCGCCCGGGGGCGCGAGCGGACGGCGGCCGGGGCCCGGGCGGGCCCCGGCCTCGGTCAGCGGCGACCGCCGGCGTCGATCAGTTCGCAGTCGTCGAGCCGCCAGCCTTCGGCGGTGGCGCGGAAGGTGAACGTCATCGCCTGGTGGAGCCGGCCGTCCTCCACCACGGCCACGATCTCGGCGACGTGCTCGCTCGGGCACGTCATGCGCCGCACGCGCACGTTCCGGAATCTGGCGGGGACGCGTCGGCGGACTCGCGCGAACGCCGCCCAGCCGTGCCTGGTGGCGAGCCGCTCGGCGCCCGCCAGCGGTTTGCGTCCGGTGAGGATGTTGAGGAAGTAGCAGGAGTAGCCGACGGCCTCGCGGGGCGAGCGTCGACCTGATCCGGCAGCGGTTCGCTTGGCACATACCATGATTCCTCCTGAAGAGCAGAGTGGGAACGGTGCTTCGGGGAGGAAATCTAGACATCGCGGTCGGTGGAGTCAAACGCACGCAGCGCCACTCGGCCGGTCCGCGGCGGCCGCGACTGTCGACTTCGCACCGCGGCGGACCGGGCGGCGCCGCCTCGTAAACGACAAACCGCCATGTGTAAGCGCGTGCTCGGTGCCGAACCCTACAAAAATCGAGGAACCTCCCACCGGGCGCGCCGCGGGCGCGGCTCAGTTGGTGCGCGTGTTGGGCAGGTGCCCGCCCAGGTAGCCGATCCAGATCCGGCCGGTCGCGCCGCCCGCGTCGTCGAGGAAGTGCATGCGGGGCGCGGGGTTGCCGCCCTGCCGGAGCTTGATGTGCGAGGGCATGTAGAGCCGCCCCGAGGGGTCGACGGCCGCGGGGACGCGGAAGGTCCGGGCCTCGCGGAACTTGGGCCGCCCGGCGACGCTGTCCGACTCCTTCATGGACACCATGTTCTGCGAGATGGTCGGCTGGCCCGGCAGCGGTCTGCCGCACCAGTCGTAGAAGCCGCCGGTGAACCGCCGCTCGGCGCGGGCGGCGGCGTAGGCGTCCAGGGCGCGCAGCGCGTCCCATGCCTTGCCGCTCCAGCGCCGGCTCATCCGCGGGTAGGTCACGTCGAGCTTGGCGACCTCGGCGTCGAGCGTGTCGGGCAGGTCGACCCGGGGCAGCGTCTCGCGGGCGCGCACGACGACCTCCATGAGGCTGCTCGCCTCCCACACCTCCTCGGGGGCCTCGACGCCGTAGACGGGATCGGCGTGCTCGGCCAGGCGGCTCTCCAGCCAGCGGATGCGCTCCCGGGCGTGCCGTTCGTCGTCCAAGAGCAGCTCGTAGTCGAGTTCGAGCTGGCCGTAGTCCTTGCGGAGGCGATCGAGTTCGCGTTTGCGGCGCTCGTCGCGGGCGGCGCGCTCGCCGATGAGGTCGGCCTCCTCGACCGCGCGCATGAGCGCGCCGAGGTGGGCCGACATGGTGCGGATGAGCCGGGTGGTCTCGGAGTCGCCGCCGCGCGCCATGTCCACCAGCGCGTCGAGGATGCCGTCGGCGAGGTTGTCGGTGACCTGGTGGGAGACGCGGTCGGCGATGCGGGCGACGGCCTCGGGCGGGATCGGCTCGGCCGGGGCCGGGACCTGCGCCGGGGCGGGGGGCTCCGGTTCGGGTTCGGCGGTGCGGGGCGCGGGGACGGCGGGGGCCTCGCCGCCGCGGGCGCGGGCGAGCGCGACGGGGCTGGGCGGGGCGGCGTGGAGGTGCTCGGGGCCGGCGTCCCCGGCGAGGATGCGCGCGACGCGCGACGCCGCCCGGCGGACGTCGGGCGGCGGCGGGCGGCGGAGGGACTGCTCGATGACGCCGTCGATGACGACTTCGAGGGCGCGGGCGCCCTGGTCGCGGATGGCGCCGCCGCCGCGGACGGGGTGGCGCGGCGGGTAGGGCTCGTTGCGGGGGTCGAGTCCGGGCATGTAGGTGCGCAGGCCGCCGCCGAAGACGTTGAGCTCCTCGCCGAGCCGCTTGTTGAGCAGCTCTTGGGCGGGGACGTCGAAGAGCCGCACCACGACCGCGGCGCCGGCCAGGGCCTCGGCGAGGTGGGCGGCGTGCGAGGCGATGACCTCGGGGTCGGCGCGGTCGACGGTGAGGACGATGACGGGGACGGCGCGGCGGGGGTCGGTGAGCCAGCCGGTGAGCTGGTCGATCTCCTCGCGGCCCATGAGGTGGGGCGCCGCTTCGAGCGGGATCGCGCCGTCGGTGGCCCGGCCGGTCCGGAGGAAGCCGGTGATGAGCTCGGGGGCGCGCACCGGGTCGGCCCCGGCGGACAGGTCGCCTTCGACGGTGACGGTGACCCAGCCGCGGTCGGGGCGGCGGCCCTCGGCCCAGGTGGCGGTGGTGCGCAGCCGCCCGGCGCCGGTGGGCAGGTCGAGGGTGTAGCGTCCGCAGACTTCGTTGTCGGCCAGGGTGACGCGGCTGCGGCCGCGGGAGCGCTCGACGCGCGGGGCGCCGTCGTCGTCCACGGCGGCCCAGGCGGTGAAGCAGCGGCGGAGCCGGGGTCCGAGCTTGTCGCCGCCGTCGCGGAGGACGGCCTGGTAGTACTGCGTCACGGTGCCTCCACTTGTCCGCGCCGACGTTGAGGCCACATGCTACTGCAGTGTCCCTCGTATCCAGTCCACCAATTCCAATGAGGATGGACAAGCGGGCGGCGGCGCGTTCGGACTCGGATGTCGGCGCCCCGCGCTATGGTGCCGGCATGATCGACCGACGCGCGATAGCGCGGTTCCGCATGGGCGCCCAGCAGCTCGACCGGGACGCCGGAACGCCGGAGGACACCGCCGTGCTCGACTTCGGGGTGCAGGAGACCGGCCCCGACGGCGCCCGCTGGGCGCTGGCGCTGCGCGGGGTGGACACCACCGCCGCGGGCGAGGACGGACTGGTGACGCTGTGGTCGGTGCGGGGCGCGCCGCACCGGTACCGGCGCGGGGACGCCGGGGCGGTGGCGGCGGCCCTGGAGCCGTACTCGGAGGCCGACGCCGCCAAGCGGATCTACGACGCGGCCAAGCCGCTCAAGGCGGCGGGGATCGGCGTGGTGGACGCGCTCGACGAGGTCGCCGCGCGGATGCGGGCCATCGTCTCGGGGCCGACGCCCAAGGGCGAGCTGTCGGGGCGGCTCGCCGCGGAGCTTCCCGAGCCGTACCTGCGGCACTGCAGGGCGTGCGACGCGGTCCACATGTACGAGCAGCCGTTCCGGCTCGGCGCGATGCGGGCGGGACTGGAGCTGGAGCCGGGCACGTCGCCGCCGGTGCTGCGGCCCGTCCCCGGTTTCGCGAAGGCGGCGGCGCAGGAGCGCTTCGACCTGGTCCGCTCGTATCTGCGCCTGCTGGGCCCGGCCACGCCGAAGCACGTGGCCGAGTTCCTCGACTCGCCGGTCAAGGACGTGAAGGCGCGCTGGCCCGAGGACGCGGTGGAGGTGCGCGCCGAGGGCGAGACCCGGTGGGTCTTGGCCGAGGACGAGGCGGCGCTGCGTTCGGCCGCGGCCGCGGGCACGCGGCTGCTGGGCCCGTACGACCTGTTCCTCCAGGCCAGGGACCGGAGCACGCTGGTGCCCGACAGGGCCAGGGCGAAGGAGCTGTGGCCGGTGCTCGGGCGGCCGGGGGCGGTCCTGGTCGACGGGGCGATCGTCGGCACCTGGCGCCCCCGCAAGGCGGGCAAGCGGTTCAAGGTCGCGGTCCGCCCGTGGGAGGCGATGCCGGGCGCCGTGCGCGAGGCCGTGGCCGAGCAGGCCGGGCGCCTCGCCCGCCACCGGGGCGTGGCATTGACCGGGGTTGATTTCGAGTCGGATTGAGCCGCACGTCGGGCGCTGTCAGTGAGCGTGTATGTACGGAATTGCCCCTTTAATCTTTAAAGAAACCATGCTAATCTCTTCCGAATTCCAGCCCTCTGGAGTGTTTTAGGGGGCTTTGCTTGGAGGTTCCGATGGTTTCACGAAGAACACTCATTACCGCCACTGCCGCCACCGGCGCGGTCGCCGCCGCCGGCGCCCCCTGGTGGCTGCGCGAGGCCGGCCCCAGCGCCTCGGCCGCCCCCGCCACCTGCGAACTCGCACTCGTCAACGACACCGACGCCGCGGTCAACGCCTACGTGACCGGCCGGGAGTTCGGCACCGACCGCTTCATGCTGCTGCGCGCCGACAGCAGCCCCTACTACCTCGAGGAGCCGCCCGCCCCGGCCACGCCGCTCCCGGTGGACGCCGCCATCCCGCTCGGCGCCCCCGGCTCCGGACCGCTGGTCCTGACCCTGCCGCGGATGTACGGCGCCCGCGCCTACTTCGTCCGCGAGGACACGCTCGACTTCTACGTCAACCCCGGCCCGGCCCTCGTCGAGCCCGCGCTGCACAACGAGCAGGACGCGAACTACGACAAGATCGTCTCCTTCTGCGAGTTCACCTTCAACGACGTGCAGCTGTTCATCAACGTCAGCTACGTCGACCTCATGACGGCCCTGCCGATCGGCCTGCGGCTGCAAGGCGACGGCGACCACGGCGTCGCGCCGCCGCCCGCGGGCGCGGTCGAGGCGATCGCCGCCGAGCTCACCGCGCAGGCCCAGACCGACGGGCAGCCGTGGGACCGCCTGATCATGCGCGACGGCGGCGGCGGCATCCTGCGCGTGATGTCGCCCCAGAACATCATGGCACCCCACTTCGGACAGCCGGACATGCCGTTCGGGGACTACTGGGCCCCCTACGTCGAGGAGGTCTGGGAGCACTACCGCACCACCGACCTGCGCGTGGACCTCCAGGGCGGGCGCGGGGTCCTCACCGGCCGCGTCGAAGGCGACGCCCTGGTCTTCGAGGACGGCTCCTCGTTCGCCAGGCCCACCTCGCAGGACGTCTTCACCTGCGACCACGGCCCGTTCACCAACAACCCCTCGGACTCCGAGGAGAAGAAGGGGCTGCTCGCGCGCGTGGCCGCCGCGTTCAACCGCAGCACCCTCCACAGCCACGCCGACCAGCCGAACGGCCCCGCCGTGAACGATTTCTACCGCAACCCGATCACCAACCACTACGCCCGCGCCGTCCACGAGCACTCGCCGATCGGCTACGCCTTCCCCTACGACGACGTCACCCCCGACGGCGCGCCGGACCAGTCCGGGGCCGCCTTCGACGGCAACCCGCAGCGCCTGACGCTCACCGTCACCTGAGGCGGCGACGGGCGCCGCGAGCCGGGCGGCGCCCGCAGGCCGGGGCCGCGGGCGGGCCTCCGCCCGCGGCCCCGCCGCGGACCGTCCGCATCGGAGCGGGGTTGCGCTTCGGGGCGGCACGCGACATGATCGAGGCGGCGCCACCCCTCCGGCGGCCGCCCCGATCGCTCCGCGCCGACCAGAACCGAAGGCCCCCATGACCGACCGCTCCCCCGAGGGGCCGCCCCGCCTGGCCCGCCTGCCGCTGGCCCTCGCCGCGGCCGCGCTGACCGCGGCGTACGCGGCGACCGCCTCGCGATACGACTACCACCGCGACGAGCTGTACTTCCGCATGCTCGAACCCGCGTGGGGCTACGTCGACCAGCCGCCGCTCACGCCGCTGCTGGCCCAGGCGTCCATCGCCGTGTTCGGCGATGCCCTGTGGGCCCTGCGGGTCCCGGCGATGCTGTGCATGGCCGCGACACTGTGGCTGGCCGTCTCGATCACGCGCGAGTTCGGCGGCGGCCCCCGCGCCCAGGCCCTGTGCGCCGGCGGCCTGGCCTTCGCCGGAGTCGGGCTCTCCATGGGGCACATGCTCGCCACGGCCACCGTCGACCTCCCCGTGTGGACCGCGGTGCTGCTGTTCACCGTCCGCGCCCTGCGCCGCGGGGCGCCGCGCTGGTGGCTCGCCGCCGGGGCGGCGACCGGCGTCGGCCTCTACAACAAGCACCTGGTGGTGCTGCTCCTGGTCAGCCTCGCCGCCGCGCTCCTGGCGGTCGGGCCGCGCCGCGTCCTGCGCTCGGGATGGCTGTGGGCGGGCGTGGGCCTGGCCCTCCTCATCGGATCGCCGAACCTGGTCTACCAGGCGGCCAACGGCTGGCCGCAGCTGGAGATGGCCTCGGTCATCGCCGAGACGAAGGGGCCCGACGCCCGGATCGAGCTCCTGCCGTTCCAGCCGCTGCTCCTGGCGCTGATGACGCCGGTCTGGATCGCCGGCGCCGTCGCGCTCCTGCGCCGCCCGCAGTGGCGCGCGGCGCGGGCGCTCGCGGTGGCCTACCCGGTGCTGCTGGCCGTCGTCCTCGTCTCGGGCGGGCAGATGTACTACCCGCTGGGGCTGGTCGTGGCGCTGTTCGCGGTCGGCTGCGTCCCCGCCGCCGAGTGGATGCGCCGCGCCCGATGGCGGAGCGGGGCCGTGGCCGCCGCCGTGGCCCTGAACACGGCCGTCTCGGCGGTCATCGGCCTGCCGCTGGTGCCGGTCGGCGCGCTCGGCGCGACGCCGCTGCCCGAGGTCAACGCCGCGCTGCCCGACCAGATCGGCTGGCAGGCGTACACCGCGCAGGTCGGCGAGGTCTACGCGGCGCTGCCGGAGGACGAGGCCGCCGCGGCGGTCGTCATCACCGCGAACTACGGGGAGGCCGGCGCGATCGACCGCTACGGCGGGGAGTGGGACCTCCCGGCGGTCTACAGCGGGCACAACCACCTGCACCACTACGGGCCGCCGGACGAGTCGGCGACGGTGGCCCTCGTGGTGGGCCTGCCGCCGCAGCGGGTCGCGGGCCTGTTCGACGAGTGCGCGACCGCCGCCGTCCTCGACAACGGGCTCGGCGTCGACAACGAGGAGCAGGGGCGGACCGTCGCCGTCTGCCGCGGGCCCGCCGCACCCTGGAGCGAGCTGTGGCCGCGCTTCCAGCACTACAGCTGAGCCCCCGGTCGCATCCGGGCCGCTCGGCCCGGCCGCCCGGGCCGCGGCCGATAGGATCGCCGCCGATGGACACGAACGCGGACATGGCGATGGCCCCCGTCCCGGCCGGTCGGGTGCGACTGGCCGACCGGCGCACCGAGCGCACCTGGACGGTCGGGGTCGAGGCGTGCCTGCTCGGGGTCCACCCGGTCACGCAGGCGCAGTACGCGGCCGTCACCGGAGCGCGGCCGGGCGCGGCCCGCGGCGACCGGCTGCCGGTCGTGAACGTCTCGTGGTGGGAGGCGGTCCGGTTCTGCAACGCCCTGTCCGAACGCGAGGGTCTGGAGCCGGCCTACCGCATCAGCGGCGAGGGCGCCGAGCCGGACGAGGCCCTCGCGTGGGACCGCGGGGCCGACGGGTACCGGCTGCCCGCCGAGGCCGAGTGGGAGCACGCCTGCCGGGCCGGCACGACCGGCCCGCGGTACGGCCCGATCGAGGCGATCGCCTGGTACCGCGGCAACTCCGGGGAACGGCTCCACGAGGTGGGCGGCAAGGCGCCGAACCGGTGGGGCCTGCACGACATGCTCGGCAACGTCTGGGAGTGGTGCTGGGAGCTCTACGACCCGGAGGTCTACGGCACCTACCGGGTGCTGCGCGGCGGCGGGTGGTTCGACGAGCACTGGAGCTGCCGGGCGTCGGTGCGGCGGCGCAGCATGGCGACCTTCCAGATCGACGACCTGGGCTTCCGCGTCGCGCGCTCGATGTGAGGCGGCGTCCGCCCGCGGCGGCCGGGGGTCAGGACTTCCAGAACCTGGCGCCGCGGCGGGCGAGCGCGGCGCGGTCGTTGGGGTGCAGGCGCCGCTCGTAGGTGTGGTTGAGGTAGACGCAGGGGGGTTCGGCGTCGACGCGGAACACGTTGCCGAGCCACTGCACGGGGCGGCCCTCCCGCAGCTCCCAGAGCTCGACGATCCGCTCCCCGGGGGCCACGGTCATCCTGATGGGCAGGCCGCCGAATTCGATGTCTTCAGCGCGCACCCAGTCGGCGGCGTCGGGGTACCCCGACGGCAGCTCGTGCTCAGTCGGTCGGCTCATCGGCGGGCCAGCCAATCCATGCATTGATGACATTCCGGCCTCCATCATCGCAGACCACCGTATGCACGCAAGCGGCGCACAGCGCGACACGGGGCCGTGCGACCACAAGTATAGAGGTCGGTCGATTCATATCGAAACGGGCGCCGCGGGGTCGGCGTTCCATACGTGACCGGTGACCGTGCGCGGTCGCCCCGGGCACGGGGAGGCGCGGCGGCGCGGATACTGGGGGCATGAAGCTCAGCCGTCCGGTCTCGTGGTTCCTGCTCCTGTTCGGCGTCTGGTCGTGGTTCATCTGGATCACCTTCGTGAAGAACCTGGTCGCGGACGGCAGCGGCCTCGCGTTCGACGCCGGGGAGCCCACCGCCTACTTCTGGGTGCACCTGACGCTGGCCGTGGCGTCGTTCGCGCTCGGCACGGCGATCGGGGTCATCGGGCTGCGGGGGCTGCGCGCGCTCCGCGGGTCGGGCCGGGACGCGGCCTGACCGGACCCGCGGCAGCGGCGCCACGGGGTCGCCGACGGCCGTCGGCGACCCCGCCCGATTTCACCCGTTCGAGTGGACGTCAGCGGGCGTGGAGGCCCCGGCGGATGCGGTGGAGCCGCACGGCCTGCTCGACGCGGTCGAGCATCGCCGCGGCGCCGTCGGCCGATCGCAGCAGCCCGGCGAAGGCGGCGTGGGCGGCGGCGTCGGGCGTCTCCATCACCGAGACCAGCTTCGCGGTGACCGTCTCGACCGGGTCGTCGGGGTCGACCACGGTGCCCAGGCCCAGGCCCGCGATGCGCGCGGCGTTGCCGCGCTGCTCTTCGGAGTGGGGCATGAACATCATGGGCGTGGCGCTGAGCATGGCCTCCATCATGGAGGAGTGGCCGCCGTGGACGACCGCGGCCGTGGCCCTGGCGGTGAAGTCGGCCGCGTCGTGGCGGAACGCCGCGACGTCGATCTGGGCGCCGGCCGCGACGGCCTCGACCTCGCGGGCCAGGGCCTCGCTCTCGGGGCCCTCGACGCCGAGCGTGACCGCCATCGGGACGCCCAGGCCGCGGGCGGCTGCCACGGCCCGCAGCAGGTCCTTGTCGCCGCCGCCGCTGCCGCCGAGCGTGAGGTGGAGCAGCGGCGGGCGGTCGGCGGCGATCGGGCCGGTGCGCAGGCGGTCGGCGACGAGGGGGCCGATGTGGCGGACCTCGGCGACCAGGCCGGAGACGAGGGCGGCCGTCTCGGCGGGGATGTCCGAGAGCGGGTCGAGCAGCGGCAGGTCGGGCACCAGCATGACGTCGCCCAGGACCTTGCGGGCGTGGAACCTGCCGACGCCGAGCTGTTCGAGGGTGATGAGGAGTTCGGGCAGGACCGCGTGCATCGGGTGGCGGAAGAGGCGGAGGTTGTGGCAGGTGAAGCTCGGCAGGTCGCGCATGGAGGCGGCCACCGAGGCGGTGTTGCGCATGTCGCTGACCACGACGTCGGGCCCGAAGTCGTCGATGGCGCGCAGCTCGTCCCGCAGGGAGTCGGCGACGTATTCGGGGCTCGCCAGACGGGTGCGGACGAAGGCGCGCAGCTGGGCGACGTCGTTCATGCCGCGCCAGGCCGGAGCGGGGCCGATCTCGTCGATCGCGATCCAGGGCAGTCCCGCCGCGCGGAGCAGGTCGCCGACCTCGGCGTGGGCGGCAACTGCGACCTCGTGGCCGGCGGCGGCGAACCGCTCCGCCGCCGTCCGCATCCGCGTGATGTGGCCGAGGCTCGAGCGGCTGAAGGCGACGAACAGCACCCGCATCGGGCGTTCGTGGTCGTTCATGGGTTCACTTTCTTCGAGAGCGGTGGCCCGGCCGCGAGCGCGAGGGCGCGGCGCGGCCGGACGGCAGTCCGAGGGGGCGCCGGCGGCGCCCCCTCGGTTCGGTGGCGGCGCAGGAGGGGTTGCGGCCGGACGGGCGGGCCGGCAGGTCGATCCTCAATGGATGGCCTGGGTCCGCCGCTGCCGGTTCCTTCTCGGGCACGCACTGCGCCAGCGGTCAGGCTAGCACCGCGCCCCACCCCGGTAGGGAAGCGCTCCCAACAGAATTCGCCTACTGAGCACAGTGGCATTCAGCGATTCAAATGTGACCCTGGACTATCCCGCCTGTCCCCTCTGAGAGGTCCGCGTCGCCGCAGCTCACCGCCGCCGTACCGACGACCGTCCATTGGAATGTGATAGTCGACATAGCATCGTGAGAGCCGTTTTCCGCTGCCGCGGCGGCGATCCGGGCGGCCGCGCCGCCGCCGCGCTGCGGAGCGGCCGGCGACTCATTCCAGGATCGACCGGACCGCGTCGAGCACGGCGGCCAGATCGTCCGCCCCAGCCGCCTCGCAGGCGAAGTCGACGCCGCGCAGCCCCGCCCAGGCCCGCACGCGCTCGACGTCGGCGCCCAGTTCGGCCGCGGCGGCGCGGACCGCCTCGGCGCCGTCCAGCGGCCCGTGCAGCGCCTGCTTGAACACGAAGTAGCCGCCGTCGAAGGCCCGCTCGGCCAGGTACGGCTTGGGGTCGATGAGCAGCCAGGGCTCCCGCCCGCTCGCGACGATGTTGCCCAGGTGGGTGTCCCGGTTCGCGATGCCCTCGGCGGCCGGGTCGCGCAGATCGGCGCACCAGGCGGCCGCGCGCTTGGTCCACTCGCGGCCCAGCCGCTCCAGCAGCGCCGCGGCCGGGTCGGCGAACCGCGCCTCCCAGGAGGCGAGCAGGTCGGCCGCCCTCGGGTAGGGCGGGTACTCCCCCGGCGGCGGCGCGGCTCGCCAGAGCCGGCGGTACAGGCCGCAGGCGATCGCCACGCGCTCGCGCGCGGCCGCCCGCTCGCCCAGGCCCGGGAAGCGGTGCTCCAGCAGCGGCGCGCCCGGTTCGGCGCGCTCCAGCAGCATCGCCCCGGTCCGCCGGTCGTACTCGTAGAGCATGACCGCGCCGTCGCCGCCGTAGGCGCGCAGCGCGCTCGGCTCGGCCAGGTTCTCCTCGTCGCGGTAGATCACCTTCACGACCGCGGGCGTGCCGTCGGCGCGCTCGACGGGCAGCACGTACGAGTGCGAGCCGCCGTCGAAGGGCGGCCCGGCCCGCCGCAGGCCCCATTCGCGCATGAGCCGGTCGAGGGTGCCCGGCACCCCGGCGAGCCAGCGGTCGCCCGCGTCGGCGTGCCAGCCGTGCACGGCGCGGCGGACGCCTTCGGGGCAGGGGTCGAAGCGCATCGGCTCAGTATCGGGGCGGCGCGACCGGCACGCAAGCCGCTTTCACCATCGGTGAACCAGCTCCCACTTCGGCGAAGCGCCCGGCCCCGGCGGGGCCGCCGTGCCTCGCGGGACGGTCAGGGCCGCTCGGGCGCGGCCAGCGTCGCGACGACGTCGGCGATCGGCGTGTCGCCGCCGACGAGTTCGAAGGTGCGGCAGGTCAGCTCGGGCGTCTCCAGGAGCGCGGCGAGCACCGCGGCCACGTCGGCGCGGGGGATCGCGCCGCCGCCCACGGCCTCGGCCATCGTCACCGTGCCGACCGGCTCGTCGTCGGTCAGCCTGCCGGGGCGGACGATCACCCAGTCGAGGTCGCGGGAGCGGAGGTCGTCTTCGGCGCGGGCCTTGGCCTCGATGTAGGCCGCCCAGACCTCATCGCGCTCGGGGTCGGGCTCGGTCTCGGTGCCCATGGCGGAGATCTGGAGGAAGCGGGCCACGCCCGCCTGCTCGGCCGCGTCGGCCATGAGGACCGAGGCCGCCCGGTCGACGGTGTCCTTCCGCTCCGCGCCGCTGCCCGGTCCGGCCCCGGCGGCGAAGACGACGGCGTCGACGCCGTCGAGCAGCCCCGCGACGTGCTCGACGTCGGCCTGTTCGAGGTCGAGCACGATCGGCCGTCCGCCGATCGACTCGATGTCCTCGGTGTGGTCGGGGTTGCGGACCAGGCCCGTGACCGCATAGCCTCTGGCGGCCAGGATCTCGGTCAGGAGCAGGGCGATCTTTCCGTGTCCTCCGGCGATGACGATGTGCATACCGGAAGCCTAACCGGCCCGGCGGCGCGCGGAAGCGATCGGCGAGAATCCGACATTCGGGCGGGCGGCGGTCGCAATCCCCGTGCCGTCCGCTCACGCCCCGCCCGGCGCCGGAGGCGAGGCCGGGCCGGCTTCGGCGAGGATCGACTCGACCGCCCGGGCCACCCCGTCCTCACCGGACGCGCCGGTGCGGTGAGCCGCCGCCGCGATCGCTTCGGGGTGCGCGTTCGCCACGGCGTAGGAGCGGCCGGCCCAGGCCAGCATGGTGGCGTCGGTGGGCATGTCGCCGAATGCGGCCACCGATGCGGGCCCGATGCCGCGCTCGGCGCACCAGGCGGCGAGCGCCTCACCCTTGGTGGCGGACCACGCGCTGTACTCGATCTGGGGGTAGCTGCCCCAGTGCCACATCCGCACGCCGGGCGAGTCGACGCGTCGGGCTCCGGCCACCAGTGAGCGGCCGTCGGCGTCGGGGGCGCGGACACTGAGCACGGCGACGGACTCGACGCCGTCGAACAGGTCGGCGGCGGGGTCGACGAAGGTCCACGGGTCGTGCAGCAGCACGTTCTCACTGAACCCCCGCGATTGGGCGATCTGGCCGACGCCGGTCTCGACGCCGAAGAGCGCTCCGGGGATCGCGGTGCGCAGTCGACGTTGGAGTTCGCGGGCGTCCTCGATCGGGATCGGGTGCCGGAAGTCGGCGGCGCCGGTGGCGAAGTCGTAGACGACGGCGCCGTTGCAGCAGATCGCGGCGTCGAGTACGGCCGCCAGGCCCGGGTGGCGGTGGACCCCGCGCGGGGCGCGGGCCGTCACCGCCACGATGCGGACGCCGCGTTCCCGCGCCGCCTGCAACGCGCGCCGGTTCCGTTCGGAGAGGCGGCCTCGGCCGTCGAGGAGGGTGTCGTCGAGGTCGGTGGCGATCACCTTGAGCGCTTGCACGTCTCGAGTATCGGGGCGCCGCCATGGCGCGGGCAAGTCCGTTTCGTGCGGTCGGGAGTAGCGGCGGCGGGGCCGCGAGCGGGCTTCAGACGGCGCGCGAGCGGTCCACGATCGACTCGATGACGCGGGCGACGCCGTCGGCGGTGTTGGTCGCGGCCGTGTCGGTGGCGGCGGCCAGCGCCTCGGGGTGGGCGCCCTCCACGGCGTAGGAGCGGCCGGCCCAGGCGAGCATGGGGGCGTCGTTGGGCATGTCCCCGAAGGCGACCACGTCCTCGGGGCCGAGACCGCGCTCGGCGCACCAGGCGGCCAGGCCGGTGGCCTTGTTGGCGCCGGGGGCGTTGAAGTCGAGCATCCCGAAATCGCCCCAGTGGCACATGTCGAGGTCGGCGAGGTCGGCTCCGGCGACGGCGCGGAGCATCTCCTCGGAGTGGCGGTCGGGGTCGTAGACCTTGATCTTGACGATGGTGTCGACGCGGGCGAGCATCGCCTCGACCGAGTCGACGAACTCCCAGTGGGACATGTCGCTGACGATGCCCTCGTAGTGTCGCCGCTCGCCGACGATGCCCTCGCCGGTCTCGATCGCCAGGGCCGCGTTCGGCAGCGCCTCGGAGAGGACCGCGCAGACGGCGCGGGCCGCGGCCGGATCGATGGCGCGGCGCACCTCGATGTGGCGCTCGGCCGGATCGTAGAAGACCGCGCCGTTGGCGCAGATGGCGATGTCGAGCAGCGGGAGGAGCGCGGGGAGCCGCTCGATGCCGTAGGGGGTGCGAGCGGTGACCGCGACGACGGCGAGGCCGTACTCGCGGGCGGCCGCCAGGGCCTTGCGGGTGCGTTCGGAGAGCTGACCGTCGGCGCCGAGGAGCGTGCCGTCCAGATCGGAGGCGATCACCTGTGGAGTCTGCACCGCTCCAGTATCGCGCCGCTTCACCGCGCGGGCAAGCGCGGACGCGAAGCGGCGCGGTTGTCGGAGGCCGCGCGTACGGTGGGCCGACACCGCCCGAACGAACAAGGAGCTTCCGCATGGCCGCCTACGACGTCAAACGCGAACGCAAATCGCTCTACGCGCCGAAGAACACCGCTTGGGAGCTGGTGGACGTGCCCGAGCAGCGGTTCCTCGCGGTCGACGGGCGGGGCGACCCGAACACGGACGAGGCGTACGCCCGCGCCGTCGAAGCGCTCTACGCCGTCGCCTACACGCTCAAGTTCGCCGCCAAGCGCGAGGGCGCGGACTTCGTCGTCGCGCCGCTCGAAGGGCTCTGGTGGTCGGACCGGCCCGAGGACTTCACCGCGCGGGCGAAGCGGTCGTGGCAGTGGACGATGATGATCTGCCTGCCCGATCGGGCGGACGAGGCGGCCGTCGCCGAGGCGAAGGCGGCCGCGCTGGCGAAGAAGCGCCTGCCCGCCGTCGAGCTGGTGCGGTGCGAGACGCTGCGCGAAGGCCGGTGCGCCCAGGTGCTGCACGTGGGCTCCTACGACGACGAGGGCCCGATCCTCGCCGAGCTGCACGGCCGCTACATGCCCGAGCACGGGCTCCGGTTCAACGGCCGCCACCACGAGGTCTACCTCGGCGACCCGCGCAAGACCGCCGCCGAGCGGCTGCGGACGGTCCTGCGCCAGCCGGTCGCGGACGCATAGGGCGGGCTACCGCGCGAAGTGCGCGGCGAAGGCGATCGGGACGCGGTGCTCGTGGCCGCGGAAGAAGTCGACGCCGTCGACCTCGTCGCGGGTGATCCAGCGCGACTCGGACGCCTCGAGCTCGGCGAGCCGCACCTCCTGGCCGGGGTCGCGGGGGCGGGCCGAGAAGGAGACGATCATCGGGAAGCGGGAGTCGCCCTCCCCGACGTCGCGCTTGTCGACCACGCACTCCAGGCCGGTGAGGGCGACGTCCAGGCCGGTCTCCTCGAACGCCTCGCGGACGGCGGCGGCGCCGACGGTCTCGCCGACCTCGGCGCCGCCGCCGGGCATGGCCCACTGGCCGGTGTCGGTGCGGCGGATCAGCAGCAGGCGGTCCCGGTCGTCGAAGATCGCCGCGTCCGCGCCGGTCGCGAGGCCGTCGGCGGCCAGGTCGCCGCAGTCGATGCGCGCGTAGGTCAGTCCTGTCTCGACCGTGTTGGCGCACAAGGCGATGATGCGCTCATGGCGTTCGAGCTCGTAGACGGTCGCGGCGGCCGCGGCGCTCGCCTCGCTCAGGCGGGCCGCCTCCTCCAGCGTCCGCTTCGCCTTCGCGGAGACCGGCAGCGGCGTCTCGGGGCGGGCGACGGCGCTCGCCGCCGGGGGCAGGGACGCCACGGGGCCGCGCAGGTCCGGGTCGCTGGGGGCGAGGCGGCGGCGCGCCTCCTCGGCGGTGAGCGGCGTGGCGGCCTCGTAGACGAGGAGGAAGTGGTGCGGGCACGGCAGCCCGGCCAGGTCGGTGTCGGCGATGCCGGCGACGGCGGCGGGCGCCGCGGTCTCGAGGGCCTCGCCGAGGCCGGCCAAGCGGCGGCCGAGGGATTCGCCGCCGAGGCGGAGGCGGCGGCGCTGGACCAGCTGATCGCCGTCCGCGCAGCGGATGCGGAACTCCGTGGCGGGAGCGGGCGTGCGCAGCCCCTCGTCGGCGGTGAAGACCGACTCGATCTCGTCGAGCGGCCGATGGTCCACTTCGGCCGTCAGGGCGGCCGCGTGGCGGCGCAGCAGTCGCAGCCGCGCCAGTTCGCCGTCGTCGCCGCCCCAGAACAGGCCGTTCGTCGCCTCGGCCCGCAGTATTCCGGCCAGTCTGGCCAGTCCCGCCGCCGCGCGCTCGTCCGCCATCGCTCTCCCCCGTCGTCGGTCCCGGCCCCGAGGGTACCGGCGGCCCGCCGCGAGCGGGACCGGGCCGCCGGGGCGTGCTCAGGTGCGCTGGCCGGCCGCGGTCCTGGCGAGGTGCAGCGCCTCCCGGGTGGAGGCGATGAGGGCCGGGTCGCCGATCTTGGTCCGCATGGCGAGGACCTCGCCGAGCACCTTCGCCGCGAGCTTGGGCTTGCGGGCGTCCATCAGGTGCTTGCCGTAGTGCTGCATGGCGAAGTGGAGGACTTCGGGGCACGAGGACTCGGCGGTCTCGATGGCGCGGGCGTAGTGGGGTTCGGCGCCGGCCAGGTCGCCGCCGTAGCGGTGGGCGTCGCCGAGGTTGATCAGCGTCGCCACCGTCTGGTGCGGCGTCGCGGCCCGGTCCAGGGCCCCTGCCAGCACCGCCCGGGCCTTCCGGTGGTCGCCCAGGGCGATCAGGGCGACGCCGAGCAGGCGCAGCTCGGGTTGGGGCAGCCCGGCCCGGCGCGCCAGTTCGAATTCGACGAGGCGGCACAGCCGCTCGGGCTCCGTCGCGTACATGCGGCCGTCGTTGCCGGTCGCGATCAGCTCGACTATCCGGTGTTGCACTGCCGACATCACTCTTCCTCGATTGCAGGCGAGCGGGTGTCAGGGCGGGGCGGGGGCCGCCGCCGCCCGGTTGCACGGAAGTCTAACCCCGGAAACGGCGCCGTCCCTCGTCCGTTCGGAGGAGTTCGGGGCGGTCCCGCCGCAGGTCTCGCCCGTATCGTTCGCAAACCGTTGGGGGCCAGGGGGACAGCGCTGACCGCCTCAGGCGGAGTCGCGGACCACCAGTTCGGTGGGCAGGACCACGGGGTCGACCTGCTCCTCGTCGAGCCGCGCGATGAGCAGCCGCACCGTCTCGGCGGCGACCGCCGCCAGCGGCTGGCGCACCGTCGTCAGCGCCGGTCGCGTGGCGGTGGCGATGGCCGAGTCGTCGAAGCCGCCCACGGCCACGTCGTGCGGCACGCGGCGGCCGGCCTCGTGGAGCGCCTGGAGCGCGCCCGCGGCCATGAGGTCGGAGGCGACGAACACCGCGTCGAGGTCGGGCACGGTCGACAGGAGACGCCGCATGGCCTCCTCGCCGCCCGCCTGGGTGTAGTCGCCGTGGACGATCATCTGCTTGGTGGCGCGGCGGCCGAGGACGCCGGTGAACCCCTCCAGGCGGAGCGATCCGCCGGGCGTGTCGAGCGGGCCGGTGATCATGCCGATCCGGCGCCGCCCCTGCCCGGCGAGGTACTCGGTCATGTCGCGGGCGCCGCCGCGGTCGTCCGCCGCGGCGTAGGGGATGACGCTCTCGCGGCCCAGCACCGCGCCGCAGGCGACGGCGGGGACGCCCGAGCGCTCGATGGCCTCCAGCAGCGGGTCGCCCGCGTGGGTGGAGACCAGGAGGGCGCCGTCGGCGTGGCCGCCGCGCAGGTAGCGGGCCACGCGGTCCCGGCCGCCGTCGTCGCCGGCGATCATGAGCACCAGGGACATGTCGCGGTCGGCGAGCGTGCCCGTCGCCACCCGCATGAGCACGCTGAAGTTCGGGTCCTCGAACAGCCGCTCCTGCGGTTCGGACAGGACCATGACGATCGAGCCGGTGCGGCTGGTCTTCAGGCTGCGGGCGGCCCGGTTGACGACGTAGCCGGTCTCGGCGACGGCCCGGCGGACCGCCGTCTCGGCCGCCAGCGAGACATTGCCCTGGCCGTTGAGGACGCGCGACACCGTGCCCCTCGAGACGCCCGAGGCGGCCGCGACATCGTGGATGGTCGGTCGTTTCCGTGCCACTTCGTCAACACTCCCTTGTTCTCCAACCCATTATCCCCGCGGATCAGGTTTCTGGGAGGCCTCCCAAGGGGAAGAAGGCCTCCCAGTGGCATCACTCACCCGGTGCGGTAGAGCTTCGCGTCGTCGACATTGAGCCAGTCGCCCGCGCCCGCGTCGTTGTAGACGCCGATCTCGACCTGGCCGTCGGTGACCTGGATGCCGTCGATGGCGACGTATTCCCAGGCCCCTTCGGCCACCGGCAGCGAGGCGCGCATCTCGGCGCCGCCGTAGTTCTTGGCGTACAGGTAGGCGGCGTTCTGGCCGCCGCCGTTGAGCACCCACGCGCCGAAGGTGTACGTGCCGTTCGCCAGGCCCGTCACCGTCTGGTAGTTCGAGACGGTGTAGGCGGTGTCCTTCCAGTGGTTGAGGGTGTAGGTGCCGTGCGCGGCCCACGCGTCGGAGGTGAAGACCGCGTCGGCGTCGGCCGCGTCGGCCGTCCAGGTGCCCCATCCGGTGGGGGTGTTGGTGAAGCCGTCGGCCTCGAAGCTGCCGTTGGTCAGCTCGTTGGCCCGCCCGACCGGTTCGCCGAACACGTCGAGGGTGTCCAGGGCCTCGCCGTCCCAGTCGAAGAGGGTCTGGTTGTCCCACGGGTTGTTGAGCGTCCCGGGGTCGTCGTTGTCGATCTTGCCGGCCTCGGTGCCCCAGTGGGCGCCGGGCACCGGCAGCCAGGTCGGCTCCCACCAGATCACGCCGCGGCCCCGGTCGCCGGGGACGTCGGCCACGACTTCGCGGAGGTCGCGCAGGAACTCGCTCTGGCCCTGGACGGAGGCTTCGTAGCCGCCGGCCTGCTCCTCGGCGAGGTAGAACGAGTTGCCCAGGCCGTCGCCGTCGTCGGTGGTCCAGCCGTAGGCGGTCTCGACGATCATGACGTCCTTGCCGTAGCGGGCGCTGATGTCGTTGAGGTTCAGTTTGAGCTCGCCCATGGTGCCGTGCCAGAACGGGTAGTAGGACAGGGCGATGATGTCGAAGTCGACGCCCTCGCCGGTCACGCCGTCGAACCACCACTGGTAGAGGGCGTTGTCGCCGCCCATGTCCAGGTGCAGGGCGGTCTCGATGCCGCTCGCGGCGTCGTGGACGCCGTCGATGCCGGCGCTGAGCAGTTCGCCCAGCTGGGTGAAGTCGTCGACGCCGCCGCCGACGCGGCCCTCGTCCCACAGGACGCCCGAGGAGGTCTCGTTGCCCATCTGGACGATGTCGGGCGTGGCCCCGGCGGCCTCCATCTGGTCGATGACGTCCTCGGTGTAGTCGTGGACGGCGGTGACGAGCTGGCCGTAGGACAGGTGCTGCCACGCCTTGGGCTTGGTCTGGGTGCCCGGGTCGGCCCACCAGTCCGAGAGGTGGAAGTCCAGCAGGACGCCCATGCCGAGGGCTTTGGCCCGCTGGGCCATGTCGATGGTGGCGGCCAGGTCGTTGGTGCCGCCGCCGTAGGGGTCGCCGGCCGCGTTGTAGGGGTCGTGCCACAGCCGCAGGCGCACGTAGTTGGCGCCGTGGTCGGCCATGATCTCGAGCGCGTCGCCGGGGACGCCGCCGTCGTAGAACTCGCCGCCGAGGTCCTCGACCTCGGCGAGCATGCCGATGTCGACGCCCATGACGAAGTCGTCGGGGGCCGCGTGGGACGGTTCGCCGACGGCGATGACCGCCGCGGCGAGGACGCCCGCCAGGGTCCCGGTGAGGGTTCGCTTCATGCGCTTCGCTCCTTTGCGATTCGAAGGGTGTCAGGCGCTGCCGAGCGCCCGCAGCGACGGCAGCGCATTGCCGTCGAAGTCGAACAGGGCCTGGTTGGCCCAGGTGTTGCCGCCTTCGCCGACGTCGTCGCCGTACTCCATGCCCGCGCGGGAGGCCCAGGTGGTGCCGTCGACGGGGAGCCAGGCGGGCTCCCAGTAGACGAGGCCGAGGCCGCGGGAGTCGGGGACGGCGGCCACGGTGGCGTAGAGGTCGCGCAGGAACGACGCCTGGCCCTGCGGGCTGGCCGGGTAGCCGGCGATCGCGGCCAGCTCGGGCCGGAAGATGCTGTGGTGCGGGCCTTCGGGGGCCGCGTCCGTCCAGGCGTAGGCGGTCTCGACGACCAGGACGTCCTTGCCGTAGCGGGCGCTGATGTCGTTCATGTTCGCGGCGAGGTCGGCGAGGGTGCCGTGCCAGTACGGGTAGTAGGACAGGCCGATGACGTCGAAGTCGACGCCGCGGGCGGTGACGCGGTCGAACCAGCCGCGGTAGAGGTCGTTCGCGCCGCCGAAGTCGAGGTGCAGGATGGTGCGGACGCCGTCGGGCACGGCGCCGGTCCCGGCCTTCAGGAGCGCGGCGAGGCGGTCCCAGGCGGGTTCGTCGTCGGGGCCGAAGGCGCGGGCCCGGTCGTCGTAGCGCGGGGTCCGGCCCTCGGGCCAGAGCATGCCGTTGGTCGTCTCGTTGCCGATCTGCACCAGCTCGGGCCGCAGCCCTTCGGCGTCGAGGCGGGCGAAGACGCCGGCGGTGTACTCGCCCACCCGCTCGGCCAGGGCCGGTCCGGCGAGGTGGCGCCAGGACTTGGGGATCGACTGCTTCTTGGGGTCGGTCCAGAAGTCGGAGTAGTGCAGGTCCAGCAGCAGGCCGAGGCCGGCCCGCCTCGCCCGGCGGGCGAGGCGGACGGTGGCCTCCAGGTCGTTGGTGCCGCCCATGTACGGCTCGCCGGACTCGTCGCGCGGGTCGACCCACAGGCGGAGGCGGACGGTGTTGGCGCCGGCCTCGGCGAGCAGTGCGAACAGGTCCCGTTCGCGCCCGTCGGCGCGGTAGGCGCCGCCGAGGGATTCGACCTCCTCGGTCATCGAGACGTCGGCGCCCCGGATGGGGGCGTTCGGTGCGGTCGGCGAGTCGTACATGGGGGCGGTCATCCTTTCTCTGCGCCTGCGGCGGCGCCGGTGACGAGGTAGCGCTGGAGCACGATGTAGAGGATCGTGATGGGCACGGCCAGGACGACCGCGCCCGCCGCGAAGGAGGTGAAGTCGTTCTGGTACTGGTCGGTGATCATCTGGAACAGGCCCAGGGCGACGGTCTGCTTGTCCGGGCTCTGCAGGAGCAGCCGGGGCAGGATGAAGTCCATCCACGGCATCGTGAACTGGGTGATGGCCACGAACGTCAGCATGGGCCGCATGAGCGGGAGCATGATCCGCCTGAAGATCAGCAGCCGCCCGGCGCCGTCGATCGCGGCGGCCTCGTCGAGGCTCGCCGGGAGGTTGTCGGTGTAGCCCTTCATCAGCCAGATGTTGTACGGCAGGGCCGCGGCGATGCTCACCAGCGCCAGGCCGGTGAGCGAGTCGAGCAGTCCGAAGTTGAGGAAGAGCATGTAGACGGCGATGGCGGTCAGGAAGGTCGGGAACATCTGGAGGATCAGGATGCTCAGCATGCCGGCCTTGCGGCCGCGGAAGCGGACGCGCGCGAACACGTAGCCGCACAGGGCGGCCAGGAGGACGCTGCCGATCATGTTCAGGACGGCCACGTACAGGGAGTTGAGGTACCAGCGCCCGTAGTCGGTCTCGGTGAACAGGTGGACGTAGTTGTCGAAGCTGGCGTCGGTGGGGATGGGGGTGGCCGAGGCCAGGCCCCCGCCGGGTCCGAGCGAGGCGCCGACGACCCACAGGAGCGGGAAGACCACGATGACCGCGACGACGGCCAGCTCCAGGTGGAGGAACACGGTCGCCAGGAGGTTGCGGCGCCGCTGGCGCTCGACGATCCGGTCCCGCCGCTGCGGTGCGCGTTGTTGGTGGTTCATGGCTACAGCTCCCGTATCGCCTTGGAGCGGTTGAGGTTCCACACCGATATGGTGCCGACGATGACGAAGATGACCAGGCTCATGACCGCTCCGATGTTGTAGAGCCGGTTGTCAAGGGTGAGTTTGAACAGCCAGGTGATGAGCAGGTCGGTGCTGCCGGCGAACCGGTAGTCGGCGTTGTCGGGCCCGCCTTCGGTGAGGAAGTAGATGACGCCGAAGTTGTTGAAGTTGGACACGAACGCGAGGATCAGCAGGGGCGCGACGGTGCGGTGCACGACCGGCAGCGTGATGTAGCGCAGCTGGTGGACCGGTCCGGCGCCGTCGATGCGGGCGGCCTCGTAGTAGGTGGCCGGGATGTTGGTGAGCACGCCGCCGATGAGGGCCATGAAGAACGGGAAGCCCAGCCACAGGTTGATCAGCAGCGCCACGCCGCGGGCGACGTTCGGCATCGACGGGTCGGTGAACCAGTAGATGCGCTCCTCGGTCAGTCCGATGTCGACCAGGAACTGGCTGATGGGACCGAACTGGCCGTTGAACATCGAGCGGAACACCAGGGCCGAGACGATCGCCGGGACGGCCCACGGCAGCAGGAAGATGCTGCGCCACACGCGCGGGAAGCGGACCCGGCGGCTGGAGAGCAGGACGGCCTGGAGGAACCCGAAGGCGTAGGTCGAGGCCGTCGCGAAGATGGCCCACACGAAGGTCCAGACCAGGACGCCGAAGAACGTCCCGGTCCAGGCGGGGACCGAGAGGATCGTGGCGAAGTTGTCGAGTCCGACCCAGTTGACCAGGTTCTTCGGCGGCAGGTTGTCCCGGTTGTAGTCGGTGAAGGCGACCAGGATGCCGAACAGGACCGGCAGCACCGACATGAAGACGATGAGGACCAGGCCCGGGGAGAGCACGATGTAGGCGAAGGCGCCGTCCCACAGCTGCCGGAAGTAGTCGCGGGAGCGTTCGCGCTCGCCGCCGGCGTTCAGCCTCGCGCGGTAGCGCACGGCGTCGCGGATGCTCCAGATCCACATGACCGCGAGCAGGGCGAGGGTGAGCAGGGCGATGAGGCCGTTGGCCATCAGGACGATGGAGTTGTCGCCTTCGGTGAGGCCGTTGATGGTCATCTGCCGGGGCTGGCTGCCGAGGGTGAACAGCCCCCACAGTCCCTTGACGAAGAAGCCGCCGTTGGAGCGGGCGGTGAACTCCATGCCGGCGTAGTAGTTGCCGGAGGAGACCTCCCATCCGATGGCGCCGGCGAAGAAGACGAAGAAGAAGGCGGCTTTGCCCGCCTGTCGGTTGATCAGCTGTCCGGCCCCCCACACCAGTGCCGAGGCGATGCCCGGCACCGGTGCGGAGAGCGCGGAGCGTTGAGCGGTGGTGCTCATTGGCGCGATGTTTCCTTAGAGCCCGTGGAGCTCGGCGTAGCCGTCGGCGGCCTTGGCCTGCGCGTCCTCGACGGAGGAGAGCCCGTCCCAGACGTCGACGATCATGGTGTTGCCGGTCTCCCAGAAGTACTGGGGCACCTGCGGGAGCAGGTGGGCCTGCTGGGACTGTGCGACGATGCCCGCCACGTGGGGGTCGTCGCCGATGCCCTCGATGCCGGAGAGCAGGTCCTCATTCAGGGCGGGGATCTGGCCGGTGGCGCCGTAGACGACGGCGGCGCCGGCGTCGGAGGCCATGAAGTTGGCGAAGACGCGGGCCGCGGCCGGGTACTCGGTGTAGCCGGACACGGCGGTGACGTTCATGCCGGCGAGCGAGCCGGCGGGCTCGCCGCCGTCGACGGCGGGCAGCGTGGTCACGCCGTAGGTGAACCCGTGCTCCTCGGCGCCCGGGTCGAAGGTGGAGAAGCTCCACGGGCCGGTGATGACGTAGGGGGTCTCGCCCTGGGCGAACGCCTCCTCGATGGTCTCCCAGGTGGCGTCGGCGCTGGGCACGTTCCAGATGTCGCGGAGGCTCGCGTAGTACTCCAGGCCCTCGGCCAGGACGGGCTCGTCGAAGCCCGGGTTGTCGACGTTGCCCTTGGGGTAGGCCTCCCAGCCCAGGGAGGACAGGACCGAGTAGGCGTAGTAGATCTCGCCGGAGAGGAAGCGGATCGTCCACCGGTTGGCCGCGGGGTCGTTGTAGTCCTCGGCGAGGGCGACGATCTCCTCCCAGGTCGCGGCGGGCTCGGGGGAGCCGGTGAGCTCTTCGAGCAGGGTCTCGTTGTACATGAGCGCGATCGACTCGGTGGTGGTCGGCACGGCGTACATGGCGCCGTCCTGGGAGACCACGCCGGTGAAGGTCTCGCTCATGCGCTCGGTGAGGACGTTCTGGTACTCGCCGATCGGGGCGGCGGTGCCGTCCTCGATGGCGGTGGCGAGGCGGTCGTAGACGGTCATGTAGACGTCGGCGCCGTTGCCGGCCTCGCCGGCGAGGGCCATCTTGTCGACGGCGTCGACCTTCGAGACGAGCTCGTACTCGACCTTGACGTCGGGGTACTCCTCGTTGAAGGCGGCGATGGCGGCCTCGGCGAGGTAGTCCTCTTCGAACCAGACCTTGAGGGCGGCCTCGCCGGAGGCGATCTCCTCCTCCATGACGTACTGCTGGGCTTCGGCATCCCATTCGATGTCGGAGCCGGCCTCTTCCTCTTCGGCGGGGCCGCCGCAGGCGGCCAGAGTCAATGCTGCCGCCGCGGCGACTGCGAGAGCACCTTTGCTTCGCATCTGTTCCTCGTCTCGATAATGAAGGGAGCCTGGCGCGTTGCAGGGATCCACCAGACTGTGAACGATTACATGAATCTAGCTTCTCAAATGTGGCAAAGCAAGATTATAATGCGTCGTTTAACCAGTTATGACCGGTATTCATTCATCGAAAACGATCACAATTTCGAAACGGTAGTGGCGTTGTACGTGGGTTGCCATAGTTTAGAGACTCGAGTAATGTGCACGTTCACAACGTATTCGCACATAGAACACCACAGGAGACCGCGTTGATGACCATCCGCTACGGAGGCGACTACAACCCCGAACAGTGGCCCGAGTCCGTCTGGCACGAGGACGTGCGCCTCATGCGCGAGGCGGGCGTCAACCTGGTGAGCCTCGGCGTGTTCAACTGGGGCCTCATCGAGCCCGCCCCCGGCGAATACGACTTCACCGGCCTCGACCGGGTCATCGAGCTCCTCCACGACGGCGGCATCGGCGTCGACCTGGGCACCCCCACCGCCTCCCCGCCCGCGTGGCTGCGCCGGGAGCGCCCCGAGATCCGCCTGGTCGACCGCGACGGCCGCACCCTCGCCGGGGGCTCGCGCCACGGCGTGTGCCCCTCCTCGGCCGCCTACCGGGACGCCTGCGCGGGCATCGTCGAGCAGCTCGCCGCCCGCTACGGCGCGCACCCGGCAGTGGAGCTGTGGCACGTCCACAACGAGTACGGCTGGGCCAACGTCCAGTGCTACTGCCCGGCCTCGGCCGAGGCGTTCCAGCGGTGGCTGGCCGAGGAGTACGGCGACATCGACCGGCTCAACGAGGCGTGGGGCACCGCGTTCTGGGGCCTCGTCTACCGCTCCTTCGCGCAGATCGAGGCGCCCGGCGCCGCCCCGCCCGGCGTCAACCCCGCCCTCCAGCTCGACTGGAAGCGGTTCAGCAACGACGAGCACATCGCCTGCTACCGGCTCCAGCGCGACATCATCGCCCGCCACTCCCAGGCCCCGGCGACCACGAACTTCATGATCCCCAACTGCGAGGACATGGACTACTGGCGCTGGTCGCGCGAGGTCGACGTCGTCGCCAACAACCACTACCTCATCGCCGAGCGGCCCGAGAACCACATCGAACTGTCCATGAGCGCCGACCTCTCCCGCGCCGTCGCCGGCGGCCCGTGGATGGTCATGGAGCACTCCACCTCGGCGGTCAACTGGCAGCCGCGCAACCTCGCCAAGGCCCCCGGCGAGATGCGCCGCAACTCCCTGGCGCACCTGGCGCGCGGCGCCGACGGCATCATGTTCTTCCAGTGGCGGGCCTCCCGGGCCGGCGCCGAGAAGTTCCACTCCGCGATGCTCCCCCACGGCGGCACCGACACCCGGGTCTGGCGCGACGTCGTCGGCCTCGGCGCGGACCTCCGGCGGCTCGCCGGCGTCGCGGGGAGCGAGGTCGAGGCCGACGTGGCGATCCTGTGGGACTGGGAGTCGTGGTGGGCCCTCGAACTCGAATGGCGCCCCTCGGTGGAGCTGCGGTACCGCGAACGCGTCGAGTCCTACTACGCGAGCCTGTGGCGGCAGCACGTCACCGTCGACTTCGCGCACCCCGAGTCGGACCTCTCGGGCTACCGGCTCGTCGTCGCGCCCTCCTCGTACCTGCTCACCGAGGCCGCCGCCAAGAACCTGCGCGGCTACGTCGAGGACGGCGGGAACCTGCTGGTCTCCTACTTCTCGGGCATCGTCGACGAGCACGACACCGTCCACCCCGGGGCGCACCCCGGCGCGCTGCGCGAGGTCCTGGGGCTGTGGACCGAGGAGTTCCACCCGCTGCCCGAGGGCGGGGCGCTGCGTCTGGACTCGGGCGCGCGGGGCCGGATCTGGTCCGAGCGCGTCCGGCTCGACGGCGCCGAAGCCCTCGCCGCCTTCGCCGAGGGCCCCGACGCGGGCCACCCGGCCCTGACGCGCCACGGCCTGGGCGCGGGCAGCGCCTGGTACGTCGCCACCGCGCTCGACGAGGCGACGGGCCTGCGGGCCCTGCTCGGCGAGGTCCTCGACCGCGCCGGCGTGCACCGCCCCGAGGGCGTGCCCGAGCAGCTCGAGATCGTCCGGCGCGGCGACCACCGCTTCCTGATCAACCACGGCGATCAGGACGTCGTCGTCCCCGGCATGCAGGGCGTCGACACCCTCGACGGCACCGTCTACGACGGCGAGGTCCCCGTCGCCGCGGGAGGAGTCGTCGTTCTCACGATCACCAAGGAGTGACAGCTCATGAAACGCAGAACCGCCATAACGGCGGCCGGCGCCCTCGGCGCCGCCGCCGTCGCGGCCGCCCCGGCACTGGCCGACGACTCCGCGCCCCGCGCGGCGGCGCAGTCGACGTTCCTTCGCGGCGCCGACATCTCCAGCCTCGCCAAGTCCGAGGACTACGGCGGGACCTACATGTGGCCCGACGGCCGGCGGGACGACGCCGTCCGCATCCTCGCCGGCAGCGGCGTCGACTGCGTCCGCCTCAAGGTGTGGGTGGCCCCGGCCGACGGCTACAACACCAAGGACCAGGTCGTGGCGATCGGCAAGCGCGCCAGGGACGCCGGAATGGACCTCCTGGTCGACTTCCACTACTCCGACACCTGGGCCGACCCGGGCAAGCAGTACAAGCCCGCGGCCTGGGAGGGCCTGGACCTCGCGGGGCTCGAGGAGGCGGTCTACGCGCACACCGCCGACGTCCTCGGCTCGCTGGACGAGGCCGGGGCCCCGGCCGGGCACGTGCAGGTCGGCAACGAGATCAACGGCGGCATGCTGTGGCCCGACGGCGGGTACGACCGGTGGCCGCAGCTGGCGCGGCTGCTCACCGCGGGCGCCGAGGCGGTGCGCGACACCGCGCCCGGGGCCGAGGTGATCCTGCACCTGGCCGAGGGCGGCGACAACGGCGCCTTCCGCTGGTTCTTCGACAACGCCGGGTCCCACGGCGTGCCCTACGATGCGATCGGCGCCTCGTATTACCCGTACTGGCACGGACCGCTCACCGCTCTCCAGTCCAATCTCGACGACTTGACGAGACGATACGGCAAGCCGCTGTACGTGCTCGAGACGGCCTACCCCTTCGGCACCGAGGACGCGGACGGGACGGCCAACCTCATGGGCGACGCCGAGCCGGTCGCGGGCTACCCGTCGAGCCCCCAGGGCCAGTCGGACATGCTCCGGGCCGTCGCCGCGGTCGTCAAGGCCGTCCCGGACGGCCTGGGCCGCGGCGTGTTCTGGTGGGAGGCCACCTGGACCGCCGTGGAGGGCAACGGCTGGGACCCAGCCGACCCGAGCAGCGGCAACGCCTGGGAGAACCAGGCCCTGTTCGACTACGGCTGGCGGGCCGCCCGGGCGCTGGAGGCGCTCGGGAAGCTCTAGGCCGCGTCCGGGCTCAGCCGGTGACGAGTTTGGCCGCGAAGCCGATCATGACCGCGCCGACCAGGCCGTTGCCCGCGGCCGCGAGGCGGCGGCGCTCGCGGAACAGGCGCGCGAAGCGGTCGCCCGCGACGATGAGCGTCGCCAGGTAGGCCATCGAGCAGACCTGGAGGATCACGTACAGGACCAGGTAGCTCAGCACCGGCCACCGGTAGGAGGGGTCGGTGAAATGGACGAAGAAGGCCACGAAGAACAAGATCGCCTTGGGGTTGAGCAGGCTCGCGACGAGCGCGCGCACGTAGGGGCGCTCGGTGCGGAGCGGGGCCCGGGCGGGCGGGGCCGCGCCGGGCGCCTCGCCGCCCCGGGCGGCCCTCCAGGTCCGCCAGCCCGCGGCGAGCAGGCCGAAGGCGAGATAGGCGAGGTAGGCGACCCCGGCCCAGCGGACGGCGTCGTACAGGGCCGGCGAGGCCGCGAACACCGAGGCCAGGCCCGCGGCCGAGGCGACCATGAGGACCGAGTCGCCGCAGAACACGCCCGCGGCCGCCGCGAACCCGGCGCGGCGCCCGCGCCTGGAGGCCACCGACAGCACGTACAGCGAGTTGGGGCCGGGCAGCAGGATGATCAGGACGGTGGCCCCGACGTAGGTCCACAGGTCCACGGTGCCGAGCATGGGCGGTTCCGATCCGGAGGGCGGCGGGAGGGCGGCGCGGCGGCGCCGCTGCGCCAGTGTACGGCCCGCCGGAGGCGGTCGTCGATCAGATCGCCTGGTAGGCGTCGTAGAGGCTCGCGAGCCGCCGGTGCAGCTCGTCGAGCTCGGCGTCGGAGACGTTGCGGCTGTCGTCGAAGGCGAAGATCTCCGGCAGGTGCCGCAGGACGGTGTCGTGGTCGATCCTCCCGTCGAGGAAGGGCCGGGCGGCGCGGATGAGCGGCGGCACGGGCGCGTCCGCGGGCCTGCGGCGGAGGGAGTCGTAGACGCACAGGGTCCGGGCGCCGTCCTCGCCGGTCTCGACCGCGCACGGGTAGATCGCGTCCTCGGCCGCGGGCGGGGACAACAGGACGTAGACCGTCCCGGTGTCCGCGTCGCGCAGGGGGCGGTTGCGGGGCAGCCGCCTGAGCAGCGTCCACAGCCGGGCGACGGCGTCGCGGCGGTTCCTGGCGTAGCCCCCGAAACGCCAGACGGTGAACGCCCGGCGCGCCTTCTGTGTCAGCAGCATCGTCAACACGGTACGGGCCGCGGCGGCGGGGCGCGTAGTCCGACACCGCCCGCGCCCCGGCCGGTTCCCTCGAACGGGGGAGGCGGTCCCCGCTCGGGCGTGAGGCCGCGCCCGGGGGCGGGCGCGCCGGCGTGCTGCTCGCCGCCGGCCGTCGCCCGGCGCTGCGTGCGGCGCCGGACGCTCAGCTCTGGTCGAGGCGGGGGAAGACGAGTTCGCGGACGATGAGGCGGATCGCGGCGTAGAACGGGATCGCCAGGATGACGCCGATGACGCCGAACAGGGTCGCGCCGATCAGGACGCTGACGATCGCGGCGAGGTCGGAGACCTTGACGGCGCTGCGCATGATCCTCGGGTAGACGACCCAGTTCTCCAGTTGCTGGTAGAGCACGAAGAAGATCACCGAGGCCAGGGCGACGCCCGGGGAGACGGTCAGGGCCACCAGCGTGACGATGACCGCGCCGATGGTCGCGCCGATCTGCGGGACGAGGTCGGTCAGGGCCACCACGACGGCCAGGATCGCGGCGTAGGGGACGCCGGCGATGGCCATGAAGACCCACGCGGAGGCCCCCGCGACGAGCCCGATGGTCAGCGCGCCGATGAGGTAGGCGCCGACCTGCTGGAGGATCTGGTCGAGCAGCTCGCCGGCCCGCTCGCGCTTGGAGGCGGCGACCAGGCGCACCGCCCCGGCGCGGATGCGGTCGTGGCCGCCGAGGATGAACAGCGCCAGGACCACGCAGGTGACGAACCAGCCGATCGCGCCGGCCGCCGTGGCGACGCCGCCGAGGAAGCCGCCGAGCGCGGCCGAGATGTTCTCGCCGGTCAGGAAGGACTGGGCCTGTTCGAGGATCTTCGACTCGCCGCCGAAGCGTTCCAGCAGCGAGCTGGACATGAGCTGCTCCCAGTAGCCGGGGGCGTTGTCGATGAACTCGCCGCCCTCGCTCACGACGACCGGGATGATGAGGCCGAGCCCGCCGCAGACGAGCAGGACCAGGCCGAGGATGAGGATCATCACGGCCAGCCAGCGGGGCAGGCCGCGCCGGGTCATCAGCGTGACCGGGCGGTTCATGCCGATCGCGAGGAACGCGGCCACGACCAGGACGATGATGAGGGTGCGCATCTCGGTGACCGCCCACACCAGGGCGGCGGCGAGCGCCAGCCCGATGCCGAGCAGCGCGCCGGCCTGGACGGGCGGTGTCTGCGCGAGGCTCCTGCGCGTGGGCAGCCCTGCCATGTTCGTCCTCCCGGCTCGACGGGGTCGGTGATGACAGCAGGTTACCGGGCGCGGCCCGCTCCGGGGGCCCGTGACGCCGCACCGCGCGGGGAATCGGCGGGCCGGGCGGGGGCCGGTGCGCTCAGCGGAGCGGGTCGCGGGCGAAGGCGGCCATGCCCGCGGCGAAGTCGGTCTCGGCGCGGAAGCCGAGGGCCGCGGCGGCGCGGTCGGGCGCGGCCACGACGTGGCGGACGTCGCCGAGCCGGTACTCGCCGGTGACGACGGGGCCGGGCGAGCCGGGGAACCCGGCGGCGAGCGCCGCGGCCATCTCGCCGACGGTGTGCGGGCGGCCGCTGGCGATGTTGCAGGCGCCGCTCCAGTCGGTGTCGAGCGCGAGGAGGTTGGCGCGGGCGACGTCGCCGACGTGGACGAAGTCGCGGGTCTGCGCGCCGTCCTCGAACACGCGGGGGGCCCGGCCGGATTCGAGGGCGCTGCGGAAGACGCTCGCGACGCCCGCGTAGGGGGTGTCGCGGGGCATGCGGGGGCCGTAGACGTTGTGGTAGCGCAGGGCGCACACGTTCGCGCCGGATTCGCGGCCGTACAGGAACGCGAGGTGTTCGGTGTGGACCTTGGTGGCGGCGTAGACGTTGCGCGGGTCCAGGGGCGCGTCCTCGGGCACCGGGGCCCATGCGAGGCCGGCGCCGCAGGCCGGGCAGCGGGGCTCGAAGCGGCCCGCGTCGAGGTCGGCCGCGGCGCGCGGGGCGGCGCGGACGAGGCCGTGGGCGGCGCACCGGTAGCGGCCCTCGCCGTAGACGACCATGGAGGAGGCCACGACGAGGCGGCCGGTGAAGGAGCGGCGCCACAGGGCCCGCAGGAGGTTCGCGGTGCCGCCGTCGTTGTCGGCGACGTAGTCGGCGACGTCGTCGAAGTCGGCGCCGAGGCCGACGCGCGCGGCCTGGTGGCACACGGCGTCGACGCCGTCGACGGCGCGGCGCAGCGCCGAGTCGTCGGCGAGGTCGCCGACGATGAGCTCCGCCGAGTCCGGGAGGTGCTCGGGCGGTTCCTTGTGGGCGGCGAGGGAGTCGAGGACGACGACGGCGTCGCCGCGGGCGGCGAGCCGCTCGCAGATCGCTCCGCCGATGAATCCGGCGCCGCCGGTGACGAGTACGCGCATGGGTCTGCCTTCCTGTCGGGTCACCACTGCACGCGCAGGGTGGCGGCGAGGGCGAGTGCGACGGCCAGTTGGAGGACCAGCCAGGGGCGCGGGCGCGGGAGGGCGCAGCCGGCGAGGAGCACCAGCGGCATGAACGGCTGCCAGATCCGCTCGGTCTCGGAGGAGGACATGCCCGAGAGGTCGGCGACGGCGACGGCGGCCAGGCACGAGCCGACGACGATCCACATGCGCCGGTCCCGGAGGCGGGCGAGGGCGACCGCGGTCGCCGGGCCGAGCGCGAGGGCGAACACCGCGGGGTTGGCGATGAGGAAGTACCAGTAGCCGCGCGCCTCGGCCACGCCCGCGTAGTAGCGCACGCGGGTGGCGGCCAGCCCGTCGATCCACCAGTAGCCCCACAGCAGCGGCGCGAGCACGACCAGGGCGGCCAGGGCGCCGCCGGCGAGCAGGACGCCCCAGCGGCGGCGCATGACCGCGACGACGATGACCGGGATCGCGAGCAGGGCGCTGGAGAACGACAGCATGAGCGCGGCGCCGGCGAGCAGCCCTCCGGCGGCGGTGAGCCAGGCGGCGTTCGCGCCGGTGCGGCCGGTGGCGAGGACGAGGCAGGCGACGGCGCTGAGGGTGACGCCGCCGAAGACGATGTCGGCGTTGCTGTGCCAGAACGCGGCGGGCGCGATGACCAGGAAGGGCGCGGCGCGGCGGGCGAGGCGCTCCCCGGCGACGTCGCGGGCGATCGCCAGGGCCGCGACGACCGACGCGGCGGCGGCGAGCGTGATCAGGGCGTTCTCGAACAGCAGGCCCTTGAGGCCGATCCGGGCGGCGGCCCACAGGAACAGGACCAGGCCCGGCGGGTGGGACTGGAGGTGGACGGGGAAGGCGCCCTCCAGTTGGACGTCGGTGTAGGTCGCCAGGAAGGGGGCGACGCCCCCGGCGTCGTCGACGAAGTGGATGGGGTCGCCGTAGTGGTAGTGCAGGTCCTCCCAGGTGTGGGGGTGGGAGTGGGCGTAGGCGAGGGCGAGGCCGAACCCGGCGGCGGCCAGCGCGGTGGCGGCGGCGGCCCAGCGCCAGCGCAGGCGCGCGGCGAGCGCGGGGAGGAGGGCGATGACGACCGCTCCGGCGGCGGCCGGGACGAGCAGGTGGGCGCCGAAGTGCCATTCCCAGCGTCCGAACAGGGGCATCGCGCCGAGCGCGAGGTGGGCGTCGGTGATCGACTCCTTGTACTGGCCCAGCCGCCACACGGCGGCGAGGAACAGCGCCCAGCCGGCGAGGACGGCGGCGGACAGGATCGCGGTGCGCCGCCGCTCGCTCATCGGCCGCTTCGGGGGCGGGCGGTCGCCGCCGGCGGCCGGGGCGGGGCCCGGGCCGCCGCGCCGCCGGGGCCGGTCGCCTCGGGCGGCGGCCTCGGGCGCGCGCAGTGCGTCGGCGTCGGAGCTCATGGGGATACCTTGACCGACGGCCGGAGGTTTCGCCCGGTTTTGCGCCGATGCTTTCGATTATCGGAAATGCTTCCCGGCGCGAATCGATCGCCCGAAATGTACCATCGCTCTCATGCAGCGGACGCATCTTCTCGTCATGGCGAAGGCCCCGGCGGCGGGCCGGGTGAAGACCAGGCTCGTCCCGCCGCTGAGCGCCGCCGAGGCCGCGTCGGTCGCGGAGGCCGCGCTCGCCGACACGCTGGAGGCGGTCGCGGCGTGCGGGGCCGAGCGGCGCGTCCTGGCGCTCGACGGCGAGCCGGGGCCGTGGCTCCCCGAGGGCTTCACCGTGGTCGAGCAGGTCGGCGGCACGTTCAACGAGCGGCTGGCCGCCGCCTGGGCGGCGGCGGGAGGGCCGGGCGTCCAGATCGGCATGGACACGCCGCAGGTCTCCCCTGGGCTGCTCGACGCCTGCCTGGAGGCCGTGGCCGGGGGCGGGGACCGGGCCGCGCTCGGGCTGGCCGAGGACGGCGGGTGGTGGGCGATCGGCTTCGCCCGGCCGCACCCGGAGGCGTTCGCGGGCGTGCCGATGAGCGAGGGCGACACCGGGCTGCTCCAGCGCAAGCGGCTGTGCGACTTGGGGTTGACGGTGGCGGAGCTGCCGGTGCTGCGGGACCTCGACGACGCCGAGGACGCGCGGGCGATCGCCGCCCTGGCGCCGGGCACCCGCACGGCGCGGCGGGTGCGGGCGCTGCTCGGCGGCGGCGCGGCGGCCGAGGTCGACGTGGTGCTGCCGGTGCTCAACGAGCGCGGGGCGCTGCCGTGGGTGCTGGAGCGGATGCCGCGGGGGTACCGGCCGATCGTGGTCGACAACGGCTCCGACGACGGCTCGGCCGCGGTCGCGGCCGGGCTCGGCGCGACGGTGGTGGCCGAGCCGCGGCGCGGTTTCGGCGCGGCCTGCCACGCCGGGCTCGCCGCGGCGAGCGCGTCGGTGGTGGCGTTCATGGACTGCGACGCCTCGCTGGACCCCGGCGACCTGCCGCGGGTCTGCGCGCCGGTCCTGGCCGGGGAGGCCGATCTGGCGATGGGCGCGCGGCCGCCCGCGTCGCTGGCGCCGCACAGCCGGATCGCGAACCGGTACCTGGCCGGGCGGGTGCGCCGCTACTGCGGGGTGCGGGCCACCGACATCGGGCCGATGCGGGCGGCGCGGCGCGAGGCGCTGCTGGGCCTGGGCGTGGCCGACCGGCGCTCGGGCTGGCCGCTGGAGATGGTGCTGCGGGCCGGGTCCGCGGGCTGGCGGATCGCGGAGCTGCCGGTCCCCTACCGGCCCCGGGTCGGCAAGAGCAAGGTCACCGGGACGGTCGGGGGGACCGTGCGGGCCGTGAAGGACATGCGCGCGCAACTGGCGCGGGCCAGGCGCGGCGCGCGCGGACGATGAGGAGCGGTGCGGTGGACGGACGGGCCCTTCCGGCGGCCGACGTCGGCGTCTTCGGCGGGACGGGTTTCTACGCGTTCGCCGAGGACGCCGAGCGCTTCGCGATGACCACGCGGTGGGGCGAGCCGAGCGCGCCGGTGACGGTGGCGCGCTTCGGGGACGAGCGGCCGGTGCGGGTGGCGTTCCTGCCCCGGCACGGGACCGACCACCGGCTGCCGCCGCACCGGGTCAACTACCGGGCCAATGTGGAGGCGATGCGGATGCTGGGGGTGCGGGCGCTGATCTCGCCGTTCGCGGCCGGGTCGCTGCGCCCGGAGATCCGGCCGGGCGACTTCGTCGTGTGCGACCAGGTGGTCGACCGGACGTGGGGGCGGGCCTCGACGTTCTACGACGAGTTCGCGAACGGGCCGGTCCACGCGCCGTTCGCCGAGCCGTACGATCCGGGGCTGCGCCGGGTCGTGCTCGAGGCGGCGGCCGAGGTGGGCGTGGCGGCCCACGACGGCGGCACCGTCGTGGTCGTCAACGGGCCGCGCTTCTCCAGCCGCGCCGAGTCGCGGTGGCACCGCGACGCGGGCTGGCACGTGGTCAACATGACGCAGGCGCCCGAGGCGGCCCTCGCCGCCGAGGCGGGCCTGCCGTTCGCGGGGATCGCCCTGGTCACCGACTACGACGCGGGGCTCGGCGAGGACCCCGGCGTCGAGCCGGTGACGCAGGAGGCCGTGTTCGCGGTGTTCGAGGCGAACCTGCACAAGGTGCGCGAGCTGCTGGCGGCGGCGATCCCGCGCCTGGCCCGAGGGGGCGGGACGGCGCCGTTATCGGATCGCCGCCTCGGCGGGGCTTGACGGACCACGGAACTGTATCGGTAAAGTTGCCTTCGCCGGACCGCTGCCGTTCGACATGTTCTCGATAACCCGAGCGGGGTTCCGCACCGCGCGCTTCGCCGGGCGGCCGCCGTTTCCCCGAACGGCGGCGCCGCCGGGGCCGGCCGCGGATGATAACGATGCAACGCACTGAGAAGGGTTCACCCATGTCTGACAACGTCGTACCGGCGGTCGTCAACCTGGACCTCGAGGGTCCGACGATCAGCCGGCACGTCTACGGCCACTTCGCCGAGCACCTGGGACGGTGCATCTACGGCGGGTTCTACGTCGGCGAGGACGCCGACATCCCCAACGAGGGCGGCATCCGGCTCGACGTGGTCGAGGCGCTGCGGGCCCTGGACATCCCGAACCTGCGCTGGCCCGGCGGGTGCTTCGCCGACGAGTACCACTGGCGCGACGGCATCGGCCCCAAGGACGAGCGCCCGGTCATGGTCAACACGCACTGGGGCGGGGTCGAGGAGAACAACCACTTCGGCACCCACGAGTTCATGGCCCTGTGCGAGCTGCTGGGCACCGAGCCGTACATCTCCGGCAACGTCGGCTCGGGCACCGTCCAGGAGATGAGCGAGTGGGTCGAGTACCTCACCCGCGAAGGCGACTCGCCGATGGTGCGCCTGCGCAAGGCCAACGGCCGCGAGGAGCCGTGGAAGGTCAAGTACTGGGGCCTGGGCAACGAGACGTGGGGCTGCGGCGGCAACATGTCGGCCGAGCACTACGCGAACGAGGCCCGCCGCTACGCCACCTACTGCCGCGACTACGGCGACAACAAGCTCTACCGCATCGCCGCCGGGGCCTCGGACTTCAGCTACGCCTGGACCGAGACGCTCATGCAGCAGCTGAGCCACCTCGGCTGCCAGCGGGTCGAGCGGCCGCTGTACCAGGCCGTGTCGGTGCACTACTACACGTTCGCCGGGAACTGGGACGACAAGGGGTCGGCCACGGCGTTCGACGCCGACCAGTACTACACGACGATCCTCAAGGCGGCCCGCACCGACGAGCTGCTCACCGGCCACGCCAACGTCATGGACTGCTACGACCCGCAGAAGGAGATCGGGATCGTCCTGGACGAGTGGGGCACCTGGTGGAACGTGGAGCCCGGCACCAACCCCGGGTTCCTGTACCAGCAGAACACGATGCGCGACGCGCTCGTGGCGAGCCTCCACTTCGACATCTTCCACCGGCACGCCGACCGGCTCGTGATGGCGAACATCGCCCAGACGGTGAACGTGCTCCAGGCGATGATCCTGACCGACCCCGACTCCAAGGCGCTGGTCCTCACCCCGACCTACCACGTGTTCGAGATGAACAAGGGCCACCAGGACGCCGCCTCGCTGCGCGTGGACACCCCCGCGGGGCTCCCGAGCCGCGAGGTCGACGGCCAGGCGCTGTCGACGGTGTCGGTCTCGGCCAGCCGCAAGGACGACGCGGTCCTGTTCTCGCTGTCGAACCTGGACGCCGAGGAGGCCGTCGAGGTCGAACTGGACCTGCGCGGCGGCTCGGTCGGCAAGACCGCCTCCCGCATCCTCGCCGCCGAGGCGCTCCAGGCGCACAACACGCCCGAAGCGCCCGACGCCGTCGCGCCGCGCGAGTACGACGGGGTGAGCGTCACCGGCAAGGGCCTGCGCGTCCGGCTGCCGGCCCACTCCTTCGTCACCGTCGCCGCGCCCGTCGCCTGAACGGGCGCGGGCGCGCCGCCGACGGGAGACGTCGGCGGCGCGCCCGCGGCGGCCTCGCTCCTAATCGGAGCCGAAGGCGGCGTCGAACGAGGTCGTCGGCCGGTCGAAGTTCAGATCGCGGACGAACCCGACCGCCTCGGCCGCGCCCCGCAGCCGGTCCATCCCGGCGTCCTCCCACTCGATCGAGATCGGACCGGAGTAGCCGATCGCGCCCAGCACCCGGAAGCAGTCCTCCCACGGCACGTCGCCGTGCCCGGTGGAGACGAAGTCCCACCCGCGCCGCGGATCGCCCCACGGCAGGTGCGAGGACAGGCGGCCGTTGCGGCCGTCGAGGCGGCGCCGCGCGTCCTTGCAGTCGACGTGGTAGATCCGGTCGCGGAAGTCCCACAGGAACGCCGCCGGGTCGATGTCCTGCCAGACCATGTGGCTGGGGTCCCAGTTCAGGCCGAACGCGGTGCGGTGCCCGACCGCTTCGAGCGCCCGGTGGGTAGACCAGTAGTCGTAGGCGATCTCGGAGGGGTGGACCTCGTGCGCGAACCGCACGCCGACCTCGTCGAAGACGTCCAGGATCGGGTTCCAGCGCGCGGCGAAGTCGTCGTAGCCGGCCTCGATGGTCTCCTCGGGCACCGGCGGGAACATCGCGACGTACTTCCAGACCGACGAGCCGGTGAAGCCGATGACGGTGTCGACGCCGAGCCGGGCCGCGGCGCGGGCGGTCGTCCGCATCTCCTCGGCCGCGCGCCGCCGCACCCCCTCGGGGTCGCCGTCGCCCCACACGTGCTCGGGCACGATCGCCTGGTGGCGCTGGTCGATCGGGTCGTCGCAGACGGCCTGGCCGACGAGGTGGTTGGAGATCGCCCACAGGCCGAGGCCGTGCGATTCGAGGATCGCCTTGCGCTCGGCCACGTAGTCGTCGTCGACGGCGGCGCGGCGGACGTCCAGGTGGTCGCCCCAGCAGGCGACCTCCAGGCCGTCGTAGCCCCAGCCGGAGGCCAGGCGGCACACCTCCTCGAACGGCAGGTCGGCCCACTGACCGGTGAACAGCGTGATGGGTCTAGGCATGATGCGTCAGGCTCCTCAGGTGTCTCAGTCCGTCGACGGCGATGGCGTCCTGCGTGGGCGCCAGCGGCCGCCAGACGGAGGCGGCGGTGGCGATCGTCGCGTTGTGCGCGGTGAACGACTCGATGACCACCGGACCGGTGTACCCGGACCGGTCCAGTGCCTCCATGATGGCGCGCCAGTCGAGGTGGTCGCGACCGGGCGCGCCCCGGTCGTTCGCGCTCACCTGGACGTGGGCGATGCGGCCCGCGGCCCGCCCGACGGCGGCCGGGAGGTCGGTCTCCTCGATGTTCATGTGGTAGACGTCCAGGGCCAGGGCGCACCCGGCCAGGCCGTCCAGTGCCTCCAGGGCCTGGTCGACGGTGTTGATCAGGCTCGTCTCGTAGCGGTTGAGCGGTTCGACGGCGACCGTGACGCCGCGTTCGGCGGCGTACTCGGCCACCGGCGCGAGGTGCTCGCGCAGCTCGCGGTAGGCGCCGGCCCGGTCGGCGAGGCGCCAGGTGCGCCCGACCGAGGCGTAGGCCGGTCCGGCGATGACCGGCGAGCCGACCGCCGCGGCGGCGTCGACGACGCCGCGCAGGTAGTCCTGCGTGGCCGCGACGACGTCGGCGGGCGCGTCGACGAGCTCGCGCCCCGGGCCCATGACCAGGACGACGGTGGCGTCCAGGCCGAGCGCGCCGAGCAGGTCGGCGGCTCGGCCCGGGTCCCAATCGCCGAGGTCCTCCACGGGGAGCTCGATCGCGTCGAACCCCCATTCGCGGACCCTCGGGGCGAGCCGGGCCAGGGCCTCGTCGTCGAGCGGCGAGGCCCAGACCCACGTGTTGACGCCGACGGCGCGGCTCAACGGTCCCGCCAGGCGTCGGGGAAGCCCGGCAGGTCCTCGCCGCCGAACTTGGCGTAGTGCAGCGAGGGCATGTCGGCGTTGCGTTCGAGGTACTCGTCGAGTTCGGCCTCGGTGATCGGCTGCTGCGGCAGGACCCACTCGGCGGGGACCTGCTCGCCGCCGAGGATCATCGCGGCGGCCAGGACGGGCGTGCGCCACTGGAAGTTGGAGTAGACCGGGGCGAGCGCGGTCATGCCGGTCTCGTCCCACTTGCGCATGAACGACAGCTCGTCCTCGCCGGTCATGACCGGGTAGGGCTTGCCGGCGTCCTCGAACGCCTCGACGGCGGCCACGGCGCCGTCCCCGGCGTCCATCCAGATGCCGTCGACGTCGCCGCGCTGGAGGTACTGGGTGACGATGTCCTTGATCTCGGCGGCGTCGCCGCCGGTGAACTCGTTGCCGAGGATCTCCAGTTCGGAGTCGGCGAAGACCTCCTGGGCGGCGGCCCAGCGGTGCTCGAGGACGTCGACGCCGGGCAGGATGCGCAGCGCGAGCACGGTCGAGCCCGGCTCGAGGTTGTCGACCAGGAACTCGGCGGCGTCGGCGCCGAAGGCGTAGCCGCCGATGGGGTGGATGAAGGTGACGGCGCAGTCGGTGTTGACGCCGCGGTCGAAGACGATCACCGGGATGCCCGAGTCGCACGCGGTCTGGACGGCGGGCGTGAGGGTCGCCGTCGTGGAGGGGGAGACGATGAGCGCGTCGCATTCGCCGGAGTCGACGAACGCCTGGATGTCGGAGATCTGCTGCTCGTCGTCGTCGGCGGCGTCGGAGTGGCGGAACTCGCCGATCTCGCCGGACTCCTGGAGGACCTCGACCTGCTGCTGCATGGTGATCCAGCCGGTGACGCGCCAGGGGTTGGAGACCGAGGCGTTCGAGAAGCACACGGTGGCGTCGCCGCCCTCGCGGGCGAAGCCGGCCGTGTCGACCCATTCGGGCTCGATGGCCTGGAGCCACGGCGCGGCCGGGTCGCCCTCGGGTTCGATCTCGCGCTGGGCGAGCTGCTCCTCGTAGTCGGCCTGGACGAACCAGTCGCCTTCGGTCGATTCGACGGCCTCGTCGGTGGACTCGGGTTCTTGGATCTCGTCGGTGGTGCAGCCGACGCTCAGCAGCAGCCCTACGGCTACGGCCGACGCGAGGGCCAGGCGGGTTGTCTGCATGGTGCGGAACCTTCTTCTCATGAGGGATCGGTGCTGGCGGTTGCGGTTGCCGGGGCGGGCCGTCGGGTCCTGCGCCCGGCGGCGTAGGCGACGGCGGCGATGATGATCAGGCCCTGCACGGAGGGCCGGAGCGTGGCCGGGAGGGCCATCTGGTTGAACAGGGTGAACAATGCCTCGATGACGAGCGCGCCGCACATGGCGGCGACGACCGAGCCGCGGCCGCCGCCGAGGACGACGCCGCCGAGGACGACCGCGGTGATGACGGTGAACTCCATGCCCTCGCCGACCTGGGAGGTGACGCCCGCGTAGCCGCCGATGAGGACGCCGGCGACGGTCGCCGAGAGGCCGGAGAGGACGAACGCGGCGGTGCGGACGGTGTCGGTGCGGGCGCCGGAGAGCTCGGCGGCGAGCTCGTTGTCGCCGGTGGCGATGAGGACGCGGCCGAAGCGGGTGCGCATGAGCCAGATGGCGGCGGCCCCGGCGCCGATCATGATGAGCAGCGCCCAGGGGATCTGGCCGACCAGCGGCACGTCGTCGATGCCGCGGCGGCCGGGGCCGCGGAACGCCTCGGAGAGGCTGCCGGTGGGCGCGCCGCCGGTCCACAGCCGGATCGCGCCGTAGAGCACGAGCATCATGCCGAGGGTGGTGATGAACGACTGGACCTTCAGGGCGGTGGTGATCAGGCCGTTGGCGAGCCCCACGGCGAGTCCGAACAGGAGCATCAGGCCGAGGACGGGGAGGGTGCGGGACTCCTCGCCGTCGATCAGGCGGGCGGCGATGACGACCTGGGCGCCGACCAGGGCGCCGACCGAGAGGTCGAAGTTGCCCGAGACGATGACGAAGTACTGCCCGGCGGCGAGGATGACCAGCGGCGCGGCCTGCTTGAGGAACGCCATGAGCGAGGGGCCCTCGAAGAAGGCGGGGTTGGCGAAGGCGATGGCGGCGAAGATGACCGCCAGCAGCGCGACGACGGTGCCGGTGCCGCCGCCGGCGAGGGCGGCCGATGCGGTGCGCATGCGTCCCATCAGGGCCTCCCTGCGGTCGCGCCGGCGCCGGCGGCGAATCTGGGTCTGCGGTCGGCGCGGCTGAGCTGGCTGCGGGCGTAGATGGCGACGGCGGCGATGATGATCGCGCCGCGCAGCACGTCCTTGGCGAAGGGGTTGATCTGCATGACGTTGAAGACGGTGTCGAGGACGGCGAGGATGAGGACGCCGGCGACGGTCCCGGCGACGCCGCCGCGGCCGCCGAGGAGGAGGGTGCCGCCGAGGACGACCGCGGCGATGGCGTCGAGTTCGTACAGGTTGGTGTAGGCCTCGGCCGAGCCGGTGCCGAAGCGGGCGGCCAGGAGGAGCCCGGCGACCCCGGCGAACATGCCGCACAGGACGTGGGCGGTCATCATGGTGGTCCTGGTGCGCACCCCGGACATGCGGGCGACGTCGATGTCGCCGCCGACGGCGTACATGTGGTGGCCGGTGCGCGTCGAGCGCAGGAACCAGATCCCGGCGGCGGCGAGGGCGAGCATCACGATCGTGGAGACGGGGACGAACGCGATGCGGGTGTAGCCGAACTGCTGGAAGGCGGCGGGCACGACCCCGGCCGGTCCCTTGTACTCGGTGTCGAGGTAGCCCTTGATGATCAGGCCGACCCCGAGGGTGGCGATGAAGGGGTTGACACCGAGGAAGGCGACGATCGCGCCGTTGGCGGCGCCGATCAGGCCCGCCACGAGCAGGGCGGCGGCGACGCCGAGGGCGATGCGGTTCGGGTCGCCGTCCATGGCGGTGGCGGCGACGAGGCTGGCGAGGGCGGCGGTGTAGCCGACCGACAGGTCCAGGGAGCGGCACAGGATGACCAGGGTCATGCCGATGGCGAGGAACCCGGTCAGGCTGGTGCGGGTGAGCATGTCGACGAGGTTGGCCGTGGAGAACAGGTTGCCGCCGTCGGCGGCGACGGCGATGCCGCCGAGGACCACGACTCCGGCCAGGGCCAGGTAGATGAGGGCGGTGGTGTCGAGTCGGCGCGGGCTCATGCGGGGCTCCGTCCGGTGGCGTAGGCCATGACCTGCTGCTCGGTGGCCCCGGCGGGCAGTTCGCCGGCGATGCGGCCGTCGTGGAGGACCACGATGCGGTCGGCCAGGCCGATGACCTCGATCAGCTCGGAGGTGATCAGCAGGACGGCCAGGCCCTCGGCGGCCAGGGAGCGGATGACGGCGTACAGCTTGTGCTTGGCGCCGACGTCGATGCCGCGGGTCGGCTCGTCGAGGACGATGACGCCCGGCTCGGCGGCGAGCCATTTGGCGACGACGACCTTCTGCTGGTTGCCGCCCGAGAGGTACTGGACCTCCTGGTCCTCGCCGCGGGCGACGAGGTCGAGGCTGGAGAGGACGCCGCTGACGCGGGCCAGGCGCTCGCGGGAGTGGACGCGGGCGTTGGCGTCCAGGACCATGCGCGCGTTGGCGCGGACGGACTGGTTCAGGGCCAGGCCCTGGGCTTTGCGGTCCTCGGTGACCAGGGCGATGCCGGCGGCGATGGCCTTGCGGGGGCCGGTGATCCGCTTGGTCTGGCCGTCGACGGCGAGGGTGCCGCGGGTGAAGGGGGCGACGCCGAAGACCGCCTCGGCGATCTCGGTGCGGCCCGATCCCTGGAGTCCGGCGAGTCCGACGATCTCGCCGGCGCGGACTTCGAGGTCGATGCCGTCGACCTGGTCGTTGCCGCCGCCGGTGACGGCGAGGCGGACCTCGCCGACGGCGGTGCCGGGGAGCGGCTCGGGGAAGACCGCCTCGATGCGGCGGCCGACCATGGCGGTGACCAGGTCGTCGGGGGTGATGTCGGCGGCGGCCACGGTGTCGACGCGCTCGCCGTCCTTGAGGACGGTGATGCGGTCGCACAGGTCGAAGATCTCGCGGAGCCGGTGGGAGACGTACAGGATCGCCACGCCCTTGTCGCGGAGGCGTTCGACGAGCCGGTAGAGCAGTTCGACCTCGGCGTCGGCGAGGGCGGCGGTGGGCTCGTCCATGCAGATGAGGCCGGCGCCCTGGGACATGGCCTTGGCGATCTCGACGATCTGCCGCCGCGCGACCGACAGCGCCTTGGCCTTGGTGCGGGGGTCGAGGTCGGTGACGCCGAGGTCGGCCAGGAGTCCGGCGGTGCGCTCGGCCATGGCGCGCCGGTCGATCAGGCCGCGGCGGCGGGGCTCGCGTCCGAGGTGGATGTTCTCGGCGACGCTGAGCTCGGGCAGGAGGTTGAACTCCTGGAAGACGGTGGCGACCCCGGCCTGCTGCGCCTGGAGGGGGTGGGTGAAGGAGACGGCGCGGCCGTCCAGCTCGATGGTGCCGGCGTCGGCTGCGTGTACGCCGGCGAGGATCTTCATCAGGGTGGACTTGCCGGCGCCGTTCTCCCCCACCAGGGCGTGGACCTCTCCCGGCTCGATCACGAGGTCCACCGAGCGGAGCACGGGGACGCCGAGGAAGGACTTGTCGATGCCGCGCATGGCGAGCACCGGTGACCGGCTCATGCGGCCACCTCCACCCAGTCGCGGCGCTCGGCCGAGGCGGCGACGGCCTCGGCGATGCGGGCGGCGCGCAGGCCGTCGGCGAATCCGGGGAGGCCGTCGGGGGCGGCGCCGGCGATGGCGGCGCGGGTGTCGGCGACGAAGTCGTTGAAGCAGTCCTGGTAGCCCTGGGCGTGCCCGGCGGGGACGCGGGCGAGGCGGGCGGCGTCGGGGCTGAGCGTCTCGGGGTCGCGGACGAGGACGGCGCTGCCTTCGCGGCCGCCGAGCCACAGCGTCTCGGGCTGCTCCTGGTCGAAGGCGACGGTGGCGCGCGAGCCGGAGACTTCGAGGTAGAGCCGGTTCTTGCGGCCCGCGGAGACCTGGCTGACGACGGTGGAGCCGACCATGCCGCCCTCGGTGGCGAACTGGAGGGTGACGATGTCCTCGGTGGCGACCTCGCGGCCGCCGCGCGTGGCGTTGGTCTTGGCCAGCTGCGCCGAGACGGCGCGGATGCGGTCGCCGGTGACGAATTCGAGCAGGTCACACCAGTGGGAGCCGATGTCGCCGAAGGCGCGCAGGGCCCCGCCCTTGTCGGCGTCGACGCGCCAGTTGTCGTCCTCGGGGCGCAGCAGCCAGTCCTGGAGGTAGGAGCCGTGGGCGAGGGCGAGGCGGCCGACTTCGCCCGCGGCGACGCGGGCGCGGGCCTCGCGGACCATCGGGTGGAAGCGGTAGACGAACGGCACCGCGGCGACGACGCCTGCTTCGCGGGCGGCCTCGGTCATGGCCTGGGCGGTGGCGGCGTCGGTGGCGAGGGGCTTCTCGCACACCACGTGCCGTCCGGCCTCGATCGCGGCCAGGGCCAGGGGCGCGTGCAGGTGGTTGGGCGTGCAGATGTGGACGACGTCGGCGGCGGCGATGAGTTCGTCGACGTCGTCGAAGACCTCGGCGGCCCGGAGCGAGGCGGCGGCCTCGCGGGCGCGCTCGGGGCTCGATCCGGCGATGCCGGCCACCTGCCCGCCGGCGACGGCGATGGCGTGGGAGTGGACCCGCCCCATGAAGCCGGTGCCGATGATCGCGGCCCGGTAGGTCGTCGGCCTGCTGATTGTGACTGGAGCCATATGGGGAGCCTAGGACCGACTTATGACATCAGGCAAGCAAAAGTTGTGCGTCGTTATGAAATAGTGACGTTCTTTCTCGCTCCGGTTCGGTGTGATTCACTAGTGACGTGACAGATGATTCGTCCGCCCCGCGCCGCCCGGCCGCCTCGACACCGGCCGGAGCAGGCACGCTGCTCCGGCTCCTGCGCGACGGCGTGCCCCGGACCCGGTCCGAACTGGCCTCGCTCACCGGCCTGGCGCGGTCCACCGTCACCGGACGCGTCGAAGCCCTGCTGGCCTCGCGCCTCATCGCCCCTTCCGGCGAGACCGCCTCCACCGGGGGGCGGCCCCCGGCCACCTTCGCGTTCAACCCCAGCGCGCGCATCGTCCTCGGCGCCGACCTCGGCGCCACCCACGCCCGGCTCGCCGTCACCGACCTCGCGGGGACGGTCCTGGCCGAGGGCAACGCCGACCTCGACATCGCGCTCGGCCCCGAGGCCGTCCTGGACTGGGCGATCGACCACGGGCGCAAGCTCCTCGAAGAGGTCGGGCGGACCGAGGCCGACCTCCTCGGCATCGGCGTGGGCCTGCCCGGGCCGGTCGAGCACTCCACCGGGCGCGCGGTCAACCCGCCGATCATGCCCGGCTGGGACGGCTTCGACGTCCCCGACTACGTCAGCCGCCGCATCCCCGTCCCGGTGCTGGTGGACAACGACGTCAACATCATGGCCCTCGGCGAGCACTTCGCGGCCTGGCCCGACTCGGAGCACCTGCTGTTCATCAAGGCCGCCACGGGCATCGGCTGCGGCATCATCGCCGGGGGCCGGGTCTACCGGGGCGCGCAGGGCGCGGCCGGCGACATGGGGCACATCAAGGTCGCCGGGGCCGGCGACGCCCACTGCCGCTGCGGCAACACCGGGTGCCTGGAGGCCGTGGCCTCAGGCGCGGCCATCGCCGCGGCGCTCACCGAGCAGGGCGTGGCGGCGGGCGGCTCGCTCGACGTGGTCGAGCTCGCCCGGTCCGGCTCGGTCCCGGCGCTCCGCGGCATCCGGCAGGCCGGGCGCGACATCGGCGAGGTCCTGGCCGGGGCCGTGAACTTCTTCAACCCCTCGATCATCGTCATCGGCGGCTCCCTCGCGCTGGCGGGCGACCACCTGATCGCCGGAGTGCGCGAGGTGATCTACCAGCGGTCGCTGCCGCTGGCGACCAGGCACCTGCGGATCGCCGCGGCGCGCACCGGCGAGGCCGGGGGCGCGATCGGCGCGGGCGTCATGGTCATCGAGCACGCCCTCGACCCCGACCGCGTCGACGCGCTCCTGCGCTGACCCGCGGAGCGGCGGCCCGGGCCGGGGCCGGTCCCGGGGCGACAGGCGCGCCGCCGCAAGGTCCCGGCGGCGGGGCGCGGCGCCGATAGGATGCGGCGGTGGACAGCGCACACTTCGAGACCATGAGCGCGGTCGCCGCGGCGACCGCGCGGCTCATCGCCGCCGTCGCCGGACTGTCCGATGCGGCGATCAGGGCGCCGTCGCTGCTCGAGGGGTGGACGCGGGGCCACGTCGCCACGCACGTCGCGCGCTCGTGCGACACGATGTGCGGCATGCTCGCCTGGGCGCGGACCGGCGAGGGCGCGCCGGGCCGTCCGAGCCGCGAGGAGCGCGAGGCCGCCATCGCGGCCGGGGCCGGGCGCTCGGCCGCGGAGCTGGCCGCCGACCTCGCCGTGTCCGCCGCCAAGTTCACCGCCGAGGCCGAGGAGATGACCGAGGACGACTGGGGCGTGGTGATCGCCGCGCCCGCCGGGGCGTCGTTCCCGGCCCTGGAGATCCCGACCCGCCGCCTGGTCGAGGTCGAGCTGCACCACACCGACCTCGATCTGGGCTACGGCCGCGCGGACTGGACGCCGGGCTTCGCCGACATGGCGCTCCCCGAGCCGATGCGCACCTGGCGGTCCGAGCGCGCCTCGCGGCGGCCGGGGACGCCCTGAGGCGTCCTAATGCGAGTCACCGGGGCCGACGCCGAAGCTCCGGCCCACCGCCAGGTCCGCCAGGCGCCGGAGCGACTCGCGGTTCCGCGGGGCCAGGACGCGGGCCTGGACCCCGCCCGGCGCCAGGCTGATCGGCCCGTGCGTCGCCCGCTCGGCCATCTTGACCCTGGTCTCGCGCTTGCCGCGCTCCTCCAGTTCGAGGCGGACGCGCGCCGACCCGACCGGCCACAGCCGGGCGTCGAGCACGAGCAGCCGCGGGCGCTCGGAGACGACGACCTCGGTGAAGTCCTTGAGGTTCACCGGCCAGGGCCCGATGCTGTGGTGGATCTTCGCGCCCGGATCGGGCCACTCCCGGTCGACGGCGCGCACGTGCGAGGCGCCGACCACCCAGTTCGGATAGTTCCAGCCGTCGCAGAGGATCGCGAAGACGTCCTCCCTGGGCGCGGGGATGTCCATCACCGCGTCGGCGCCGATGCGGGCGTTCACGACGCGCCGCCGTTGAGCCCGTGGACTGCTCGCTCCATGCCGCTTCGCATACCCCCGGTGGTCCGGCGCAAACGCCCGCTTCCCCGCTATGCGGCCTCGCGGCCGTACAGCGCCCGGTTGCAGGCGCCGACGGCGGCGCGGTAGGCGCCCCCGGCCGGGCCGTTGCGGGCCAGGGCGGCCCGGGCGGCGTTCGCGCCCGGCCCGCCGTGGACGGCGCCGCCGGGGTGCGCCGACGCCCCGGCGAGGTAGAGCCGGTCGAGCACCGTGTCGGCCCGGCCGGTGCCGGGCACGGGACGGAACACGAGCTGCTGGTGGACCGCCGCCGAGCCGCCGTTGATCGCGCCGCCGACCAGGTTCGGGTTCATCCGCTCGAGGCCCCCGGGGCCGGTGACGGCCCGCTCGCGCACGAGGGCGGTGAAGCCGGGCGCGTGGCGCTCGATCGTCCGCTCCATCCGGTCGGCCAGGCGGCGGGCGTCGTCCCCGGTCCAGTCCAGGCCCTGCGGCAGCCGGGTGTAGGCCCAGGCGACCTCGGTCCCGGCGGGCGAGCGGGTCGGGTCGGCGGTGCGCATCTGCCCCATGAGCAGGAGCGGGTCGTCCGGGACGCGGCCGGCGGCCATCGCGGCGGTCGAGGCCGACAGGCCGTCCACGTCGGCGCCGATGTGGATCGTGCCGGCCCCGGCCGCCTCGGGCGCCTCCCAGGGGATCGGGCCGTCGAGCGCCCAGTCGACCTTGACGGTGGACAGGTCCCATTCGAAGTCGTCGAGGTCGTCGGCGAGCCGCCGCGGCAGGTGCTCGGCGCCGACGAGGTCGCGGTAGAGCGCCGGGGCCGGGACGTCGGCGAGCACGGCGCGGCGCGCGCGGACCGCCTCGCCGTCGGCGTCGCGGACGCCCACGGCGCGCCCGCGCGCGTGGAGGATCTTCGCGACCGGCCTGCGGCAGTCGACGCGGCCGCCGCGGGATTCGAGGCGGGCGACCAGCGCGGCGGTGAGGTTGCCCGAGCCGCCTTCGGGGACGGGGAAGCCGAGGTCCTGGCCGATCATGCACAGCAGCCAGCCGAAGCAGGCGCTGCCGGCCTGGTCGGGGCCCAGGCCGCTGTGCATGGCGTTGCCCGCCAGCAGCGCTCGGGCGCCCTCGCCGGCGAACCGCTCCTCGCCGAGGCGGCGGGCGGGCAGGGTGAGCATCCTGAGCAGGCGCAGGGCCTCGGCGGTGCCGAGCGTGCGCAGCAGCCGCGAGGCGGCCCTGACCGGCGGGAAGGGCCGCAGCAGCAGGTCCATGAGGGGGCGGCGGATGCGCCGCCAGCGCTCGTACTCGTCGCGCCACGCCTCGGCGTCGCCGGGCGCGAAGCGGGCCAGCGACGCCGCGGTGGCCTCGATGTCGGAGGAGAGCAGGGCGGCCCGGCCGTCGGGCAGGACGTGCGCGAGCACGTCGGGGGCGCTGCGCCACCGCAGCCCCCACCGCTCCAGTTCGAGTTCGGCGATCACCGGGGAGGCGGCGGCCATCGGGTAGAACGCGCTGAACAGGTCGTTGCGGAACCCCGGCGCGGTGGCCTCGGCGGTGCGCACCGCGCCGCCGGGCCGGTCGGCGGCCTCCAGGACGGTCACCGCCCAGCCCCGGTCGGCAAGCATGTTGGCGGCGACGAGCCCGTTCGGGCCCGCGCCGATCACCACCGCGTCCGCCGTCTCGACGCCCGCCCCGGGACCGGGCTGGACGGTCCTGTCGCTCCCCCGCTGTGTCACGGCGTTCGATTTCCCTGCCGGGCC
>DASTYG010000041.1:0-2416 GCA_035765105.1 Glycomyces sp.
GGCGCCGGCCGGCTGGCCGAGGGCGTCGACGGCTGGTCGAAGGTGCTGCTCGGGTGGAAGCAGGCCTGTCAGAGCGACCCGGTCCTCCTGGGCAGCCACGCCCGGCTGTGCGCGGCGACCGTGCAGGCGGTCGGCGCGAACAACGAGAACGCAGAGGCGATGGTCGCCGGCTCCCGGAAGATGGCTGAGGGGACCGACCGCCTCGCCGACGGCACGCCGAGGCTGGTCTCGGCCATCGGCCAGGCGGCCGGCGGGGCCGAACGCCTCGCCGGCGGGACCGACCGGCTCGTCGCCGGGGTCGGCAGGCTCGACACCGGGGCCGGCCGCCTGGCGGCAGGCGCCGACCGGCTCGGCTCCGGAGCCGGGCAGCTCGCCTCCGGAGCCACCCGGGCCAGCGACGGTGCGGCCCGCCTCGCCGACGGGTCGAGCCGGGTCGCGAGCGGCACCGCCAGGCTCAGCAACGGCTCCCGCAAGCTCGCCGACGGGCTGGGTCAGGGGGCCGAGCGGATCCCCGCCATCGGCCCGGCGAAGCGGAGGAGCCTCGCCGGCGCGGTCGCCCAGCCCGTGGTCAGCGACGCGGACCGGCTCAACGCGGCGCCCTCGGCGGCCACCAGCCTCGCGCCAGGCGTGGTCGCGCTGGCGCTGTGGCTCGGGGCGTTCGTGACCTACCTGGTTCGCCGGGCCCTGCCCGCGCGGGCGCTCGCCTCCGCGGTCTCGCCGTCCCGCGTGGCCCTGGCGGGCTGGTTGCCCGCGGTGGCCATCGGCCTCGTGCAGAGCATGTTCGTGTTCGCGGCGCTCGGCCTGTTCGACGTGGCGATGGAGTCGCCCGCCGCGGCCGCGGTCTTCCTGGCCGTGCCGGCGGCGGCGTTCGCTGCGGTGAACCAGGCGTTCGTCGCCGTCCTCGGCCCGAAGCGCGGCTGGATGGTCTCGATCGTGTTCGCGGTGCTGCAGGCGGTCTCGCTCGGCGGGCTCGTCCCGGTCGACACCGCGCCCGCCCTGATCCAGTCGCTCAGCGGCGTCCTGCCGGTCTCGCTCGCGGCCGAGGGGATGGCCGACCTGACCCTGGGCGGCCGGGTCGGTTCGGCGCTCGGGTCCGCCGTGGCCCTGCTGGTCTGGGGTGCCGTCGCACTCGCGGCGACCCACGTGGCCGCCCGGCGCCGCCAGCGGATGTCGCTGTCCGACGTACGCCGGAGGGTCACGGCCGGGAGCAGGCCCTGAGCGTGCGGTGCATGCCCGCTGGGCCGAGGGGTACGTCGATGGCAGCAGCCGTACTCAGGTGAAGGAGGACGTGATGCCTTCGAACATCAAGAACGAGAAGCAGTACGAAGCGCTCAAGGACAAGGGCATGTCCAAGGAGCGCGCCGCGAAGATCGCCAACTCCCCGGGCGCCTCGAGTCGTGGTGGCAAGAAGAGCGGCTCCGGCAGCAACCCGACGCAGGGGGGCACGACCGCGCAGAAGAAGGAGGCCGGCCGCAAGGGCGGCAAGGCGGCCGCCAAGAAGTCCTAGGCGGGAGCCTCGGCGGCTGGGACGCCTAAGGCGTGCTCCTGCCCCTCGGAGGGGAAGATAGGGAGTCCGTCCGATGTCCTGCGGGGGCCTTACGGCGAGTCTCGGGTGAGTCGGCACAGTGCCGGCGTCCACCGAGGAGGACCACCGCGATGTACCCCAACGACCCCGTCCTGATCGCCTACCTGGCCCGGTTCCACGCCGTCGAGCGCGACGCCGCCGCCGAGGCTCACCGGCTGGCCCGGGAGGCTCGCCGCGCGGACGCCCCGACCATCCGTCCCCGGTCGCGGCGGCATCGACGGGTCTGGCTGCGCCGGCCCTCCTGGGCGGCCCACGCCTGAGCGGGGCGTGACGCGTCAGCTCCCGCCCGAGAGCAGCTGCTCGAAGGGTGTCGGGTTGTCGAACGGGTCCACCGGCCCGGTTGCCTGCCGGCCCACGACCAGGTCGGCGAGCTCTCTGCCGGCCCGGTCGGCGCGCTCCGTGAGCGAGCCGGGTCCAGCGCCGGCGAAGTCCTCGCTCGCGCCGAACACAGCCGTGGGCACGACCGTCGCGCGGAGGTAGGCGAACAGCGGCCGCATCGCGAACTCCAGCACCAGCGAGTGGCGGGCGGTGCCCGCCGTGGCACCGAGGAGGACGGGCTTCGCGGCCAGCGCGCCGTCCTCGAGGACATCGAAGAAGCTCTTGAACAGGCCGCTGTAGGAGGCGCTGAACACCGGCGTCACCGCGATCAGGGCGTCGGCCTCGGTGACCGTCCGCAGAGCGTCGGCCAGTGCGGGGCCGGGGAACCCCGTGAGCAGGTTGTCGGTGATCTCGTGGGCGAGGTCGCGCAGCTCGACCACCTCGACGTCGACGTGCTCGTCGTACAGCCGCAGGGCCCGGTCGGTCGCCTCGGCGAGCCGGTCGGCGAGCAAC
>DASTYG010000042.1:0-103120 GCA_035765105.1 Glycomyces sp.
TTTTCGGCGCGCCGGTCACCGTCACCTCCCAGGCGTGGGTCAGGAAGGCGTCCAGCGCGTCGAAGCCCTCGCGCAGGCGCCCTTCGACGTGGTCGACGGTGTGGATCAGCCGCGAGTACATCTCGATCTGCCGCCGGCCGATGACGCGCACGCTGCCCGGGACGCACACGCGCGACTTGTCGTTGCGGTCGACGTCGGTGCACATCGTCAGCTCCGACTCCTCCTTCGCGGAGCCGATGAGCGCGGCGATCTGCGTCGCGTCGTGCAGCGGGTCGGCGCCGCGCGCGATCGTCCCCGAGATCGGGCACGTCTCCACCCGGTCCCCCCGCACCCGCACGAACATCTCCGGCGACGCCCCCACCAGGTACTCGCCCTCACCGAGATTGAAGAAGAACTCATACGGCGCCGGATTCGCCCGCCGCAACCGCTCATAGAACGCCGCCGGCGAATCACACGCCGCATACATCTCATGCCCCGGCACCACCTCGAACAGGTTCCCGGCCGAGAACTCCCGCTTCGCGCGCCGCACCGTCTCCGCGTACACGCCCGGCACCGGCCCCGAGGGCACCTCCCCGGCCGCCACATACGCCCGCTTCTCGGTCTCCCGACCCAGCCCCGCGCTCGACCGCCCCCCGAAATCGAACTCGTACCGGTACACCTGCGCCGTCTCCCGCTTCCGGTCCACGACGAACACCTCATCGGCCAGATGCAGCACCAGATCCCGCTGATCGGCCGCCCGCTCCTTCGCCAAAGCGACCGGCTCGAACTGGTAGGCCAGGTCGTACCCGAACGCCCCCCAGAACCCCAGATACGGGTCATCGCACGCCAGCGCCTCCAACAGCACCCGCAGCGCCGTGAACGCCGTCGGCTGCTTCGACCGCTGCTCCTCCGGCACCCGCCCCTCCGGCACCGGCACCTCCACCAGCACGCCCGCGGCGCCGCCCGACACCGCGCCCGCACCCGACCGGCGCAACGCCCCCGCCAGCGCCTCCACCAGCACCGAGCCGCGCTCGTTCAACGGACGCACCTCCACCGACCGGCCCCGCGCCACCACCTCCACCGGCGGATCGACATACGCCAGATGGAACCGCGAATACCGGCCCGGATACTCCATGCCCGACGACAGGACCCCGCCGCGGCGGGTCTCCACCCGCTCCACGACCTCGGTCAGATCCCCCTCGGCCAGATCCTCCACGGACCGTCGAATCGTCACCCCGCAGGGCGTCTCGAAGATGTTCATTCGGCCTCGATCTCAGTTCGGGCCCCGCGGCGGCCGACCCCGGATACGACGAAGCGACCGCCATCGAGGCGGTCGCTTGCTTGCTGCACGCAGGAGCATCGACGCCGCCTCAGCGACGCCACCACCAGTTACGCGCAAGCATCTTCACGTGTCCGATCTTACACGCCGCCCGCCCCGAGCGAAATCCAGTGCGAACCGCCCCGGCCCCGGCGCTACACTTGACGCAAAGCACCGACCCGGCCATCACCGGCGAGCTTCCGGAAGAACAGGCCACACCACGGCGGCACACGAAACCGCCACCGGTGAAGCCCCACTAGACCCGGACGGACGCGGCCCGTCACCGCCGCCGAACGAGCGGGCGCGCCCACCGGCGCGCCAAGCGAGGTGGTACCGCGGGCCCGGAGCCCGTCCTCGCACACCAGATGACCACCAGGTGTGACGAGGAGGCACCCGAGCCATGGCATATCCACTCGACGACCCCGCCCGGGGCGTGCCGGCGAGCCCGAACCTGCCCGAGGTCGAACGCCGCATCCTCGACTTCTGGGCCGAGGACCGCACCTTCGAGACCTCCGTGCACGACCGCGAGGCCGGCGCCGCCGGAGCCAACGAATTCGTCTTCTACGACGGCCCCCCCTTCGCCAACGGCCTGCCCCACTACGGGCACCTCCTCACCGGCTACGTCAAGGACATCGTCCCCCGCTACCAGACCATGCGCGGCCGCCGCGTCGAACGCCGCTTCGGCTGGGACACCCACGGCATGCCCGCCGAAGTCACCACCGAACGCGAACTCGGCCTCAAATCCAAAGCCGACATCGAAGCCTACGGCGTCGACCGGTTCAACGCCGCCGCCAAAGCCTCCGTCCTCCAATTCACCGACGAATGGGAGGACTACGTCACCCGCCAAGCCCGCTGGGTCGACTTCCACAACGACTACAAGACGCTCGACCTCGACTACATGGAAAGCGTCATGTGGGCCTTCAAGACCCTCTACGACAAGGGCCTGATCTACGAGGGCTACCGCGTCCTGTGGTACTGCTGGCGCTGCGAGACCCCCCTCGCCGCCACCGAGACCAAAATGGACGACACCTACCGCGACCGGCAGGACCCCGCCGTCACCGTCGGCCTCGACATCACCGGCGACACCCCCCTCGCCGGCGTCAAACTCCTCGTCTGGACCACCACCCCCTGGACCCTCCCGTCCAACCTCGCCGCGGCCGTCCACCCCGACGTCGACTACGCCGTCGTCGAAACCGAAGGCTCCCGCTACCTCCTCGCCGAAGCCCGCCTCGCCGCCTACGCCCGCGAGCTCGGCGACGCCCCCCGGATCGTCGAACGCCGCAAAGGCAGCGACCTCCTCGGCCTCCGCTACCGGCCCCCCTTCGACTTCTTCGCCGGCCGCACCAACGCCCACCAAGTGCTCGCCGCCGACTACGTCACCACCGACGACGGCACCGGCATCGTCCACATCGCCCCCGCCTTCGGCGAAGAGGACAAACTCGTCACCGACGCCGCCGGCATCGAACCCGTCGTCCCCGTCGACGACTCCGGCCGCTTCACCGACGACGTCCCCCCCTACGCCGGCATGCACGTCTTCGACGCCAACAAAGCCATCATCAAAGACCTCAAGGCCACCGAAAGCCTCCTGCGCCACGACACCTACAACCACAACTACCCCCACTGCTGGCGCTGCGGCTCACCCCTGATCCAACGCGCCCTCTCCGCCTGGTTCGTCGCCGTCACCCGGTTCCGCGACCGCATGGTCCAACTCAACCAGGACATCGACTGGACCCCCGCCCACATCAGAGACGGCCAATTCGGCAAATGGCTCGAAGGCGCCCGCGACTGGAACATCAGCCGCAACCGCTTCTGGGGCGCCCCCATCCCCGTATGGGTCTCCGACGACCCCGCCCACCCCCGCGTCGACGTCTACGGCTCCCTCGCCGAACTCGAACGCGACTTCGGCGTGCACGTCACCGACCTCCACCGGCCCGGCATCGACCAGCTCACCCGGCCCAACCCCGACGACCCCACCGGCGCCTCCACCATGCGCCGCGTCCCCGAGGTCCTCGACTGCTGGTTCGAATCCGGCTCCATGCCGTTCGCCCAAGTCCACTACCCGTTCGAGAACACCGAATGGTTCGAAGACCACTACCCGGGCGACTTCATCGTCGAATACACCGCCCAGACCCGAGGCTGGTTCTACACCCTCCACGTCCTCGCCACCGCCCTGTTCGACCGGCCCGCGTTCCGCACCGCCCTCGTCCACGGCACACTCCTGGGCGCCGACGGACAGAAGATGTCCAAATCGCTCCAGAACTACCCCGACGTCCGCGAATCGTTCGAAGCCTACGACTCCGACGCCATGCGCTGGTTCCTCGTCGCCTCACCCGTCCTCCGCGGCGGCGACATGCCCGTCACCGAGTCCGGCTTCCGCGACGCCGTCCGCCAGATCGTCCTGCCGCTGTGGAACGTCTGGTACTTCTACACCCTCTACGCCGGCGCCGCCGGCTACGAGGCCACCCCCGAACAGGCCCGCACCGCCGCACTCGCCAGCGAACACCGGCTCGACAGATACCTGCTCGCCAAAACCCGCGAACTCGTCGAAACCGCCACCGAGGCCATGGACGCCTACGACCTCGCCGGCGCCACCGCCGCCTTCCGCGCCTACCTGGAATCACTCACCAACTGGTACGTGCGCCGCTCCCGCGACCGCTTCTGGGAAGGCGACACCGACGGCTTCGCCACCCTCGCCACCGCACTCAAGACCGCCTGCGAAGTCGCCGCACCGCTCCTGCCGCTCATCACCGAGGACATCTGGCGAGGACTCACCGGCGGCCGCTCCGTCCACCTCGCCGACTGGCCCACTGCCGACGACCTCCCCGCCGACCACGCCCTGGTCGAAGCGATGGACACCGTCCGCGACATCGCCTCCGTCGGCCTGTTCATGCGCAAAGCCCGCAAGCTCCGCGTACGCCTGCCACTGGCCCAAGTCACCGTCGCCACCGGCCACGCCGAACGCCTCCAACCATTCGCCGAACTGCTCAAAGACGAACTCAACGTCAAAACCGTCACCTTCGACTCCAACGTCGACGCCTACTGCAAAGCCGACCTCAAACTCGTACCCCGAGTCCTCGGCCCCCGGCTCGGCAAAGACGTGCAACGCGTCATCAAAGCCGTCAAAACCGGCGACTGGACCAACGACGGCGGCACCGTCACCGCCGGCGGCGTCGCACTCGAAGACGGCGAATACGAACTCCAACTCGTCCCCGTCGAAGCCGACCGCACCCAGGCGCTGCCCAACGACACCGGCGTCCTCGTCCTCGACACCGAAGTCACCCCGGCCCTGGCCGCCGAAGGACTCGCCCGCGACGTGGTCCGCGTCGTACAGCAGGCCCGCAAAGACGCCGACCTGCACGTCACCGACCGGGTCGCCGCCGTCCTCGACGTCGACGACGACGTCCGCGCCGCCGTGGAGACCCACGTCGACTTCGTCAAAGGCGAGACACTCGCGCTGGAGCTGACCTTCGCCGACCTCCCCGCCGAAGCCACCGGCGGCGAAGCGGGCGAAGGCCGCACCGTCAAAGCCGCAGTCAGCAGACGATAAAACCGACAGGAGAGGGCCCGGCGGCACCGACGCCGGGCCCTCCCGCGCACCCGGCAGACCCCGCGCCCCCGGCTCCCTCCCCCGGGGGACCCGACTCACCTGCCAGGGTCAAGCCCCGCGCCGCCGCGCCGACCACACTCGACGGCATGAGCACCACGACGGCACCGGCACCACCGACGCCCCACCGCACCTACCCGGTCCTCACATGGGCGCCGCCCGCGCTCCTCGCCTGGGCCGTCCTCTACGGCGCACTGCGCCTCCACTGGGCCCTCGGCAACGCCCCCGAATTCGCCCCCCTGCCCCAAGACCTACTGCTCTTCCCCGGCTGGGGCGCGGTCGGCCTATGCGCCGCAGCGGCCCTCGCCGCCCTCGGGCTCCGACTGACCCGCCACTCCCGAACGGCCCTCGCCGCCGCATGGACAGTGGTCGCGGCCATGATCGCCGCCAGCCCCCTGTTCTTCCTCGACCTGATCGGCGCCGTCCTCGCCGGCCTCGGCCTCCCCTTCAGCGCGCCCTCGATCCTCGGGCGCGGCGGCATGGTGGCCGGAGCGGCACTACTGGCGATCGCGGCCCTGGCCTACCGCCGCCGCCTGCACGGCGCCTGCGCCCGATGCGGCCAACGCGAGCGCTACACGCGCCACGAGAAAGCCCCCGGGTGGGCCTTCGTCGCCGCCTACGCCGCCGTCGCGGGCTGCCTCATCCGCCTCGCCGCCCAATACGGCTTCGCCGGCCTCGACGACATCCCCTACGACGGCGGCGCCGCGCTCATCGTCTTCGAAATCGGCTTCCTCCTCGCCGGCACGCTGCTGCCGCTGGCGCTGGTCCACCGCTGGGGCCTGATCTGGCCCCGCTGGGTCCTCGGCCTGGCCGGACGGCGAGTCCCGCGCTGGCTCGTGCTGGGCCCCGCGGTCTTCATCGCGGGAGGCATGATCGCCTACTTCGGCTTCCAGCAGGTGGCGATGTTCGTGGACCTCTTCACCGGCACCCCGACCGACACCGACGGCATGCCGGGCGGTCTGGCCTTCCTGTGGGTCGCGATCCCCGCCTACACCGTCTGGGGACTGGGCCTGGGAACCGCCACCGCGGCCCGCCTGCGCCAGACCCGTCCGCCGTGCCGAAGCTGCGGCGCCTGAGGGCGAAGCGAACGGGGCCCGGCGACCGCCGGGCCCCGTTCGCGGGTTCGTTCTACTTGAGCGGAGTGGTCCATCTCGCGAGCACTTTGGCGATCTCGGGGACATCGTGGTCCCCCTGCGCCACGGCTCGGATGAACTCATCGCCTTCTGCGGGTGAGGGGACTTTGAGGTGGAGGCCGTTCATGCCGAACATCAGTTTGGCCCCCAGATACGCGAGACGCTTGTTGCCGTCCACCATCGCGTGGTTTCGCGCGAGTGAATGCAGCAGCGCGGCGACCTTCGCGTGCAGTTCCGGATACGCCTCCACACCGAACACCGAAGCCTGCGGCCGGGCGAGAGCCGATTCGAGCAAGCCCCAGTCGCGTACCGGAGGCCGTTCCTCGCCCGAAACCGCCCTGGCGATCTTGATCAGGTCGTCAAGGTCGAGGTAGTAGGTCATCTGGCGAGTCGGTCCAGCAGCTCTTTGTCCTCTTCCAGGCTGTGTGCGAGCAGGTCGTCGAACCGGCGTTGCCGCTCGGTCAGGAAGCTGTGGATGGCTTCCACCGCAAGCTCGTGCTTGGAGCGGTGCTCCTTGGCGGCCCGCTCGGTGAGCAGGCGGTCGTCTTCTTCCGAGAGTCGCAATGTCATGGCCATACGGTAATGATACCTCGTGGTATCCCGTGGTATTAACTTGTTTCGCCTGTTCGTGGGCGCGTCACCTCGGGCCGGACGCGCGAGGGCCCGGCGGCCGGTGGCCGCCGGGCCCCTTGGCGGGCCTGTTCGCGCCCTAGGGGGACACGAACTCTCCGCAGATCTTCCACTCGTCGTCTTCCTTGACCAGCTCCATGGTCGTGGTCTCGGAGGACTGCTCGCCGGTCTGGAAGTCCGGTCCGGTCACCTCGAGTTCGACGGTGGCCTTGTCGCCGTCCTCCTCGCTCTCGAGGATCTCGGTCTCGAAGCTGATGTCGTCGAAGTCGGGCATCGACCCCACGAGCATGTCGAGCTCCTCGTCGGACATCGTCTTCATCTCGTCGGCGGTCGACTGGATGGACGCGACCTCCTCGGCGCAGAAGTAGTCCTCGCTGATCTCGGCGAGCGCGTCGAAATCGCCGTCGGAGAAGGCGGTCAGGAAGTCCTCGGCGCCGTTGTCGTAGAAGTGCTCCACCGCTCCCTCAGGCGAGTCCGCGCCGCCGCCGCAGGCCGCGAGGACCAGCGCGGCGGCGAGGGCGCCGCCGGCCGCGGCCGCGGCACGGCGGGCATGAACGAAGGTGCTGTGCATGCTCATGAGTTCCAATCAGGCTGGGAAGGATACGGGCGGGGGCCCCTCGGGGGAAACGGGCCGGGAGTCCCGCTCCGCCGGGTTTCGGGCCCGCCGTGACAGTAGCATCGCCGTCACGCTCCCCTGCCGGCTCGTGACGGCGGTTCCGCCGCAGGTCGGGCCGGGCCCGCCGCTCAGGCGGCGGCGCTCAGAAGAACGCGCCGCACATCTGCCATTCGCCCGCCTCTTCGGCCATGTCGAAATCGGTGGTCTGGGTGGTGATCTCGCCGGTGAGCGGGTGCGGGCTGGTCAGCTCGAATTCGACGACGGCGGTGTCGCCGTCCACGGTCGAGCCGAGGATCTCGTACTCCACCGGGAACTCCTCGGATTCGAGGGTGCCGATGTCGGCCATCGCCGCCTCGCGCTCTTCTGCGGACATCGCCTCCAGGGCCTCGCCGGTCGAGCGGATCTCGGCCACGGCCGAGTCGCAGAAGTACGGTTCGGCGATGTCGGCCGCCGCGTTGAAGTCCTGGTCGACCAGGAGGGTGACGATGAGGTCGGAGAGGGCGTCGTCGAAGAACGCCGCGGCGGCCCCTTCGGGGGTGTCCATGTCCGCGGCGGTGTCGTCGGGGGCGGGGGCGCTCTCGGCGGCCGCCTCGTCGGTGGCCGCGGCCTCGGTGGCGTCGTCGGAGGTCTCCGAGCCTCCGCCGCAGGCGGTCAGGGCGAGGAGCGCGGCGAGGGCGCCGCCGGCCAGGGTCGCGGCGCGCGGCCGCGGCTCGGTCTGGGTGCTCATGGGTTCCTATCGGTCGTGAAGACGGATCGGGCCCGCCGGAGAGAGGTGGAATCTACTGTGGATGCGGACCCTGGTGGCCGCAGTGAGATTAGCATTCGCTTGCCGTGGTGCCGGATCGGCGATGTCCCAGGGTGTCGGGGGACGGGTACGGCCCGGCGGCCCCGGGGCCGCCGGGCCGTACCCGGGTGCGGTGGGCTTAGAAGCCCATGTTGCAAATCCGCCACTCGTCGTCTTCCTTGACCAGGTCCATGGTCTCGGAGCTCGTCTCGCCGTCCTCGGTCATCTCGACCTCGACGGTGGCGGTGTCGCCGTCCTCACTGCTCTCGCCGATCTCGTAGGACCAGTCCTCGGGGATGAGCGACTCGTTGTCCATCCCCTCCTGGGCCATCTCCTTCTCCTCGTCGGACAGGCCGTCGAACTCGTCGGCGATGCCCTGGAGGCCTTCCACGTCCTCGGCGCAGAGGTAGTCCCCGGCGGTGTCGGCGGCCTTCTGGTAGTCGCCCTCGCCGAAGGCGTTGGCGAGGTCCTCGATGCCGTTGTCGAGGAAGTTCTCGACCGCGCCTTCGGGGGTGTCGTTCGAACCGCCGCAGGCGGCGAGGATGAGCGCGGCGGCGAAGGCGCCCCCGATCGCGGTGGTGGCGCGACGGGCGAGGCGGCGCTTGGTCTGCATGTTCTCGAGTTCCAATCGTTCGGGGAATCCGATCCGGCTCTTCGGGTGCGAGCCGGTCGCGGTGGCGGAGGCTTCCGGCCAGCTGCGACGGTAACAGGCCCGCGCAACTTCGCGGCGACGCGGAGGCGAACGGCGGTCAGTCGGCGTCGGGCCACCAGGTGTGGTCGGCGCCGACGTAGTGGAACGCGGCCCCGACCGCCGATTCGGGGACGCCGCGCAGCTTCGCCCACGCCTTGCGGTAGACCCGCAGCTGGAGTGCGGCGTTCGTCGCCTCCTCGCCGGTCGGGGGGCGGCCGGTCTTCCAGTCGACGACGTCGTAGCCGCCGTCGTCGCGGGCGAAGACGGCGTCGATGCGGCCGCGCACCACGGCGCCCTCGTATTCGATGACGAAGGGCACCTCTTGGGCGACGACGGTGCGGCTCGCCCAGGCCGACCGTTCGAAGGCGGCTTTGAGGCGGGTCAGCTCCTCGTCGTCGGCCGCGGCCGCGTCGGCGGCGCCGGGCAGGTCGGCGGGGTCGAACAGGGCGGCGGTGCCGAAGAACTCCTCGACCCACGCGTGGAAGGCGGTGCCGCGCCGGGTCGCCTGCTGGGGCGGCTGCGGCATGGGGCGCCGCCGGTCGGCGGCGAACGCGGCCTCGTCGGCGCGCATCGCCATGAGCTGGGAGGTGGTCAGGCGGCGGGGGCGGGGCAGCCGGATCACGCCGGATTCGCGTTCGTCGCGTTCGGCCAGGAGCAGTTCGGCCTCTTCGGCCCAGCGGCGGGCGGCGGGGGCGTCGCCGAGTTCGCCGGCGGCGGCCACGAGTTCGGCGGCTTCGGCGAACGCCTCCTGGCGTGAGCCCAGGGGCGCGGCCTTGGGCCATTGGGCGGTGCGGCCCTGTGCTTCGAGGGGGTTGTCCGGTCCCGGTTCGGTCCAGGCGGCGACGGCCGCTCCGGCGTCCCGGGCCTCTTCGAGGTAGGGGGCGGGCTTGCGGGGGCGGCCGGAGTCGGCGTCCCAGCAGTAGCCGGCGGCGAGCAGGAGGCTCTTGGCGCGGGTGAGGGCGACGTAGGCGAGGCGCCGTTCCTCGTCGAGGCGGGCCGCTTTGTCGTCGGCTTTGAAGGCGGTGAGGGCTTTTTTGACCTCGGCGGGGGTGCGGGCCTGGTCGAGGTAGAGGACGGGGAGGTTCGCGGCGTCGCCGCGCAGCGGGTAGGGCAGGCGGGAGGGGTCAGTCACCCAGGTCGGGGCCGCGCCGCCGCCGGGCAGGATGCCTTCGCACAGGCCGGGGACGGCCACGGTGTCCCATTCGAGGCCCTTGGCGGCGTGGACGGTCATGAGCTGGACGACGCCGCTGGTCTCCTTGGCGCCTTCGACGACCAGGCCGCGTTCGCGTTCGGCCGCGGATTCGAGGTAGGAGAGGAACCCGGAGACGCTGGCGCCGCTGGTGTCGTTCTCGTAGGCGGCGGCGATGTCGGTGAACTCGTCCAGGTTCGCCAGGTCGCCGTGGTGGAGCATGACCTCGACGTCCAGGCCGGTGTGGGCGATGACGTCGCCGACGACGTCGGGGAGGCTCTGGCCCAGGCGGCCGCGTATCCAGGTGAGTTCGTCGTGGAGCCGCCCGAACCGCAGCAGCCCCAGGGCCGAGTACTGCTCGGGGTCGCCCGGGTCGGCCAGCGCGTCGGCGAGGGAGGCTTCGGCTTCGACGCCGGCGTCGGGTTCGAAGCCGCGCGCTTCGGGCGCCATCGCCGTGGCGCGGCGCCACAGCGCCCCGATGTCTCTGGCGCCGATGCGCCAGCGCGTCCCGGTGAGCAGGCGCATGAGCGCGGGCCCGTTGAGGGGGTCGGCGGCGGCGCGCAGCATCGCGACGACTTCGGCGACTTCGGGGTAGTAGAGCAGGCCGAGGGAGCCGACGACCTGCACGGGCAGCCCGGCGGCGGTCAGGGCGCGGTGGAGGGCGGGGATCTGGCGTCGTTTGCGCACCAGGACGGCCGCGGTCGCGGCGGTGCCGGGGTTCCAGGTGTCGGCCAGGCGGGCGGCGATCCAGGCGGCTTCGTCGTCGGCGGTGAGGTGCATGGCGGCTTCGACGCGGCCTTGGCCGTCGACGCCGGCGGTGAGGGGCGGGACGGTGCCGGCGCGCAGGGGCGCCGAGACGGCGTTGGCGGCGTCGAGGATGCGCGCGCGGTTGCGCCAGGAGCGGGTGAGGTAGACGGTGGCGGCGGGTTCGCCGTCGGGGGCGGGGAAGTCGGCGGGGAAGCGTTGGAGGGTGCCCGCCGAGGCGCCGCGCCAGGAGTAGATGGACTGATTGGGGTCGCCGACGGCGGTGACGGGGTGGCCGGCGCCGAACAGGCCGCGCAGGAGCGTGACCTGCGAGTGGGAGGTGTCCTGGTATTCGTCGAGGAGGACGGCCCGCCACCGGTCGCGTTCGGTGCCGGCGATCTGGGGGGAGGCGTCGACGAGTCGGGCGGCGAGCGCGAGCTGGTCGGCGAAGTCCATGACGCCCAGTTCGCGTTTGCGCTGCTCCCAGGCGGCGACCAGGGGGAGCAGCTGCCGGTGTTTGCGCAGGAGCGCGACGAAGGCGCGGTAGTCCTCGTTGTCTCTGGCGGCGCTGCGCGCTTCGAGTTCGGCGGCGGTGTCGCGGTCGAAGGCGCGCAGGTCGTCCTCGCCGCGGAGGTGTTCGGCGAGTTCGCCGGCGAGGCGCAGGACGAGTTCGGTGACCTTGTCGACGCCGACGTCGAATTCGGTCATCTCGCCGTCCCAGGCGGTGACGACGTCGCGGGCGAGCTGCCAGCGGCCGGTCTCGGTGACCACGCGGGCGTTGGGTTCGACGCCGATGCGGATGCCGTGTTCGGTGACCAGGCTGGCGGCGTACGCGTTGTAGGTGGAGACGGTCGGTTCGCCGTGGAGCGCGGCGAGTTCGGGGAGTCCTTCGGCGAGTTTGCGGAGTTTGCCGCGGATGCGGGCGGAGAGTTCGGCGGCGGCTTTGCGGGTGAAGGTCAGGCCGAGGATGTGTTCGGGGCGGACGATGCGGTTGGCGATGAGCCAGACGACGCGGTCGGCCATGGTGGTGGTCTTGCCCGAGCCGGCGCCGGCGACGACGAGGAGGGGCGCGGTGCCGGCTTCGATGACGGCCTGCTGCTCTTCGGTGGGTGTGGGTTCGCCGAGCCGGTTGGCCAGGCCGATGGCGCTGTAGGCGGGTTCAGTCATCGGTGACCTGTCGTCCCTCTTCGGCGAGGGGGCAGCAGTTCCGGACCGAGCAGGTGGCGCATTTGCTGGAGTGGCGGGCTTCGAAGGCGGCGGCGCTCATCTGGCGGGCGGTGTCGTCGACCATTTCGGCGGCCCATTGGGGGTTCGCGGCGTCGGCGAGGGGGCCTTGGGCGAGGGTCTTGGGGGTCTTGTTCGCCACGCTGGGGTAGACCAGTTCGGCGCCGCCGGCGTCGGTGCCTTCGGGGAAGGCGCCGTGGGTGACGGCGAGCTGGTAGGCGCCCATCTGGGCGTGCTGTTCGGCGTCTTTCCGGCTGGGGGTGTGCTTGCCGGTCTTGAGGTCGACGACGTAGACGCGGCCGTCGTCGTCGCGTTCGAGGCGGTCGACCTGTCCGGACATGACGACTTCGACGCCGGGGGGGCCCAGTTCGAGGCGGACGCGGAAGGAGCGTTCGGCGTCGAGGAGTTCGCGTTTGTTGTCGCGCAGCCAGGCGGCGAAGCGTTCGACGGCGCCGTCGACGCGGCGGCGTTCCTGTTCGGCCTGCCAGGGCGCTTCGAAGGGGAGGCGGTCGAAGTGCTCGTCGACGACGCGGCGCATGAGGTCGGCGGGGTCGGCGTCGGGGGTCTGGGCGACGGCTTCGGCGGCGGCGTGGAGGAGGGTGCCCATGTGGCGGGGGAGGGGTTCGCTGGCGTCGCCGCCGTGGGATTCGAGGACCCATCTGAGGCCGCACTGCTGCGTCTTCTCCACTTGGGAGGGTGAGATTTTCACGGTTTCGCCGGTGAGGGCGAGGGCGCGTTCGTCGGACAGTTCGGCCAGGCCCCACCAGGCGGAGGGGTTGGCGCCGGGGACGACGGCGGCGGCGAGGCGGCGGAGTTGGGCGGCGGCCGCGGCCCGGCCGGGGTGGTCGGGGTCGACGACGGTCTCGCGCAGCCGTGCGACCAGTGCGGCGAGGCTCAGGGGGCGGACGCCGCGGGGGGCGCCGGTCGCTTCGAGGCCCAGTTCGGCGCAGAAGCGGCTGGGCTGGTGGTCGTCGGAGTCGACGGCGGTGACCAGGAGGCGGGTGCGGGCGCGGGTGCAGGCGACGTAGAACAGGCGGCGTTCCTCGTCGAGCAGTTGGGCGACGGCGTCGACGTCGGCGCGGCCGTCGAGGAGGTCGACGAGGGCTTCGGCGCCCATGACCGAGCCGCGGGGGCGCAGGTTGGGCCAGGCGCCCTCCTGGGCTCCGGCGACGACGGCGAAGTCCCATTGCGCGCCGTGGGCGGCGTGGGCGGTGGTGAGGGTGACCGCGTCGCCGACGTCGGCGACGGGGGAGCGGAAGTCGCCGGGGAGCTGCTGGTGGAGGACGTGTTCGCAGAATACGTCGACGCCCGCGCCGGGTTGCTTGCGTTCGTAGTCGGCGGCGAGGTCGAACAGGGCGATGACGGCGTCGAGTTCGGCGTCGGCGCGGCCGGCGCGGCGGTCGGCGGACAGGGCGCGGCGGCGCAGCCGCTCGCCCATCCCGGAGGTCTCCCACACGGCCCACAGGACGGCGCTGACGCCGCCGGGGGCGTTGGCGGCGGCGAAGAGGGCGGTGAGGCGTTTGGCGGGGGCGGCCCATGCCTCGTCGGGGAGGGCGTCGACGGAGGCGGGGTCGGTGAGGGCTTCGACGAGGAGGTCGGCGGTGGGGGAGAAGTCGTCGGCGGCGACGGCGATGCGGCGCAGCTCTTGGCGCAGCCGCCGTTCGGCGAAGGGGTCGGCGCCGCCGAACGCGGAGTGCAGGAGCCCGGCCGCGGCGGTCTCGTCGAGCCGGTCGGGGCGGCGTCCGATGAGGATGATGCGCAGCAGGTCGCGGACGGTGGCGTGCGCCGACAGGGGCAGGTCGTCGGAGGCCTGCCTGGTGGGCACGCCCGCGTGCTGCATGGCGCGGCGCAGGTGGGGGATCGCCGCGGCGGATTTGACGATGACGGCCATGTCGGCGTAGGGGATGCGGTCGAGCAGGTGGGCGCGGCGCAGCGTGTCGGCGATGTGGACGGCTTCGCGGGTGGGGGAGGGCAGGTGCACGACCGCGGCCGAGCCCTCGGTGTCGGTGTCGGTGCCGCGCCACCGGTCCCGGTCGGGGCCGCGCAGCCGCTTCGACAGGGTCACGGTGGCGGCCAGGGGGGCGCGGGCGACGGTGTGCGTGTTCGCGAGGCGGACGGTGGGCGCGTCGGCGCCGCCGGGGGCGGCGAACCGGTCGGGGAAGTCGCGGACGGCTTCGGGGTCGCCGCCCTGGTAGCCGAAGACGGCTTCGTCGGGGCAGGCGGCGGCGACGAGGTGGCGTCCGCCGCCGGCGATGAGGTCGAGCAGTTCGAGGTGCGCGGGCGTGGCGTCCTGGAGGTCGTCGACGAAGACCCACGCGGGGGTGGGGGCGAGGCGGGGGCGTTCGCGGGCCTCGGCGGCGGCGGCGCGGACGATCTCGGCCGAGTCGTACAGGGCCCCGGCGGCGGACTGGACGGCGAGGGTGGTGACGTAGCGGTCGTAGAACCGCGCCGCGGCCGTCCATTCGGGGCGGTCGTGTTCGCGGCCGAGGCGCGCCAGGTCCCGTTCGGTGACGCCGCGTTCGCCGCAGCGCAGGATCAGGTCGCGCAGCTGCTGCGTGAACGCGTAGGTGCGCGACGCCTCGGTCAGGCCCTCGGGCCAGGAGAAGTCCTCGGCGGCGAGCATGGAGCGGATGAGCGCGTCGGCTTCGGGGCCGGTCAGCAGCCGCGGCGCCTCGGCGCCGTCGGCCGCGGCGGCGGCGCGCAGGATCGCGAACGCGAGCGCCGGGAAGGTGAACACGCCGACCTCGGCGGCCGAGTGGGGCGCGGTGAGGGCGTTGATCCGCTCGCGCAGGTAGACCGTGTCCTGGCGGCGCAGCCCCAGCACGAGCACCGAGGCCGGGTCGGCGCCGGCTTCGACTCGGGCCGCGGCGCTTTGGATGAGGGCTTCGGTCTTGCCGGTGGCGGGGCCGCCGCGGACCAGGAGCGGCCCGGCGGTGTGAGCGACGACCGCCCGCTGCGCCGGGTCGAGCACGGGCTCGGTCGGCGCGGCGGGCGGGTCGGTCAGTTCGTAACGAAGCTCGGCTGCTCCCCTCATGGGTGCCTACTCAACCATAAGGGGCCGACAGGCCGTCAACCGAACTGGAGGTTCCGGCGTTTCACTCCTATGTATCCGATCGCCGTGATCGCCGCGGCCACCGCGAGCAGCGCGATCAGCGGCAGCCACTCCATGTCGTGCGCGGGATACTGCGGGGTGTGCTCGTACGGTGACGCGTTCCTGGCCGCGCCGGGCAGGTCGAGCAGGTCCCCGAAGAGCCCGGCCACGAACGCGTACACCCACGGCAGCCACCGCAGCCATCCGGCGCGCGGCAGCCACGCGAACAGGGCGAACGCCAAGGCGGTCATGACCCACACGGCGGGGATCTGCGCCGCCGCCGCGCCCAGGAGCTTCCCGAAGAAGGCGCCGTCGCCGACCGAGGCCGAGCCGATCGCGCCCAGGGACACGCCGCCCGCGAGCGCGCCGGCCGCGGCGGCGAACAGCGCCGCGGGCAGATAGGACCCCGGCCAGGCCGACCGGGAGACGGGCGCGGCGGCCAGCAGCTCGCCGCGCCCCCCGGTCTCCTCGGTGCGGGCTCTGCCGATCACGAGCAGGCCGAAGACGGTCGCGACGAACGCGTTCATCTTGGCGATGGTGATCGCGAAGTTCTCCTCCAGGCTGCCGCCGCTCTCGGCGAGGATCGAACGCTCCAGATCGGACATGCCCGAGAGCATGTCGTCGACGCTGCCCAGGACCGAGCCGTAGGCGGCGCCGAGGAGCACCATGGTGATCAGCGCGGACCACAGGGTGCCGCGGACGAGCCGGAAGGTCAGGGCGCCGACGCTGCGCAGGCCCGGTTTCGCTTCGGCGCGTCCGGGATTGGCGGGCATGAGGCCCTGCCCGAAGTCGCGGCGGGCGACCAGGGCGAAGGCCAGGGCGATCGCGGCGACCGCGATGAGCGCGGCCGCCGCGAGCGGCCACCAGCGCTGGTCGGGGGTGCCGACGAACGTCAGCTGGCCCCAGCCGATCGGGGACAGCCAGACCGTCCAGTCGTCCTGGGCGTTGCCGACCGCGGCGGTCAGGACCGCGAAGCCGAGGGCGGCGAAGCCGAGGCCGTTGGACGTCGAGGCGTACCCGGCGAACTGGGCGGCCACGGCGGTGATCGCGGCGAAGACGATGCCGATGGCGGTGTAGAGGAGGCCGTACAGGGCCGCGTCGCCCGCGTCGAAGCCGTCGAGGCCGATCACCGACAGCGCCATGAGCGCGCCGAGGGCGACGGCGGCGAAGCACGCCAGCAGCAGGGCCGCGGCCAGGTCGGCGCGGCGTCCGACCGGATTGGACCGGATGACCTCCAGGCGGGAGGTCTCCTCATCGGAGCGGGTCAGGCGGGTGACGAGCATGATGAACATGACCGCGACGACCGCGCCGACCCACAGGATCATCTGGTGGGCGAAGACGACGGCGGCGCTGTCGGTGTAGGCGTCGAGGTATTCGACCGGGCCGGTCATCGAGCGCATCGCCGGGGTGTTGGAGGACAGCGCGAGCTGGGCGCGGTCCTCGGGCGCGGGGTACAGGTCGGGGAAGGACAGTGCGATGACGCCGTTGAAGCCGACGAGGCCGACGATCCAGCCGGTCAGGTAGACGCGGGTGCGCCTGGCCTGGAAGCGCAGGAGCTTCCCGGTGCCGGCGAGGGTGCCCAGGGCGCCCTCGCGCAGCGTCGAGGACGGGGCGCTCATGACCGGCGCCCGTCGCCGTTGTCGACGCCCTTGGCGGCCAGTTCGTCGCCGTAGTAGCGCAGGAACATCTGCTCCAGCGACGGCGGCTCGCACGTGAGGCTGGCGATCCCGGCGACGGCCAGTTGGGCGAGGACGTCGTCGAGGGCGGTCCCGTCGACCTGGAAGCGGACTTCGAGGCCCTCGGCCGCGTAGTCGTGGACGCCCTCGTGGTCGTCCAGGCCCCGCGCGGGCTTCTTGAGGACGGCGTGGACCTGGGAGCGGGTGAAGTGGCGCATCTCGGCGAGCGTCCCGGATTCGACGATGGCGCCCTTGCGGATGATGCTGACCCGCTCGCACAGCTGCTCGACCTCGCTCATGACGTGGCTCGACAGCAGCACGGTGGTCCCGCGGGCGGCCGCCTCGCGGACGCATTCGTTGAAGACGGCGGCCATGAGCGGGTCGAGCCCGGAGGTGGGCTCGTCGAGCAGGAGCAGGTCGACGTCGGCGGCGAAGGCGGCGACGAGCGCGACCTTCTGGCGGTTGCCCTTGGAGTAGGAGCGGCCCTTCTTGCGGGGGTCGAGGTCGAAGCGCTCGAGCAGCTCGTCGCGTTTGCGCCTGTCGATGCCGCCCCTGAGGCGGCCGAGGACGTCGATGGTCTCGCCGCCGGTCAGGCCGGGCCACAGGGCGACGTCGCCGGGCACGTAGGCGAGGCGGCGGTGGAGCTCGGCGGCGTCGTTCCAGGGGTCGGCGCCGAAGAGGCGGGCGGTGCCGCCGTCGGCGCGGAGCATGCCGAGCAGGACGCGGATGGTGGTGGACTTTCCCGCCCCGTTCGGGCCGAGGAAGCCGTGGGTCTGGCCTTCGTCGACGCTCAGGTCGAGCTCGTCGAGCGCGGTCACGTGACCGAAGCGCTTGACGAGTTTCTCGGTTCGGATGACAGTGGTCATGAGCATGAAGTTATCACAGTTTTCATAAATTTGTAAAAACCATGGTCGTCCGGCATATCATTCGGAGGCCGCCGAACCGCCTATGAGAGGGAACGATGACCTACACCGACGAAGAGCGCGCTGAGCTGCTGGACTACGTCGAGCGGTTCTCCGAGATCCTCGTCGCCGGCGGCATGCAGCGCATGTCAGCCCGCCTGTTCACCTACGTGCTCGCCGACGACACGGTCAGCTACACCGCCGCCGAACTCGCCGAGGGCCTGGACATCAGCCTCGCGGCCGTCTCCGGCGCGGTCCGCGACCTCACCATGGCCGGGCTGCTGGCGAAGGGGCGCCGCCCCGGCACCCGCGCCGACGTCTACCAGCTCAACGAGGACGACATCTGGGGCACGATCTTCCTCAACCGCACCCCGTTCCTCGACCGCTACCGGGCCCTCGCCGTCGAAGGCGCGAAAACGCTCCCACCCGGCCCCGGCCGCGAGCGGCTCAGGCAGACCGCCGATTTCATGGACTTCTGGCTGCACGAGCTCGAGGCCGTCCGGGAGCGCTGGGAGGTCTACCGCAGCGAGCGCCGGGCCGCCGGGCGGGAGCGCGGCAGCGGAAGCGAGGCGTGATCGGTTCGTGCGGTATGCTGCGGTCCTGAGCGCCCGAATAATGGCGATCACGCAGCAGACGCACCCTGGAGGAAGCCGACGTGGCCGACGACACCAGCCGCTCCGACACGACCGCGGGCAAAGGTCGTCCCACGCCCAAGCGCGGTTCGGGCAAGTCCGGGCGGAACCCCTTCAAGAAACTCGGCCGCTTCTTCCGCGAAGTCGTCGAGCAGCTCCGCAAGGTCGTCTACCCGACCCGCCGCCAGCTGATCACCTACAGCATCGTGGTCCTGGTCTTCGTGAGCATCATGATGGCCTACATCGGCGGGCTCGACCTGCTGTTCGGCGACCTGGTCCGCCGCGCCTTCGACGCTGGCTGAGGCCCGACCGCCCGCACACGTGACCTGCGCCTGTTCCGAGGTGCCTGAGGTGTCTCGACCGGACAACCGGTTACCCTAGGGGTATAACGCGCGTCGGCTCCGCCGGCGCGTGTTCGTTCCGGGCCCGCGGCGACGCCCGCGGAGCCGGAGATCTGCGGAGTCTCACCGCAGCCAAGACAGAAATGTGGATCCCCGCGGCGCGGGGACGAGCCGGAATGTGAGCTAAGCGTGTCTGACTTCGACGAAGCCTTCAAGAACGACGCCGAGGCGCAGGCCGCCGCGGCGAAGGGCGCTGGCGCCGACGAGGAGACCGACCTCGAGGCCGTCGAGACCATGACCGCCGAGGTCGAGTCCGCCGACGCCGAGAACGGGGAGCCGGAGGTCGACCCGGCCGAGGCGCTGCGCGCCAAGCTGCGCTTCGCGCCCGGCGAGTGGTACGTGCTGCACTCCTACGCCGGTTTCGAGAACCGGGTGCGCTCGAACCTGGAGAACCGCATCCAGTCCTTCGACCAGGAGGACTACATCTACCAGATCGAGGTCCCCACCCACACCGAAGTCGAGATCAAGAACGGCAAGCGCTCCAAGGTGGAGGCGAAGGTCTTCCCCAGCTACGTGCTGGTCCGCATGGAGATGACCCCCGAGTCCTACTCGGTGGTGCGCAACACGCCCGGCGTGACCGGCTTCGTGGGCGTCGTCGACCGCACCGACCGGCCCAGCCCGCTGCCGCTCGACGAGGTCATCCAGTGGCTGCTGCCGCCCGAGCAGAAGACCGCCGCCGAGACCGCCGCCGACGAGGCCGCCTCGGCCGAGCCCGAGATCAAGGTCGACTTCGCCGAGGGCGAGTCGGTGACCGTCGTCGACGGCGCCTTCGCCTCGATGCCCGCCACGATCTCCGAGATCAACGCCGAGCAGCAGAAGCTCAAGGTCCTGGTCTCCATCTTCGGGCGCGAGACGCCCGTCGAGCTGAACTTCAACCAGGTCTCCAAGCTCTAGGGGCGCCGGGCGGTCCGCGCGACCGCGGCCCGGCGCGCCGGTCGCGGCTTGGCCCAGCTCACATACCTCGCTTACCGCACCCGCTTCCCCGACGAGTATCGTGGAGAAGCTGCGTGCCCGCCCCCGAGCCGTCCGGCGGCTCGCCGGGAAGCGGGCGCGCGCCATGTTAGAGAACGGGGCGATCCGCCCCGTGGAAGCCCAGGAAGAGAAGAAGGACACGATGGCTCCTAACAAGAAGGCCGTTGTGACGTTCAAGCTGGAGCTCGCGGGTGGCCAGGCCACCCCGGCCCCGCCGGTGGGTCCCGCCCTCGGTCAGCACGGCGTCAACATCATGGAGTTCTGCAAGGCCTACAACGCGGCCACCGAGTCGCAGCGCGGCGAGGTGCTCCCCGCCGAGATCACGGTGTACGAGGACCGTTCGTTCACGTTCGTCCTCAAGACCCCGCCCGCGGCGAAGCTGCTGCTCAAGGCCGCCGGCGTCGCCAAGGGCTCCGGTGAGCCGCACCGCGACAAGGTCGGCAAGGTCACCCAGGACCAGGTCCGCGAGATCGCGGAGAAGAAGCTCCCCGACCTCAACGCCAACGACCTCGACGCCGCCGCGAAGATCGTCGCCGGCACCGCCCGCTCCATGGGCATCACCGTCGAGTAGCGGTCCAGCACCAGTCAACCCTGTGGAAGGGCGAGCGCTCGCCCCCACCACGACATCCGAAGGATGCACCATGAAGCGCAGCAAGCAGTACAACGATCTCTCCAAGAAGGTCGACCGGGCGCGGCTGTACGGGCCGCTGGAAGCGGTCGAGCTCGCCAAGGAGACCTCGCCGACGAAGTTCGACGCCACCGTTGAGGTCGCCCTGCGCCTCGGCGTCGACCCGCGCCAGGCCGACCAGCTCGTCCGCGGCACCGTCTCGCTCCCCAACGGCACCGGCAAGACCGTCCGCGTCATCGCCTTCGCCGAGGGCGACAAGGCCGAGGCCGCCCTCGAGGCCGGCGCCGACGAGGTCGGCTCCGACGAGCTCGTGAAGCGGATCTCCGAGGGCTGGCTCGACTTCGACGCCGCCGTCGCCACGCCCGACCAGATGGCCAAGATCGGCCGGATCGCGCGGATCCTGGGCCCGCGCGGCCTGATGCCGAACCCGAAGACGGGCACGGTCACCCCGGACGTCGCCAAGGCCGTCACGGAGATCAAGGGCGGCAAGATCGCCTTCCGCGTCGACAAGCACGCCAACCTGCACCTCATCATCGGCAAGACGAGCTTCTCGGCCGAGCAGCTCGCCGAGAACTACGCCGCCGCGATGGAAGAGGTGCAGCGCCTCAAGCCGTCCAGCTCCAAGGGCGTCTACGTCAAGAAGATCACGCTGACCACCACCATGGGCCCGGGCATCCCGGTCGACCCGGGGGCCGTCAAGGCCGCCAAGTAGCGGCGCGTGTGACGCAGCCCCGGTGCAGGCTCCTGCGCCGGGGCTCGACTTTTCCCCTTGCTAGACTCGAATCGTTTTCCACAACCCGAAGACCGTCGGTCACCGCTTCGCGCGGTTGTAACACCACCCGGGACCAACGCAGGGCGACTCGAAACGACCATGGTGTCGAATCCTTTGAGGCGTCCTTAGGGGCGCCTTTTTTGTCGCCTCCGTGACGGTTGAGGATGCACAGCCGAGAAAGGAGGGAAACATGGCTGAACGACAGGAATACCCGGCGGACAAGCAGTCCGCCATCGCCGAGCTGACCGAGAGCTTCTCGAAGTCCTCGGCCGCCGTGCTCACCGAGTACCGCGGTCTGACCGTGGAGGAGCTGCGTGAGCTGCGGCGTTCCCTCGGCGAGGGGGCGCGCTACCGCGTCGCCAAGAACACCCTCGCCAAGCGGGCCGCCAGCCAGGCCGGCGTCACCGGCCTGGACGACCTGTTCACCGGCCCCACCGCGATCACCTTCATCGAAGGCGACCCGGTGGAAGCCGCCAAGGGTCTCCGCAACTTCGCCAAAGACCACGAAGCCCTGGTGATCAAGGGCGGATTCATGGAGGGCAAGTCCCTCTCCGTCGAAGAGATCACCCGACTCGCCGACCTCGAGTCGCGCGAAGTGCTCCTCGCGAAGCTGGCCGGCGCGCTCAAGGCCAACGCGCAGAAGACCGCCTCCGTCCTCGCCGCCCCTGCCTCGCAGGTGGCGCGACTCGGCGCGGCGCTGCAGGACAAGAAAGCGGCCGACGGGGAGTAGTCCCGCAGGCCCAAGACTTTAGAAAGGAAACACCATGGCCAAGCTGTCCACCGCTGAGCTGCTCGACGCTTTCAAGGAGATGACCCTCCTCGAGGTCTCCGAGTTCGTGAAGGCGTTCGAGGAAGAGTTCGACGTCACCGCGGCCGCCCCGGTCGCCGTCGCCGCCGCCGGGGCCCCGGCCGCCGGTGGCGAGGCCGCCGCCGAGAAGGACACCTTCGACGTGGTCCTCGAGTCCGCCGGCGACTCGAAGATCAAGGTCATCAAGGAAGTCCGCGGCATCACCAGCCTCGGGCTGAAGGAGGCCAAGGAGCTCGTCGAAGGCGCGCCCAAGGCCGTCCTCGAAGGCGCGAACAAGGACGACGCGGAGAAGGCCAAGGAGGCCCTCGAGGGCGCCGGCGCCACCGTCTCCCTGAAGTAGGACCCAAGGGCCTCCCAGCCCTGTACGGCCGGGGCCGTGCCGCCACTCGGCGGCGCGGCCCCGGTTTCGTCGTCTCCCGGCCCCGGCGGAAGTTTTCCGCCGCGCCTGCAACGTTTCCCGTCCCGCGCTGCGTCTTCGCGGTAGCACACCCACGCATGCGAGGAGACGCACGATGCTGAAGGCATCCAAACCACTGGGGACGCTCGGCCTGGCCGCGGCGCTCGCGACGACCGCGGGCTGCGGCGTCTTCGGCGGCGACGAGGAGCCCGCCTCGGCGGAGTCCCGCCTGGTCGAGATGATCAACGAGAGCGCCCGCCTCGAGAACGAGCTCACCTCGGCGGAGAACCGGATCGTCCGCGGCTGCCTCGAAGCGCAGGGCCACACCGTCCACGACGAGTACGAGCTCGGCGACTGGGGCGCGGCCGAAGCCGCGGACATCACCTGGGGCTACTCGCCCCACACCGGCTTCCTCCTCGACCGCGACGAGGCCGCCGAGTACGGCTTCGGCATGTGGGCCGAATCCCCCGAGGCCGTCGAATCCGGCGACGCCGACGAGTACTGGGCCGCCCAGGAGGAGCAGTGGGAGGAGGGCGACTGGGGCGAGGAGCCCGACAACTCGGCCTTCGAAGCGCTCGAACCCGAGGCGCAGTACGACTGGTACGTCGCCTACTACGGCCAGGAGTACGCCGATGAGTACTACGGCTGGGCCCTCGACCCCGAAGGGGCCTCGTCGTTCCCCGGCGGCGACGGCACCGACGAGGAGACCGAGTCGTCCGGCGAGGGCGAGCTCGAGATCGGCGGCGACGCCTACACCGAGCCCAAGCCCGGCGGCTGCAAGCTGGAGATGATCGAGGGCCTCTACGGCGGCGTCGAAGCGGTCGAGCACGACGAGGAGTTCGACGGCGGCACCGAGACCTGGACCGAGTGGGTCTACCGCCCCCAGAGCCCCGAGTCCGCCTCCGGGCACATGTGGGAGGACATCGAGCTGGCCTACACCGACAGCATGATCGACCTCCAGTACGAGTTCACCGACTGCCTCGCCGGGGCCGGCCACGAGGGCTGGGAGTTCGACGAGTACGGCTCCCTGCCGGTCTGGGACTACTTCGCCCCCCTGTACTGGGAGGACGGCGACGCCGGGCCGCGCGGCTTCGCCATGGGCACCGAGGCCGAGGCCCCCGAGCTGCCCGCGGACGTGCCCGCCGACTACGAGGGCCGCAAGGCCTACGAGATCCAGGTGGCCCTCGACTTCATCGAATGCGGCGAGGAGCTCGACTACGCGGCGACCTCCGCCGACGCCTACGAGGAGGCCCACGTCGACGCCTACGCCGCGATCGAGGAGGACACCTACGCCTGGCAGGAGGAGATGCGCGAGGCGATCTCCCGCGCCCAGGACCTCATCGACTCCTGAGACCCGCCGGGGAGCCGCCCGGGCCGCGCGGATGGGGCGCGGCCCGGGCTTTTCCACGGCCCCGGCGCCCCGCGCGGGGACCGGACGGCCCCCGCCGCCCGCGCCCCGGCCTCCCCCGTCCGGGGACGCTCTGAAAAAAGCTCCGGTCCGGCGTCACTTTCGTGGGACGGACTCGTTGTACTCGGTGAGGCGGTCACGCAGTGGCCGCCGGAGGTGCGGAGCGATCCGGCCGCGGCGCAGGCCGCGGCCGTCGACCGGGCCCGAAGCGCGGAGGACGCGGCGGCGCAGGCATTTGGCGACGCGGCGGCGCCCCGTCCCCGCGCCCGGGCGTCACCCAGGTGCGCTGCGCCCGCGAGCCCGACGGCTCGTGAGCGCCCCCGGGCCGCGGACGCGGCCCGGGGGCGAGCAGCGCGGGCGGCGCCTCCACGACAGCGTTGCACCGACATGCCGCCGCACGGTTCCCGGCGGGCATGGCTCCGGCGGGCCGAGCCGCGGAGGGGACGGCTCGGCCCGACCGTGTTTGGCCCCTGCCGCGCGGGATACCCACGCATCGACCCAGCGCACGGAATCCGCGCCGTACCGAGGGCGGCGGCGCGGCCCCGCCGCCCGCAACGCCAAGCCATCGAGCGGGCGGCATCGGGGCGCGGGCGGCCGCGTCGTCGGCCCCGCGCAGTCCGGCGCTGGGCCTTCCCGCGCGGCCCGCGGCCGCGGCACCCTCCGTAACGGTCGTAAAACCGACAGAAACGAGCGGCCCGTCCGGCGCGCCCCGGGGACCGGGCTCCGGGAGGCCCCCGCCGGTTCCGGCCTTTTCCCTTGCGGCCCTGTGCATTCGGTGCCGTATTCGCGCCTGGCGGCGGGAGTCGCGCGGGTGCGCGGGCCGGGCGTCGTCGCACCGTCCGCGCCCGCCCCGGCCGCCGCGCGAAGGCCCCTCCCGCAACGCATGAGACGGTTGACTTGACGAAGTGTGACTCGATCCTGCAAACTAGGGGCGCAAGCGCTGCGACGTGGCGCGCGCAACGTCCCCGACGGTGTGACGGCACACCGCGAGTGCGACGCTGAGCAGGCAGGACCCCGGGTCGGACGGCCCGGGCTGATCGACCCCGAGTTGGGAGGAGCTTCGGCAGCAGGCGAGATCATCGTCACCACTCACCCCGCCGACCCTGCGGGGAGTTGACAGTTGCCGAAGCTTACACTAAGCTACTAAGTTGCGCTGCCTCCTTCACGCCTTATTGACGCGGTGAGGGGCGTGGACGGTGGGGATTCAAGGCTATCGACGCTCGAACATCTCGTGCTCCGCACGGACGTGTGCATTCGTGGCCCGCCTCCGGCTGTCCTCGTCGATCCCGCTCATGTCGTGACCCTGGCATGCGCCGGCCGTCGTAACACTCAGGTCCTCGGAAGGACGAATCTTGGCAGCTTCCCGCACTGGCAAGACCAGCTCCAGCAAGAGCAAGCACGCACCCAGCCGGACCTCGTTCGGCAGGATCGAAGAAAAACTGGAAGTCCCGAACCTACTGGCGCTCCAGACGGACTCCTTCGACTGGCTCATCGGCAACGAGGCCCACAAGGGCCGCGTCGGTGAGGACGCCAAGTGCGGTCTGGACGAGATTCTCGAAGAGATCAGCCCGATCGAAGACTTCTCGGGCACCATGAGCCTCTCCTTCTCCAACCCGCGCTTCGACGAGGTCAAGGCCCCCATAGAGGAGTGCCGCGAGAAGGACCTCACCTACTGCGCTCCGCTGTTCGTCACCGCGGAGTTCATCAACCAGACCACCGGCGAGATCAAGAGCCAGACGGTGTTCATGGGCGACTTCCCGATGATGACCCCGAAGGGGACGTTCATCATCAACGGGACCGAGCGCGTCGTCGTCTCGCAGCTCGTCCGCTCGCCCGGCGTCTACTTCGACAAGCAGCCCGACAAGACCTCGGACCGCGACCTCACCAGCGCCAAGGTCATCCCCGGCCGCGGCGCCTGGCTCGAGTTCGACGTCGACAAGCGCGAGACCGTCGGCGTCCGCGTCGACCGCAAGCGCCGCCAGGCCGTCACGGTCCTGCTCAAGGCCATCGGCTGGGACGCCGACCGCATCCGCGAGCGCTTCGGCTGGTCCGAGCTCATGATGGCGACCCTGGAGAAGGACACCATCAACTCGCAGGACGAGGCCCTGCTCGACATCTACCGCAAGCTGCGCCCCGGCGAGCCGCCGACCAAGGACAACGCGCAGACGCTGCTGGAGAACCTCTTCTTCAACCCCAAGCGCTACGACCTCGCCAAGGTCGGCCGCTACAAGGTCAACAAGAAGTTCGAGCTCGACTCGCCGATCTCGACCGGCACGCTCACCGAGGACGACCTGGCCGCCACGATCGAGTACATGCTGCGGCTGCACTCGGCCGAGCCCGGCTACCAGGCCGACGACATCGACCACTTCGGCAACCGCCGTCTGCGCACCGTCGGCGAGCTCATCCAGAACCAGATCCGGGTGGGCCTCTCCCGCATGGAGCGCGTCGTCCGCGAGCGCATGACCACGCAGGACGTCGAGGCGATCACGCCGCAGACGCTCATCAACATCCGCCCGGTCGTGGCCGCGATCAAGGAGTTCTTCGGAACCAGCCAGCTGTCGCAGTTCATGGACCAGGTCAACCCGATCACGGGCCTGACCCACCGCCGCCGCCTCTCGGCGCTCGGCCCCGGCGGCCTGTCCCGCGACCGCGCCGCGATGGACGTCCGCGACGTCCACCCGTCGCACTACGGCCGCATGTGCCCGATCGAGACGCCCGAAGGCCCGAACATCGGCCTCATCGGCGCCATGTCGACCTTCGCGCGGGTCAACCCGTTCGGCTTCATCGAGACGCCGTACCGCCGGGTCGAGGACGGCCGCGTCACCGACGAGATCGAGTACCTCACGGCCGACGAAGAGGACAAGTTCACCATCGCCCAGGCGAACGCCCGCCTGAACGAGGACGCGACCTTCGCCGACTCGCAGGTCCTGGCCCGCGGCCGGGGCGGCGACGCCGAGCTGGTGCCCGGCGGCGAGATCGACTACATGGACGTCTCCCCGCGCCAGATGACCTCTGTGGCGACCGCGCTGGTGCCGTTCCTGGAGCACGACGACGCCAACCGCGCCCTCATGGGCGCGAACATGCAGCGCCAGGCCGTGCCGCTCATCAAGACCGACTCGCCGCTGGTCGGCACCGGCATGGAGTACCGGGCCGCGGTCGACGCCGGCGACGTCGTCGTCGCCGAGTCCGACGGCCTGGTCGAGGACGCCAGCGCCGACTACATCACCATCGCCCAGGACGACGGCATGCGCCGCACCTACCTGCTGCACAAGTTCCGCCGCTCCAACGCGGGCTCGTGCATCAACCAGGTGCCGCTGGTCACCGAGGGCGAGCGGGTCGAGGCCGGCCAGCCGATCGCGGACGGCCCCTCGACCGACAAGGGCGAGATGGCCCTGGGCAAGAACCTGCTCGTCGCCTTCACCTCGTGGGAGGGCCAGAACTTCGAGGACGCGATCATCCTGTCCTCGCGCCTGGTCGAGAACGACGTGCTCACCTCGATCCACATCGACGAGCACGAGGTCGACGCCCGGGACACGAAGCTCGGCCCCGAGGAGATCACCCGGGACATCCCGAACGTCGGCGAGGAGATGCTCTCCGACCTCGACGACCGCGGCATCATCCGCATCGGCGCCGAGGTCGAGGACGGCGACATCCTGGTCGGCAAGGTCACCCCGAAGGGCGAGACCGAGCTGACCCCCGAGGAGCGGCTGCTGCGCGCGATCTTCGGCGAGAAGGCCCGCGAGGTCCGCGACACCTCGCTCAAGGTCCCGCACGGCGAGGCCGGCACCGTCATCGGCGTCCGGACCTTCAGCCGCGAGGACGGCGACGAGCTGTCCCCGGGCGTCAACGAGATGGTCCGCGTCTACATCGCGCAGAAGCGCAAGATCGGCGTGGGCGACAAGCTCGCCGGCCGCCACGGCAACAAGGGCGTCATCTCGAAGGTCGTGCCCCAGGAGGACATGCCCTTCATGCCCGACGGCACGCCGATCGACGTCCTGCTCAACCCGATGGGCGTGCCCGGCCGAATGAACATCGGCCAGGTCCTCGAAGTCCACCTCGGCTGGGCCGCGAAGTCCGGCTGGAAGCTGGAGGGCTTCGACGAGGCGTGGCAGCAGGCGCTGCGCGACATCGGGGCCGACCAGGCCCCGGCCGACTCGAAGGTCGGGACGCCGGTGTTCGACGGCGCCCACGCCGAAGAGGTCCAGGGCGTGCTCGCGAACGCGCTGCCGAACCGCGACGGCGACCGCATGGTCGCCCCCACGGGCAAGGCGCGCCTGTTCGACGGCCGCACCGGCGAACCGTTCCCGGACCCGATCAGCGTCGGCTACATGTACATCATGAAGCTCAACCACATGGTGGACGACAAGATCCACGCCCGCTCGACCGGCCCGTACTCGATGATCACCCAGCAGCCGCTCGGCGGCAAGGCCCAGTTCGGCGGCCAGCGCTTCGGTGAGATGGAGTGCTGGGCCATGCAGGCCTACGGCGCGGCCTACGCGCTCCAGGAGCTGCTGACGATCAAGTCCGACGACGTGGTCGGGCGCGTGAAGGTCTACGAGGCCGTCGTCAAGGGCGAGAACGTCCCCGAGCCGGGCATTCCCGAATCGTTCAAGGTGCTGCTCAAGGAGCTCCAGTCGCTGTGTCTCAACGTGGAGGTCCTGTCCGCCGACGGGCAGGCCATCCAGATGACCGAGACCGACGACGAGGTGTTCCGGGCGGCCGAGGAGCTGGGGATCGACCTGTCCCACGAGGAACCCAACAGCGTCGACTTCGAAAGCGCCTGACGTCGAGCGGGGGCGGGCGCGCACCGCGAACGCACGGCGTGCGAATCCTCGGATTCACCGCCGCGTGCGCGCCGCCCTCCCAGGCGTCCCATCCAAGCCTTAGAGAAAACCCAAGGGGAAGAGTTCAGTGCTCGACGTCAACTTCTTCGACAAGTTGAAGATCGGCCTCGCCACCGCCGAGGACATCCGGCAGTGGTCGCACGGTGAAGTGAAGAAGCCCGAGACCATCAACTACCGCACCCTCAAGCCCGAGAAGGACGGCCTCTTCTGCGAGAAGATCTTCGGCCCGACCCGGGACTGGGAGTGCTACTGCGGCAAGTACAAGCGCATCCGCTTCAAGGGCATCATCTGTGAGCGCTGCGGCGTCGAGGTGACCCGCTCGAAGGTCCGCCGCGAGCGGATGGGCCACATCGAGCTGGCCGCCCCGGTCACGCACATCTGGTACTTCAAGGGCGTGCCCTCGCGTCTGGGCTACCTGCTGGACCTGGCGCCGAAGGACCTGGAGAAGGTCATCTACTTCGCCGCCTACGTCATCACCGGCGTCGACGACGAGGCCCGCCAGCGGGACGTCCCGACGCTGGAGAACGAGATCGTCGCCGAGAAGCGCACGCTCGAGCAGCAGCGCGACGCCGCGATCGAGGACCGCGCCTCCAAGCTCGAGGCCGACATGGCCGAGCTGGAGGCCGAAGGCGCCCGCGCCGACGTCCGCCGCAAGGTCAAGGACGGCGGTGAGCGCGAGATGCGCCAGATCCGCGACAAGGCCCAGCGGGAGATCGACCGCCTCGACGAGGTCATGGACACCTTCCGCAAGCTCGAGGTCCGCCAGCTCATCGGCGACGAGATGCTCTACCGGGAGCTCCAGCAGCGCTTCGGCGAGTACTTCACCGGCGGCATGGGCGCCGAGGCCATCAAGAACCTGCTCCAGGGCCTCGACCTCGACGCCGAGGCGATCAGCCTGCGCGAGGTCATCGCCACCGGCAAGGGCCAGAAGAAGCTGCGCGCGCTCAAGCGCCTGAAGGTGGTCGCCGCCTTCCAGGCCACCGGGAACTCGCCGCTGGGCATGGTCCTGGACTGCGTGCCGGTCATCCCGCCGGAACTGCGCCCGATGGTGCAGCTCGACGGCGGCCGCTTCGCGACCTCCGACCTCAACGACCTGTACCGCCGGGTCATCAACCGCAACAACCGCCTCAAGCGGCTGATGGACCTCGGCGCGCCCGAGATCATCGTCGCCAACGAGAAGCGGATGCTCCAGGAGTCGGTGGACGCGCTGTTCGACAACGGCCGGCGCGGCCGCCCGGTCACCGGGCCCGGCAACCGCCCGCTCAAGAGCCTGTCCGACATGCTCAAGGGCAAGCAGGGCCGGTTCCGCCAGAACCTCCTGGGCAAGCGCGTCGACTACTCGGGCCGCTCGGTCATCGTGGTCGGCCCGCGCCTGAAGCTGCACCAGTGCGGCCTGCCCAAGCAGATGGCGCTGGAGCTGTTCAAGCCGTTCGTGATGAAGCGCCTGGTCGATCTCAACCACGCGCAGAACATCAAGTCCGCCAAGCGGATGGTCGAACGCGCCCGCCCGGTGGTGTGGGACGTGCTCGAAGAGGTCATCTCCGAGCACCCGGTGCTGCTCAACCGCGCGCCCACGCTGCACCGCCTCGGCATCCAGGCGTTCGAGCCGCAGCTGGTCGAGGGCAAGGCCATCCAGCTGCACCCGCTGGTGTGCACCGCCTTCAACGCCGACTTCGACGGCGACCAGATGGCCGTCCACGTGCCGCTGTCGGCCGAGGCCCAGGCCGAGGCCCGCATCCTGATGCTGGCCTCGAACAACATCCTCAAGCCCTCCGACGGCAAGCCGGTGGCCCTGCCCACGCAGGACCAGATCATCGGCCTGTACTACCTGACCCACCGCAAGGAGGGCCTGGTGGGCGAGGGCCGGGCGTTCACCGACGTCGGCGAGGCCATCATGGCCCACGACCGCCGCGAGCTGAACCTCCAGGCGCCGATCCGGATCCGCCTCGAAGGCGTCACCTCGGTCGACAACGGCCCGGGCGAGGCCTGGGAGGCCCCCGAGGGCTGGGAGCCGGGGCAGCCGCTCATCGTCTCCACGACGCTGGGCCGGGTGTTCTTCAACGACTGCCTGCCCCCGGACTTCCCGTACGTCAACTACGAGGTCCGCAAGGGCCAGCTCTCGGACATCATCCACGACCTGTCCGAGCACCACTCGAAGGTGCAGCTGGGAGCCTGCCTGGACGCGCTGAAGTCCGCGGGCTTCAAGTGGGCCGGCTGGTCGGGCGTCACCATCGGCATCGAGGACGTCATCGAGCCGGCGCACAAGGCCGAGATCCTCGAGAAGTACGAGGCCGACTCCGCCAAGATCGACAAGCAGTACGCGCGCGGCCTGATGACCGCCGAGGAGCGCCGCGGCGAGCTGACCGAGATCTGGACGAAGGCCACCGCGGAGGTCATGGAGGACCTGAACGACACCCTCCAGCCCGACAACCCGCTGTGGCAGATGATCAACTCCGGGGCGCGGGGCAACATGCTCCAGCTCCGGCAGATCGCCGGCATGCGCGGCCTGGTGGCCAACCCGAAGGGCGAGATCATCCCGCGTCCGATCAAGTCCTCGCTGCGCGAGGGCCTGACGGTCCTGGAGTACTTCATCTCCACGCACGGCTCCCGCAAGGGCCTGGCCGACACCGCGCTGCGGACCGCCGACTCGGGTTACCTGACCCGGCGCTTGGTGGACGTGTCGCAGGACGTCATCATCCGCGACGAGGACTGCGGCACCGACCGGGCGCTGGACTACCCGATCGCGGTCGAGATCGACGGCCGGCTCATCGAGTCGGACATCGTCGACACCGCGGTCGACGCCCGGACCCTCGGCGAGGACGTCGAGGTCGACGGCAAGGTCGTCCTGGAGCGGAACACGCCGCTGAACTCGGACCACATCGCCGCGCTCATCGCGCAGGGCGTCACGACCGTGAAGGTCCGCTCGGTGCTGACGTGCGAGTCCCGCCAGGGCGTGTGCGCGGCCTGCTACGGCCGTTCCATGCCGACCGGCGAGAAGGTCGACCTGGGCGAGGCCGTGGGCATCATCGCGGCCCAGTCGATCGGCGAGCCCGGCACCCAGCTGACGATGCGGACCTTCCACACCGGCGGTGTGGCCGGGGACGACATCACGCAGGGCCTGCCGCGCGTGCAGGAGGTCTTCGAGGCCCGCATCCCCAAGGGGAAGGCGCCGATCGCCGAGGCGAGCGGCACCGTGCGCATCGAGGACGCCGAGAAGAGCCGGAAGATCATCATCGCGCCCGACGACGGCTCCGACGAGATCGTGGTCGACAAGGTGCCCCGCCGCCTGCGCCTGCGCGCGGTCGACGGCGAGCACGTCGAGGTCGGCGAGAAGCTCGTCGAGGGCACGATCGACCCGCACGAGCTGCTGCGCGTGCTGGGCCCGCGGAAGGTGCAGCGGCACCTGGTCGGCGAGGTCCAGGAGGTCTACCGCTCGCAGGGCGTCATGATCCACGACAAGCACATCGAGATCATCGTGCGCCAGATGCTCAAGCGGATCACGATCATCGACTCGGGCACCTCGGAGTTCCTGCCCGGTTCGCTGGTGGACCGCCTGGAGTTCGAAGAGGTGAACCGCAAGATCATCGCCGACGGCGGCGAGCCGGCCTCGGGCCGCCCGCAGCTCATGGGCATCACGAAGGCGAGCCTGGCGACCGAGTCGTGGCTCTCGGCGGCCTCCTTCCAGGAGACCACCCGGGTGCTCACCGAGGCCGCGATCTCCGGCAAGTCCGACAGCCTGGTCGGCCTGAAGGAGAACGTCATCCTCGGCAAGCTGATCCCGGCGGGCACGGGCATCGCGAAGTACCGGAACGTCTCGGTGGAGCCCACCGAGGAGGCGAAGGCCGCGGTGTACTCGCTCGGCGGCTACGAGGACACGGCCACGCCGACGTTCTCCTACGGGACGGGCCCGGCCGTGAGCCTTGAGGACTCCTACGACCTGGGCACCTACTAGCAGCGACACCGAGCCGATTCCCGACGGCTGAACAAGGAGGCGGGGGCCGGGCGCGACGCGCCCGGCCCCCGCCTCGTCCCGTCCGGCGCGCGGTGCGCAGCGGCCCGCGGACCGGCGGGCGCGCCCGGGAGGCGGCGCCGCCCGCGGGCTCCGGGCGCGGGGAGCGCGGCCCGAGCCGCGGGACGGCCGAGTTCGCGGGGCGGTTCCCGGGTCGGCGGGGGAGTGGGACCGCAATAGGATGGGCCCGTGATTGAGGCGCAGCACAGCGGCGGGGCGCGGCATCCCGACGATCCCGATCCGGTCGAGTCGACCAAGGTGGTGGCCGCACTGACCCTCGCGGTCCTGGGCGTGGTGTTCTCCCCGTTCGTCGGCGGGGCGATCCCGGCGCTCCTGGCGCTCGTGCTCGCCCGGCAGGCCGAGGCCGACATCCGCGACTCCGAGGGCTTCCTGCTGGGCGCGGGTCGGCTCGGGCGCGTCCGGCGCCTGGCCTGGACCGCCGTGGGGGTCGCCGCGGCGGTCGTGGTCGTGCTGCTGCTGGTCTGGGTCGTGCACATGGCCCGCTCGGCGGGCGGGCCGATCTACGACAGCGGCGAGGCGGTCCGGCTTCCGGGACCGTGAGCGGGGATACGCCCGCCGGGGGGCGGCCCCCGCGTATCGGCCCCGTCCTACGAGATAAGATGGACCACGGTGTGTCTACCGCACCGAAGCGACATGTGCGCCACCGCCCTTCCTCCCGTCGTCCGTGACAATGAACACGGACGCCTCGCGGGCCGGAATCGGCTTTGACGCCGCTCGTTAGGCTAGGTAGGCTTTTCCCTTGCGCCTGGACACCGCTTCGAGCGGCATGGTGGCCCTGTCTACTCCGGCAGCTCGGTCCCCGTGAGAGCCAGGCCAGGTTGCGTGCCTGCAAGGCGGCAAGGCCCTCATTAGGCCGCGCCGCCGGGCGTCATCGGCACGCACACCCTCGTACTGGGGGCTTCGTGAACATTGGCTCTGCATGGTCAATCTCGCTCGAGTCGAGTCGCTCCGCGGCTCACCCGCTCGCCGAGGTCACGAACGCGTCTGAACCAGCCTGAGCGCGAAGCGCGCTTCGCACGAGGCTGGCATGGGCCCGGAGAGGCGCGACACGCCCGAACGCGGGGGACGGGATTCCGCTCATGTGCGCCGAGTCGATGCACGGCTCGCGGGCTTGCGGCGGGAGGTCACAGATGGCGCCGACAAGACAGGAATACGCAACCAACCACCGTGTTGAGAGGGGTTCGGCTCAGTGCCAACCATCCAGCAGTTGGTCCGCAAAGGCCGCAAGGCCAGGACCAATACGAACAAGACGCCCGCGCTGAAGGGCAGCCCGCAGGCCCGCGGCGTGTGCACGCGCGTCTACACCACCACGCCCAAGAAGCCCAACTCGGCCATGCGCAAGGTCGCCCGCGTGCGGCTCATGAACGGCACCGAGGTCACCGCCTACATCCCCGGTGTGGGCCACAACCTGCAGGAGCACTCCATCGTGCTCGTCCGCGGCGGTCGTGTCCGCGACCTGCCCGGTGTCCGCTACAAGATCATCCGCGGCGCGCTCGACACGCAGGGCGTCCGCGACCGCAAGCAGGCCCGCAGCCGCTACGGCGCCAAGAAGGAGAAGTAGACATGCCACGTAAAGGCCCTGCGCCGCGTCGGCCGCTGACTGCTGACCCGGTCTACAACTCGGTGCTCGTCACCCAGCTCATCAACAAGGTCCTCAAGGACGGCAAGCGCCGCCTCGCCGAGCGCATCGTCTACGAAGCCCTGGAGAACTGCCGCCAGAAGGCCGACCAGGACCCCGTGGTCGTGCTCAAGCGCGCCCTGGACAACGTCAAGCCCACCCTCGAGGTCCGCTCCCGCCGCGTCGGCGGCGCGACCTACCAGGTGCCGGTCGACGTCCGTCCGCAGCGGGCCACGACCCTGGGCCTGCGCTGGCTGGTCGGCTTCTCGCGCGACCGTCGCGAGAAGACCATGGTCGAACGGCTCACCAACGAGATCCTCGACGCCTCCAACGGCCTCGGCGCCGCGGTGAAGAAGCGCGAGGACACTCACAAGATGGCCGATTCCAACAAGGCATTCGCCCACTACCGCTGGTAGTGATCAAGAGAAGGCAATCTCGTGGCTAACAAAGCTAACGCTGCCCTGGCCAAACTCCGCAACATCGGCATCATGGCCCACATCGACGCCGGTAAGACCACCACCACCGAACGAATCCTCTTCTACACGGGCGTCTCCCACAAGATCGGTGAGACCCACGAGGGTTCGGCGACGATGGACTGGATGGAGCAGGAGCAGGAGCGGGGCATCACCATCACCTCCGCCGCCACCAAGTGCGAGTGGAACGGGCACACCATCCAGATCATCGACACGCCCGGCCACGTCGACTTCACGGTCGAGGTCGAGCGGTCCCTGCGCGTGCTGGACTCCGCCATCGCCGTCTACGACGGTGTCGCCGGCGTCGAGCCGCAGACGGAGAACGTCTGGCGCCAGGCCGACAAGTACAGCGTCCCGCGCATGTGCTTCGTCAACAAGATGGACCGGACCGGTGCGAACTTCTTCCGCTGCGTCGACATGATGGCCGACCGGCTGAACTCCAACACCGCGGTGATCCAGTTGCCGATCGGCTCGGAGTCCGACTTCGTCGGCGTCATCGACCTGGTGGAGATGAACGCCAAGACGTGGCGCGGCGAGACCGGCCTCGGCGAGGCCTACGAGACCGAGGCGATCCCCGCGGACCTGGCCGAGCAGGCCGAGGAGTACCGCGAGAAGCTCCTGGAGACCCTCTCCGACGTCGACGACGACTTCGCCGAGAAGTACCTCGAGGGCGAGGAGATCACCACCGACGAGATCAAGGCCGCGATCCGCAAGGGCACCATCGCGAACCAGATCAACCCGGTGCTGTGCGGCACGGCCTTCAAGAACAAGGGCGTGCAGCCGCTGCTCGACGCGGTCATCGACTACCTGCCCTCGCCGCTGGACATCGCGGCGATCCAGGGGACGCTGATCGACAACGAGACCCCGGCCGAGCGCCACGCGGACGTCGAAGAGCCCTTCAGCGCCCTGGCGTTCAAGATCCAGACCGACAAGCACCTCGGACGTCTCACCTACGCCCGCATCTACTCGGGCACCATCGAGACCGGCACTCAGGTCATGAACTCGACCAAGAGCCGCAAGGAGCGCATCGGCAAGATCTACCAGATGCACGCGAACAAGCGCGAAGAGCGCAAGGACGCGCAGGCCGGCGACATCATCGCGATCCAGGGTCTGAAGCAGACCACCACCGGTGACACGCTGACCGACTCGAACAGCCAGGTCATCCTGGAGTCGATGGTCTTCCCCGAGCCGGTGATCGACGTGGCCATCGAGCCCAAGTCGAAGGCCGACCAGGACAAGCTGGCCACCGCGATCCAGCGCCTCGCCGAGGAGGACCCGACCTTCCGGGTCAAGACCGACGAGGACTCCGGTCAGACGATCATCTCCGGCATGGGCGAGCTGCACCTCGACATCCTGGTCGACCGCATGAAGCGGGAGTTCAACGTCGAGGCCAACATCGGCAAGCCGCAGGTGGCGTTCCGCGAGACCATCACCCAGCGCGTCGAGAAGATCGAGTACCTGCACAAGAAGCAGACCGGCGGTTCCGGTCAGTTCGCGCGGGTCATCGTCAACGTCGAGCCGCTCCCGATGGACTCGAACGAGAGCGAGATCTTCGAGTTCGACGACCAGATCACCGGTGGCCGCATCCCCCGCGAGTACATCCCGTCGGTCAAGGCCGGCGCGGAGGACGCGATGCCGGACGGCGTCCTGGCGGGCTACCCGCTGGTGGGCGTGAAGCTGGAGCTGACCGACGGTCAGTACCACGAGGTCGACTCCTCGGAGATGGCCTTCAAGATCGCAGGCCGAATGGTGCTGAAGGAGGCCGCGAAGCGGGCGAAGCCAGTACTGCTCGAGCCGATGATGGCCGTCGAGGTCATCTGCCCGGAGGAATCGATGGGCGATGTCATCGGCGACATCAACTCTCGGCGCGGCATGGTCCAGGAGATGGGCGAACGGGGCAACGACCGCACGGTCAAGGCCCAGGTGCCGCTGTCGGAGATGTTCGGCTACGTCGGAGACCTCAGGTCGAAGACCGCCGGTCGCGCGAACTACTCAATGCAGTTCGACACCTACGCCGAAGTCCCGGCGAACGTCGCCAAGGAGATCATCGCCAAGGCGACAGGCGAGTAAACGGACCGGGAGGGCAAGCCTGCCTTCCCGCCCGTGCACCCACCTGTTGCCGCGGGGTCTCGCGACGCAATGGGTCAGTTAAGTCAAACCAGATTTATTCAGTCCACAGGAGGACGAAGTGGCTAAGGAAAAGTTCGAGCGGACTAAGCCGCACGTCAACATCGGCACGCTCGGTCACGTCGACCACGGCAAGACCACGCTGACGGCCGCCATCACCAAGGTGCTGCACGACAAGCACCCGGACCTCAACCCGTACACGCCGTTCGACGAGATCGACAACGCGCCCGAGGAGAAGCAGCGCGGCATCACGATCTCGATCTCCCACGTCGAGTACCAGACCGAGGGCCGGCACTACGCCCACGTCGACTGCCCCGGCCACGCCGACTACATCAAGAACATGATCACCGGCGCGGCCCAGATGGACGGCGCGATCCTGGTCGTGTCGGCCGCCGACGGCCCGATGCCGCAGACGCGCGAGCACGTCCTGCTCGCCCGCCAGGTCGGTGTCCCGTACATCGTCGTGGCGCTCAACAAGTCCGACATGGTCGACGACGAGGAGATCCTCGAGCTCGTCGAGATGGAGGTCCGCGAGCTGCTGTCCGACCAGAACTTCCCGGGCGACGACGCCCCGGTCGTGAAGGTCTCCGCTCTCGGCGCCCTGAACGGCGAGGAGAAGTGGGTCGACGCGGTCGCCGAGCTCATGCAGGCCGTCGACGACTCCGTTCCGGAGCCGGAGCGCGACATCGACAAGCCGTTCCTCATGCCCGTCGAGGACGTCTTCACGATCACCGGCCGCGGCACCGTCGTGACCGGTCGCGTCGAGCGCGGCGTGCTCCTCCCCAACGAGGAGGTCGAGATCGTCGGCATCCGCGAGGGCTCGATCAACACCAAGGTCACCGCCATCGAGATGTTCCGCAAGACCCTCGACGACGCGCGCGCCGGTGAGAACGTCGGCCTGCTGCTCCGCGGCACCAAGCGCGAGGAGGTGGAGCGCGGCATGGTCGTGACCAAGCCCGGCACCACCACCCCGCACACGGAGTTCGAGGCCGAGGTGTACATCCTGTCCAAGGACGAGGGTGGCCGCCACACGCCGTTCTTCAACAACTACCGTCCGCAGTTCTACTTCCGGACCACGGACGTGACCGGCGTCGTCACCCTCCCCGAGGGCACCGAGATGGTCATGCCCGGTGACAACACCTCCATGAAGGTCGAGCTCATCCAGCCGGTCGCCATGGACGACGGTCTGCTCTTCGCCATCCGCGAGGGCGGCCGCACCGTCGGCTCCGGCCGCGTCACCAAGGTCGTCAAGTAAGACCGCCGACCGGGGCGATCTCCGCGCCGAACGCGAGGCCCGCGGGCCCCGCCGCGGCGCTCGGGTCGCCCCGGTCTTCCGCCCTCTCCGGCGGCTTCGGCCCCGGAGCGGGCGGGACGGCTTCCTACGCGTAACCTGTCCCACTGCCGTCCGGCCCCCGCTTGTCGGGGCCGAGCCGGAACGGGCATAATATGCAGGTTGCGTTCGCATCAGCGCGCCTTCGCCCCCGGCGGAGCACGCGGGCCCGGCCCGCCGCCTGATGCTCACGCCCGGCCCGCGGGCCCAAGTAGGCACCATCCGGCGCCGAGAGGGACCGTTCACGGCGGGCAGGCGGGCGAGCCAAGACACACCGACACGGCGAAGCTGTGTCCAGATGTGCCTGAAGCTCGCGACACGCCCGACCGCGTGGAGCGGTCTGAACAGCCAATTTACGTAAGGTAAGGAACCATGGCGGGACAGAAGATCCGCATCAGGCTGAAAGCCTACGACCACGAGGTCGTGGACTCCTCGGCCCGCAAGATCGTGGAGACGGTCACCCGTACGGGGGCCGCCATCTCCGGGCCGGTGCCGCTGCCGACTGAGATCAACCGTTTCTGTGTTATCCGGTCGCCGCACAAGTACAAGGACTCGCGCGAGCACTTCGAGATGCGCACGCACAAGCGTCTCATCGACATCCTCGACCCCACCCCGAAGACGGTCGACTCGCTGATGCGCCTTGACCTGCCGGCCGGCGTCGACATCGAGATCAAGCTGTAGGGGCACACCAATGGACAGGCAGATCAAGGGAATCCTGGGCACCAAGCTCGGCATGACCCAGGTTTGGGACGAGAACGGCCGCGCCGTGCCCGTCACCGTGGTGCAGGCCGGGCCGAACGTCGTCTCCCAGATTCGCAAACCGGACGTCGACGGGTACTCGGCCGTGCAGCTGGGCTTCGGCGACGTCAAACTCAAGAACGTCACCAAGCCGGTGCAGGGCCACTTCGAGAAGGCCGGCGTCGCTCCGCGTCGCCACCTGGTCGAACTGCGCACCTCCGACGCCGCCGACTACGACCTCGGCCAGACCGTCGAAGCCACGATCTTCGCGGCGGGCGACCTGGTCGACGTCACCGGCACCACCAAGGGCAAGGGCTTCGCCGGCGTCATGAAGCGTCACGGCTTCGGCGGCCTCGGCGCCAGCCACGGTGCGCACAAGGTCCACCGCGCCCCCGGTTCGATCGGCGGCTGCGCCACGCCCGGACGCGTCTTCAAGGGCATGCGCATGGCCGGTCGCATGGGCGGCAACCGCCACACGACGCAGAACCTGCGCATCCAGGCGGTCGACGCCGAGCGCGGGCTGCTGCTCATCGTCGGCGCTATCCCCGGCCCGAAGAACGGCCTGGTGCTCGTTCGCAGCGCAGTGAAGCAGGTGGCCTAACAATGAGCCTTGAAATCAAAGTCAAAGACGCCGCTGGCAAGGAGACCGGGAAGACCATCGAGCTCCCGACGTCGATCTTCGACGTCGAGCCGAACATCCCGCTCATGCACCAGGTCGTGACCGCGCAGCTCGCCGCCGCGCGCTCCGGCTCGGCGAACACCAAGACCCGCGGCGAAGTCCGCGGCGGCGGCAAGAAGCCGTACCGCCAGAAGGGCACCGGCCGCGCCCGCCAGGGCTCGATCCGCGCGCCGCAGTTCACCGGCGGCGGCGTCGTCCACGGCCCCAAGCCGCGGTCGTTCGCCGAGCGCACCCCCCGGAAGATGAAGGCCGCGGCCCTGGCCGGCGCCCTCACCGACCGGGTGCGCGGCGGCAACCTGCACGTCGTCAGCTCGATCGTCGAGGGGGACACCCCGAAGACGAAGGACGCCAAGGCCGCGCTCGCCGCCACCACCGAGGCCGCCAAGGTCCTCGTGGTGCTGGCCCGCGACGAGTCCGTCGCCCAGCTGAGCCTGCGGAACCTCCCCGAGGTCCACATCCTCGACTGGGGCCAGGTCAACACCTACGACGTGCTCAACAACGAGGACATCGTGTTCAGCGAGGCCGCCATCGAGGCGTTCATCGCTGACCGGACCGAGCAGGAGGTCGCGGCATGAGCGAAGTGACCGTCGCCGACCCGCGCGACATCATCATCAAGCCGGTCATCTCGGAGAAGACCTACACCCTCCTCGGCGAGGGCAAGTACACCTTCGAGGTCGACCCGCGCGCCAACAAGAGCCACATCAAGATCGCCATCAAGCAGATCTTCAATGTGGACGTCAAGAGCGTCAACACCCTGAACCGTGACGGCAAGCGCAAGCGCACCCGTGACGGCTGGGGACAGCGTAAGAGCGTCAAGCACGCGATCGTCACCGTCGAGGGCGACCCCGGTCGTCTCGGTGAGATCTTCGGCGGACAGATCTCGTAGGGACGCAGGGAGTAACAATGGCCATCCGCAAATACAAGCCGACGACGCCCGGGCGCCGTGGTTCCAGCGTCTCCGACTTCGCCGAGATCACGCGTTCCACGCCCGAGAAGTCGCTCGTGCGCCCGCTGAGCAAGACCGGCGGCCGCAACAACTCCGGCAAGATCTCGACCCGCCACCGCGGCGGCGGCCACAAGCGCCGTTACCGCGTGATCGACTTCCGCCGCCACGACAAGGACGGCGTGCCGGCGAAGGTCGCGGAGATCGAGTACGACCCGAACCGCACCGCGAACATCGCGCTGCTGCACTACGCCGACGGCGAGAAGCGCTACATCCTGGCCCCCAAGGGCATCAAGCAGGGCGACCGGATCGAGAGCGGCCCCGAGGCCGACATCAAGCCGGGCAACTCGCTGGAGCTGCGCCACCTCCCGGTCGGTACCACCGTCCACGCGGTGGAGCTCAAGCCCGGCGGCGGCGCCGCCCTGGGCCGCAGCGCCGGCACCTCGATCCAGCTGCTCGCCCGCGAAGGCAAGTACGCGCACCTGCGCATGCCCTCCGGCGAGATCCGCCTGGTCCAGTCGACCTGCCGCGCCACCGTCGGCGAGGTCGGCAACGCCGAGCAGGGCAACATCAACTGGGGCAAGGCCGGCCGCATGCGCTGGAAGGGCTGGCGCCCGACCGTCCGCGGTGTCGTCATGAACCCGGTCGACCACCCGCACGGCGGCGGCGAGGGCCGGACCTCCGGTGGTCGCCACCCGGTGAACCCGAAGGGCAAGCCCGAGGGGCGCACCCGGAAGAAGAACCACCCGAACGACAGGCTCATCGTCCGTCGTCGCAAGGCCAGCCGGAAGCGGGGTAAGTAAGCCATGGGTCGCAGCCTGAAGAAGGGGCCCTTCGTCGACGACCACCTCCAGAAGAAGGTGGACGCGGCGATCGAGTCCAAGTCCAAGACCGTCATCAAGACCTGGTCGCGTCGCTCCACGATCACGCCCGATTTCATCGGGCTGACCTTCGGGGTCCACGACGGGCGGAAGCACGTTCCGGTGTACGTCACCGAGAACATGGTGGGGCACAAGCTCGGCGAGTTCGCGCCCACCCGCACGTTCCGCGGCCACGACAAGGACGACCGCAAGAGCCGTCGCCGCTAGGCCACGGGCTTACAGAACGAACGAAGGAATAGAACGATGGCAACACTGGAGCAGGAGGCTCCGAAGGCGCGCGCCGTGGCGCGGTACGTCCGCGTCGCTCCGCGCAAGGCGCGCCGCGTCGTCGACCTCGTGCGTGGCCTGCCCGTGGACGAGGCCCTGACGACCCTCGAGTTCGCGCCCTACAGCGCGGCCGAGGTCGTGTACAAGGTCATCGCGTCGGCCTCGGCCAACGCGGAGAACAACCTGGGCCTGGACCCCGAGTCGCTCTTGATCTCCGAGATCAAGGTCGACGAGGGCCCGACCATGCGCCGCTACCGCCCTCGCGCCCACGGCCGTGCCTACCGGATCAACAAGCGCACCAGCCACATCACCGTGGTGGTGGAGTCCGTGCAGGCCGCCCCGGTCGACGCCGGCTCGATCCGCCGGCCCAAGGCCGCCGCCCCCAAGGCGGAGCCCAAGGCCGAGAAGCCGGCCGAGGCCGACGCGAAGTCCGAGTCCGCTGAAAAGGAGGAGACCGAGTAATGGGTCAAAAGATTCACCCGCACGGGTATCGCCTCGGCATCAGCAGTGACTGGACGTCGCGCTGGTACGCCGACAAGGAATACGCCGACTACGTCGGTGAGGACGTGAAGATCCGCAAGCTCATGACCGAGGGTCTCGAGCGCGCCGGCATCAGCAAGGTCGACATCGAGCGCACCCGCGAGCGGGTCCGCGTCGACATCCACACGGCCCGTCCGGGCATCGTCATCGGCCGCAAGGGCGCCGAGGCGGACCGGCTGCGCGGCCGTCTGGAGAAGCTGACCGGCAAGCAGGTCCAGCTCAACATCATCGAGGTCAAGAACCCCGACGTCGACGCTCAGCTCGTCGCCCAGGGCGTGGCCGAGCAGCTCGCCAGCCGCGTCAACTTCCGTCGCGCCATGCGCAAGGCCATCCAGTCGGCCATGCGCAACCCGACGGTCAAGGGCATCAAGGTGCAGTGCGCCGGCCGCCTCGGCGGCGCCGAGATGAGCCGTTCGGAGCAGTACCGCGAGGGCCAGGTCCCGCTGCACACGCTGCGCGCGAACATCGACTACGGCCTGTTCGAGGCCCACACGACCTTCGGCCGCATCGGCGTGAAGGTGTGGATCTACAAGGGCGAGGCCACGCTCAAGGAGCAGGCCGAGCAGGTGCAGCGCCGACGCGACACCGGCGGCGAGCGGGGCGGTCGTCCCGGTCGCGGCCGCGGTGGCCGCGGGAGCCGCGGACGCACCGCGAACACGGGCACGCAGCAGGGCGCCCAGCCTTCGGGCGAATCGGCCGCTCCGGCGACCGAGGTCGGTGCCGCCGGCGCTGCCGAGACGAAGAAGCAGGAGGGCTAAGCGACATGCTCATGCCACGGAAACCGCCGCGCGGTTACCGCAAGCCCCACGCGCCCAAGCGCAAGGGCAAGGCGACTCGCGGCACTCGAGTGACGTTCGGCGAGTACGGCATCCAGGCGCTGGAGCACAGCTACGTGACCAACCGCCAGATCGAGGCGGCCCGTATCGCGATGACCCGCCACATCAAGCGTGGCGGCAAGGTCTGGATCAACATCTTCCCCGACCGCGCCATCACGAAGAAGCCGGCCGAGACCCGTCAGGGCTCCGGCAAGGGCTCGCCCGAGTTCTGGGTGGCCAACGTCAAGCCCGGCCGGGTCATGTTCGAGCTGTCGTTCCCGACCGAGTCCGTCGCCAACGAGGCGCTGATGAGGGCGATCCACAAGCTGCCCATGAAGTGCCGCATCGTGACGCGTGAAGGTGCAGGTGAGTAGTGATGGCTACTGGTATCGACGCCGGTGAGCTCCGCGAGCTCAGCGACAAGGAGCTCCAGGCGAAACTCCTGGACAAGAAGGAAGAGCTGTTCAACCTGCGGGTCCGGGGTGCCACCGGCCAGTTGGAGAACAACCACATGCTCGGCCTGGTCCGCAAGGAGATCGCGCGGATCTACACCGTCATGAACGAGCGCCGGTTGGGCCTCAGCGCCACGCCGGAGGAGGATGAAGGATGAGCGAGGAGAACGAGACTCGCAACCGGCGCAAGGTGCTCGAGGGCGTCATCGTCGGTGACAAGATGGACAAGACCGCCGTGGTCGAGGTCGAAGACCGCAAGAAGCACCCGCTCTACGGCAAGGTCCTGCGGTCCACCAAGAAGTACAAGGCCCACGACGAGAACAACCAGTGCGGCGTCGGCGACCGCGTCTCCATCATGGAGACCCGGCCGCTGTCGAAGACGAAGCGCTGGCGGGTCGTCGAGATCCTTGAGAAGGCCAAGTAGGGAGATCGGGACGTGATTCAGCAAGAGTCGCGGCTGAAGGTCGCCGACAACACCGGTGCGCGCGAGATTCTGTGCATCCGGGTGTTGGGCGGCTCCGGCCGACGCTATGCCGGTATCGGCGACACGATCGTGGCCTCCGTCAAGGACGCCATCCCCGGGGCCGGCGTGAAGAAGGGCGATGTCGTCCAGGCGGTCATCGTGCGCACCGTGAAGGAGCGCCGCCGTCCGGACGGCTCGTACATCAAGTTCGACGAGAACGCCGCCGTCCTCGTCAAGGACGGCGAACCGCGAGGGACCCGCATCTTCGGGCCGGTCGCCCGTGAACTGCGCGACAAGCAGTACATGAAGATCATCTCCCTCGCACCGGAGGTGCTGTAAGCGATGAAGGTGAAGAAAGGCGACCGCGTCCGCGTCATCGCGGGCAAGGACAAGGGCGCCGAGGGCCTGGTGCTGGAGGCGTACCCCACCCGCGAGCGCGTGCTCGTCGAGGGCGTCAACCGGATCACCAAGCACACCAAGGCCGGGCAGTCGGCGCGCGGTTCGCGCACCGGCGGGATCGTCACCCAGGAGGCGTCGATCCACGTGTCCAACGTGATGGTGCTCGACGCCGACAACCAGCCCACCCGCGTGGGCTACCGCAAGAACGACGAGGGCCGCAAGGTCCGCGTCTCGAAGCGGACGGGTAAGGACCTGTGATGACTGACGTTGCAGAGAAGATCGCTCCGCGCTTGAAGGAGACCTACAAGTCCGAGATCAAGCCGAAGCTGACCGACGAGTTCAAGTACGTCAACGTGCACCAGATCCCCGGTCTGACGAAGATCGTGGTGAACATGGGCGTGGGCGAGGCCGCTCGTGACTCGAAGCTCATCAACGGCGCGCTCGAGGACCTGGCGACGATCACCGGGCAGAAGCCCATCGTGCGTCGCGCCAAGAAGTCGATCGCGCAGTTCAAGCTGCGTGAGGGCCAGGCCATCGGCGCGAAGGTGACCCTTCGCGGCGACCGCATGTGGGAGTTCCTCGACCGGCTGCTGTCGATCGCGCTGCCCCGCATCCGCGACTTCCGCGGTCTGTCGGACCAGCAGTTCGACGGGAACGGCAACTACACGTTCGGCCTGACCGAGCAGGCGGTGTTCCCCGAGATCGACCAGGACAAGATCGACCGGGTGCGCGGCATGGACATCACGGTGGTGACCACCGCGAAGACCGACGACGAAGGCCGGGCGCTGCTGCGGCACCTGGGCTTCCCGTTCAAGGAGAACGACTAATGGCGAAGAAAGCCCTCATCGCGAAGGCCAAGCGCAAGCCGAAGTTCGCCGTGCGCGCCTACACCCGCTGCCAGAAGTGCGGTCGTCCCAAGGCGGTCTACCGCAAGTTCGGCCTGTGCCGGGTGTGCGTCCGCGACATGGCCCACGCCGGGGAGCTCCCGGGCGTCCACAAGGCTTCCTGGTAACAGGCCTCACATACTGTCGATCGCCACAGGCCCCCGCCCGGCGGGGGAACCGGGGTGAGAAAGGTACATCAAGAGCATGACAATGACCGACCCGATCGCAGACATGCTGACGCGTCTGCGGAACGCCAACCAGGCTTACCACGACACCACGTCGATGCCGCACTCCAAGATGAAGGCCTCCATCGCCGAGGTCCTCAAGCAGGAGGGCTACATCGCCGACTGGCGCGTCGAGGACCCCGAGGAAGGCAAAGTCGGCAAGAAGCTGGTCGTCGACCTGAAGTTCGGCGAGCACCGCGAGCGGTCCCTGGCGGGCGTGCGCCGTGTCTCGAAGCCGGGACTGCGGGTCTACGCCAAGTCCACTGAGCTGCCGCGCGTGCTCGGCGGCCTGGGTGTGGCCATCGTGTCCACCTCCCAGGGCCTGCTGACCGACCGTCAGGCTCGCAAGCGCGGCGTGGGCGGCGAAGTCATCGCCTACGTCTGGTAGTCAAGGAGGGTATGAAGCATGTCCCGCATTGGGAAGCAGCCGATCCAGGTGCCCTCCGGCGTCGACGTCACGATCGACGGCGCGACGGTCACCGTGAAGGGCCCCAAGGGCCAGCTCGTCCGCGAGCTGCCCGAGCCCATCGGCATCGAGAAGAACGAGGACGGGTCGCTCCAGGTGGTCCGCCCCAACGACGAGCGCAAGTCCCGGGCCCTGCACGGCCTGGCGCGCAGCCTCGTCAACAACATGGTCGTCGGCGTCTCCGAGGGGTACAAGAAGTCCCTGGAGATCAACGGCACCGGTTACCGCGCGCAGGCCAAGGGCAAGGGCGTGGAGATGAGCCTCGGCTTCTCCCACACCATCCAGGTCGACGCGCCGGAGGGCATCTCGTTCCAGGTCGAGAAGCCGACCCTGCTGCACGTCGAGGGCATCGACAAGCAGCTGGTCGGCCAGGTCGCCTCGAACATCCGCCGACTGCGTCCGCCGGAACCCTACAAGGGCAAGGGCGTGAAGTACGTCGACGAGCGCATCCGCCGCAAGGCCGGGAAGGCAGGTAAGTAATGGCGAGCAAACTCGAGCGCCGTCGCCCGTCAGGGTCGGTCTCCCAGCGTCGCCGGATCGCGAAGAACCGGCGTCACTTCCGTGGCCGCAAGAAGGTCACCGGCACGGCCGAGCAGCCGCGCCTGGCGGTCTTCCGCTCCTCGAAGCACATCGTGGTCCAGGTCATCGACGACGTGAAGGGCCACACGCTGGCCGCCGCGTCGACGGTCGAGCCCGCGCTGCGCTCCTTCGAGGGCGACAAGACCGCGAAGGCCAAAGAGGTCGGCAAGCTCGTCGCCGAGCGCGCGAAGGAAGCCGGCGTCGAAGCGGTCGTGTTCGACCGCGGCGGGCTTCAGTACCACGGCCGCATCGCGGCCCTGGCCGACGCCGCCCGTGACAACGGCCTGAAGTTCTGACATCCGGAACGGCCCGAGCCGGGGAGGAGCACCGCTCCTTCCCGGCTTCGCCGTTCTCCGGGGCCGACGGCGCGAAACACCCCCGGCCTGCCCGGGCCTCCCGGCGGTCATGGGGAAGACTGGTCCGGTGCGATTCCCGAAGATGACCCGCAAGGCGGTGCTCGCCTCCGGGGCGGCCGCCTCGCTCGCCGCCCTCACCGGATGCTCCGACTCAGGGGAAGGGCCCGGCGACGACGCGGGCAAGGACACCGGGCAGGATGAGCCCATCGACAACGCTCAGGACTACGCGACCGAACGACTGGCGTCCATGACCCTCGAAGAGAAGGTCGGCCAGCTGTTCATGGTGTACGCGAACGGGGCCTCGGCCGACACCGACGCGCCCGACGACGTCGCGGCCAACCGGGAGCGCCTCGGCGTCGACAACGCCGCCGAGCTCATCGCGACCTACCGGCCCGGCGGGATCATCTACTTCACGTGGGCGGGGAACGTCGCCGACCCCGAGCAGACCGCGCGGCTCTCGAACGGCCTCCAGGAGGCCGCCGCCGCCGACGGCGGCGTGCCGCTGTTCATCGCCGTCGACCAGGAGCACGGGGTCGTGAACCGGATCGGCGAGCCCGCCACGCAGTTCCCCGGGGCGATGCCGCTGGGCGCCGCCCGCGACGCCGAGGCCGCCGCCCGCGCCGCCGAGATCGCCGGGGTCGAGCTGCGGGCCATGGGGTTGAACCAGAACTTCGCCCCCGACGCCGACGTCAACGTCAACCCGGCGAACCCGGTCATCGGCGTCCGCTCGTTCTCCTCTGATCCCGCGCTCGCCGCCGAGCTGACGGCCGCGCAGGTCACCGGCTACCAGGAGGGCGGCGTCGCGGCCGCGGCGAAGCACTTCCCGGGCCACGGCGACACCGACGTCGACAGCCACGTCGGCCTGCCGGTCATCACCCACGACGAGACCGAGTGGGCCCAGATCGACGCCCCGCCGTTCGAGGCGGCCATCGCGGCCGGCGTGGACATGATCATGACCGCGCACCTCCAGTTCCCGGCGCTCGACGAGTCCCTCAAGCCCGCGACGCTCTCCGAGCCGATCCTCACCGGGCTGCTGCGCGACCGGCTGGGCTTCACGGGCGTGGTCGTCACCGACTCCCTGGAGATGGAGGGCGTGCGCAGCGAGTTCGGCGACGAGCACGTCCCGGTCATGGCGCTCCTGGCCGGGGCGGACCTGCTGCTCATGCCGCCGGACTTCCGCCTGGCCCGGGACGCGGTGCTGGCCGCGGTCGAGTCCGGCGAGCTGACCGAGGAGCGCGTCGACGCCTCGGTCCGGCGGCTGCTGGAGCTCAAGCACCGGCGGGGCATCGTCGCCGACGCGATGACCGACGCCGGGGCCGTCTTCGACGTGGTCGGCACCGACGAGCACCGCGCCGCGGCCGACGACGTCGCGGACCGGGCCTTGACGCTGCTGGTGAACGACGGCGTCCTCCCGATCGCCGCCGACGGGGCGTCGGTGCTGGTGACCGGCTGGGGCGAGAACACGACGGCCGTGGTCGCCGAGGCGCTGAACGGCTTCGGGGCGCGGGCTGAGGCGCTTCCGACCGGTGAGGAGCCCGACGCCGCGGCGGTCGCCTCGGCGGTGGCCGCGGCCGAGGGCAAGGACCTCGTGGTGGTCACCACGCTCGGGGTCACGGCGGGCTCGCCGCAGATCGGCCTGGTGGAGTCCCTGGTGGACACCGGCGTGCCGGTGCTCGCGGCGGCGGTCGGCACGCCCTACGACATCGCGCACCTGGCGGGCGTCGACGCCTATGCGGCGACGTACTCCTACACCGACGGCGCGCTGCGGTCGCTCGCGGCAGCGGTCGTCGGCGAGATCGCGCCGCAGGGGCGGCTGCCGGTGGACGTCCCGGCCGCGGACGACCCCGGTTCGGTGCTGTTCGCGTTCGGTTCGGGCGAAGGGTACTGAGCGGGGCCGCCGCGGCGGCCCCGCGTTCGTCAGCCGATCTGCTCGGTGATCGCCCAGGCGGCGTCGGTCATCTGGTCGACGGTGACCTCCTCGGCGAAGAGGACCTGGAGCGTCACGTCGTAGGAGCCGTACACGGTGAGGGCGCAGCCGGTCAGGTCCCCGGCGTGGCCGTTCTCGCAGCCGAGCACTTCGACCAGGATCGCGTCGACGCTCGCGAAGCGCTCGTCCTCGATCGGCGTCTGGCCCATCGTTTCGAGCAGTTCCTCGGTGAGGCCCGCGTCGATGGAGGGGCCGGCGGTGAGGTAGACCGCCGGGCCGACGTCCTGGCCGGTGTCCCAGGTGCACGAGAGGCGGTCGGCCTCGGAGTCGTCGACGGCGAGCCGGACGTCGGTGGCGGCGACGATCGCGGCGACCGCCTCGCTCACCGCCCCGTCGTCGCACGCGCCGAGGCCTTCGCCGCCGCCGTCCGCGCCGGTGCCGGCGCTGTCGTCTTCGGCGGCCGCCTCGGCGGCGGCGCTCTCCACGGCCTCGGCGGCGTCGGCGCCGTCGTTCTCGGGCTCGTCGGCGCCGCAGGCCGCGGCAGCGAGCATCGCGCCGATCGCCAGCGTCGCGGCAAGTCTGATTCGCATTCGGGGGTCCTCTCTGGGGGCGCGCAGGGGAAACAGCGCGCGACTGCATGCTACTTCAGCTTCACTGGCCGTCATTTTTCGCTGATCTGTAGGGATAAGGGGGTTCTGCGGGGCGCTGGGCGACCGGTGGGGCCGGGGTGATTCGCGAGGAAGGTCCGCGTCGCCGGATTTTCACCGAGAAGTCTCAGAAAGTTATTTTCACATGCTTGACTCCGCTTGGAGCTTTTCTCCATACTGGGAGGCACGTGCGATACCTCGCACTCCCCCCGAAAGGCAGATCTCCTGACAAGCAGGGAGCCTCGTGTGAACGACTTCGCAAGCGACGACAACCGCCCCAGACGCCGCAGCCTCAGGACCGTGATCGTCCTGTTCGCCTCCGCAGCGCTCACCGCGGCGCTGATGGCCGTGGGAAGCCCGGCCTCGGCGCAGTCCAACCCGACCGGCATCGACGTCTCGAACTGGCAGGGTTCGATCAACTGGACCTCGGTCAAGAACGCGGGCATCGACTTCGCGTACATCAAGGCCACCGAGGGCACGACCTACAAGGACCCCCGGTTCAACGCCAACTACCCCGCGGCGCACGCCGCGGGCGTCATCCGCGGCGCCTACCACTTCGCCCGCCCCGCGTCCTCGTCCGGGGCCGAGCAGGCGAACTTCTTCGCCTCGAACGGCGGCGCCTGGTCGGCCGACAACCTGACCCTGCCCGGCGCCCTCGACCTGGAGGCCCCGCCCTCCGGCGCGAGCTGCTACGGCCTCTCCACCACCCAGATGCGCAACTGGATCACCGACTTCTACAACACGTACAAGGCCAGGACCGGCCGCGACATGGTCATCTACACCACCGCCTCGTGGTGGAACAGCTGCACCGGCTCGTGGACCGGCATGGCCTCCAAGAGCCCGCTGTGGATCGCCCACTGGGGCGTCTCCAGCCCGAGCCTCCCGGCCGGATGGAACAACACCACCTGGACGTTCTGGCAGTACTCCGCGACCGGCTCGGTCTCGGGGATCTCCGGCGACGTCGACCGCAACCACTTCAACGGCTCGCAGGCCCGCCTGCTGGCCCTGGCGAACAACACGTAGTCGCGATCCCCGGAGGCCGGACGGCCGGAACCGCGGGCGGGGCGAGTGCGCCCCGCCCGCGGGCCCCGGAGTCCGGCCTCCGGGCCTTCTTGGAGGCAGGCACATGGAACACCACCACCGCATCCGCCGCAGGCTCCTGATCGGGGCCGGGGCGGCGGGGCTGCTCGCGGCCGCCGGGGTCGCCGCGCCGCAGGCCGCGCACGCCGCCGTCGAGCCCGACATCGACTCGACCGCCGCGTGGGGCGCGCGGCCGCCGCGCGGCGCGAACCCGATCGTCTGGGGCAGCCCGAACAAGCTCATCGTGCACCACACGGTCTCCGCGAACACCGGGGACTTCTCGCGCGAGCAGGCGCACCTCCACGCGCGCTGGGTGCAGGACCTGCACATGGACGGCAACGGCTGGCGCGACTCGGGCTACAACTTCATCGTCAGCCGCGGCGGCTGGATCACCGAGGGCTGCACCGGGTCGCTGGCGGCCCTCGACGACGGCGACCGCTTCATCCAGGGCGCCCACACCTCGGGCCAGAACACCCAGGCCGTCGGGATCGCCAACGAGGGGTCCTACCACGACGGCGCCGAACCGCCCGCGGCGCAGTGGGAGACGCTGGTGACCCTCTGCGCCCACGCCTGCGAGCGGTACGCGATCCCCTCCAGCGAGATCTACGGGCACCTGGACTTCGGTTCGACGCTGTGCCCGGGGATCTTCCACGAGCGGCTGCCGCGGCTGCGCGACGAGGTCGAGCTGGCGCGCGACCGCTGAGCGCTCAGGGCAAGGGCCGCAACCGGTCCGAGACGGCGGCGGCGGTGGCGGCCAGCGCCCTGGCGCTGCGCCGCCGCAGCTTCGCGGCGACGCCGACGAACAGGCAGTCGACCACCATGAGCTGGGCGATCCGGCTCACCGTCGCCCCCGAGCGGTACGTCGTCTCCCGGGCGGCGGTGGTCAGCACGTGATCGGCGACCGAGGCCAGCGGCGAGCGGGCGTGGTTGGTGATCGCCACCGTCGCCGCCCCGCGGGCCCGCGCGGCCTCCAGGAACTCGACGGTCTCGGTCGTCGCCCCCGAGTGCGAGATCCCCACGGCCGCGTCGCGGTCGTTCGCCAGGGCCGTCGCCACGAGCGCGGAGTGGACGTCGGGCCAGCAGAACGCGGTGCAGCCGATGCGGTGGAGCTTCTTGACCAGGTCGGCGCCCACGATGCCGGAGGCCTCGACGCCGAAGACGTCGACGCGTCCGGCGCCGGCGAGCGCGGCCACGGCGGCCTCGCACGCCTCGGTGTCGAGCGCGTCGGCGGTGTCGGTGATGGCGCCGACGTCGGCGTAGCTGACGGTGGCGATGATGCGGGCCATGTCGGCGCCGGTGGGGATGTCGCCCCCGGCGATCTCCCGGTCGGGGCCCTCGCCGGTGCCGATGAGGGCCTGCGCGGCGCGCATCCGCAGCTCGCGGTGCCCGCTCAGGCCCAGCGAGCGGCAGAACCGGACGACGGTGGCCTCCGAGGTCCCGGCGGCGCGGGCCAGCTCGGTGATGGTCCGGGTCGAGGCGGCCTCGGGCTCGCGGATGATCTCCTGGGCGACCTTCGTCTCGGCCTTGGACAGGGACGGCAGGAGGGATTTGATGAGCACCAGAAGATTCGGCGTGTCGGTGCGGCTGGCAGGCATGTGGACACGGTACACCCGACGCAACGGTACATTTCTTCACAAACCAAGACTGTGATGAAATTTCTCTTCATTGAGCTAGGCTCGCAACTGTGAGTGAGACGAGCGAGGACCGCGACCCGGAGCGCGCCGCACTGGCGACGCTCGCGACCGAACGAGCCGACCCCAGGTACGCCGCGATCGACCGGCTCGGGACCCTGGAGCTGGCCCGGACCATGAACGAGGCCGACGCGACCGTGCCCGACGCGGTCGCCGCCGTCCTCCCCGAACTGGCCGAGGCCATCGACGCCGTGGCCGACCGCCTCGCCCGCGGCGGACGCCTGCGCTACGTCGGCGCCGGGACCGCCGGGAGGGTCGCGGTCATGGACGCCGCCGAGTGCCCGCCCACGTTCTCCACGCCGCCCGACCTGGTCGCGGCCATCATCGCGGGCGGCAGGGCCGCCGAGGGCGGGGCCGTGGAGGGCACCGAGGACGACGCCGCCGCCGGGGCCGCCGCCGTCGCCGCCGACGCGATCGGCCCCTCGGACGTCGTGGTCGGCGTGGCCGCCAGCGGGCGCACCCCCTTCGTCATCGCCGCCGTCCGCGAGGCCCGGCGCCGCGGGGCCCTGACCGTGGGCCTGTCGTGCAACGGCGGGGCCGCGCTCTCGGCCGAGGCCGAGCACGCCATAGAGGTCCGGGTGGGGCCCGAGGTCGTCGCCGGGTCGACCAGGCTGAAGTCCGGGACGGCGCAGAAGTTCGTGCTCAACATGATCTCGACGATCACCATGGTCAAGCTCGGCAAGGTCTACCGCAACTACATGGTCGACATGCGCGTGCTCAACTCCAAGCTCGCCGACCGGGCCGTGCGCATGATCGTCGAGATCACCGGCGCCGACCGCGGCGCGGCCCAGAAGGCGCTCGAAGCGGCCGGGAACCGCATCAAGACCGCCGTGGTCATGGTCGAGCTCGGCGTCGACGCGGCCGAGGCCGACCGCCTCCTCGCGGCGGCGGGGGACCGGCTCGGCGGCGCTCTGGCGGCCGGGCCCGGGCAGCGCCGCAGCGCCTGACCGGCGCGCCGATCGCGCCGCCGGCCCGCGCTGCGGGAGCGCGGGCCGGACGCCGCCGCGCGGACGCGCCTCAGGCGGCGGTGATCCGGCGGTGCAGCTCCCGCCGGGCCGCCGCGTCGGCGGCGAAGCCCCGCCCGGCGAGCCAGGCGGCCCCGCGCACCGGTTCGGCCGCCGTGGCGACCGGCGTCCCGGGGAGGCGCTCGGCCAGGCGTCCCCGCAGCCCGCGCGCCACCGGCGTCGGCTCGGTCAGCAGGCTCCCGGCCAGCACGACCGGGCGGCCCGGCTCGGCCGCGGCCGCCGCCGTCGCCGCCAGGTGCGCGACCGCCCCGTCCACCAGGCCCCGCGCGAGCTCGTCGCCGCCCTCGGCCGCCTCGCACACGATCGGCGCGAACCGCGCCAGGCGGGCCGGCGACTCGGCCATGCACCGCGCCACGACCGCCCCCGAGGTGCGGTTCGCCGGGGCGATGACGCCGAGGACGGCCTGCACCATCCAGCCGCCGGGGCCGTGCCCGTCCAGGTGGCGCAGCACCGCCGCGACCGCCTCGCGGCCCAGCCAGAAGCCCGAGCCCGCGTCGCCCAGGAGCCACCCGTAGCCGTCGGCGCGCCCGGCCGTCCCGGTGTGCCCGCGCACCGTCAGCGCGACCGCGCCGGTGCCCGCGATGAGGACCGCGCCGTCGGGCTCGGGCGTGCCCGCGGCGAAGGCGGTGACGGTGTCGCTGACGAACGCGACCGGCCCGCCGACGCCGAGCGCGGACCGCAGCCGCGCGCCGAAGTCCTCGGCGACGCCCGGCATCGACAGCATCCCCGCCGCGCCGGCGCAGACCGCGCCGACCGACTCGGGGCCGAGCGCGCCGCGCGCGGCGGCGGCGGCCTCGGCCATGTGCCGCAGCGCCGTCTCCAGGTCCGGCCCGGCCACGTTGGCGGGGCCGGCGACGCCGGCGCCGAGGACCGCGCCGGTCGCGTCGGCCAGGAGCGCGCGCGTGCGGGTGCCGCCCGCGTCGATGCCCAGGAACAGGGGTGGGTGCATGGGGGCGATTCTCCTCAGGGGGTGCGGGGCGGGCGGCGGACGCCCGGGTGTCTGTAAAAATAATTCTTGGAAGCTTGACATTCAAGCCTCTTGGATAATAGTTTTTGTTCATGCCACCCGTGAGGGAGAACACATGAGCCGAAGCATCGCCGACACCACCGACGACGCCGTCCCCGTGTCGCCGGCAGCCGGTGTGCTCGACCGCATCCGCAGCCAGGCGGGCGACCTCTCCGAGGCGCTGTCGCGCGTGGCCGACCAGGTCCTGGCCGACCCCGAGGCCGCCGCGCGCGCCACCATCATGGACCTCGCCGAGCTCTCCGGCACCTCGCCGGGCACCATCACCCGCTTCTGCCGCCACCTCGGCTACGACGGCTACGCGGCCCTGCGCGTCGCCATCGCCACCGAGACCGGCCGCGCCTCGGCCCGGCGCGAGACCGGCTGGGACGTCAACATCGGCCAGGAGATCGAACCCCACGACTCCCTCGACCGCGTCCTCAAGCAGCTCGTGACCGTCGACGTCGCCATGCTGCGCGACACCGTCGACACCCTCGACCTCGACGCGGTCGAGCACGTCGCGGCCACCGTCGCGGCGGCCCGCCGCGTCGACGTCTACGGCGTCGGCTCCAGCGCCATCGTCGCCCGCGAACTCCAGATGGGCTTCTACCGCACCGGCGTCGCCGCCTGGGCCTGGACCGAGGTCCACGATGCGCTCGCCAGCGCGGCCCTGCTCGGCGGCGAGGACGTCGCCATCGCCGTCTCGCACTCCGGCGCGACCGCCGAGACGATCGAGATGCTCTCCGAGGCCGGCAGCCGCGGCGCCCTGACCGTCGCCATCACCGCCTGCCACGAGTCGCCCATCGCCGAGGTCGCCGACGTCGAACTCCTCTCGGCGGCGCGGCGCACCGGATTCCGCGCGGACATGCTGGCCACCCGGCACTCCCAGCTCCTCGTCGCCGATCTGGTCCACATCGCCGTCGCACAGCGGCGATTCCCCGAGACGATGGAGGCCCTGGAGTCCCGGGCCCGCGCGGTGGTGGGCCACCGGCCCGGGACCGCCGCCCGGACCCCGCCCCGAACCTGACGGAGCGTCACCCTTCGCCGTCCCATCGGACGGCAACCGATCCACAAGAGAGCCCGAGGTGCACATCCCATGAGGAAGCCATCCACGACCCCCAACTTCAGCCGCCGCCGCCTCCTGGGGACCACCGCCGCCGGAGTCGCGGCGACCTCGCTGGCCGCCTGCGCGACCAGCGGCAGCGACGAGGACACCGAGCAGGTCAGCGTCGGCGACGACGCCGAGAACCCCTTCGGCGTCGACGGCTCGCTGCCGCTGGACGTCGTCATCTTCGACGGCGGATTCGGCGACGAGTACGCCGTGCAGCACCAGGAGATGTACCAGAGCGCCTTCCCCGACGCCCAGGTCGAGCACCTGGCGACCCAGGCGATCGCCGAGACCCAGCAGCCCCGCTTCGCGCAGGGCGAGCCCTGCGACGTGCTCGACAACTCCGGCGCCCAGCAGATCCCGATGGACGCGCTCGTCTCCGACGGCGAGCTCGCCGAGCTCACCCCGCTGCTCGACGCCCCCTCCTACGACGACCCAGGCGTCACCGTCCGCGAGACCCTCCGCGACGGCGTCCTCGACGCGGGCACCTTCAACGGCAAGGTCTACGCGCTGAACTACGTGTTCTCCGCATGGACGATCTGGTACGACGCGGCCCTGTTCGCCGACAAGGGCTGGACCCCGCCGGCCACCTGGGACGAGATGCTCGCCCTGTGCCCGGCCATCCAGGCCGAGGGCATCGCGCCGTGGACCTACGCCGGGCAGCACCCGGTGTACCTGTACGACATGTTCCTCATGCTCGCCGGGCGCCACGGCGGCGTCGACGTCCTCAAGGCCATCGACCACCTCGAGGCCGACGCCTGGCGCCACGACTCGGTCGTCGCCGCCGCCGAAGCCATGTACGGGCTCTGGGAGGCCGGCTACATCCTCGACGGCACGCCCGGCATCGACCACATCCAGTCGCAGACGGCGTTCAACAACCACGAGGCCGCGTTCATCCCCGTCGGCTCCTGGCTCCCCAACGAGCAGAAGGGCATCGCCCCCGAAGGCTTCGAGTACGCGCCGATGGGCGTGCCCTACCTCGAAGGATCGGTCCAGCCGGGGCTCATCAGCGCCGGCGGCGAGGAGCCCTTCGTCGTGCCCGAGAAGGCCGCCAACAAGCCCGGCGCCTACGAGTACCTGCGGATCATGCTCTCCAAGCAGGGCTCGCAGATCTTCGGCGACACCGTCCAGGCCGCGACCATCGTCAAGGGCGTCGAGCTGGACAACCTCGCGGCGCAGCTGACCGACGAGCTCGTGTCCAACCCCGAGGACCTGTTCCAGCCGCGGTTCCGCTTCTGGTACACGAAGATGGACGAGGAGGTCCGCCCCGCGCTGGGCGGGCTCATGGCCGGTGAGATCACCCCCGACGAGTTCATCGAGCGGATGCAGACCGTGGCCGACGAGACCGCCGCCGACGACGGCGTCGAGAAGTTCACCCACGGCGAGTAGCGGGCCGGCCTGAGCAGAGCGGACGATCATGAAACACGGCAAGTACCCGTTCATCCTGAGTTTCCTGGCATTGCCGGTGGGGCTGTACGCCTGGCTGGTGATCGTGCCGTTCGCTCAGGCCTTCCAGATCTCGCTCACCGACTGGAGCGGGTCGTCGAACCAGTTCGACTACATCGGACTCGAGAACTACGTCAACCTGTTCAAAGACGACCGCCTCGTGCTGCCGGCCCTGCGCAACACCGGCATCATCCTGGTCGTCCTCCCGGTCGTCACCATCGGGCTGAGCCTGTTCTTCGCGTTCATGCTCAACATCGGCGGCCGCTCCCGGCAGGGCCGCATCGAGGGCGTGCGCGGCTCGCGCTTCCACAAGGTCGTCTTCTTCTTCCCGCAGGTGCTCTCGCTGGCGATCATCGGCATCCTCTGGAAGCAGGTGTACGCCCCCGAGAACTTCGGCGGCCTCATCACCGGCGGGCTCGAGGCGGTCGGACTGCCCTCCCCGGTCAACGGCTTCCTGGCCGACAAGCGGCTGGTCCTGGTCAGCGTCATCGCCGTCCTGGTCTGGAGCGCCGTCGGCTTCTACCTCGTGTTCTTCTCCTCGGCGATGGCGGCCATCCCGCGCGAGCTCTACGAGGCCGGCATCGTCGACGGCGCCGGGCGCTTCCAGACGTTCTTCAAGATCACCCTGCCGCTGCTGTGGGAGTCGGTCCAGACCGCCTGGATCTACCTGAGCATCATCGCGCTCGACGTGTTCGTGCTGGTCTACATGATGACGCCCGGGCAGGGCGGCCCCGACGGCGCCAGCGAAGTCGTCGGCGGCGTCATCTGGAAGTACGCCTTCAAGCACGGCGAGCAGGCCTTCGCCTCGGCGCTCGGCGTCGTGCTGTTCTTCGCCGCCCTGTCGCTGGCCGTGGTCTCACTGCGCGTCGGGCGCCGCGAGCGGATCGAATACTGAGGAGCGAACATGGCCACCCAGACCCCCACCAAGCCCGCGGCGGCCGAGCCCGAGCCGGCCGGGACGCGCACCGAGCCCAAGCCCGAGGGCAGGGTCATGAACGTCTTCTCCCACGCCTTCCTGTGGCTGTGGGCGCTGATGGTCATCGTCCCGGTCGTGTGGATCGTCCTGAGCTCGTTCAAGACCACCAGGGAGATCGCCGCCGACCCGCTCGGCCTGCCGGCCGCCCCGCAGTGGGAGAACTACGTCAACGCCTGGACGAACGGCAACATCGGCAGCTACTTCATCAACACGCTCCAGGTCATGGTGTTCTCCATCAGCGGCACCATGCTGCTGGGCGCGATGGCCGCGTACGTGCTGGCCCGGTACGAGTTCCGCGGCAACCGCCTGATCTACTTCGGCTTCGCCGGCGGCATGATGTTCCCGGTCTTCCTCGCGCTGTTCCCGCTGTTCAAGACCCTCGACAACGTGAGCCTGCTGAACACCTACCCGGGCCTGGTGCTCGTCTACATCGCCTATTCGCTGCCGTTCACGGTGTTCTTCCTGACCGCGTTCTTCCGGACCCTGCCCACCGGCGTGGCCGAGGCCGCCATGATCGACGGGGCCGGGCACTACCGCCTGTTCTTCCAGGTCATGCTGCCGATGGCCAAGCCCGGCCTGATCGCCATCACGATCTTCAACATCATCGGCCAGTGGAACCAGTTCCTGCTGCCGCTGGTGCTCATGAGCGACCCCGACGACGCGGTGATCTCCCAGGGCCTGGCGAACCTGGCGATGCGCCAGGGCTACGAGGGCGACCCGGGGGCCCTGTTCGCCGGGACGGTGCTGGCGATGGTGCCGATCTTCGTCGCCTACCTCATCTTCCAGCGCCAGATCCAGGCCGGCCTGACCGCCGGGGCGATCAAGTAGGCCGCCGACCGCCGACCGCCGGGCGCGGGAGGCGGCCCGGCGCTGTGTCCGCTGCCTCACCGCGACCCCGCCGGTGGCCCCCCGGCCTGCTGGCGGGCATAATCGAGAGGTTGCGCCCAGGCGCAGCGTTCTACCGGGCCCGGACCCGGACATTTCGAAGCGAGTCGGCCCCCAGGGGCCGGCGTTGAGCAGTGAAAGGAATCAGTCTCGTGGCTGATCAACAGCAACAAGGCGGCCGGGACGGCGGTGACCGCGGCGGACGTGGCGGTCGCGGCGGTCGCGGCGGCCGTGACGGACGCGGTCGCGACCGCGCGGAGAAGTCCCCGCACATCGAGCGCGTCGTCACCATCAACCGCGTCGCCAAGGTCGTCAAGGGCGGCCGCCGCTTCGCGTTCACCGCGCTCGTCGTCGTCGGCGACGGTGAGGGCAAGGTCGGCGTCGGCTACGGCAAGGCCAAGGAAGTCCCCGCGGCGATCGCCAAGGGCGTCGAAGAGGCCAAGAAGGCCTTCTTCGAGGTCCCGCGCATCGGCGGGACCATCCCGCACGAGGTCCTCGGCGAGGACGCCGCGGGCCAGGTGCTGCTGAAGCCGGCCTCCGCCGGTACCGGCGTCATCGCGGGCGGCCCCGTCCGCGCCGTCCTGGAGTGCGCGGGCATCCACGACGTCCTGTCGAAGTCGCTGGGCTCCTCGAACGCGATCAACATCGTCCACGCGACGGTGGCCGCGCTCAAGGGCCTCGAGAGCCCGGAGGCCGTCGCGGCCCGCCGCGGCATGCCGCTGGAGGACATCGCTCCCCAGGGCCTGCTCCGCGCCCGCGCCGAGGCCGCCCAGGCCGCGCAGGCGTAGGGGGGACGAAGCGACATGGCACGTTTGAAGATCACCCAGGTGCGCTCCGTGATCGGCGTCAAGCCGAAGCAGCGGGCCACCATGCAGACCCTCGGTCTGCGCAAGATCCGCCAGTCGGTCGTCAAGGACGACCGTCCGGAGTTCCGCGGCATGGTCCACAGTGTCCGCCACCTGGTCGAAGTCGAGGAGGTCGAGTAGTCATGGCGATCCGCATTCATGACCTGCAGCCCGCCCCCGGCGCCAAGAAGGCCAAGACCCGCGTCGGTCGCGGTGAGGGTTCCAAGGGCAAGACCGCCGGGCGCGGCACCAAGGGCACCAAGGCCCGCAAGAACGTCAAGGCCGGCTTCGAGGGCGGCCAGATGCCGCTCCAGGTGCGCCTGCCGAAGCTCAAGGGCTTCAAGCCGCACAACCGGACCGTCTACCAGGTGGTGAACCTCGACCGTCTCGTCGAGCTCTTCCCCGAGGGCGGCGAGGTCGGGCCCGAGCAGCTCATCGCCGCCGGTGTGCTCAACAAGAACGAACTGATCAAGGTCCTCGGCTCCGGCGAGCTCGAGGGCGTCAAGTTCGACCTGAAGGCGCACGCGTTCTCCGCTTCGGCCACCACCAAGGTCACCGCCGCCGGCGGCACGGCCACGGTCGTGGACAAGAAGACCGGTGAGGCGCTCGGCGAGTAGCCGTACCGCCTGCGCAGGGGCCGCGTGAAAAGCCCAGTGACGTCGGTCGATACGACTGGCACCGAACACGCGATCGGTGAAACGGGTCGGAGGGAACTCCGGCCCGTTTCGTCATGGTGAATGCCGAATACTCAGCGTCGGCGCCCGCCTGCTAGGCTCCCGTAGCGAGGACCACCGTCTACCTCGGCGTGTGACCACCTCGCTTGGAACTCAACACGCCCACTGGTAACCACGTCAGGTCCCGTATCCAGCGGCCCTGCCGGGAGGCCCCTCCAAGGGGCTTGTTCAGGAGGAACTGCTTTGCTCTCCGCCTTCATAAGCGCGTTTCGGACCCCCGATCTGCGCAAGAAGATCCTGTTCACCTTGATGATCATCGGCCTGTATCGTCTCGGTGCGCAGATGCCGAGTCCCGGCATCGACTACGCCGCGGTGCAGAGCTGCTTGAACGCCGCGCCCGACGACAGCTCGGGCGTGTTCGGGCTGTTGAACCTGTTCACCGGTGGAGCGCTCCTACAGCTCTCGGTCTTCGCCCTGGGCGTGATGCCGTACATCACGGCCTCAATCATCATGCAGCTGCTGACGGTCGTGATCCCGCGGCTGGAGCAGCTCCGCAAGGAGGGCCAGCCCGGCCAGGTCAAGATCACCCAGTACACGCGCTACCTGACGCTGGGCCTGGCGCTGCTCCAGGCCTCCGGGTACATCGCGCTCGCCCGCTCGGGCATCCTGTTCCAGACCGAGTGCCCCACGCCGATCCTGCCGGACCTGTCCTCCACCGAGGCCGGGGCGCCGTACTGGCTCTCGGTCGTCACCGTCGTGGCCGTCATGGTCGCCGGCACCGCCATCATCATGTGGTTCGGCGAGCAGATCACCGAGCACGGCGTCGGCAACGGCATGAGCCTGCTGATCTTCGCCTCCATCGCCGCCCAGATGCCCGGCCAGTTCTGGGCCCTGCGCGAGTCCGAGGGCTGGTTCATGTTCGCCTCGATCCTCGCGGTCGCCATCGCCATCATGGTCGCCGTCGTCTTCATCGAGCAGTCCCAGCGGCGCATCCCCGTCCAGTACGCCAAGAAGATGATCGGCCGCCGCTCCTACGGGGGCACCTCGACCTACATCCCCCTCAAGGTCAACCAGGCCGGCATCATCCCGGTCATCTTCGGTTCGTCGCTGCTGTACATCCCGACGCTGTTCCTCCAGCTCAACCAGAACACCGACTCGGCCTGGGCGCAGTTCATCGACCGGTACCTGATCAACCAGGGCTCGTGGGTCTACATCCTCTTCTACAGCGCCCTGATCATCTTCTTCACCTACTTCTACGTGTCGATCACCTTCAAGGTCGACGACGTCGCCGAGAACATGAAGAAGGCCGGCGGGTTCATCCCGGGCGTGCGCCCCGGCAAGCCCACCGCCACCTATCTGGCGCGAGTCCTGTCACGCCTGACCTTCCCGGGCTCGCTCTACCTCGCCACTATCAGTATTCTTCCCAACCTGGCCATCATCGCGTTCGGCAACCAGCAGCTGTTCGCTCAGTTCCCGCTGGGCGGCACGTCCGTGTTGATCATGGTCGGAGTCGGCCTGGAGTCGGTCAAGCAGATCGAGTCCCAGCTGATGCAGCGCCACTACGAGGGCTTCCTGCGCTAGCGCGGGCAGTGCCTCTGCAACATCACTGAGGAGCACACTTGCGACTGGTACTGGTAGGCCCGCCCGGGGCCGGGAAGGGAACCCAGGCGGAGGTCATCGCCGACGAGCTCGGCGTGCCCAAGATCTCCACCGGGGACATCTTCCGCGCCAACGTCTCAGGCGGCACGCCGCTCGGCCTGGAGGCCAAGCGCTACATGGACGCCGGCGACCTCGTGCCCGACGAGGTCACCAACAGGATGGTCGCCGACCGTCTGGCCCAGGACGACGCCCGGAAGGGCTTCCTCCTCGACGGCTACCCCCGCAACACCGAGCAGGCCGAGGTCCTCGACCGCCTCCTCGACGAGCAGGGCATCGCCCTGGACCTGGCGGTCGAGCTGACCGTCGACGACGAGGAGATCGTCCGCCGCCTCTCGGGCCGGCGCGTCTCCAAGTCCACCGGCAAGGTCTACCACCTCGAGTTCGACCCGCCCGAAGACCCCGAGTCGCCGGACCTGTACCAGCGCACGGACGACCAGCCCGAGACGATCAAGAACCGCCTCAAGGTCTACGCCGAGCAGACCGCCCCGATCATCGGCCACTACGAGGCGCAGGGCAAGCTCGTGCGCATCGACGCCGTCGGCGAGGTCGGCGAGGTCACCGGCCGCGCCATGGCCGCCGTCCGCGGGCACCGCGCCGAGTAGCCGCCGTGTTCCGCCGTCGCCGCCAGAACATCCAGTACAAGACCCCCGAGCAGGTGGTCAAGATGCGCGCCGCGGGCCTGGTCGTCGCCGACGTCCACCGGGCCGTGCGCGAGGCCGCGAAGCCGGGCGCGTCGACGGCGGAACTCGACCGGATCGCCGAGGACGTCATCCGCTCCTCGGGCGCGGTCCCCTCCTTCAAGGGCTACGACATCGGCTTCGGCCCGTACCCGGCCTCGATCTGCGCCTCGGTCAACGAGCAGGTCGTCCACGCCATCCCCAGCGCGGACGCGGTCCTCGCCGAGGGCGACCTCATCTCGGTCGACGTCGGCGCGATCGTCGACGGCTGGCACGGCGACGCGGCCATCACCATCGAGGTCGGCCGGGTCGCCCCCGAACGCACCGCCCTGCGCGAGACCTGCGAGGCCGCGATGTGGGCGGGCATCCGCGCGGCGGCCACCGCCAAGCGCCTCGGCGGGATCTCCAACGCCGTCGAGCGCGCCGTGGACGCCGCGGGCGAGTACGGGATCGTCACCGGCTTCGGCGGGCACGGCATCGGCACCGAGATGCACCAGGACCCGCACATCCTCAACTACGGGCCCCCGAACGAGGGCCCCAAGCTGCGGGCGGGCATGGCCCTGGCCATCGAGCCGATGATCACCCTCGGCGCCCCGGACACCGCCGAACTCGAGGACGGGTGGACCATCGTCACCGACGACGGCTCCGTCGCCGCCCACACCGAGCACACGATCGCGCTGTGCGACGACGGCGTGTGGGTCCTGACCGCGCCCGACGGCGGCGTGGAGCGGCTGGGGGAGTTGGCCGCGAGCGCGGCTCGCCACGGCTGACCATGTGATGCCATAATGATGTCATGAATGACGACACGGCGGGCCGCGGAACTCGGACGCCGACGGCGGGCGGACCCGAGGGCCCGATCGCGACCCTGACCGACCGAGCGCGAATGACATACTGATTCTGTGAGTGAAGACCGAGGAAGGCTCCGGATCTCGAACGCCGATCGAGACGGAGCGATCGCCCGCCTCCAGCGGTCCCTCGACGAGGGCCGCCTCGACCTGTCCGAGTTCGACGAGCGCGCCAGGACCGTCTACGAGGCGAAGACCCGGGCCGAGCTCGACCTGGTCTTCGACGACCTTCCGGACGACCGCGAAGGGGAGATGGCCGTGCGCTCCGGCGCCCCCGCCCCCCGGGAGCGGCCGGAGCCGACCGCGGACCGGATACGCCGCAAGGTGCCCTCGGCGTTCCACCCGCTGATCATCGTCGGCTGCATCACCGTCACGATCTGGCTGCTCTCCTCGGTGGCCTCCGGAGAGGTCCAGAACTTCTGGCCCGTGTGGCCGCTCGGCATCCTGGCCGCGGTCGGCGTCGCCACCTGGATCACCGGCGACGACGACGATGACGACGACAAGGACGAAGACGACGACGGCGGCGACGGCGACAAGAACCGATGCTGACCGAGACCACCCCCTGAAGGAGCCCGCTGATGTCCGCTCTCGAGCCTTACGGCGACCGCAACCTGCGGATCGGTGACGCCGAGCGCACCAAGCTGTCCGAACTGCTCAGGTCCTCTATCGACAAGGGCTATCTGTCGCTTGAGGAGTACGAGAAGCGCGTCAGCGTCCTCATGGAGGCCAAGACCCTGGGCGACGCCGAGGAGGTCCTCGGCGACCTGCCGCCCTACCAGGCGATCCTGGAGGCGCAGGAGCCCGACCCGCTCGGCACGCCGCCGTGGGTCAAGTGGCTGTGGTTCGGCGTCTCGATCCCGATCGGCATCAACCTCGGCGTGTGGCTGATCCTGCTGGCGACCGTGGGGCCGGTGTACTTCTGGCCGGTGTGGGTCATGGTGCCGCTGCTCGTGGTGGCCGGCGCGCTGACCGTCGCCGAGCGCACGATCATGCGCCCGGCCGAGGAGAAGCGCCGCCAGGAACGTCTGCGGCGCAAGAGGTACCGGCGGTAGTCCGATCCCGCATCGGACGACCGCCGGCGCCAGGGCGTCGGGGCTCGCGAGTGCCGAGGCCCGCCCGCACTGCCGAAGCTATCGGCCGCCTCCGACAAGAACAGCGGTCTCCGCGGTTTCCCTCAGGGTTTCCTCCCTTGGAGTGACCGGGGGCGGCTCGCCGCGCCCGCCGGAACCGCCGCCGCGTGCCCTGCGGAGCCGTCACGCGGGCATTGAAAAAGGCCCCGAGAGGAGCTGAACACCTGCTCTCGGGGCCTTTCGAACTGGGGTGATCGACGGGGCTTGAACCCGCGACCTCCTGGACCACAACCAAGCGCTCTACCAGCTGAGCTACGACCACCATTGCCGGTTCGAAGGCGATGCCTTCAACCGCCGACAATCATAGCCAGACTCCCGCCGTTTCCGTCAACCGGGTTCGGTGTTCGGCGTCTCAGCGCTCGCCGAGGTCGGCGGCCGCCTGCTTCGCCTCGTCCGAGGAGGGGCCGGGCAGCGCCACGAACACCGTCCTGCGGTAGTACTCGAGCTCCTTGACGCTCTCCTTGACGTCCGCGAGCGCCCGGTGCGCCAGGCCCTTGGGCGGCTGGTTGTAGTACACGCGCGGGTACCACCGCCGGGCCAGCTCCTTGATCGAGGAGACGTCGATCATCCGGTAGTGCAGGTGCTCGTCGAGCCGCGGCATGTACTTGGCGATGAACGTGCGGTCGGTGGCGATCGAGTTCCCGCACAGCGGCGCGGTGCGCGCCTCGGGCACGTGCTGCTTGACGTATTCCAGCACCGCGTTCTCGGCCTGCTCCAGCGTCGTCTCGGCGGCCCGGACCTCCTCGGTGAGCCCCGACTTGGCGTGCATGTCGGTGACGACGGGCCCCATGGCGTCGAGCCGGGCCGGGTCGCAGGCGATGACGATGTCGAGCCCCTCGTCCAGCGGGGTGAGGTCGGGCTCGGTGACGAGGGCGGCGATCTCGATGAGGGTTTCGGTCTCCGGGTCGAGGCCGGTCATTTCGCAGTCGACCCACACTAGGCGTTCTCCAGTCACCCGGCCAACTCTACGCGCCACCGACATCGATGGTGATCTTCGCCGTCCGGGGCCCCGCGGGGCCCGCCGCGTCCGATGTCCGGTTCGCGGGTCGAACACGCGTTGCGACGGGTCGGGAACGCTGTGTGCTGGGAATCCGACTCCGACCCGTGGGAAAGGGTGTTGCTCGTCACGGCTACGGTCCGCTATGGTGCAGGCATCAGAGCGTCGCCCCCCTGCGGTCGGCATCGCAGTGATAGGCGCCGCAATGAGATCATCTCTCAACGAATTGCGGGTATCGCGCGTGTACCTCTAAGGATTGAAGGTTTGCGATGAAGCAGGCCGGGCAATACCGTGACCAGGGCCGAGGGCCGAACGGCCTCACCTGAGGCATAGTGATCCGCGTCTCACAGGCATCATAAACGGTCCGAACCCCCGTCTCGGGTACAGGAGCCGTGTACGAGACCTTCTGAGAAGGGCCAGGTTACCGGGTCGGTGCGGCGGTCCCGCGAAGGGCCTCCGGCGAGCATCGATTTTGTAACCGTGGTGTATCGAACACTTGGACACGGAATTCCACGCAACGAAGCGGTCGTTGTAACTGGTGCACCGTTCACACGGTGCCGGGGGACGAGGAAGCTGGAGGAGACCTTGAGCGTGGAGACTACGACTACACCCACCCTCACCACCGAAGAGGTCGCTGAGGAGCGAGATCTGGTAGGTGTGTACCTGCACGAGATCTCGAAGACGCCGTTGCTCGACGCAGCCGCGGAGGTGGACCTGGCCAAGGCCGTCGAGGCCGGCCTGTTCGCCAAGCACCTGCTCGGCGAGGGCGAGACCACTTCGGGGGCGAGCGAGAAGGATCTGAAGCGCCTGGTGGAGGACGGGGCGCGAGCCAAGGAGCAGTTCATCAAAGCGAACCTGCGCCTGGTCGTGTCGATCGCCCGCCGCTACGTCCGTTCCGGAATGCCGATGCTGGACCTGATCCAGGAGGGCAACACGGGCCTGGTCCGCGCGGTCGAGAAATTCGACTACCAGCGCGGGTTCAAGTTCTCGACCTATGCGACCTGGTGGATCCGCCAGGCCATCAGCCGCGCGATCGCGCAGCAGGAGCGGACGGTCCGCCTGCCGGTCCATCTGGTCGAGGACGTCAACCGGATGCGCAACGTCACCCGCCAGCTCACCCGTGAGCTGGGCGGCGACCCCGAGCCCGACCAGGTCGCGAAGGCGCTGGGCGTCACCGTGGAGCGGGTCAACGAGCTCATCCGGTGGAGCCAGGACACGGTCTCTCTCGACACGCCGATCGGCGACGACGGCGACACCAACCTCGGCGACCTGGTCGCCGACTCCGACGAGCCGAGCCCCGAGGACGTCGTGCTCGCCGGAATGGAGCGTCAGCGCATCGAGATGATGCTCAACCACCTCGACGAGCGCTCAGCGGGGATCGTCAAGGCCCGGTACGGGCTCGAAGACGGCCGCGAGCACTCGCTGACCGAGGTCGCCCACCGGTTCCACCTGTCGCGCGAACGCATCCGGCAGTTGGAGATCCAGGCGCTGGCCCGACTGAAGGAGCTGGCGAACGACCAGGTCATGGCCGAAGCGGCTTGACCGCGTGAGCGGATGGGGGCGCACAGCGTGAACGGCGGGCCGGGGCGAGAAGCCCCGGCCCGCCGTCGTATGCGGTCCGCCGCCGGATTCCGGGGCTACTCCCAGGAGAAGTCCGCCCCGGCGGTGGTGGTGACCTGGCCCGTCCGGCCCTCGTCGCCGTGGCCGGTGTCGGCCGATTCGGCGGGGGAGGCGGTGAGGACCATCGCCACCCCGACCGCGACGGCGCTGGTCCCGGTGTAGATGGCCGCGCGGCGGATGATGGCGCCCGCGCGTGAAGAACGTGTGATTGCAGGGCTCGCTTGTGACACGAGGTCGCCTTTCTTCCTCGGCCGCCTACCGGGTTAGCTGTCGGGTTCGGGCCGGGAAGTGCGCCCTACCCGCCCGGGCGCTGGGCCCGCGGCGGGATTCACCCCGTGCGCCGCTGGAGGCGCGGAGCGCGGCGTTGCGCACGCCTGCGCTCGCGAACCTCCGGACGCGGTGGGTTCCCGGTCCGCGTCTCGGCGGAGGCGGGCACTGAGGGATCGGGCCCGTCCCGTCCGGGACGCGGTTCGGCGGTCCGGTCGGGAGGGCCTCTGGGGGAGGCCCAGACGTCCCGTCCGGAACGGCCACGACGCTAGCGCACCCCGCCGGAGGTGCCAACCGTCCTGTGGCGTAATTCACCTTTCTATAACGGACAGTGGCGACGCCCCGGCCGATACGGCCGCTATCCAGCGGTTTCACTGCCCCTTTGCGAGCCCCGGCTCAGAAGCTCCGCAGGGACGCGGGCGGCGGGGGCGACGCGATCGCGTCCCTGTCCCGCGCCGGCGAGGCGCCGCCGACGTACTCGGCGAGCTCGGACCCGCCCACGACCCGGCACGGGAACGCCGCCCCCGCGCAGCGGCGCCGCAGCCGGTCCAGCGGCAGCTCGGCGTCGGCCGCCACCGCCACGACGTTGCCGAACCGCCGCCCGCGCAGGACCGCGGGCTCGGCCATGACCGCGACGTGCTCCCACACCGCGCCCATCGCGGCCAGCGCGGGCTTGAGGAACCGCAGCCGGCCCCCGTCGCACAGGTTCACCGCGTAGTGCCCGCCCGGCCGCAGGACCCGCCGCGCGTGGCCCAGGAACTCGACGGTCGTGACGTGCGCGGGCACCCTGGCCCGGTCGTAGACGTCGGTGACGATGAGCTCGTAGCTCTGATCGGGCGCGGCCTCGAGCGCCTCCCGGGCGTCGGCGTGGCGGATCTTCACCTTCACGCGGCGCGGCAGCGGCGCCTCGGCGCGCACCAGGGCGACCAGCTCGGCGTTGGTCTCCACCGCCTGCTGGTAGGAGCCCGGGCGCGTCGCCGCGACATAGCGGGCCATCGCCAGCGCCCCGGCCCCCAGGTGCAGCGCCCGCAGCGGCCGCTTCGGCGGCGCCGCCTCGTCGACGAGATAGGAGATCCGCTGCATGTACTCGGCGTCCAGGTGCGCCGGGTCGTCGAGGTCGACGGTGGCCTGCACGACCCCGTCGGCCACCAGGTGCAGCAGGCGCGGGCGGCGGGGATCGGATTCGAACCTGATGGCGTCCGGCACGGCTAGGCCGCCCGGAGCGGGGAGGGAGCGGGTCTCACGACCCCATTGTGCCCGACGGCCCCTGATCGGACTGGAGCCGCGCGGAGGCGGCGATGTGCGCGATGCGCCGCAGCGCCGCGAACACCGTCTCGCCCAGCAGCGTGGTCAGCACGGCCTGCTCGACGTCCACGCCGTCGTCCCTGGCGGCCTCGGTGATCGCCTCCATGTCCGCCGACGCCAGCTGCGTCGCGGCGTCGGCCCACAGCGTCAGCACCTCGCCCAGGTCGGGGTTGCCCAAGCGGAAGTACGCCGTCAGCGCGGTCACCAGCGCGTCCCGGTACATCGGCGGCGTCACCTCGGCCCAGTCGTACTCGGCGAGCAGCCGGTCCACGGCCCGCTCGGCCGCCGCGGCGGCGCCCTCGCTGCCCAGCGAGAACTGGGGGTCGCGGTGCGTGGCCGCCAGCGTCGCGCCCATCGCCTGGAACGCCGACTCCGGGTGCCGCGACAGGACGGTGAGGACCTCCCCGATCTGCGCCACCGACAGGCCCGCCGTCTCCGAGAGCGCCCGGATGAGCATGAGCCGGTGGACGTGCCCCTGCCCGTAGTCGACGGTGTTGCCCTCGCCGTGCTCGCCCGGCGGGAGCAGCCGCTCGCGCAGGTAGAACTTGATCGTGGCGGCCGGTACGCCCGTCCGCTCGGCCAGTTCCCCGATTCGCATACGAGAAGTCTAGGCCCCAAAGGGCCCGCGCGTTACCGTTGAGCCACCGCAGGAGCCCCGCCGTCCCCGCCTCCTGCCCCCCCGACGCGGAAAGGCGCAGGTCCATGACCGACCCCCGGATCGCATTGCTGGGCGAACTGCGCGAGCTCGCCGCCCGCCCCATGCCCGGCTTCGACCCCGGCCTGGCCGACGACTTCGCGCGCACCGGGCGCCGACTGCCCTATGAGGCCCAGTACTTCGCGCGCCGCCGCCACCTGGCCGCGGTCGCCATCGCCGGCGACGCCGGAGCGCTCGAAGCGGTCCTCACCGCCGTCTGCGCCGAACGCTCCTGGGCCCTGCCCGCCCACTGGGGCGAGGAGGACCCCGAGCACTGCGTGGACCTGTTCGCCTGCGAGACCGCCCAGACCCTCGCCGAGATCCTGGTGCTGCGCCACGACGTCGACGTGGGCGACCGCGTCCGCGCCGAGGTCGAGCGCCGCGTCATCGCGCCGGTCTTCGACTCCGAGGCGCCGTTCTGGTGGGAGGAGCGCATCTCGAACTGGACGGCCGTGTGCGCCGGCGCCACCGGCATGGCCGCGCTCGCCCTCGGCCTCGACCACGACCTGATCCGCGCGCGCATCATCCCCGCCCTCCAGAGCTACCTGTTCTCCTTCGGCCCCGACGGCGGCTGCGTCGAAGGCGTCGACTACTGGGTCTACGGCTTCGGCTACTTCACCTACTTCGCCGAGGCGTGGCGCGAGGCCACCGGCGAGGACCTCCTCGCGGGCAACGAGGCGATCGCCTCCTTCCCGGCGGTCGCCCAGCTCCACCCCGGCTCCTTCGCGACCTTCGGCGACTCCAGCGGCGACCCCATGCTCCCGCCCGGGCTCCTGGCGCGCCTGGCCGACCGGCTCGGCGCGCCCCTGCCCGCCGTCGAGCGCACGCCGACCTTCGCCGAGGACCACACCGCCCGCTGGGCCCACCTGACCCGCACCCTCGACTGGGGCCGGGAGCTGGGCGGGACGATCGCGCCCGGCCGCACGCTCCTGCCCGACGTCGGATGGTTCGTCGAACGCCGCCCCGTCGCGGGCCGCATGTGGGCCCTGGCGGTCAAGGGCGGCTACAACCAGGAGCCGCACAACCACCTCGACCTCGGCTCGTTCATCATCGCCGCCGACGGCGAGCAGCTGCTGTGCGACGCCGGGGCCGGGGAGTACACCGCCGCCTACTTCGGACCCGAACGCTACGAGCAGACCCACCCCTCGGCCGCGTGGCACTCGGTGCCCACCCTCGAAGGCGCCCGCCAGCAGCCCGGGGAGGACTCACGCGCCGACCTGACCGACACCGGCGACGGCGTCGCGGCCGCCATCGACGCCTACGGCGACGGCGCCCTCCACCGGGCGTTCACCTGGACCGACGACGGCATCGCCCTCCACGACACCGGCCCGGAGATCGCCGAGTCCTTCATCAGCCGCATCCGGCCCGCGCTCGAGGGCGACACGGCGACCTGGACCGGCGAGCGCGGCACCGTCGTCCTCCACGGCGTCGACGCCGCGACCGCGACGGTCGAGCACGTCGACGCCGCGGGCCACAACGGCGCCCCCGAGCGGCTATGGGCGCTCCGGTTCGCCCTCCGCTCCGGTCTTCGCTTCGAGCTGCTCTAGCACCCCGTCGGCCTTGAGCCGCAGCCGCGCCGCCTCGATGGCCTCCCCGGTGTACTCGAACAGCCGGTCCCGCCGTTGCAGCGGCTCCAGCACCCCCAGGGCCGTCAGCGGCCTGGCGTGGTCGGGCTTCAGGCCCGACAGGTAGACGGCGATGCCGCGGTGCTCCAGCCGCTTGACCGCGTCGGCCAGCACCAGCGCCCCTGAAGCGTCCAGCGTGGACACGCGGCTCATCCGCAGCACCACCACCCGCACGTCCGCCACCTCCAGCAGCTGGAGCAGGAACCGGTGCGCCGCCGCGAAGAACAGCGGCCCCTCCAGCCGGTAGGCCACGATGTGCTCGTGCAGCAGCGCCGTCTCCTCGTCGTGGTGGTCGCCCGAGTCGATCGGCTCGCGCTCGACGCTGGTGGCCCGCGAGATGCGCCCCAGCGCGAGGACGCCGGCCAGGGCCACGCCCACCGCGACGGCCCACACCAGGTTGAACAGGACCGTCGCGGCCAGCGTGATGGCCATGACCGCGGCGTCGGCGCGCGTCGAGCGGGCCAGCGCCAGCAGCGAGCCGACCTCGATCATGCGCACCGAGGTCGCGATGAGCACCCCGGCCAGGGCCGCCAGCGGCACGTGGGCCACGACCGGCGCGAGCGTGAACATGATGAGCGCCAGGATCAGCGCGTGCGAGAGCGCCGCGAGGCGCCCGGCCGCCCCGGCCCGCACGTTCACCGCCGTGCGCGCCAGCGCCCCCGAGGCCGGCATCCCGCCGAACATCGGCGCCACCAGGTTCGCGGCGCCCTGCCCGAACAGCTCCCGGTCGGGGTGGTGGCGCTGGTCGACGGTCATGTTGTCCGCGACCGTGGCCGACAGGAGCGATTCGAGGGCGCACAGCGCGCACACCGCCGCCGCGGCGGCGACCAGGGACGGCACCTCGCGCGGGTCCAGGAAGTCCAGGCTCGGCTCGGGCAGGACCGACGGCAGCGCGCCGATCACGTCGACGTCGGCGCCCGCGTACCAGGTGGCGACCGTGGCGGCGGCGACGGCCAGGAGCGGCAGCGGGATGACCGGCCGCAGGCGGAACCCGAGCAGGATCACCGCCGCGACGCCCGCCGCGACGCCGAGGGGCGTCCAGTCGGGGTCGGCGGCGAAGGCGCGGACCGCCTCCCAGGCCCCGAGGACGACCTCGCCGCCCGGGACGCGCACGCCGAGCGCGGCGGGCATCTGCTGGAGGATCATCACCACCGCGACGCCCGCGGTGAAGCCCTCGACGACCGGCACCGGCACGTACCGCACGTACCGGCCCGCGCCGGTGACCGCGAGCGCGATGAGCCCCAGCCCCGCGAGGAATCCGACGATGAGGACCCCGCCGGGGCTGTGGGCGGCCACCACCGGCACCAGCACCACCGCCATCGGCCCGGTCGGGCCGGTGACCTGGAGATTCGATCCGCCCAGGAGCGCCGCCAGCGCCCCGGCCACGATCGCCGAGACGAGCCCGGCCGCGGCCCCCAGGCCCGAGGCCAGGCCGAAGCCGAGCGCCAGCGGCAGCGCCACGACCGCGACGGTGGCGCCCGCGAGCAGGTCGGTGTGCCAGCGGCGGCGGACCGGGGCGAGGTCGGCCCGGCCCGGCAACAACTGCCTGAATCGTCGTATTCCGGTCATGGATGCATCCCGCACGGCAGTCATGGGAGTATTGTCCCAATCCGGGGGGCGCGAACGCGATTCTGCCGCGCCGCCGATCGTTTTTCCCGCCGCTCCATGGCGAACCGAGGCGCTCGGCGCCCTGCCGTAGGATCGCATCCGTGCGCGAGCGAGGAACCGAGTCGGCGATCCGCGTCGGCGGCGCGATCGTCGTCGTCGCCGCGGCGGTGCTCGCCGCCGTCGTCGAATCGTTCCTGGTGCCCTTCCGCATCGGCACCGTCGCCGTCCCGCTGGCCGGGGCGCTCGCCTTCGCGCTCAACTGGGGGCTGGCCTCGCTGGCCGTGTGGTGGGTGCGGGGCCGCTGGGGGGTGGTCCTCACCGCGGCCGCCTGGTTCGCGGTCGTCCTGGCCGCGTCGATGCCCACCGACGGCGGATCGCTGGTGATCATCAGCAGCTCCGGCGGCTATGCGCTGCTCCTGGCGGGTACCGCCGGTATCGCGGTCTCGCTGTGGCGGTATTTTCGACCGGTACGGGCAAAAGCGCCTACCCCTGACGCACCATTGAAGGAGACCCCACCGTGAACGTCCTCAAGCGGCTCCTCATCCCGCACTGGCCCTCGATCTACGGCTTCGCGCTGGCCTTGGTCGTCGCCAACCTCATCGGACGCGTCCTCGCCGTGCGGGTCTACGAAGAGGCCCAGGCGATGACCGCGGTCTTCGACGCGGTCGCCACCACCACCTACCTGGCGATGGTCGCCGTGGCCCTCGTGGCGGGCGTGTGGTGGGGCGTGCGCCGCCGCCGCCAGGAGATCGTGCCCGAGCTGCTGCCGGTCTTCGTGGTCACCACGCTGCTCGCGGTCCTGCTCAACCCGGTCCTCGCGGGCGACGCCTACCCGACCCTCGACGGGGTCTTCTCGCAGGTCCTGCTCTACTTCGTGTCCCTGGCGACGGGCGCGTTCATCGGCTACCTCATCGTCATGGCCCTGGGCGTCGACCACTACGGCCGCGAACTCAAGGCGACCAAGATCGCCTTCGAGAAGAAGGCCAACCCCGCCAGGGCCTGAGCCCGGCCGGGCCGCCCCGGCTCACCGGCCCCGGTAGTGGTAGCGGTAGCGCTCGGCGAAGCCCAGCCTCCCGTACAGCCCCAGGGCCGCCTCGTTGTCGGTCTCGACCTGCAACGCGATCCGCCCCGCCCCGGCCCGGGCCGCCCACGCCGCCAGCGCCTCCAGGACCTCCCCGCCCAGGCCCCGCCGCCGGTGCCCGGGGAGCGTGCCGATCCCCGAGACCGCCGCCGTGTCCCCTTCGAGCGCGGCCCGGCCGCGCGCGGCCAGCGCCCCGTCCCGCCTGATCTCGGCGTACGCCCGGCGCGGCCCCGAGCCGAGGACCTTCGCCGCCGCCTCGGGCCGCCCGCGCCCCAGCTGCTCCAGCATCTCGGCGCTCGGCTCGTGCGCGATCACCGCCTCGCCCGCGTAGTCGCCGCCCGCGGCGGCCCTGGTCAGCACCGCGGTGCGCCCCTCGGCGGCCCAGCCGCGTTCGGCGAGGGCCTGGTCGAGCCTGCGGGCCACCGGCAGCGCCACCGCGAACAGGGGCCTGGCGCCCCGCTCGGCGTACCAGCGCTCGACCCCGGCGATCGCCGCGTCCAGTCCCGAGTCCGGTTCGGTCACGGCCAGCACGGAGTTCGCACGGCGCGAGAACCCGTCGGAGTAGCGTAGGAGCCAACCGTCCGACTCCACCGATTCCACGGCGGGCCAACCGGCGGCCAAGAGCCGCTCCAGTTCGAGGATCTCCGAGAACGGCGTGGGCTTGGCCCCGATGGGCTTGGCGGCGACGACGTCCGCGGACGCCACGGTGACCACGGTCCCCGGGGCGGCCAGGACCCGCAGCCGATCCGCGCCGATCTCGATAAGCTCACCGGTGACATCGCGGAACCGGCGGCCGGGGGCGGGGTCCGCCGACCTCGCTCGGACCACCACCCGGCGGCCGATGTGTTCAGGTCCCAACATCTGGCGCACCCCTTACCTTCGGGTTTGCTACAACGAATACGCTTTACGCTCATCGCAGCGCAGTCCGCCCGACTGCGCGCCGTAGGAAGGACGACTCGTGACTTACATCATCGCCGAGCCGTGCGTGGATGTGCTCGACAAGGCTTGCATCGAGGAATGCCCGGTCGACTGCATCTACGAAGGCAACAGGATGCTCTACATCCACCCCGACGAGTGCGTCGACTGCGGGGCGTGCGAGCCGGTGTGCCCGGTGGAGGCGATCTTCTACGAAGACGACGTCCCCGACGAGTGGGACGGCTACACCAAGGCCAACTACGACTTCTTCGACGACCTCGGCAGCCCCGGCGGCGCCTCCAAGGTCGGCAAGATCGACGCGGACCACCCGTTCGTGGCCGGGCAGCCGAAGAACGAGGGGTAGCCGCGGTGGCCTACCGCCGTCTCCACAGCGCCTCGCCCGCCCGGCGGCTCCCCGAGTTCCCGTGGGACCTTCTGGCCCCCTTCAAGGAACGCGCGGCGTCGCACGAGCAGGGCCTGATCGACCTCTCGGTCGGCGCGCCCGTCGACGAGGTCGCTCCCGCCATCCGGCGGGCGCTGTGCGAGGCGGCCGACCGGCCCGGCTACCCGACCGTGGCGGGCCCCGCCGAGTTCCGCGAGGCGATCCGGTCGTGGCTCCGGCGCCACACCGGCGTCGGGCCGGACGTGGCGGTCCTGCCCACCGTCGGCTCCAAGGAACTGGTCGCGAACCTGCCCGCCCAACTGGGCGTCGGCCCCGGCGAGGCGGTCGCGTACCCCGAGATCGCCTACCCGACGTACCGGATCGGGGCGCTGATGGCCCGGGCCGAGGCGCTGCCGGTGGCCGACCCCCGCGACGCCGCCGGCCCGCGGCTGCGGCTGGCCTGGATCAACTACCCGACCAACCCCACCGGCGCGGTCGCCTCGGCCGAGTACCTGCGCGGCCTGGTGCGCTGGGCCCGCGAGCACGGCGTCGTGCTCGCCTCCGACGAGTGCTACCACACGCTCGGCTGGGACCCCGGCCGTCCGCCGGTGTCGATCCTCGACCCGGCGGTCAACGACGGCGACCTCACCGGGCTGCTCGCCGCGCACTCGCTCTCGAAGCGGTCGAACCTGGCCGGCTACCGCTCGGCGTTCCTCGCCGGCGACCCGGCGATCATCGCCGACCTGCTGGAGATCCGCCGCCACTCGGGGTTCATGGTGCCCTGGGCGGTCCAGCGGGCCACGATCGCGGCGCTCCAGGACGAGGAGCACGCCGTCGAGCAGCGCCTGCGCTACGAATCGCGGCGCACGGTCCTGCGCGCGGCCCTGGAGGCCGCCGGGTTCGGCATCGACGACTCCCACGCGGGCCTGTACCTGTGGGCCACCCGGGGCGAGGACTGCTGGGCGACCGTCGACCGCCTGGCCGAGCGCGGCATCCTGGCCGCCCCCGGCGAGTTCTACGGGGCGAAGGGCGCCGAGCACGTGCGGGTGGCGCTGACCGCCACCGACGCGGCCGTCGCCGCCGCCGCCGAGCGCCTCGCCTGAACGACGCCTCCGACGACGCGAAAAGGGTCCGCGGCCGACGGCCGCGGACCCTTTTCGCTTCCCTGTGCCCGCTAACCCGCGGGCAGCTCCTGCGGCGCCGGCTCCGCGGCCGGCGCGGTCCCCTGCGCCGTCTCCAGGAGCGCCTGGCACGTGTCGACCAGCGAGACGAGGTCCGGCACTTCGGCGGGCACTTCGACCGGCGCCTGGTCCGGCACCTCGACCGGCAGCTGCTCGGCCGCGCCCACGCCCGGCGCGGGCGCGGCGGGAGCGGGTGCGGGCGCCTCGCCCACCAGCGCTTCGAGCTCGGTCAGACACGAGTCGAGGTCCCGCAGGGCCTGGGTCTGGTCCGGCACCTCGGCCGGCACTTCGACCGGGGCCTGGATCGGCTCCTGCTCGGCGTCGGCGGGCCCGGACGCCTCCGTCACGGCCGCCCCCACGGCCGGTGCCGCGGCGAGGACCGCGATCGGGATGACGGCCGCTCCGGTGAGGACGGTCCGCCAGATCTTTCCTGATGTGCTCGTTGTGGACTGCGCCATTCGAACTTCCCCCGTGTATGTTCGGCGTGTCGCGCAGGGGCTGTCGGCGGGCCGCGGTCAGCGGCCCCCGCCCCGGCGTCGCGGAGTTGTCCACTCCGACTCGGACTATATGCACGGGCCGTGGACCATGTGGAGGTTCACGGGAACGATCTGCCGTAATGGCAAGGTGTGCCGTTCGTTACCGGCAGTGGCGTCTCTCGATCAAACAACTGGCGCCTGTCGCACCCCCGGGCCACACTTGTCGGGTGACCGACTCGCTCCTGATCGGCCGGGACCACCCGGCCGCGACCCTGCGCGCGGCGATGGAGCGGACCGCCGCCAGCCACGGCGGTCTCGTCCTGCTCACCGGCGAGGCCGGCATCGGCAAGTCCACGCTCGTCACCGACGTCGCCGCCGGCCGCCGCGGCGAACTCCTGCTCGCCTTCGCCACCTCGTGGGAATCCGAGGCCGTCCCCGAATACTGGCTGTGGACGCAGATCCTCCGCTCCCTCCGCGGGCGGTTCGGCGAGCGGGCCTGGCGGGAGCTGCCCACCGACTCGCCCCCGATCGCCGCGCTCCTGGGCGAGGCCGACGGCGCCGTGCCCGGCGAGTTCGAGCTGTTCGACGCGGTCACCCAGCTGCTCATCGCCGCCTCCCAGCGCAGCCCCCTGCTGCTCGTCCTCGACGACCTCCACTTCGCCGACCCCGGCAGCATCGAACTGCTCAAGTTCGCCGCCCAGCACACCTGGTTCGAACGGGTCCTGTTCGTCGCCACCTACCGCGACTCCGAGATCGACCCCGGCCACCGCCTCCGCGCCCGGATGCTGCCGCTGGTCGCCAAGGCCACCGTCATCGCCCTCGACGGGCTCGACGAGACCGGCGTCGCCGCACTCGTCCGCGCCACCGTCGGCGCCGTCCCCGAGCCCGACGTCCTCGCCGAGATCACCCGCCGCACCGGTGGCAACCCCTTCTTCGTCGAGCAGACCGCGCGGCTGTGGGCCTCGGGGCAGCGCGTCGACGCCACCACCGCCGGGATGCGCGGCGCGCTCCAGCGGCGCCTCGACCAGCTGCCCGAGCCGCTGCTGCGGATGCTCACCCTCGCCTCCGTCGGCGGCCGCGAGTTCCACCCGGCCGTCATGGCCCAGGCCGCCGGGATCGACGTCCACCGGATCGAGGACGCGCTCGACACCGCCTGCCAGACCAGGCTCATCCGCCGCGAGCGGGACCGGTACGTCTTCGTCCACGACCTGGTCCGCGAGACGCTGTACCGCAGCATGAACGCCGAGGAGACCGCCCACCACCACGGCTGCATCGTCCGCGCGCTGGTCGCCGACGAAGCGCTCCAGCGGCTCATGCTCACCACCGAGCTCGCCCACCACGCCTGGCTCGCCGGGGACGACCTCGACCCGGAGACCGCCGTCGACCTCCTCGCCCGCGCGGGCGAGGAGGCCAACGCCTGCTTCGCCCTCGGCGGCGCCGAGAAGTACTTCCGCCGCGCCCTCGAACGCTGCGCCCCCGAGATGACGCGCAGGCGCGTCCTGCTGCGGCTCGAGCTGGGCGAGGCCCTCACCTGGGCGCGCCGCGAGAGCGAGGCCCGCCTCGTCTACGAGCGGGTCCTCTCCGAGGCCGCGGACTCCGGCGACCCCATGCTGCTCACCCGGGCCGCGGTGGAGGCGCCGCAGGACGAGCGCGTCGACGAGCTCGTCCGCCTCAAGACCGCCGCCTACGAAGCGCTCACCGGGGAGGCCCCCGACCCCGGGCTCGGCCACGAGGAACTGACCAGTCGCCTGCTCTACCGGTACATGCTCGCCGCCCGCGACGCCGGGTCCGACGAGGATCTCGCCTTCGGACTCTGGACCATGCACTCCCTGAACTGGGGGCCGGGCACCGCCGCCGAACGGCAGCGCATCGTCGAAGAGCTCATCGAGGTCACCGGCCGCAGCGGCGACACGGACATGCGCCTCTACGCGGAGTCCCTCGGATGGGTCGTGCTCCTGGAGCAGGGCGACCCGGCCTACCTCGCCCAGGCCGAGCGCTTCCGCGTCCGCGCCGAGGAGAGCGGCTCCGAGCGCTGGCAGAGCGCCGTCGCGGTCGACCTCGCCGTCCTCGACATGGTCCAGGGCCGGTTCGAAGACGCCGAAGCGCATCTCGCCGACGCCCTGGCGCTGGCCGGCGACGACACGATGCACGCGCCCATGCTGCACCACATGCGATGGGAACTGCGGATGGCGCGAGGCGACATACCCGAGGCCCCCTCGCCCCTGTGGGGCTCGACCGCCGGCCTGTGGCACGCGGACCTCCTCAACGCGATGACCGCGCTGCGGCGCGGCGACCTCGACCACGCCCGCGGCATCCACGCGCGCCTCGACCGCGGCCTGCCCCTGCACGACGCGTGGGAATCGCTGCTGCTGCGGTTCGAGGCCGAACTCGCCGTGGCCGATGGCGACGCCGACATGATCGCCCGGCTGCGCGAATGCCTCGGCCCCCATGAATCCGAATGGCTCGTCGCCCTCTGGGGCACCAGCGTCAACGGGCCCGTCAGCTACTGGCTCGGGATGCTGGCCGCCGCGGCGGGCGACACGGCCCGCGCCGCGGCGCACTTCGCGTTCGCGATCGAGCAGTGCGAACGGCTCGGCGCCCGGCACTGGGCCGAACGCGCCCGCAAGGACGCCGCCGCCCTCACCGTGCTCGTCCCCGAGGCGTCCCCCGAGGCGACCGGCGACGTCTTCCGCCGCGAGGGCGCGACCTGGACCCTGCGGTACGACGGCCGCACCGTCCACCTGCCGCACACCAAGGGCCTGGCGGACCTGCACCGCCTGCTCCAGCGCCCCCACGTGGAGGTCTCGGCGGCCGAATTGCTCGACCCCGAGGCCGGGGCCGCGCTCGCCGCCGACGCCCGCTTCGGCGGCGACGACCTCCTCGACGCCGAGGCCCGCGCCCGCTACCGCGACCACCTGGAGGCGCTCGACGAGCAGATCGACACCGCCGCCGCGCTCGGCGAGGACGCCCGCGCGGCCGTCCTCGACGCCGAACGCGGGGCCCTGATCGAGCAGCTCAAGTCCGCCACCGGGCTCGGCGGCCGCTCGCGCCGCCTGGGCGACAACGCCGAACGGGCCCGCAAGACCGTCACCAACCGGATCCGCAACACCCTCAGGAAGCTCGAAGAGCGCCACCCGGCGCTCGCCGCCCACCTGCGGGAGACGGTCGCCACCGGGGCGAGCTGCGCCTACCGGCCCGGCGCGGACGCCCCCCGCTGGCACCTGTGACCGCCGGGCCCTCGCGAAGGCAGTGAGGCCGGGCGGGGCGCTCGCGGAAGCGTCCCGCCCGGCCCCGCCGGGTGTTCTCAGTGGTGGTTCATTTGCGGTTGTAGGCCTGGATGGTCAAGAACCCGAACACGGCGACGAACGCGGCCGACCAGATCAGCGTCGTGGCGATCGCGCCGCTGTCCGTCCGCCCGTCGAACAGGCCCCGGACGCCGTCCACGAGCTGGCTGATCGGCGTGTTCGCCGCGATCGGCCGGAGCCAGCCGGGCATCGTCGCCGGGTCGACCATCACGTTCGACAGGAACGTCATCGGGAACAGGATCGACATCGAGATCGACATGACCGTCTTCTCCGAGCGGCAGATCATGCCCAGCCAGGTCCACAGCCACGAGAACGCGAAGCAGAAGACCAGCAGCAGCCCGACGCCCAGCAGGACGCCCGCGGCGCCGCCGTCGGGACGGTAGCCCATGACCAGGCCGGTGCCGAACATGACCGCCCCGGCCGCGGCGTAGCGGAACACGTCGGCCAGCAGGTAGCCGACCATCGGCGAGGCCCGCCAGATCGGCAGCGTCCGGAACCGGTCGAACACGCCCTTGTTGATGTCGATGTTGACCGACATGCCCGTGTACATCGTGGTCATCACGATGCTCATGACCATGATGCCCGGCAGCAGGAACTGGAGGTAAGCGCCGGTGTCGCCGGCGATCGCGCCGCCGAACAGGTAGGTGAACATCAGCAGCATGATGATCGGGAAGAGCAGGATGTCGCCCAGCTGCTCGGGCACGTGCTTGATCTTCAGCATCGCGCGCCAGCCGAACGCCCGCACCGAGGTCCACGCTGAGGGCTCGGCGGGCCGCTCGCCCGTCGCCAGCAGCTTCTGGAGCCGGTCCTTCGCGACCGGCGACGAGGACTCGTTATCGGATTTCGTCTTGGTGTCGGTGAACGCCATGATGGCCTTCCTTTCTCAAGTATTCGGGGCTCAGGCGTCGACGCGGTCGGTGAGCGAGAGGAACACCTCGTCGAGGCTCGGCTGGCCCAGCGAGAAGTCGTCGACGAGGATGCCGGCCTTCGCCAGTTCGCCGAGGGCGTGCGAGCCCTGCGCGGCGGTGTCCTCGCCCGGCTTGAGCATCGCGGTGAGCGCCACCGGGTCGTCGTCGAACTCGACCTCGGCGCCGAGCGCCCCGGCCAGCACCTTCCGCGCGTGCTCGCGCTGGTCGGTGTGGTGCAGCCGCAGCTTGATCGACCCGGCGCCGACGGAGGACTTCAGCTCGCCGGGGGTGCCCTCGGCGATGACCTTGCCGGTGTCGATGACCGCGATGCGGCCCGCGAGCTGGTCGGCCTCCTCCAGGTACTGGGTGGTGAGCATCACGGTGGTGCCCTCGCCGACGATGGTGCGCACGACCTCCCACACCTGGTTGCGGCTGCGCGGGTCGAGGCCGGTGGTGGGCTCGTCGAGGAACAGCAGCCGGGGCGTGATGATGATCGAGGCGGCGATGTCGAGCCGGCGGCGCATGCCCCCCGAGTAGGACTTGACCTGCTTCCCGGCCGCGTAGGCGAGCCCGAACGCGTCGAGGAGGTCGTCGGCGCGGGAGCGGGCGGCGGGCTTGGCGTAGCCGTAGAGGCGCGCCAGGAGGATCAGGTTCTCGACGCCGGTGAGGTCCTCGTCGAGCGAGGCGTACTGGCCGGTGAGGCTCACCTGCGTGCGGACCGCGGCGGCGTCGGCGGTGATGTCGTGGCCGAAGACGCTCGCGGTGCCGGCGTCGGGACGCAGCAGGGTGGCCAGCATCCGGACGGTGGTGGTCTTCCCGGCGCCGTTGGGCCCGAGGACGCCGTACACGGTCCCGGCCGGGACGGCCAGGTCGACGCCGTCGACGGCCTTGATCTCCTTGAAGTGCTTGACGAGCCCTTCGGCCCGGATCGCGATCTCGCGGTTCGCCATGATGGCCTCCTGGATGGATTTCTCTGTCACCCAGTAGGCGCTACACCTCCGACACAAGCCCCCGCTCGCCCCGCTACATCCGATGTAGCAGTGACACGAAACACAGCATGCGGGGAGGGAGGACCGCCGCGCGAAGGCCGGCGCTCACGCGAACATGTCGCGCCCGGTGCCGCGACCGCTCTCGAGCTCCTCGATGGAGTCGAGCAGTCTGCGGGCGTTGGCCGGGCTGCTCATCACGTGGAGGGCCTCCCGCAGCGACTCGTATTCGTCGAGCGCCACTACGACCACCGCCTCATGGCCCTCACGGGTGACGATCACCTCCTCGCGATCGCCTACGACGTGGTCGAAGGCCGTGGCAGGGGCGGCGATGAACTGATCGAACGGGATCGCCTTCATCAGAGCCTCTCGGTTCGGGGGCCGGTACCCCTCGATCCTCCGGGTCGTGCGCGGCGGCCCGGAGGACCTCCGTCTATGCGGCGTGGCGCTTGGGGCGGATGACCAGCCACAGGATCAGGGCCGCTATGCCCGAGGCGATCGCGATGAGCGCCGCGGTCGTGTTCCACACCCCCGGCAGGCGCAGCTCGTAGAAGTCGGCGAGGATCGGGATCGACAGGACCGTCAGGAACGCCGTCCCGCAGGCCGCCACCAGCAGGAACTTCCACCACGTGTACGGCTTGGCGACGATCGCCAAGGCCGCCAAGGCGATCGAGAACAACGTGATGCCCGCCGTGGTCTGCGTGTCGATGTGCGGCCCCCCGTGCCGCAGCGACGCGAGGTAGACGATGAACGTCGGGATCGCGCACGCCAGGCCCGCCGGGATCGCGAAGTGCAGCACCCTGTTGATGAAGCCCGGCCTGGCCCGGTCGAACGTCGGCGCCAGCGCCAGGAAGAACGCCGGAATGCCGATCGTGAACACGTTCAGCAGGCTCTGGTGCAGCGGGTTGAACGGATACGGCAGCTGGTCCCCGCCCGTCCCCCACGCGATGATCGCGCCGACGCCCACCAGCAGCGCCAGCGTGATCGCGTACACCGTCTTGGTCAGGAACAGGTTCGAGACGCGCTCGATGTTCCCCAGCACGCGGCGGCCCTCCGCCACCACGTGCGGCAGCGTCGCGAACTCGTCGTCGAGCAGCACCACCTGGGCCACCGAGCGCGCCGCGGGCGAACCCGAGCCCATCGCGATGCCCAGGTCGGCGTCCTTGAGCGCCAGGACGTCGTTGACGCCGTCGCCGGTCATCGCGACCGTGCGCCCCCGCGCCTGGAGCGCCTTGACGAAGTCGCGCTTCTGGTGCGGCTGGACCCGCCCGAAGATCGTGTTGCGCTCCAGCAGGTCGGCGAGCTCCTCGGGGTCCTCGGGGAGGCGGCGCGCGTCGATCGTGTCGCCCGCGCCCTCGACGCCCAGCTGCGCGGCCACCGCGCCCACCGCGGCGGGGGAGTCGCCGGAGATGATCTTGATCGCGACGCCCTGCTCCTTGAAGTAGTCCAGCGTCGCCGCCGCGGTCGGGCGCAGCCGCTGCCGCAGCACCACCAGCGCCTTGGGCTCGATGCCCGCCGCGCCGCCGGTCGTCGACGCCGACTCGGCCGTCACCAGCGCCAGGACCCGCAGGCCCTGCGCCGCGAGCATGTCGGCCTCCAGCGCCACCGGGTCGTCGGAGTCGAGCAGCACGTCGGGCGCGCCGATCAGCCACGTCCCGTGGTCGGTGAACCGCACCCCGCTCCACTTGCGCGCCGAGGAGAACGGCATCGACTCGATGACCCGCCACCCCGGGTCGCCCACGTGCTCCCGCTCCAGGTGCTCGGCGACGGCCAGCATCGTCGGGTTCGGACTGTCGTCGGAGGCCGCCAGGGCCGCGAGCGCCTCCTGGGCGTCGCCGCTCAGCGGCCGGATCTCCTCGACGTCCATGCCGCCCTCGGTGAGCGTCCCGGTCTTGTCCAGGCACAGCACGTCGGTGCGGGCCAGGCCCTCGATCGCGGGCAGCTCCTGCACGAGGCACTGCCGCCGCCCGAGCCGGATGATGCCCACGGCGAACGCGACGGAGGTGAGCAGGACCAGGCCCTCGGGGATCATCGGCACGATCCCGGCCACGGTGGAGACGATCGAGTCCTGCCAGTTCTCCTGGTCGGCGAGCTGGCTGACGATGAGCAGGACCGCCACGGGGACGATGAGCCACGAGATGAGCTTGATGAAGCGGTTGATGGCGGTCTGGAGCTGCGAGTTCGTCCGCTTGAACCGGCTCGCCTCCTCGACCAGCCTGGCGGCGTACGACTCCGCGCCGATCTTCTCGGCCCGGAAGGTGCCGGTGCCCGCCACGACGAACGACCCCGACTGGACCTGGTCGCCCGGCGCCTTCGCCACCGGGTCGGCCTCGCCGGTCAGCAGCGACTCGTCGATCTCCAGGTTCCTGGACTCCACGACCGGGCCGTCGACGACGATGCGGTCGCCGGGCACGACCGCGACCAGGTCGTCGCGCACGATCGACGCCGGGTCGATCTCCACCGTCGCCCCGTCGCGCACGACCCTCGCGTTCGACCGGTTGACCAGCGACAGCTTGTCCAGCGTCCGCTTGGCCCGCAGCTCCTGCACGGTCCCGATCGCGATGTTGGCGAGGATGACGCCCGCGAACAGCGTCTGCTTCCAGTCGCTGAAGGTGAGCGCGATGACCGCGAGCACGCCGATCAGCGCGTTGACGGGGGTGAAGAAGTTCGCGCGCAGAATCGCCGACAGCGGCCGACTCGTGTGCCGCTTGGCCTGGTTCACGGCCCCGGCCTCGACGCGCTCGGCCACTTCCGATGCGGTCAGGCCGCGGTTCTCGGCGAGCATGGGTGTTGTCACCTCGTCAGCTTATTCGACGGGGGCCTTTCCAACGGTCCGCCGTAGGGCCGGTTCGGACCCCGTCGCGCCTCCTCCCCGAGGAGGACGGAGGTCGGCCGGATGACCGGCCCGGGCCCCGCCGGCGGGCCGCACCGCGGCCTGCCCGCCGCCGGTCCTCACGGCCGGCGCGGCCCCGCCGGACCTGCCCGTAGAATCTCTGACCATGGCCAAAGTACTCACACCGCAGAGCGAGGACTTCCCTCGCTGGTACCAGGACGTCGTCGCCAAAGCCCAGCTGGCCGAGAACGGCCCGGCCAAGGGCCAGCAGGTGATCCGGCCGTCCGGGTTCGCGCTGTGGGAGCGCATGGTCGACGAGATGGACGAGCGCATCAAGGAGACCGGCACAGAGAACGCCTCGTTCCCCCTGCTGATCCCCGAGTCCTACTTCCAGAAGGAGGCCAACCACGTCGAGGGCTTCGCGCCCGAGCTGTGGATGGTCACCCACGGCGGCGGCAAGCAGCTCGAAGAGCCCCTGGCGGTCCGCCCCACCTCCGAGACCGTCATCGGCGAGTACATGTCGAAGTGGGTCAAGTCCTACCGCGACCTGCCGCTGCTGCTCAACCAGTGGTGCAACGTCATGCGCTACGAGCTGCGCACCCGCCTGTTCCTGCGCTCCTCGGAGTTCCTGTGGCAGGAGGGGCACACCGTCCACGCCACCTACGATGAGGCCCACGCGTTCACGCTGCGCATCCTCCACGACGTCTACGCCGACTTCATGGAGAACGTGCTGGCCCTGCCGGTCCTGCGCGGCATCAAGACCGAGGCCGAGCGCTTCGCCGGCGCCCTCAACACCTTCGCGGTCGAGGCGCTCATGCGCGACGGCAAGGCCCTCCAGATGGGCACCTCGCACGAGCTGGGCCAGAACTTCGCCAAGGCGTTCGACATCCAGTACCTCGGCGCCGACGGGCGGCAGCACCACGGGTGGACCACCTCCTGGGGCACCTCGACCCGCATGGTCGGCGGCCTCATCATGGGCCACGGCGACGACGCCGGGCTCCGCGTCCCGCCCCGCCTGGCCCCCGTCCAGGCCCACGTCATGGTCGTGAAGGACGGCGACGAGGTCCACGCCGCGGCCAGGAAGATCCACGCGGACCTCAAGGACGCGGGCGTGCGCGCCAAGCTCGACCTGCGCGGCGACGTCGCCTTCGGCCGCCGCGCGGTCGACGCCGAGCTCAAGGGCTACCCGGTCCGCATCGAGATCGGCCCCCGCGACCTCAAGAACGGCGAGGCCACCCTCGTCAGCCGCGTCGAGGGCGCCAAGCAGACCATCCCGCTGGGGATGCTCGCCGAGGCCGTCGCCGCGGCGCTCGAAGCCGCGCAGCAGGCGCTGTGGGACGAGGCGCTGCGCCACCGCGAGTCCCGCACCGCCGACGCCGCCACCGTCGAGGAGGCGATCGAGGCCGCGCAGACCGGCTACGCGCGCCTGGCGTGGGACGCGTGCGGCGTCGAGGGCGAGGCGAAGGCCGCCGCCTCGGGGGTGACGGTCCGCGTCCTCCAGCGCGCCGACGGCTCCGTGCCGGACGCACTGGATGAGGACGGTCTCATCGCCTACCTCGCACGGTCGTACTGAACCCCCGGTGCGCTACACTTCGTGGCTGTAATGAGCTTTGGGACGGGTGCCCTCTCAACAACCGTGACGCAAAGCCAGGTTTTGGCGCCGCAGCAATCCACCATCTCCACATGGAACGCGGCTGCGCCGTCGTGATCCTTATAACAGGAGTTACAAGAACGTGGCAGTAAAGATTCGACTCACGCGGATGGGGAAGATTCGTACCCCGCAGTACCGCATCGTCGTCGCCGACTCGCGCGTCAAGCGCGACGGCAAGGTCATTGAGAACGTCGGGATCTACCACCCGAAGGAGAACCCGTCTCGGATCGAGGTCAAGTCCGAGCGGATCCAGCACTGGCTCTCGGTCGGCGCCCAGCCTTCCGAGCCGGTCAAGCGCCTGCTCTGCAAGACCGGCGACTGGCAGCAGTTCAAGGGCCTGCCGGCCCCGGCCCCGCTCCAGACCGCCGAGGCGAAGACCGACAAGACCGAGCTGTACTCCGGCGCGCTGAAGGACGCGGGCATCGACCCGGCCAAGGCCGCCGAGGAGGCCGAGGCCAAGAAGTCCGCGAAGAAGACGGCGTCGAAGTCCAAGAAGTCCGCCGAGAAGAAGGACGAGTCCGCTAAGACTGAAGAGGTCAAGGCCGACGAGACCGCCGAGGCTCCGGCCGAGGCAACGGCCGGCGAGGCCAACGCTTCTGAAGACAAAGGGGAGTAACCGTGTTGCGGCCAGCGCTTGAACACCTTGTGAAGGGCATCGTCGACCACCCCGACGACGTCCGGGTCCGTCTGGTCGACTCCCGTCGCGGTAAACGGCTCGAGGTCCGGGTCAACCCGGACGACCTCGGGACCGTCATCGGCCGGGGTGGTCGGACCGTCAACGCCCTGCGGCAGATCATCGGCTCGATCGGTGGTCGCGGCATCCGCGTTGAGGTCGTCGATTCCTATTGAGGGCGCGCCCGGTCGCCGACGCGCCGGGCACCCCTGCAAGAGCACGGCCCCGAGGCGCGCCTCGGGGCCGTTCGCATTGCCCCCCGGTCCCCGGACGCCCCCGCGCCCCGCGCGCTTCGCTGAGAGGAATTCCCATTGGTACAGGTCGTGGTCGGCCGGATCGTGCGCCCGCACGGGGTGCGCGGCGAGGTCGTCGTCGAGATCCGCACCGACGACCCCGAGGAGCGGTTCCGGCCCGGCACCGAGTACGCCACGCCGAAGGGCGCGCTGCGGGCCGAGACCGTCCGCTGGCACCAGGGCCGCCCCATGCTCACCCTCGAAGGGGTGCGCGGGCGCGACGCGGCCGAGGCGCTGCGCGGCACCCTCCTGAGCCTCGACGTGGACCCCGCCGAGGAGCTCGAGTCCGACGAGTTCCACGACACCGACCTGATCGGCCTGACGGTCGTCACCGTCGGCGGCGAGCGGGTCGGGACGGTCGCGGCCGTCGACCACGGCCCCGCCTACGAATCGCTCGTGGTCAAGCGGCGCGGCACGCACCCGCTGTCCATCCCGTTCGTCGACGAGATGATCGACGGCGTCGACCTCGACGCCGGGACGATCGCCGTCGACCCGCCCCCCGGCCTGCTGGAGCTGTGATGCGCGTCGACATCGTCACCGTCTTCCCCGAGTACCTCCAGCCCCTGGAGCTCTCCCTGATCGGCCGGGCCCGCGACCGGGGCCTGCTCGACCTCGACGTCCACGACCTGCGGCGCTGGACCCACGACGTCCACCACTCGGTCGACGGCAGCCCGGCCGGCGGCGGCGCGGGCATGGTCATGAAGCCGCAGCCGTGGGGCGAGTGCCTCGACGAGCTCGTCCTCGACCGGCCCGGCGGGGCCCGCCCGCGCCTGCTGGTCACCAGCCCGGCCGGGCGGCCGTTCACGCAGGCGATGGCCCGCGAGCTGGCGGCCGAGCCGTGGCTGATGTTCGCGTGCGGCCGCTACGAGGGCATCGACCAGCGCGTGGTCGACTACGCCGCCGAGCACATGGAGGTCACCGAGGTCTCCATCGGCGACTACGTCCTCTTCGGCGGCGAGGTCGCCGTCCTGGCGATCGTCGAGGCCGTCGCGCGGCTGCTGCCGGGCGTGCTCGGCAACGCCGCCTCCCTCGCCGACGAGTCCCACAACGACGGCCTCCTGGAGGCCCCGGCGTACACCAGGCCCGCCTCGTGGCGCGGCCACGAGGTCCCCCCGGTCCTCCTGTCGGGCGACCACGCGAAGGTCGAGCGCTGGCGCCGCGACCAGGCCCTCCTGCGCACCGCGCGGGCCCGACCCGATTTGCTGGAGCGCCGCGCCCGCGATAGCCTCGACGAACGTGACCGGCGCCTACTCGACGGGGCCGGCGTCGAGCTGCCCGACGCAGATGTGGCAGAGTAGTGAAGTTGCCGTGATGTGCCGTCCGTTCAAGCGGTACCTCTCCCGGTGAAAAGCTTCTGAGCACTGTTATTCAACGAGGTTGCAAACCATGAACGTTCTGGATGAGCTGAACGCTGCTTCCATGCGGGCCGACGTGCCCGACTTCCGCCCCGGCGACACCGTCCGCGTGCACGTGCGCGTCCAGGAAGGCGCCCGCTCGCGTGTCCAGGTCTTCCAGGGCGTCGTCATCCGCCGCCACGGCGCGGGCCTCGGCGAGACCTTCACCGTCCGCAAGCTCAGCTTCGGCATCGGCGTCGAGCGCACCTTCCCGGTCCACGGCCCGATGGTCGACAAGATCGAGATCTTCTCCCGGGGCAAGGTCCGCCGCGCGAAGCTGTACTACCTGCGCGAGCGCAAGGGCAAGCGCGCCACCAAGATCAAGGAGAAGCGCGAGGTCTGACCCGCGCCGAGTGCGCAGACCCCGGACCGGATCGGTCCGGGGTCTCCTCATCCCTCCCGTTTTCAGTTAGGCTCTGCTGCATGAGTCCTGGTTCCCCCGACGGCGGGGCCAAGGGGCCTCGCCGCATCGATTGGAGCCGACTCCCCGGTCCAGGCAACGGTTCGGACAAGCCCCTGTCCTCGCGCGGCCGCCCCCGGCGGCGCGGCCCCGCCGCGCCCGACCGCGGCCGCCCCACCGCCGGAGCCGCCCCCGAGCCCGCGGGCGCGCCCGACGCCGACCGCTCCGCACCGTCGCCCCCCGCCGGCCGCCCCGCGCCCCCGCCGGGGCGCATGCCCCGCGTCGGCGACGGCCGCACCGGCTCCCACCCGCAGGTCACCGGCGCCTACAACCGCTTGACCGGCACCCACGAGCAGGTCGACCCGCGCGAGGCCCGCCAGTCCAAGAAGCGCCGCACCGGCAAGGACGGTGAGCCCGAGAGCCGCCTGTCGCAGCCGCACAAGCGCCACTACCTCTCGCTGTGGGTCGAGCTGCCCCTGCTGCTCGTCGTGGCGTTCTCCGCGGCCGTCCTGCTGCGCACCTTCGCCGTGCAGCCGTTCTACATCCCCTCCGGCTCGATGGAGCAGACCCTCCAGGAGGGCGACAAGGTCCTCGTCCTCAAGCTCACCACGACGCTGCGCACCCCCCAGCGCGGCGAGGTCGTGGTCTTCCGCGGCACCGACGAGTGGGACCCGGAGTACCGGCCCAAGGGCGGCGGGACGCTCCTGTCCGACTTCGGCACCGCCGTGCTCGACCTGGTCGGCCTGGCCGAACCCGACGAGAAGGACTTCATCAAGCGGGTCATCGCCATCGGCGGCGACACCGTCGCCTGCTGCGACGCGGAGGGCAACGTCCAGGTCAACGGGGTCTCCCTGCACGAGGGCGAGTACCTCTACGACGACGCGCCGCTCGACGTCCCGCCCGGCAACTGCCACGCCCGGCGCTTCGACCCGGTGACCATCCCCGAGGGCCACGTCTGGGTCATGGGCGACCACCGCGGCAACTCCCAGGACTCGCGCTGCCAGGGGCCGGTCCCGGTCGAGAACGTCATCGGCAGGGCCATCGCCCTGGTGTGGCCGACCGACCGCGCCAGGAACCTGGAGATCCCCGACGCCTTCGACGTCCTCGAAGGCACCACCGGCCGGGAACCGGGCCAGGAGGCCCCGGCCGCCGAGGCGGCCGCCTCGGGCGCGGCGGCGGGGTTCGCGGCCGGCCACTGGACCGGCGCCGGCGCGGAGGACCGCTCGCCGCCCGCGACGGCGCCGCCGCCCGGCCCGCGGACCGCCGCGCGCCCCCGCCCGCCGGGGCGGTGACGCCGAACACGGCCCTCCCGTCCGGGGCAGCGTGGGCGTCCGGGAGGCCCCAGCGCGACCGCGTAGACTCGCACCGTGATCGAAGAGGGGCAAGCGCCTGGCGCGGACGGCGGCGCCGAGGACTCATCCGGACAGCAGCCCGACAAGAAGAAGGGCTCGTTCTGGAAGGAACTGCCGATCCTGCTCGGCGTGGCCATCCTGGTGGCGGTCGTGGTGCGGACGTTCGTCATCCAGACCTATTACATCCCTTCGGGCTCCATGGAGACCACCCTGGAGCTCGACGACCGGGTCCTGGTCAACAAGCTCGTCTACGGCTTCTCCGATCCCGAGCGCGGCGAGATCATCGTGTTCACCGCACCCAAGTCCTGGCGCTCGGACCCCTCCGAGGGCGAGTTCATCAAGCGGGTCATCGCCGTCGGCGGCGACCACGTGGTGTGCTGCGACGACGCCGGGCGGATCACCGTCAACGGCGTGGCGCTCGACGAGGGCGACTACCTCTACACCGACCCCGTCACCGGCAAGCAGAACGTGCCCTCGCAGGACGAGTTCGACGTGGTGGTGCCCGAGGGGCGACTGTGGGTCATGGGGGACCACCGCCAGGCGTCCGGCGACTCCCGCGAGCGCTACGTCCGCACCGGCGGCGACGTCGACGCCTCCACGATCCCCGTCGACTCGGTCATCGGCAAGGCGTTCCTGCTGTTCTGGCCGTTCGACCACGCCACCTGGTTCACCGTCCCGGACACCTACGAGGACGTCCCCGCCCCGTCCTGACCGTGCTGCGCCCGACCTCTTCCCGGATGCGCCGCGAGAGCGACCTGTACGCGCTCGAGGCGGCGCTGGAGCGGCGCGGCCTCGGACCCGTCGCCGGCGTCGACGAGGCCGGCCGCGGCGCCTGCGCGGGCCCGCTCGTGGTCGCCGCGGTGCGCCTGCCGCCGAGCGCGCGCGTGCCCGAACTCGGCGATTCGAAGCTGCTCACCGAGGCCGCACGCGAACGCGTCTTCGCGCACCTGCGCCGGAGCCGCGCCGAGATCGCCGTCGTCGCCTACGAGCCGGCCGAGATCGACCGGCGCGGGGTCGGCGTGTGCAACCTGGAGGGGATGCGCCTGGCCGTGGCCGGGCTCGCATCGCGGCCCGGCTACGTCCTCACCGACGGCTTCCCCGTCGCCGGGATGCCCGCCGAGAGCCTCGGCGTGGTCAAGGGCGACCGGACGGCCGCGTGCGTGGCCGCCGCGGGAGTGGTAGCGAAGGTCACCCGCGACCGCGTCATGAACGAGTTGGACGGGCGCCACCCCCGCTACGGCTTCGCCGAGCACAAGGGGTACGGGACGGCGGCGCACAGCGCGGCGCTGCGCCGGTGGGGGCCGTGCGAGCAGCACCGGCTGTCCTACGCGAACGTGGCCGCGCACCGTGCGGCCTGAGGCCGCGGCGGCGACCGCACCGCCGGAGGCGCGGACGGGCGGCGGCATTCGAGCCGCGGCAGGTGGTCGTGGGCACTGCCGGATGCGCGAGCGCCCGCGCGGGGCCTACGGTGAAGCCGGACCGGCGCGCCGAACGAGGAGCACACGCGTTCGCCGGTCATGTCGACGCCTGCGGGGACAGGCTTTCACGCCCGCACTATCGTGGGAGTGGCCGTTGAGAAAAAGGAGCAGTGTTGAGCGCCGAGGACCTCGAGAAGTACGAGACCGACATGGAACTCCAGCTGTACCGCGAATACCGCGACATCGTGCGGCAGTTCGCCTACGTCGTCGAGACCGAGCGGCGGTTCTATCTGGCCAACGCGGTGGAGGTCAACGTCAGGGGCGCTGACGCCGAGACCTACTTCGAGGTCGAGATGACCGACGCGTGGGTGTGGGACATGTACCGCCCGGCCCGCTTCGTGAAGCACGTCCGCGTCCTGACCTTCAAGGACGTCAACGTCGAAGAACTCGACAAACCGGACATCACGCTGCCCTGACCGCCGCACCGAACCACACGGGCCGCGCGGACGGCGACGTCCAGAGGCCCCGCCGACCGCGCGGCTAGTATTGCCCCGTGTCAACACTCCGTGATGTCGTCAGCGCCCACACCGACCTGACCTCGAACTCCGCCGCCCACCTCCAGCGGCTCGTGGCCGAATGGCAGCTGCTCGCCGACCTCTCCTTCGCGGACTTCCTCCTGTGGGGCGCGGTCAAGGACCGCCCGGGCCGGTTCGTCTGCCTCGCCCAGGTCCGGCCCACCACCGGCCCCACCGCCTACGAGGAGGACCAGGTCGGCCGCATCCTGGAGGGCGAGGACGCCCGGCACCTGAACGTCGCGTTCACCGAGGGCCGGATCTTCCGCGAGGGCGACCCGGTGTGGCGCGGCGACGTCGCCGCCCGCCACGAGGCCATCCCGGTCCGCCGCCGCGACCGCAACCAGGTCATCGCCGTCGCCGCCCGCGACACCAACCTCTCCGACACCCGCAGCCCCTCCCACCTGGAGATCAACTACCTCAAGACCGCCGACTACCTCGTCCAGATGCTCACCGACGGCGGCTTCCCGCCCCCGCTGCTGCCCGGCGAGCCGACCACGGCGCCGCGCATCGGCGACGGCCTGGTCCGCATCGGCGCCGACGGCCAGGTCCGCTACGCCTCCCCGAACGCCCTCTCGGCCTACCGGCGCATGGGCGTCACCGGGCACCTGCGCGACCGCGACCTCGCCGAGCTCACCCGCAGCCTCCCGGCCGACCCCGAGGCCGGGGCGGACGCGGCCCGCCGCATCGCCGACGCCCTGGCGGGCGGCACGCCCCGCCGCAAGGAGATCGAGGCCAAGGGCGCGACGGTGCTCATGCGGGCCCTGCCGCTGCGCCCCGGCGGCAAGGCCGCGGGCGCGCTCATCCTGGTGCGCGACATCACCGAGGTCCGGCGGCTCGACCGCGAGCTGGTCACCAAGGACGCCACGATCCGCGAGATCCACCACCGCGTCAAGAACAACCTCCAGACCGTCGCCGCGCTGCTGCGCCTCCAGGCGCGCCGCGTCGGGTCGCCGCAAGCCCGCGTCTCCCTTGAGGAGTCGGTGCGGCGCGTCGCCTCGATCGCGCTGGTGCACGAGACGCTCGCCCAGTCCTCCGACGAGTCGGTCGGCTTCGACCAGATCGTCGACCGCGTCGCGTCGATGGCCGTGGAGGTCTCGGTGGCCGAGTCGAAGGTCCGGCTCCGGCGCGAGGGCACCTTCGGGGTGCTGCCGAGCGAGTACGCCACGCCGCTGGTCATGGTCGTCAACGAGCTCATCCAGAACGCCGTCGAGCACGCCTACCCGCCCGGACAGGAGGGCGAGGTCGTCATCGGCGTCGCCCGCGACGGCGACAGCTTCCGCGTCACCGTCTCCGACCAGGGCAAGGGCCTGCCCGAGGGCTTCCGGATCGAGGGCTCGAACCGGCTCGGCCTCCAGATCGTCCACACCCTCGTGACGGGGGAGCTGCGCGGCACCATCGACATGAGCCCGCGCGCGGAGGGCGGCACGGAGGCCGTGGTCGACTTCTCCCTCCAGTGACGGACCGGCGCTTCCGGGCGATGCACCGGGGCGCCCGCCGCAGCGGGGCCGCGCCCCACTTAGAATCGATGCTTCTCGATGCCATGCGTGCCGCCGGAGCGCGCTCGGACCGCCGTGTCCCCAGGCCCGGGCCCGCCCGCCCCCGGTCGCGCGGTGTCCAGAAACCGGGACGGCGGATGCCGTTCGCCGGGAACTATGTCATGCTTGCTGGCATGTCTCGCGCACACGGACTCCGACTGGTGGCACGTCGCCACGTCGACTTCTGCCGTGTGTTCAGCGCCGCCTGTCTGATGCGCGCTTAAACCGCTTCCGGCTCTTCGCCGTCGAACCATGCCACACCCGTGTCTGCATCCAGGAGTACTGTGCCAACCTCAACGCGCAAACCCAGCCGTCCGAAGGGCCAGGGCCAATGGGCCCTGGGCCACCGGGAGCCGCTCAACAAGAACGAGCAGTCCAAGAAGGACGACCACCCGCTCAATGTGCGGCAGCGCATCGAGGACGTCTACGCGCACGGCGGATTCGACTCGATCGACCCCGCCGACATGCGCGGACGCTTCCGCTGGTGGGGCCTGTACACGCAGCGCCGCCCCGGCATCGAGGGCGGCAAGACCGCCATGCTCGAGGACGAGGACCTCGAAGACCGCTACTTCATGATGCGCGTGCGCATCGACGGCGGCAGGCTCGACCGCGAGCAGCTGCGCACCATCGCCGGGATCTCCAAGGAGTTCGCGCGCGACACCGCCGACCTCACCAACCGCCAGAACGTCCAGTTCCACTGGATCCGCATCGAGGACGTCCCCGAGATCTGGCGCCGCCTCGAAGCGGTCGGCCTGGACACCCAGGAGGCGTGCGGCGACTGCCCGCGCGTCATCATCGGCTCCCCCGTCGCCGGCGTCGCCGCCGACGAGGTCATCGACGCCTCCCCCCAGATCCGCGAGATCCACGACCGGTTCATCGGCGACAAGAGCCTGGCGAACCTGCCGCGCAAGTACAAGACCTCCATCGGCTGGCTCCCGGACAACCCCTACGAGACCAACGACTTCTCCCTGGTCGGCGCCCACCACCCCGAGCACGGGCCCGGCTTCGACCTGTGGGTCGGCGGCGGCCTGTCGACCAACCCGATCTTCGCCCAGCGCCTCGGCGTGTGGGTCGCCCAGGACGACATCGTCGACGTGTGGCTCGGCGTCACCCGCATCTTCCGCGACTGGGGCTACCGGCGCCTGCGCAACCGCGCCCGCCTGAAGTTCCTCGTCCAGGACTGGGGCGTGGAGAAGTTCCGCGAGGTCCTCGAATCCGACGCCTACCTCGGCCGCAGGCTCCCCGACCTCGACGCCCCGCCGCTGCCCGAGAAGCTCATCGACCACGTCGGCATCCACAAGCAGCGCGACGGCAAGTACTACATCGGCACCGCCCCCGTCGCCGGGCGCGTCAGCGGCACCATGCTGGAGCAGGTCGCCGACATCGCCGAGAAGCACGGCTCCGACCGCATCGGCACCACCTCGCTCCAGAAGCTCCTGCTGCTCGACGTCCCCGCCGACCGCGTCGAGCGGGCCGCCGCCGACCTCGACGCGGTGGGCCTGACCGCCAACCCCTCGCCGTGGCGCCAGTCCACCATGGCCTGCACCGGCATCCAGTTCTGCAAGCTGGCGATCGTCGACACCAAGGAGCGCTCGCGGGAGCTGGTCGCCGAGCTGGAGAAGCGCGTCCCCGACCTCGACGTGCCGATCTCGGTCCACTTCAACGGCTGCCCCAACGCCTGCGCCCGCACCCAGACCGGCGACATCGGGCTCAAGGGCCAGCTCATCATGGTCGACGGCCGCCAGGTCGAGGGCTTCCAGGTCCACCTCGGCGGCGGGCACGCCGCCGACGTGGCGCTGGGCCGCAAGCCCCGCGGCCTCAAGGTCGCCTCGGCCGACCTCGGCGACTACATCGAACGCGTCACCCGCCGCTTCATGGCCGGCCGCGCCGAAGGCGAGACGTTCGCCCACTGGGCCTCCCGGGCCGAGGAGGCGGAGCTGAAATGAGCGGCCGCGTCGTCCCCTACCAGTGCCCTTACTGCGGAGAAGCCGACCTCCGCCCCTACGAGCCCGCGGAGGACGACGCGGTCCGGCCGGACGAGGCGAAGTTCCGCGGCGCCTGGCACTGCCGGGACTGCACCCGCGTCTTCACCGTGAAATTCCACGGGATGGCCGCGCCCCGGATGATGGCAGCGCCGCCATCGCCCCCCGCGGCCGCAGCGCACCACCCCGGCGGCGAACCGCCGCCCGACCCCGAATCGGAGTAGAACGCATGAGCAGCACGACGAACCGGGACCCCTTCGAACTCCGCGACCTCGCCACCGAGGCGGGCACGCGATTGGAAGACGCCTCGGCCACCGACATCGTCGAATGGGCCGTCGGCGAGTTCGGCGAGCGCTTCTGCGTGACCTCGTCGATGGCCGACGCCGCCGTGGTCCACCTCGCCTCGACGGTGGCCCCCGGCATCGACGTGGTCTTCCTCGACACCGGCCTCCACTTCCCCGAGACCCTCCAGGTCCGCGACTTCGTGGCCTCGACGATGAACGTCAACGTGCGGTCGATCCGGCCCGACCAGTCGGTGCTGGCCCAGGACGCCGAGTTCGGGCCGCGGCTGTTCGAGCGCGCCCCCGACGAGTGCTGCGCCCTGCGCAAGGTGCTGCCGCTGAACACCGCCCTGGCCGACTACGACGGCTGGGCCACGGGCCTGCGCCGCGACGAGGGGCCGACGCGCGCGAACACCCGCGTCGTCGACTTCGACGTCACCCGCCGGAAGGTCAAGGTCGCGCCGATCGCCAAGTGGACCGAGGCCGAGCAGCTCGCCTACATCGAGCGCTACGACATCCCGGTCAACCCGCTGCTGAAGGACGGCTACCGATCGGTCGGCTGCTGGCCGTGCACCCGGCGCACCGCCCCGGGGGAGGACCCGCGGGCCGGCCGCTGGGCCGCGTTCGACAAGACCGAGTGCGGACTGCATGTCTGAGGGCGCTCAGGGGCCGCCCCGCACGGCCCCGGTCGTCCTCGTGGCGCACGGCAGCCCCGACCCCCGGTCGCCGGCGGCCGTGCGCGCCATCGCCGAGGCCGCCCGCGCCCGCGTCGGCTTCCTGGAGTTCAACGACCCCCACCCGGTCGGCGTCCTCTGCGAGCTGGCCGACGCGGGCTTCGACCGCGCCGTGGCGCTGCCGCTGCTGCTCACCGACGCCTACCACTCCCGGACCGACCTCCCCGAGGTCGCCAGGCGCGCCGTGGCGGCCCGCCCGGGCCTGAGCGTGGACGTGGCCCGCCCGGTCGGCGACATGTCGCTGGCCGCGGCCCTGGTCCGCGGCCTGCCGGACGGCGTCGACGGCCTCGCCGTCCTCGCCGCGGGCACCCGCGTGGACGCCGGGCGCGCCCATGTGGCCGCCGTCGCCGCCGAAGCGGGCAGGCGCTTGGGCGTCCCGGCCCGCGCCGCCTTCGCCTCGGGGCCCGGGCCGAGCGGCGCCGAGGCCGTGGCGGCGCTCCGGGCCGAGGGCAGCGCGAACATCGCCGCGGCCTGCTATTTCATCGCCCCGGGGAAGCTGTGCGACGCGGCGGTCGCCTCGGCCCGCTCGGCGGGCGTCGTCCACGTGGGCGCGCCGCTGGGCGCCGCGCCCGAGCTGCTCGCCGCGATCGCCTCCCGGGCCGCCGCGGTCTGAGGGGCCCGGTGGTCCGCTGCGGGCGCCCTGCGGCCCGGTCACTCGCCGAAGGGCCGGTCCTCGCCGAAACCGACGGCCCGGCGCGTCGGCGGGGCCAGGATCACCGCCAGCATCGCCGCCGCCAGGACCCATGCCGCCGCCCCCAGCACCGGGTGCGCCGCCTCACGCAGGAACCACCCGACCGGCAGCCACAGCAGCGCCTGGAACACCGCCTGGGCGATCATGTTGCGCCCTTGTGTGAACCGCCTGCCGATGAGCCAGTAGTAGGCGGCCAGGAGCCAGGCGATGACCACCACCCCGACTGCCGCGCTTGCGGAGTCGACCTCGCCGGTCACCACCTGCACGAGGCCCCATACGCCCGCCGCGGCGAGTCCGGTTGCGAGGAGCCAGAAGAGTCCTGCGGCCGCGATCACGGTCCAAGGTCGGTAGTCGTCACCCGATGTTTCCGTGACGGTGCCCATGTCGGCGTCGGATTCGTTCACACCTCCACCGTATCCCGGGCTACGCTGCGCTTATGCACGCCCTGCAACCGGCGCCACAGCGTGGCCTGGTCATCGCGAACCCGAAGGCGTCGAGCACCTCTCGGCGCCGGCTCAGACGCGTGGTGAAAAAGCTCGAGGCGGCCCTGGAGGTGACGGTCTGGAGGACCGATTCGCGGGGCCACGGCGAGGAGCTGGCCCGGCGCGGGGCGGACGAGGGCTTCGACGTGGTCTTGAGCCTGGGCGGGGACGGCACGGTCAACGAGGTGGTCAACGGGCTCCTCGCGGAGGGCCGCTCCGCCGCCGAGGCGCCGATCTTCGTGCCCCTCCCCGGGGGGTCCACCAACGTCTTCGCGAGGGCCCTGGGGCTGCCCTGGGACCGCCGCAAGGCCGTCAAGGAGATTGTGGGGGCGCTGCGGAGCCGCGAGCCGCGGACGGTGAGCCTGGGGCGCGCCGTCACCGACAAGGAGGACCGCCTGTTCACCTTCTGCGCGGGCCTGGGCTGGGACGCCTCGGTGATCAAGCGGGTCGAGTCGTACCGGCGCAACGGCCGCAACATGGGGGCGCATTACGCCCGGGCCGTCATGGCCGAGGTGAACGAGCACGGCGTGGAAGGCGACCCGATGGAAGTCGAGCTTTCTTCGGGTGAAGTCGACTCCTCGACCGGCATGGTCGTGGTCCAGAACTGCGCGCCGTGGACCTATCTGGGCACCCTTCCGGTGAACCTCAACGCGCGGGCGTCCTTTAATGCTGGACTTGACGTCCTCGTTCTGCGTAAACTTGGTTGGTCGGCTGCCGCCCGAACCGCCGCCTCACTCCTGGTGGGCCGGGAAGGTCCGGACGGTAAGCACGCGATCACGCATCACGATCTCTCATGGATCCGTTTGCGCGCATCGCTCCCGCAGGCGTTCCAACTCGACGGGGACTATCTCGGAGAGCGCACGGAGCTCGAATTGACTTCGGTTCCCGGAGCATTGCGGGTGGCCTGCTAACAACTTGGGAAAACCTGAGCGCGGGTGTTGACAAGTCGACCCGGAGCGGGCAAGGTTGATTTCGCCGCCTTACAAGGTGGCGTGAGACTTCACAAGCGAATATTGTATTCTCGGTGCGTTTTGACCGGGCATCGGATGAGTACCTTTGCCGAGTACTCAGTCTTGGCGGCACTTGCGAGCCATAACGTTCGTCCAGTCTGAGTACCAGTGTGTCAAACCGGTTCGACTCGCTGTCATCGACCCCCCGACCACGGGTGAGGCCGCCAGGCCGAACACCCCGTTGAGAGGTCCCAGGGAAGCCGCCCCGCCGGTCCGCGGTAGGGGCCTGGGCGGCGCCCGGAAGAAGGACTCGGCCGCATTGCGGCCCACCAGTCCGCCGGGCCCGACGATTCGTCGGGCCGAGCGGTGAGTTCACTCACTCCGGGCTGATTTCCGGAGTCGAACCCTTGACAAATCCCATCCTTGTGAAAGTATTCACAAGGTAGTCGGGTCAAAGTGCGGGCCGTCGATTGTCGACCGGCCGACCCAGTGCACCGGCGGACGTTCTCCTCTTGTGCCCAGGCGTGAGCAATGACGCTGACGCCGGAGAGCGACCGCGCACTCGCGGAGACAACGGCTCCCTTTCCTCGGGATCCCGGCACTCGCCGCGAAGGGTCGGGGCGAACGCGACGCGCGAGGTGCGACCGTCCTCAATACATTTTCGGACGGGATTGCGCGCGTTGGCGTTCGGACCGCTTTCCGCCGAACCACAACTGAGTTATAACACCGTGTAAGCAACGTCTTATCAGTTCAGCAAGGAGAAGTTTCAATGGATTGGCGCCACGAGGCAATCTGCCGTGACGAAGACCCCGAACTGTTCTTCCCGATCGGGGACACCGGCCCGGCTTTGACGCAGATCGAGCAGGCCAAGAACGTCTGCCGGCGCTGCCCTGTGACCGAGGAGTGCCTGCGGTGGGCGCTCGAGACCGGTCAGGACGCCGGTGTATGGGGAGGCATGAGCGAGCTGGAGCGCCGCGAGCTCAAGCGCCGTTCGGGCGCCCTGCGCCCGCTGGTCGCCCAGGCCAGCAGCTAGCGCCGAGCCCCCGCTCGCACCCTTGAGACCCGGTCATCCCTCGAATTGAACACGGCAAAAGCTTGACAGGCCCGGCGATCCGCCGGGCCTTCAAGCTGTCCGCGGCGGCGCCGGAACGGCGGTCCGGGCCCGAACCGCCGCGAAACGCCGAAAGGGCGGCGGCGCGAGCCCCGTCCCCGAACGGCCGGGGTGCCCGTTCACCAGGCGAAGACTCCAGAGTCCCGGTATTCGCGCGACGGCGCGGCTCGCGACTCCGGCGCGGCCCGCTCAGTGAATCCTGTGGGCTTCGGTCTCGGCGTCGGCCTCGGAGGACGGGCGCTGCTGGCGGATGCGGATCGTCGAAGTCGAGCCCTCGGCGGCCGACTCCACCTCGTCGGTCAGGGCCCGGATCACCTGCCACTGGTAGGAGCCCTGCTCCGGCAGCGGATCGCCCTTGGGGCGGCTGAGCACGATCTGGAGGACCTCGGCGCCCACCTCCAGGCGGCAGTGCAGCGAACCCTCGGCATCGCGCCTGCGGAACGGCCTGGGACGGCCCGGCTCGGGCGGCAGCAGCAAGGTCACGGCAGCGTTGACGGCGGCCCGAAGGTCCTCGATCTCATCGAGCGAGAAGCCGAGACGCGTCGCCACCGCCGCGGTGGCGGTGGGCAGCACCGACAGGTAATCGCCCATCGTCGGGACATCGAGCAGCAGCACGTCTTCGCGTTCGTCGCTCACCGGCATCGCCGCTCCCTGTGACGTTGTGCAGACCACTTGGTCTCCCTCCAGGTGCAAAGAATAGTGGGAGGCTCCCACGAACGGGGACCGCCCCGTCCGATTGGTCCGCCGCTTCACCCCGCCCGCCCCCGCCCGGACACGGCGAAGCGCCCGCCGGGCCCGTTGCCTCCGAGCCCCGCGGGCGCTTCGCCACGCCGTAGTACGACCGACCGGTCGACGCCCTACTTCTTGGTCTCCCAGAAGATCTCGGCGATCTGGTCGATCTTCGCCAGCATCTCCTCGGCCACCTTCGGGTCGGCGCTGCCCTTGGAGCCCGAGGCCCCCGCGAGCTTCGTCGCCTCGTTGACGAGCGTGTGGAGCTGCGGGTACTTCTCGAAGTGCGGCGGCTTGAAGTAGTCCGTCCACAGCACCCAGAGGTGTTCCTTCACCAGCTGGGCGCGCTGCTCCTTGATGATGAGCGCGCGAGTGCGGAATTCAGGGTCCTCGTTGGCCTGGTACTTCTCGCAGATCGCCTTGACCGACTCCGCTTCGATGCGCGCCTGCGCCGGGTCGTAGACCCCGCACGGCAGATCGCAGTGAGCCGAAGCCGAGACCTGCGGCAGCAGCCGCTTGAACAGAGGCTTGAACATTGCCCCTCCAGCTTCTTTCCAGTGGGTGTGATTCCAATGCCGACCCTACCTCTCACAGGGCCGATAGCGTGGGTACCCCTACAGTTAGAGACACAACATAAATCGCTCGAACAGCCATGATGGACAGCGTGTTCGCCGCCTGAGACACTCGCAGGCCGCGCCAAGACGGAGGTCGATACCCGATGCTCGCCGCCTACGCCCGCAATGTGAACCGCGACGACCCGTTCGCCGCGCTCACCGTCGGGGAGATCGCGCCCCCCGACGTCCCCGAGGCCTGGACCCGCGTCCGCCTCGCCGCCGCCTCGATCAACCACCACGACCTGTGGGCCCTGGCCGGAGTCGGCCTCCGCGCCGAGCAGTGCCCGATGATCCTCGGCACCGACGCGGTCGGCGTCACCGACGACGGCGACGAGGTCGTGGTCTACCCCGTCATCGCCGACGCCTCGCTCGACGACGAGACCCTCGACCCCAAGCGCACCCTCCTCTCCGAGTACTACCCCGGCACGCTCGCGCGAACCGTCGCCGTCCCGGCCCGCAACCTCCTGCCCAAACCGAAGGGCTGGAGCGCCGCCGAGGCCGCCTGCCTGCCCACCGCCTACCTGACCGCCTGGCGGATGCTCACCACCCGCGGCCGCCTGCCCGAGGGCGGCGCCGTCCTCGTCCAGGGCGTCGGCGGCGGCGTCGCCACCGCCGCGATCGTCCTGGCCAAGGCCCTGGGTGCCCGCGTCTACGCCACCGGCCGCGAGGCCGAGCGCCGCGAACGGGCCGCCGCGATCGGCGCCGAGGCCGTCGAGTCCGGCGCGCGGCTGCCCGAACGCGTCGACATCGTCGTCGACTCGGTCGGCGAGCCCGTCATGGAGCACTCGATCAAGTCCCTCAAACCCGGCGGACGCCTGGTCAACTGCGGCGTCACCGGCGGCCACGCCCCGCGCGTCGACCTGCGCCACGTGTTCTTCAAGCAGTTGGAGATCATCGGCTCGACCATGGGCACCCGGGACGAACTGGCCGCGCTCATCGCGTTCTGCGAGGAACGGGACGTCCGGCCCGTCATCGACTCGACCCACGCGCTGCCGGACGCCGAGGCCGCGCTGCGGCGCCTGGCCTCGGGCGAATCCTTCGGCAAAGTCGTGGTCACAGCGCGGTAACTACGGCTGTGCGCGGGGTTTCTGGCCGGTTTCCCCACAGGCCGGCCCCGCCGGAGCCCACCCTGGAGAGGAGCCGGCCGCGGCCTGAACCGCCGCGGCCGGCCCTGCCGAGGGGAGGGCGACGATGTCGACTGCGGAACGGCCGAAGGGCCGGGCGGCGCCCGGCGCCGGGGGCGTCTGGGCGGCCGTCGTGAACGCCGCCGCCAAGGCGGCGATGGCCGCGGCCGCCGCGGTCCTGCTCGTGGCGATGGTCGGGCACGGCAACGGCACGCCCTTCGGGCCCGGCGAGGAGGCGCCCGCGCTGTACGAGACGCGCGCGCTGGAGGCGAAGGCGGCCGTGCTGCTCGACGCGCAGGTCGACGAGCAGCTCATGCTGTGCCGCTACAAGGTGAAGGCCACCTTCGGGGTCTCGGTCTTCTCCGACACCCGCATGGGCGCCAAGCGCCTGGTGCGGCTCCACAACGACGAGGAGATCGCCGGCTCGTGCGCCCCCGCCGAGGGCGGCGACACGATCGGCTGCGCGGGCCTGTCGTGGGAGCACGAGTGGATCAGGGTCGGCTCGGGGACCACGCTGGGCTGGAGCCCGGCCTCGTGCTTCGAGAAGATCGGGATGTTCTGACGCCGGTGCGGGGGCGTGGCCGCGCGGCCACGCCCCCGCACCGGCGGTCACTTCAGGCCCA